>NZ_JBEXGP010000023.1:0-78102 GCF_040607375.1 Micromonospora sp. NPDC005298
AGGCGGCGCCTGGGGGGTCTGCAACGACCGGGCCGGGCTTCCCATTCCCACCCGTGCAGGGTGGGCCGAGCGGCCGTGGTCCTGCGATCGTCAGGATGTGTAACGACCCCCGGCCAGCCATGATTCCGCCGCACGGATGCCCCCGGTCACAACCCAGACAGCCCACAACCGGACACGACACCCAGCCTTGGCACCGTCGGACGGGATCAAAGCGGGTGATCACCCCGGTTGGCCGATCTGGGGGCATGCGGGACGGCGGGACACCGCCACGTCGATTCGATCATCGTCCGGGCAGACGGAAGGGTCTCACCCCGCGAGGCGGGAGCGGACCTTCTCGGCGGAGGCGTCCATGATCGTCCGCGCGTCGAGCCCCAGGCTCTCGATCGCGACGAACGCGGTGAACGCCACGTCGGCCAACTCCGCCGCCACGTCCTCGCGGGTGTGGGTGACGCCCTTGCGCGGATTCTGCCCGAGCAGCCCGATCCAGGCGGCGGACGCCTCCCCCGCCTCCTCGGTCAGTTTGAGGATGCGGCAGGTCAGTTCCGTCTGTCCGGTGCCGTTCGCCGCGTCCAGCCAGCCGCGCGCGGCTCGGGCCGCGTCCCAGATCGAGTCGTCCACGGCGACCAGTCAACCCGACCGCACTGCCCGCCGCCTGCCCGGGTCGTGCCGCCACACGGCCCGGCCCGACCGGCCGGACAGTCACGTCTGAGCGGTCGGTCAGCGCACCCATTGACTCCGGTCGACGGTCGGTCCTAGGTTCAGGGCGCTACCGGCCGGTAGGCAACCGTCCCGCCTGGTCGCCCCCGCGGGCGACATCCGTCCGATGGGGAGCATCGATGCTGTCCACACCCGTTCGTACCCTGCGCCGCCTGGTTGCGGCCACCGCGACCCTGATCCTGGCCGTCGGGTTGGTCGGCGCCGCGCCGGCCGCCGGCACCGGCCGAGACCCCGGGGGCGGCCAGCCGTTGCCCGGGTACACCATCGAGAATCCGCCTCTGGCCCCACTGGTCGTGGGCGGCAAACCGACGACCGTACGCCAGGGTGTGCACCGCCACGCCGGGTACATCATCGAGGTCCCCGCCCGGTGGAACGGCGACCTGGTGCTGTGGGCGCACGGCTACCGCGGTCAGGGCACGGTGCTCTCGCCGGAGCCTCCCGCGTTCGAGCTGCGCCAGCGCCTGCTGGAGCAGGGGTACGCGTGGGCGTCGTCGTCGTACGACCGCAACGGCTTCGACATCCGCTCCGGAGTGCTGGGCACCAGGGACCTGGCCGACCACTTCGGACGGACCGTCCGCAAACCGCACCGCACCTACCTGGCCGGCGTGTCGATGGGCGGGTATGTCATCGGTCGTTCCCTGGAGCAGTACCCCGGCCTCTACGACGGGGCGCTGCCCATGTGCGGGGTGCTCGGCGACCAGACGCTGCTCGACTTCTTCCTGGACTACAACCTGGTCGCGCAGTCCCTGGCCGGGGTGCCGGCCTATCCCACGCCGGCCGACTACCTGAGCAACGCGGTCCCGCGCATCCAGGTGGCCCTCGGCCTGGCCGGCCTGACCCCCACCGGGCCGGACACCACCACCGACCGGGGCAAGCAGTTGCGGGCGATCACGGTGAACCGTTCGGGCGGGCCGCGTCCCGGTGCCGACGCCGCGTTCGCGGTCTGGAAGGACTTCCTGTTCTCCATCAGCGTGACCAGCGGTGGCGACTCCCCCGCCCAGCGGCCCGGTCAGCTCTCCACCAACCTGCTCACCCGCTACACCCCGAACAGTCCCGTCGACGTCAACGCCACCGTGCGGCGGGTCGCCCCGGAGAACGTTGTGCAGCGACTCCTGCCGACGCTGACCGAGGTGCCGCGGATCGCGGGCCGGCCCACCGCGCCGGTGCTCAGCCTGCACGGCCTCGGTGACATGTTCGTGCCGTTCAGCATGGAGCAGGCGTACGCCACCGACGTGGCGCGCAACGGTCGCGGCCGGCTGGTGGTGCAGCGGGCCATCCGGACCACGCAGCACTGCGAGTTCAGCCCGGCCGAGGCGGGCGCCGCCTGGGACGACCTGGTGTCCTGGGTACGCACCGGCAGGCGCCCGGCCGGCGACACCGTGACCGATCCGGCGGTGGTGGCCCGACCCGACTACGGCTGCCGGTTCAGCGACCGGGCCGCGTACGCCGCCGGGGTCGGCACCCGTCGCCTCTACCCCGCCTGCTGAGGACAGCGAGAACCGGCCGGCTCCCGTGGGGGAGCCGGCCGGTCTCGTGTGCGGGTGTCACCAGAGCTGCTGGACGATGTCCGCCGCCTGCTCCTCCCACTGCGCGTACGCGTACGGGAAGGCGGAGACCTGCACGGTCTGCGCGGCGGTGGTCAGCGGCAGGTCCTGCCAGCCGCCCACGTTCTTGAGGGCGGTGAAGAACGCCGTGGCGGAGTACTCCGGGTCGGTGATCTGCTCGGGCGTGCCCCAACCGGACGACGGGCGCTGCTGGAACAGGCCCTGCGAGTCGTGGTCGTTGTACGCGCCGAGGTGGCCGAGGTTGTACAGCTTCGACTCCTGCAACGAGGTGGCGACGCCGACCACGGCGCCCCGGTCACCGACGCCTGTCTTCTTGGCGGCGTCGACGATCGCCCGAGCGTTGGCCAGCTGCGCGTCGTCGAGCGGGATGCGCGACTGGGCGCCCTCGATGCCGTGCGGGATCAACTGGTCGCGGCTGGGCTTGCCGGCCGGCGGCTTGCCGGTGGCGGAGCCGGTGGTGAGGCCCGACTCGACGGGCTGGTCCTCCTGGCGCGCCGAGGTGGCGTCCTTGCCGGTGGCGAGGTCGATGGCGGCGACGGCGCCCTGGTGCGGTCCGGAGGTGACCGGGGCGGCGGCCGCGGTGGGCGCGAGTGCGAGGCCGCCGAGGGCAGCCACACCCACCACGCTCAGCGCGGTCTTGCGGTACGAGTCCTTAGCGATGGCGGGGAGCCATCGAGTGAAGTCGACCTTCACGATGGTTGCCCTTTCGATCGTGCGGAGCGCTCCGGGGTGAACACTCCTCGGGAGATGACCGCGGAAAAGGGTTTGGGCTCCGGCGGTACGGGGGACACAACCAGCTTGACGTGTCGGGCATTCCGGAAATGCCCGAGCCAGCGCAGGCTGCGGCCCCGATCACCCCGGCGAACCGGACGATCGGCGCGGGCGGTACCGGACCTGGTCAGCCGGCGTACGGCGTGCCGAACCGGACGAGAACGTGCCAGAGCTGCTTGAGGTGCTGAAGGGTGTCCGCGATCGGGCCCCGGTCCGCCCAGCGGGCCGGCTCGGTGACCGCCGACACCGCTCCCCGACCGATCAGCGCCGCGTCCACCGGCGCCCCCGGCCGGGCGAACTCACGGTGCAGGCGGGCCGCCAGCACCGGGATCGCGGGGCCCCGGAAGTCCGGGTCGACCCGGTCGACCGCGAGCGTGAAACCTGCGTGCCACCGCAGCGGGAAACCGTACCGCCCGGCGATCTGTTCCAGCGCGACGCCGGTCGGGGTGCCGGCGAAGGACGGATCGGCCACCAGTTCCTCCACGTCCGTGGCGAGGTCCAGGGTGCCGTGGACCTGCGCCTCCACGTAGTCGTCGAGCGCGCGACCCATCGTGGCCGGTGTGCCGGGCGCGTCCAGCACCGTCCGGACCAGGGTGCCGACGTCCGTCGCGGAGCGTCCCAGGCAGACGCCGGTGGCGGCGGTGGCCGTCAGCAGCCCGGCGAGCACCGCCTCGAACGCGTCGGCGGTGCCCACCACCCCCGGGCCGAGGTGGCTGTCGCCGAGGCAGAACGTGGCCCGGGACAGCACCGCCGGACGCAGCCGCAGGTGGCAGGAGCCGAAGCGGGGGCATGCGCCGTCCGGGTGGTCGAGCAGGTTCAGCCCGCCGTAGGTGGGCCGGTCCGCCGGTGTCACCCCGGGCCGCTGGTACGCCCCGCCGAACATCCGGCGTTCCCAGCGGTCCCGGTCACCGCCGGGGTACGGGCTGAGCCCGCCGTTGGAGATCCCGGTGACGAACTGACTGCGGTACACCCCGTCGTCGGCGAGGGCGGCGGCGACCGTCCGCCCGTCCGCGCCCAGCCGGTCCGGATGGAAGTTCACCGTGAGCCGGCCATGCCTGACGACCGAGGTGAGCACCTGCTCGGGCCGATGGTGGACGTCGGCGGCGGCGAACTCCCGCACGATCGTGGCGAGCGCGGCGGGACGCTCGGCCACGGCCAGCGACCGCACGTACGCGACGGCGGCCGCCTGCGCGGTCGTGGCGTGCACCCCGCCGGCGTCAGTCGTCGCCGTCATCCGGCGCCCCCAGCTCCTCGAAGACCGTGATGTGCAGGTCCGCCGGGGCGTCCAGGCGGGAGTTGAGTGACCGCCAGGGGGTACGCGTCGGCGGCGCGACCTCGCTCGCCCCGGCGGCGACCAGCCGGGCGGTGGTCGCCGCTGCGTCGTCCACCTCGAAGGCGACCCGGATGCGCGGGGAGACCTGCCGGCCCACCTCGACCTCGTCGATCAGGCGTTTCTGCGCCGGGTTGGCGATCTCCAGGGTGGCCCGACCGGCGTCCAGGATCACCACCCGGGCGTCCCCCTCGCCGCTGAACGCGGCCTCCTCGCGCATGCGGAGCGCGTCGCGGAAGAACGCCACGGCGGCGTCGTGGTCGGCCGCCTCGACCACGAGACGCAACTGACGGACAACGGGTACGGGCTGCTCGGCGGGCATGCGCGCGATCATATCGCCGTAGGTTCACACCGTCGGGAAAGGAGCGACGATGGTCGACGAGGCGTACCAGCTGCATCCGGTCGGTCGGGTCTCCTCGCCGCTGACCGACGCGGCGAGCGCACCACGGCAGGGCGACGAGGGCGCGCCGCAGGCGTGGCTGGTCTTCGACCCGCAGGTCGAGCGTGCCCTACGCGACGTCCGGGTCGGCGCGGAGCTGCTGGTGCTGACCTGGCTGGACCGGGCGCGGCGGGACGTGCTGGCGGTGCGTCCACGCGGCGACCAGAGCCGCCCGGAGACCGGCGTGTTCAGCACCCGCTCGCCGCACCGACCCAACCCGATCGGCCTGCACCGGGTGCGGGTGCTGGCCGTGGACGGGCTGCGCCTGCGGGTGGCCGACCTGGAGGCGCTCGACGGCACCCCGCTGCTGGACGTCAAGCCGGTGCTGGGGGCGGCCGACGAGCGTTGAGCCCGCCAGCCGCCGCCAGGGCCGTCCCGGACCGCTCAGTGGCCCCGGGCCAGCCACTCCGGCAGGTGCGGGGCCTCCGCGCCGATCGTGGTGTCGTCACCGTGCCCGGGGTGCACCACCGTCTCCGGCGGCAGCGTCAGCAGGCGGGTACGGATCGACCGGACGATGGTGTCGAAGTCGCTGTACGAGCGGCCGGTCGCGCCCGGTCCACCCTTGAACAGGGTGTCGCCGGTGAACACCGCACCCAGGTCCGGGGCGTGGAAGCTGCACGCGCCGGGGCTGTGCCCGGGGGTGTGCAGCACCCGCAGCACGGTGCCGGCCACCTCGATGCCCTGCCCGTCGTGCAGCTCGCCGTGCGGCGGCAGGTACGGGTGGACCATGTCCCACAGCACCCGGTCGGCGGCGTGCAGCAGCACCGGCGCGCCGGTGGCCTCGGCCAGCTCGGGCGCCACCCGGACGTGGTCGTCGTGGGCGTGGGTGGCGAGGATCGCCCGGACCCGACGATGCCCCACCAGGGCGAGGATCGCCGCCACGTCGTGCGGCGCGTCGAGCACGACGCACTCGCTGTCGTCACCGACCACCCACACGTTGTTGTCCACGTCGAACGTCTGGCCGTCGAGGGAGAACGTGCCGGCCGTGACCGTGCGGTCGACCCGGGCGGTCATCAGAACACCACCACCGAACGCAGCACGTCACCGCCGTGCATCCGGTCGAACGCGTTCTCGACCTGGTCCAGCGCGATCTCCTCGGTGACGAAGGCGTCCAGGTCGAGTCGGCCCTGGCGGTACAGCTCGGTGAGCATCGGGAAGTCGCGGCTGGGCAGGCAGTCGCCGTACCAGCTGGACTTGAGGGCGCCGCCCCGGCCGAAGACGTCGAGCAGCGGCACCTCGACCTGCATCTGCGGGGTCGGCACGCCGACGAGCACCACCGTGCCGGCCAGGTCCCGGGCGTAGAAGGCCTGCTTCCAGGTCTCCGGGCGGCCCACCGCGTCGATCACCACGTCGGCGCCGAAGCCACCGGTGGCGGCGCGGATCGCCTCGACCGGGTCGGTCTCGGAGGCGTTGACCGTGTGCGTGGCGCCGAACTTGCGGGCCCAGTCGAGCTTGCGGCTGTCGGTGTCCACCGCGACGATCGTCGTGGCGCCCGCGAGGGCCGCGCCGGCGACCGCCGCGTCCCCGACGCCACCGCAGCCGATCACCGCGACGGAGTCGCCACGGGTGACGTTGCCGGTGTTCATGGCCGCGCCCAGCCCGGCCATGACCCCGCAGCCGAGCAGGCCCACGGCCGCCGGCCGCGCGGCCGGGTCCACCTTCGTGCACTGGCCGGCGTGCACCAGGGTCTTCTCGGCGAACGCCCCGATGCCCAGCGCCGGGGTCAGTTCGGTGCCGTCGGTGAGGGTCATCCGCTGCGTCGCGTTGTGGGTGTTGAAGCAGTACCACGGTCGGCCGCGCCGGCAGGCCCGGCACACCCCGCACACCGCGCGCCAGTTGAGCACCACGAAGTCACCCGGGGAGACGTCGGTGACACCGGCGCCGACCTGCTCGACGACGCCCGCGGCCTCGTGGCCCAGCAGGAACGGGTAGTCGTCGTTGATGCCACCCTCGCGGTAGTGCAGGTCGGTGTGGCAGACCCCGCAGGACTGGATCCGGACGACGGCCTCACCGGGGCCGGGATCGGGCACCACGATGGTGGTGACCTCGACCGGCGCGCCCTTGCTGCGGGAGATGACTCCCTGGACTTGCTGGCTCACTTCGCCTCCTGCTGGTGGTGTGCGGCAGGGCCGGCGCCGGGTGGGCGGGTGCGCCGGGCCCGGCGGTGGGCCCTGGGGCGAACCTACCGCGACCTGCACGACCGGCCCAGCCACCCGGCGGGTTATCGCCGGCCGTCCCGGGTACGCGGGCCGCATTCGACCACGGCCATCGGGAGTGACAATGAAGCTCGCGCACCTGCCGCTGCGGGTCAGCATCGGCGCGTACATCCTCAACTCGGGTCTGGGCAAGCGGAACCTGGAGGGGGCCGCCGCGGAGGGTATGCACGGGATGGCGGTGGCCGCCATGCCGCAGCTCGGTGAACTGGAGCCGGCGCGCTTCGCCAAGCTGCTGGCGTACTCGGAGATCGCCCTGGGGTCCGCGCTGCTCGCGCCGTTCGTCCCGGCGCCCCTGGTCGGGCTCGGGCTGACCGCGTTCGGCGCGGGGCTCGTGCAGCTCTACCTGAAGACGCCGGGGATGCGCGAGCCGGGCAGCGTCCGCCCGACCCAGCAGGGTTCGGGGCTCGCCAAGGACGTCTGGCTGGTCGGTGCGGGGCTGACCCTGGTGCTGGAGGGCTTGAGCCACGGCCGCCGGCGCTGACGCCGGTCGAGGAGCCGGGGTGACCAGATCCCCGTCGGTGCGGCCGTTCTACCGGCCGATGCGGCCCCGCCGCCGGGACGAGCCGAACCGGGCGGCCACCCCGCTGGAACTGTTCTTCGACCTGTGTTTTGTGGTGGCCGTGTCGCAGGCGGCCGGCAGGCTGCACCACGACGTCTCCGAGGGGCACCTCGCCCACGCGCTGACCAGCTATCTGATGGTCTTCTTCGCGATCTGGTGGTCGTGGATGAACTTCACCTGGTTCGCGTCTGCCTACGACACCGACGACGACGTCTACCGGATCACGACCCTGGTGCAGATCGCCGGCGCCCTGATCATCGCCGCCGGGGTGCCACGGGCGTTCACCGACGGCGACTTCACCGTCATCACGTACGGCTACGTGGTGATGCGGCTCGCCGCCGTCGTGCACTGGTCGCGGGCCGCCGCCGGTGACCCGGCGCACCGCCCGGCGGCCACGCGGTACGCCATCGGTGTCACAGTCGTCCAGCTCGGTTGGCTGCTGCGGCTGGCCCTGCCGCAGGAGTGGGGCACCACGTCGTTCCTGGTGCTGGGCGTGGCCGACCTGCTGGTGCCGGCGGTGGCCGAACGGCCCGGAATGACCCCCTGGCACCCCGGGCACATCACCGAACGGTACGGGCTGTTCACCCTCATCGTGCTCGGCGACGTGGTGCTGGCCACGTCGGTGGCCATCCAGACCGGGGTGGACGCGGGAGACCGTCAGCTCTGGTCACTCGCGGCGGCGGCCACGGTGATCGTGTTCGCACTGTGGTGGCTCTACTTCGACCGGCCCGTCGAGGCACCCGATCAGCTGCCGTACTCGCTGGTCTGGGGCTACGGCCACTACCTCGTGTTCGCGGCGGTCGCCGCCGTCGGCGCCGGCCTGGGTGTGGCGGTCGACCACGAGCGGCACCTCGCGCACATCTCCGCCACCACCGCCGGGTACGCGCTCGCCGTCCCCGTCGCCGTCTTCCTGCTCACCATCTGGGTGCTGCACGTCCGCCGGCAACAGCACGGCGCGGTGGTCGTGGCGTTCCCGCTGGTGGCACTGCTCGCGCTGCTCACGCCGCTGGGTCCGGCCCCGGCGTACGCGGTCGCGCTGCTGCTGGTGGCGCTCGTGGCGCTGACCGTGCTGCTGCGCCGCCGCGACGTGCTGCCCACCCCGACGGCCCTCGACGGCGGTTCGGGATGATCCGACCGGTATGGACCCGGACGCGCCCGGCCGGCCTGCCGACGGGCGCGTCGGCCCGGAGGTGGGCAGAATTGCGACATGCCTCGCCGCCGATGGTTGCTGGCCGATCAACTCGGGCCGCACTTCCTCGACGACCCCGATCAGCCGGTGCTGCTTGTGGAGATCCGGGACCTGTTCCGCAGCCGGCCGATGCACCGGCAGAAGGCGCACCTGATCCTCTCCGCGCTGCGCCACCGCGCGGCCGAGCTGGGTGACCGGGCGCTGGTGCTGCGGACCGACACCTTCCGGGAGGCGCTGACACAGGTCGGTGAGCCCCTCGAGGTGTGCCATCCGCACTCCCGGGCGGCGCTGCGCTTCGCCCGGTCGGTGCCGGAGCTGACCGTGCTGCCGCCGCGCGGCTTCGTCACCAGCCAGGCCGACTTCGCCGGTTGGGCCGACCGCACCCGACGCGGTCCGCTGCGGATGGCCGACTTCTACCGGCACGCCCGCCGCCGGCACGACGTGCTGACGGCCCCGGGCGGCGGCACCGCGGCGGCCCGGCGGATCCGCGCCGAGGGCCACGGCACGCCGACGCCGCCACCCGCGCCGCCGCCGATCGTCGAGGACGACATCGACGCGCAGGTGCGCCGTGACCTGGACCGGTGGGCCGCCGACGGGGTGCGCTTCGTCGGCCGCGACGGCCCCCGCCAGCACCCGGCCACGCACGCCGAGGCGCAGGCCCGCCTGGCCCACTTCCTGACCCACCGGCTACCCGGGTACGGCCGCTACGCCGACGTGATGAGCGTCGACGACCCGCTGTTGGCGCACTCCGCACTGTCGTCCTCGTTCAACCTCGGGCTGCTCGACCCGGAGCCGGCGATCCGCGCCGCCGAGGACGCCTGGCGCTCCGGCGCGGCCCCGCGCACGGCGGTGGAGCCGTTCATCCGGGGTCTGCTCGGCTGGCGGGAGTTCCTGTGGCAGCTGTACTGGTACTTCGAGCCGCCGTACCGGGGGGCGAACTGGCTCGCCGCGGCCGAGCCGCTGCCGCAGTGGTTCGCCGAGTTGGACGCCGACGCGGTGGAGGCCCGCTGCCTGGCCGACGTGCTCGCCGCCGTACGGGACCGGGCGTGGACCCACCACACCCCGCGCCTGCTGGTGCTCGGCAACTACGCGTTGCAGCGCGGCTGGCGTCCGTCCGAGCTGGCGGACTGGTTCCGTCGGTGCTTCGTCGACGGCACCGACTGGGTGATGAACGCGACTGTCGTCGGTATGAGCCAGTACGCCGACCTGGGCCGGGTCGACACCCGCCCGTACGCGGTGGGCGGCACCGACATCGACGAGATCAGTGACTACTGCGCCGGGTGCCGGTACGTGCCCGAGCGGGCGCTCGGCGACCTGGCCTGCCCGTACACCGGCGGTTTCGAGAGTTTCCTGCACCGCAACCGGGACCGGTTGGTGGCCGATCCGCGGCTCGCCGCCGAGCTGGACGGCCGCGACGACCCGGAGCACCGCGAGGCGGTGCTGGCGCAGGAGGAGAAGCGGGGCAGCACACCGCCGTGACCGGGCCGGCCGTCACACCGCGTCGCGGGCCGTGTCGGCGGAGCGCTGCGCGGGGACGGCCGGACGGGCGACGCCCCGGTTGAGGCCGTTCACCAGCAGCCTGTTGTACGAGGCCGGCAGGACCCGGGCGAGCAGGTCGGGCACCTTCGCCGACCAGCCGATCAGCACCCGGCCCCGGCGTCGCTCCACACCGCGCAGGATCACCTCGGCGGCCCGCTGCGGCGCGATGGTCAGCAGCTTCTCGAACTGGGCGCGGCCGACGGCGTACTCCTCGTGTGAGACGCCGCTGCCGATCCGGGCGTTCTCGGTGATCCTGGTACGGATGCCGCCGGGGTGCACCGACGTCACGCCGATGCCGTCGTCGACCAGCTCGTGGCGCAGCGCCTCGGTGAGGCCGCGCACCGCGAACTTGCTCGCCGCGTACGCGGTCTGCCCGGCCGGCGCGATCAGCCCGAACAGGCTGGAGATGTTCACCAGGTGCGCGCCGGGCTCCGCCTTGAGGGTGGGCAGCAGCGCGTGGGTCAGCTGCGCCACGGCCCGGAAGTTGACGTCGATCACCCAGCTGAACTCGTCGAACGTCACCTGGTCGAACCGGCCGCCGAGGCCGACGCCCGCGTTGTTGACGAGCAGCCGTACGCGGGGATGCCCGTGGCGGATCTCCTCGGCGACGGCGGCGGTGGCCGACGCGTCGGCGAGGTCCACGACGTGGGTGTGCACCCGCCGGTCCGGGTGTTCGGCGCGGATCGCGGCGGCGACCGCGTCGAGCCGTTCGGTGTCGCGGTCCAGCAGGACCAGGTCGCTGCCCCGGTGGGCGAGCGCGTGCGCCAACGCCGCGCCGATGCCGCTGGCCGCGCCGGTGACGACGGCTGTCGCGCCGGTGAACTCAAACCTCCGCACGGGTGCTCCTTTCCTGCCGGGTGGCGCGGGAGAACCGCACCCCCTCGTCGGTGAGCCGGCCGTGTCGCATCAGCAGCACGTCACGGGCGTAGTTCTGGTGGAGCCGCCACGGCGTCCGCGCGCCCTGGCGGGGCAGCGCGTCGACGCTGCGCAGCACGTAGGAGGAGCGCAGGTCGATCAGCGGCACCCGCTCGTCGTCGGGCGGCGGGAGCGGGGTGACGACCTGCTGGCCGGTGCGGTCCAGGTGTCGCAGCAGCCGGCAGACGTACCCGGCGACGAGGTCGGCCTTCAACGTCCACGACGCGTTGGTGTAGCCGAGGGTCAGCGCGAAGTTCGGCACCCCGGAGAGCATCATGCCCTTGTAGGCGACGGTGTCGGCCAGGTCGACCTCGACGCCGTCGACGCGCAGCGTCAGGCCGCCCAGGGCCAGCAGGGTGAGCCCGGTCGCGGTGACCACGACGTCGGCGGGCAGCTCGGTGCCGGAGGCCAGCCGCACGCCGTGCGGGGTGAACGTGTCGATGGTGTCGGTGACCACCGACGCCCTGCCCCCCGCCACCGCCGTGAACAGGTCACCGTCGGGCGCCACGCACAGGCGCTGGTCCCACGGGTCGTAGCGGGGCGAGAAGTGCCTGTCGACGTCGTACCCGACCGGGAGCTGGCCCGCGGCGGCCCGGCGCAGCATCCGCCTGACCAGCCGGGGCGACCGTCGGCTGAGCTGGAAGGTGAGCGTGGACATCAGCACGTTCTTCCACCGCACCACCGGGTACGCGGCCCTCGCCGGCAGCCGGCGCCGCAGCGCGTCGGCCAGCCGGTCCCGCGACGGCAACCCGAGGACGTACGTGGGTGAGCGCTGGAGCATCGTCACGTGGGCGGCCCGCTCGGCCATCGCCGGCACCAGGGTCACGGCGGTGGCGCCGCTGCCGATCACCACCACCCGTTTGCCTGTGTGGTCGAGGTCCTCGGGCCAGTGCTGCGGGTGCACCAGCCGACCGGTGTACTCCTCGACGCCGGGCAGCGGCGGGGTGTAGCCCTCGTCGTAGCGGTAGTAGCCGGTGCAGGCGAAGAGGAACGAGCAGGTCAGGACGACCGCGTCGCCGGTGTCGGTGCGCTGCGCGTGCACCGTCCAGCGGGCCGTGGCGCTGTCCCACTCGGCGCGCAGCACCCGGTGGCGCAGGCGGATGTGCCGCTGCACGTCGTACTCGCGGGCGGTGTCCAGGACGTACTCGCGGATCGTCGCGCCGTCGGCGATGGCCTTCGGCGCGGTCCACGGCCTGAACGAGTAGCCGAGGGTGAACATGTCCGAGTCGGACCGGATGCCCGGGTAGCGGAACAGGTCCCAGGTGCCGCCGATGGCGTCGCGGGCCTCCAGCACCGCGTACGTCTTGTCGGGGCAGTCGCGGCGCAGGTGGCAGGCGGCGCCGATGCCGGACAGGCCGGCACCGATGATCAGCACGTCGACGTGGTCGGAGGTCATGGGCTCTCCTCCCTCCGGGGCGGTGGACGGACACTAACACCGCGCCCACCGCCCCGTCGCCGGCCGGAGTCAGTCGGCCACCCGGCTGAACGTCATGATCCAGTTGGTTTCCCAGGTGCGCTCGCCGTCGACCGAGAACGCCTGCTCCCAGCGCGCGGTCGTCGCGCTGATGTCCGACCAGATGAACCGGCACCGGACCGGACGCCCCTCGTGCTGGTCGTCGGCGTAGAAGCGGCCCACGCCGTCGACGAAACGGCCCACCATGGGCGGCTGCTCCAGCACCCCGGCGCCGCTTGTCATCCAGTGGATCGACCACTGCCCGGTGGCCGGGTCGAAGATCCGCAGCGTCGCGCCGGCGGAGCCCTTCGTCGGGAAGGTGATCTCGTCGAAGTGACCGCCGCCGGCGAAGAAGCCGTGCGCGACCGACACCCCGGGGAACTCCTCCCACTCGTCGGACGCGACCAGCCGCTCGCGCAGCCGGCGGTTGACCACGTCCCAGGTGCCCACGAAGAAGTCGAAGTCGCCCATCAGCGGCCCACCGGCCCTTCCGCTCGGGTGTCGCACAGGTAGCCGGTCAGGTCGGGACGTTCCGGTGCCAGCATGTGCCGGACCCAGGCGGCCCGCTCGTGCTCGAACACCGCCAACTCCCAGACGCAGCCCACCGCGGGACGGTGGACCGGGACGAAACGCGTCGGGTCCCGGTCCGGGCAGTCGAGCGCGGGCTGCCCGGCCGCCGCGACGCGGACCTCGACCGCGTTGTCCCACACCCAGGTGTACGCCAGCAGGTAGGCGCCGGTGTCCGCGCCCCGGTGCAGCACCACCCACCCGGCGGACGGGGTGCCGTCGTCGGGGACGTCGGCCAGCAGCGCGGGCAGCAGGTCGTACGCGGCCTTCTCCACCTCCGGCTCGACGGGCCGTTGCGGCTGGTCGATGTGATAGCGCTTGAGCTGCCGACCGTCCACGGTGACCGGTCCGGGCGCTCGCAGATCCTTGTCGCGAAAAGCCATGCCGGGACGGTAGGACCACTCCCCTGACAGCTAGTGTCAGTGAAGTGCGGGCCAGTCGACTCCTCTCCGTCCTGCTGCTGCTCCAGGCACACGGCCGGCTCACCGCCGCGCAGCTCGCCGAGCGCCTGTCCGTCTCCCCCCGCACCATCTACCGGGACGTGGAATCGCTGCACGCCGCCGGCATCCCGCTGTACGGCGAGGCCGGGCACGCCGGCGGCTACCAGCTCGTCGACGGCTGGCGTACCCGGCTGACCGGTCTCACCGCCGAGGAGGCCGACCGGCTCTTCCTGGCCGGGCTGCCCGGCCCGGCCGACGAGCTGGGCTACGGCGACGTGGTGGCGGCACTGCGACTCAAGCTGCACGCCGCGCTGCCGGCCCCGCTGCGCGACCGGGCCACCCAGCTCCAGCAACGCTTCCACCTGGACACCCCCGGCTGGTACGCCGACGGCGACACCTCCCCCGAGCTGGCCCGTACGGCCGAGGCGGTCTGGCGCCAGCACCGCGTCGAGGTGCGCTACCGCAGCTGGAAGGGCGACGTGACACGGGTGCTGGAGCCGTACGGTCTGGTGCTCAAGGGCGGCCGGTGGTACGTGGTGGCCGACCAGCCGGGCCGAGGTCGACCGGCTACCTACCGGGTCAACCAGATCCTTGCGCTGACTCCCCTGACAGAGGGGTTCGACAGGCCCGCCGACTTCGACCTGCCGTCCTGGTGGCGGGCGCACGTGGCCCGGTTCCGGGCGGACCTGCACCGCGACGAGGCCACCGTCCGGCTCTCCCCCGCCGGCCGGCAGCGGCTGCGGGAGATCGGCAGCGATCCGGTGGTGGCCGCCGTGGACGCCAGCGCCGGTCCGCCGGACGCCCAGGGCTGGGTCACCGCGGTGCTGCCGATCGAGTCGCTCACCCACGCCCACGGCGACCTGCTGCGCCTCGGCGCGGACGTGGAGGTGCTGACGCCCGTCGCGCTCCGCGAGCGGCTGGCCGCCACGGCGGCGGGACTGGCCGCCCTCTACGCCCCCGCCGGACATTCGGACAACCGCGCCGATACGGCAGGTGATCCGCGGTGACGTGGGCCGCTCGTGGTGGCCGCTGGCACGGGTCTGGGAGAGTGTGTGCTCGTGGACGCGCTCTCGGTACGGGGACTCAGCCGTAACTTCGGCAACCTGGTGGTGCTCGACGACGTGAGCTTCACGCTCCCGCCGGGGCGGATCGCCGTGGTGCTCGGCCCCAACGGCAGCGGCAAGACCACCCTGCTGCGCTGCGTCGTCGGCGCCGACCGGCCCGACGCGGGCGAGGTGCGGGTGCACGGTTACCGGGCCGACGAGACCGACCCGCAGATCCGGGCCCTGATGGCCGCCGCCCTGGACGACATCGACTTCTTCCCCGACCTGTCGGTGGTCGAGCACCTGGAACTCGTCGCGTACGCCCACGGGGGCAGCGCCGAGCCGGTCGAGGAGGTCATCACCGAGCTGGGGCTGGGCCCGGCCCGCGACCAACTGCCGGTCACCCTGTCCAGCGGGCAACGCCGCCGGCTCGCCCTGGCGTCGTGCTTCGTCCGGCCGCGCCGGGTGCTGATCCTCGACGAGCCGGAGCAGCGCCTCGACGTCGCCGGCCGGCAGTGGCTCGCCGACCGGCTGCGCCGCGAACGCGACGCCGGCACCACTGTGCTGCTGGCCTCGCACGACCCGGAACTGATCGACGCCGTCGTCGACGAGCGGATCGAGATCGGCCGGTGACCGCCCCACCGGCCACGATCGCCGGGACGCCGGCCGGGCTGCCCACGGCCCGCCAGGTCCGTACCCACCTGCGCCGAGCCCGTCGCCGGCACCACGAGCACTCCCTCGGCGACGTGCTGGGCGACGCGTACGTCATGGTCCTGTTCGTCGGCATGTACGGCTGGTTCGCGATCAGCGCGAGCCGGGACATGCTCGACTCCCCCACGGTGGGGCGGGCCGAGCCGGGTGTGCGGTGGTGGCTGGCGGTCGCCGCGCTGCTCACCGGCGCCGGGCTGGCCTGGCGTGGCCTGCGCGCGTTCGGCCCGCTGCTGGTCACCCCGGCCACCCAGAGCTGGGTGACGAGCGCGCCCGTCGACCGGCGGGCCTGGCTGGCACCACGCCTCGCGGTCCTGCTGGCCGGCGCCACCGCCGGCAGCGCCCTGCTCGGCGTGGCCGTGGCGGCGCTCGGCGGCGTCGCCGACCCGGCCGCCCTGGGCTGGGCCGCGGGTGCCGGCGCGGGCTGGGGTGCCGCCGCGCTGGCGCTGAACGTCGTCGCCCAGAGCAGTCGGGCGGGACGACGGTGGCCGACCGTGGTCGGTGCTGCCCCCATGGTGGCCGCCGCCGTCATCACCGCCCTCGTGGTGCTCACCGGCCGCCTCGGCGACGGGCTGCCCCGACCGGCGTCGACGCCGACGATCGTCCTGGTCGCCCTCGGGGTGCCCCTCGCGGTGGCGGGCACGGTCCTCGCGGTACGGGCACTGCCCCGGGTCGACCGGGCCACCCTCACCACCGGCGCGCAGTTCGCCAACGCCGCCGCCACGGCCACCATCCTGCTCGACCCGAGCCTGCTCGCCGGCCTGGTGGAGAGCCGCCGCTGGCGACGCATCGGGCGGGTCCGCAGCAGCCGCTTCCTGCCCGGCCCAGGCTGGTGGGCGCTGCTCCAGGCCGACGTACGCCGGCTGCGCCGCCACCCCAGCGCCCTGCTCATCTGGGCGGCCCTGATCGGCGTCCAGTACGCCGCCGCGCTCGCCCTGCCCGGATTGGCCGGCGCCGCGCAGGTGGTGTTCGCGTACCTCGCCGCCGCCCGGCTGACCGGCGGGCTGCGCGCGATCAGCCGGTCGACCGGGTTGCGTCGGGCGCTCGGCGGCAGCGACGCCCTGCTGCGCGGCATCCACGTGGTGGTGCCGGCACTCGGCGCGGGCCTGTGGTGGGTGGCGACCCTGCCGACCGTGGAGCCCGGGCCGGCGTGGCTCGCGCCGACGCTGGCGCTCGGCGTGGTGGCCGCCGCGTTCCGCGCCGCCACCCGACCGCCGATCGACTACGGCGGCGCGACGGTCAACACGCCGTTCGGGATGGTCCCGGTCGACCTGCTGCGGCAGGGCGCACGTGGACCGGCGCTGCTCGCCGTGATCGTGCTCGTCCAGCTGTTCCTGGGCTGACCGGGCCGCTCGTCGCCCGAGGCGTGCCCGTCCTCGCGTCCCGGGCGTGCTCAGACGGTGTCGCCGGGAACGAGGTGGCGGTAGCCGGGGACCGTCTCGCCGAACCAGCCGGCGACGCCCGCCAGGCCACGCTCGTTGAGCTGCGCGTCGTGGATCGGGTACGCCCGTTCGGCGCCCACCGTACGGGCGAAGCGGATCGCCTCGTCGAGACGCAGCCACGACCCCTGCGCCGGGACGAGCAGGGTGTGCACCGCCCCGTCCGGCACGTGCAGCGAATCCCCCGGGTGGTACAACCCGTCGCCGATCAGGTAACCCAGGTTGGGACAATCGGGCTGACCCTCGTGGATGGGGGCGTGCCGGCCACCGTGGGCGCTGACGCTGATCCCGGCCGCCGTGAAGCGCTGCCCCGCGCGGACCCGGGTCACCGGCAGCGGGGCGAGGTCGGGCAGGCGGGCGCCCTCCGGGGCGTACACGGGGACACCGAGGCCGGCCAGCCGCAGCACGTCCACGTGGTCGGTGTGCTCGTGGGTGACCAGAACGGCGTCCGCACCGGCCAGGGCGCTCGGCTCGCTCCAGGTGCCCGGGTCGACGACGAGCACCCCGCCCTCGTGTTCGACACGCACGCACGCGTGGGTGAAGCGGGTGATTCGCATCCGGCGACGGTACGCCGCACCGGCTCGGGGTACTGCCCACCCATGCCCCAGCGATACGCGAACTACCCGAGGATCGCCCTGGTCACCGGCGCGGACTCCGGCATCGGCAAGGCCTGCGCGGTCGCCCTGGCCCGGGACGGCTTCGACGTCGGCATCACCTGGTACGGCGACCCGGACGGCGCCGAGCGGACCGCGACGGAGGTCCGCGCCACCGGTCGGCGCTGTGAGGTGGCCGAGGTGGACCTGACCGCGCTGCCGGACGCGGCCGCCGTCGTGGACGAGCTGGCCGACCGGCTGGGCGGCATCGGAGTGCTCGTCAACAACGCCGGCACGGGCGCCTCGACGCCGTTCGTCGACACGGCGTGGGAGCAGTGGCGCGAGGTGCTCGCCGTCGACCTCGACGCGCCGTTCCTGTGCGCGCAGCGGGCCGCGCGACGGATGCGGGCCGCCGGCGCCGGCGGCCGGATCGTCAACATCACGAGCGTGCACGAGCACGCTCCCAGGGTGGGCTCCGCCGCGTACTGCGCCGCGAAGGGTGGGCTGGGCCTGCTGACCCGGGTGATGGCACAGGAGCTGGCCGCCGACGGGATCACCGTCAACGCGGTCGCCCCCGGCGAGATCGCCACCCCGATGACCGGTCAGGAGGACGTCGACCCGTTCACCGAGCGGAGGCCGGGCGTACCGGTGGGACGGCCGGGTGACGCCCGGGAGGTGGCCGCCGTGGTCGCGCTGCTCGCCTCGCCCGCCGCCGCGTACGTCACCGGGGCGTCCTGGCCGGTCGACGGCGGCATGCTGCTGATGGGGCCGCAGGCCAACGCGCTCACCACCGACGACTGGCGGACGGTCTGAGCGGACGCGCGGGACGGGGCGGCGCGGCCGGTCGTGAAGGGGACAGCGGGCGGCAAAGCGGGCACGTATCCTCCGCATTCCGGTGATCGGCGGCGGCGCCGACCGACGGCGAAGGGGGACCGGATGCCCGGATGGGCTGGTCGGGGTGGCCGCCAACGGCGTGCCCTCCTCGTCGGCGGGCCGCTGCTCGCGATGGCCGTGGTGATGCTGCTGGCGGCCTGGCGCAGCACCGGCTTCCTCAGCGACCTCCTGCTCAACCTGGGCGCCAGCGTCGTGCTCGCGGCCATCTCGTACGTCATCTTCGACCCCCTGTTCGAGGAGGCCCGAAAGGCGCGGGTGCAGGAGCACCTGAGCTTCGACCAGCAGGCCTTCGTGGCGCGGCTGCACCGCTCCGCCCGCCGGGTGCGCATCCTGGACACCTGGACGATCCTGCTGGAGCAGCGGCACCGCGAGGAGACCCTGACCGCCGTCCGCGCGGCCCTCACCAACGGCGCCCAGGTGCAGTTGCTCCTGCTCGACCCGGACTGCACCGCCGCCCAGCAGCGCTCCGAGGAACTGGAGCGGCAGCGGGTGAACGTACCGCGACAGATCCGCACCAACCTGCGCCACCTGGCCGCCTTCGCCGACACCCTCGACGCCCGGCTGCGACACCGGCTGCAGGTCCGGCTCTACGACGCGTCCCCGTCGATCCAGCTCTACCAGTGGGACGGGCGGGCCCTGATCTCGTTCTTCCCGATCGGGAAGCTGTCGTTCAACGTGCCCCAGCTCGAGGTGGACATGGACAGCCCGTGGGGCGGGTTCGTGCACGCCCGGTTCGAGGAACTGTGGGAGCACCAGCAGGCCACCCTGGACCTGGAGCGGTACTGGTCGGTCACGGTCACGCTGCGCCACGACGACCTGGACGTGGTCGAGGTGCGGGTGCCCTACGTGACGGTGGACGGGCAGCACTACGTCGACTGCCGTGGTTTCCGGGTGACCGGGCCGCTGACCGTGCGGGCCGTCCTGCCGCCCCGCGCACCGGGTGCCACCCCCACGGTATTCGCCCTGGCCGAGCCGGTCGACGAGGACCGTACGCCGGTCGCCGTCGTGGCACGGCAGTTCGACCAGAAGTACGGGCACGGCGACGGGGAACGGGCGATCCGCCGACTGGTGCCCCCGCCGGGCGGTCCGCGTACCCCCTCTCCCCGCACCTCGGCCGCCGGCGACACGCACGGACGGTGACCCCGGCCCGGTCGGGCCGGTCGGCGCGCGGGACAATCGGGGTGCCGCCTCCGACCACCAGGAGCCCTTCCGTGTCATCCAGCACCGCCCCACCGCCCGGCTCGGCGCGGTTGCGCGCCGACTGCGGACGCTGCTTCGGGCTGTGCTGCGTGGTGCCCGCGTTCGCCCGCTCGGCGGACTTCGCCATCGACAAGCCCGCCGGGCGGCCCTGCCCGAACCTGGGCGCCGACCACCGCTGCGGCATCCACACCGAGCTGCGGCAGCGCGGGTTCCCCGGCTGCACGGTGTTCGACTGCTTCGGCGCCGGGCAGCAGGTCGCCCAGGTCACCTTCGGCGGGCGGGACTGGCGCGACGCGCCGGAGACGCTGCCGGCGATGGCGGAGGCGTTCACCGTGCTGCGTCCCCTGCACGAGCTGCTCTGGTACCTCACCGAGGCGGTCGCGTCACGCCCGCCGGCCGGCCTGCGCGCCGACCTGGAACGCGCCCACGCCGAGATTGAGGCGCTCACCGCGGGGGACCTCGCCCGGCTCCGTCTGGTGGACGTCGACGAGCGGCGGGAGCGGATCAACCCGCTGCTGTCACGGGCCAGCGAGGCGGCGCGCTCCCCCGGCGGCGCCGACCACCGCGGCGCCCCGCTGCTCGGGGCCGACCTGCGCCGGGTCGACCTGCGCCGGGCCAACCTGCGCGGCGCGCTGCTGGTCGGTGCCGACCTGCGCGGCGTCGACCTGGGCCTGGCCGACGTGACAGGCGCGGACCTGCGCGGCGCCGACCTGCGGGGCGCGGACCTGCGCACGACCCTCTTCCTGCACCAGGCCCAGCTCGACGCCGCGCGGGGTGATATCCGCACCGGGGTGCCGGCGGCACGTACCCGCCCGGCGCACTGGACGGCACTGGCGCTCACCCCGGTACGCCAGGCGTCGCGGACCGGCGGACGGCGGAGCCGGCCCCGCTGAGCGTGAGGTTTCGACGCTGACCACGCCGGGTAGCCACCGCCGACGCGTACGGCATCGACGGGGGGCACGGCGTGGGCTACCGAAAGCGCGACGGTGAGCTGCCGGCGGACCCGGCACATGCCGAGGACGAGGCCGGCCAGGTGCCGTTGGTGCAGGTCGAGGCGGACACCGAGGTCCCACCGCCGGACGACACCGACGTGCCACCGGACATCGTCACCGAGGACAACAGCTCGGGCATGACCGGCGGCTCGTCCGGCAGCAGCGGCGGTGGGTCGAGCATGCCGGGGCATCCGGACGCCACCCGCTGAGGGGGTTCAGCGGCCGGCCAGCGCGCCCCGCGCCTCGGTCATGCCCTTGTTGGCGAGCCGGTCGGCGCGCTCGTTCTCCGGGTGCCCGTTGTGGCCCTTGACCCACAGCCAGGTGACCTGGTGCCGCTCGCAGGCCGCCTCCAGCCGCTGCCACAGGTCGGCGTTCTTCACCGGCTGCTTCGCGGCGGTCCGCCACCCGTTGCGCTTCCACGACGCGAGCCAACTGGTGATGCCGTTGCGCACGTACGTGCTGTCGGTGTGCAGCTCCACCGTGACGGGACGGTTCAGGCTCTCCAACGCCTGGATGGCCGCCATCAGCTCCATCCGATTGTTGGTGGTCGGCGTGGCCTCGCCGCCGCACAGCTCCCGCTCGTGGTCGCCGTAGCGCAGCAGGGCACCCCAGCCACCCGGCCCCGGGTTGCCACTGCACGCCCCGTCGGTCCAGATCTGCACTCCCCTGCCGGCCGCCGCGTCCACCATGCCCGGCAACCTACCGGGCAGCGGCGCCTCCCCGGACGCTCGGGGGGCCGCCGCGCCGGGCGGGAACCACTAGGGTCGGCGGGATGGATCGGCACGTCGCGTTCGACCGCCTGCACAACTTCCGCGACCTCGGCGGCTACCGCACCGAAGACGGGCGCACGGTGCGGTGGCGCCTGCTCTACCGCTCGGACTCGCTCGGCAAGCTCGCCGACGCCGACCTGGACCGGTTCCGGGCCCTGGGTGTGCGTACGGTCATCGACCTGCGGTATCCGTGGGAGATCGCCGGGCGCGGTCGGGCACCGGACGTCCCCGGGATGGCGTGGCACAACCTCAGTGTCGAGCACCGCCCGTACGACCAGGCGACGATCGACCCGGCGCTGGACCCGTGGCGTCACCTCGCCGACCGGTACGCCGAGGTCGCCGAGGACGGGGTGGACGAGCTGCGCCAGGCACTCGAGCTGATCGCCGCCGCCGACGGTCCCCTGGTCTTCCACTGCGCCTCCGGCAAGGACCGCACCGGCCTGCTGGCGGCGCTGCTGCTGGCCCTGCTCGGGGTGGACGAGGACCAGATCGCCGCCGACTTCGCGCGCACCGAGCTGGCCACCGAACGCCTGATCGCCGACTGGCGGGCCCTGAACCCCGACCGTGAGCTGCGCTGGCCGGGGTACGGGCGGGCGCCGGAGGCGATCATCCGGCACTTCCTGGCCGACCTGACGACCGCGTACGGCTCCGTCGTCGGGTACGCCACCGACCGGCTCGGCGTGGACGAGGCGCTGACCACCCGACTACGTGAGCGTCTGCTGGACCGGTGACGCCCGGGCGGAACAGCCGATAATCACGCGCGCCGCCCGGGCCGGTCTGCCAGAGTCGATCGTCATGGACGACGGGAACTGGGACGGCCTGCGGGCCGAGGTGCGGCGACGGGTCGACGACCTGATCGCCGCCGGCAGCGAGTCGGGCGTGCAGGTGGCGGCGTACCTCGACGGCGAGCCGATCCTCGAGGTGCACGCCGGGTTGGCCGACCGGGCCACCGGCCGGGTGTTGACCGCCGACACGCCCGTCTGGAGCGCGTCGACGGGCAAGGCGTTGACCGCGACCGTAGTGCACGTCCTCGCCGAGCGCGGGGAGCTCGACTACGACCTACGGATCGCCGACGTGTGGCCGGAGTTCGCCAGGCACGGCAAGGGCGGCGTCACGCTGCGGCACGCGCTCACCCACACCGCCGGGGTCCCCGCGCTCCCGGCGGACGTGACACCGCGGGACTTCACCGACTGGGACCGGATGTGCGCCATCGTCGCCGACGCGGAGCCGATCGCCCCGCCCGGGGAGCTGAAGGCGTACCACGCGTGGACGTTCGGCTGGCTGGTCGGCGAGGTGGTCCGCCGGGTCACCGGCCGGCGCGTCTCGCAGGTGCTCGCCGAGGACGTCGCCGGGCCGCTCGGGGTGCGCGACGAGCTGTACCTCGGGGTCCCGGAGACCGAGCTGGGACGGCTGGCGCCTGTCGAGGACCGCAACCTGTCCGCGCTGTTCGCGTACGCCGCAGCGAACCTGCCGAACTTCGACCGGGTCGCCCCGTCCGGCGTGCGGCCCGGCGCGGAGATCGGCGCCCGCGTCGACGTGCTCGCCGCCGACGTGCCGGCCACCGGCACGATGACGGCCCGCGCGGCGGCCCGGATGCTCGCCGCGCTGATCGGCGAGGTGGACGGCGTGCGGCTGATCTCGCCGATCCGGCTGCGCGCCGCCACCACACCGGACCGGGCGGGTCCGGAGTGGGTGTTCGGCCAGGAGAGCACCTGGGGCCTCGGGTACGCGGTGGATGCCGACGGGTCGTTCGGCGCGGCCGGCAGCGGCGGCAGCCTCGCCTTCGCCTACCCCGGGTTGGGGCTGACCGTCGCGGCGACGAAGACACTGCTCGGCGCCGGTGACGGCGACCCGATGGAGGACCTGCGGGTGCTCGTCCGCGACGCGGTGGCCGCCCGGCGCTGACCCGCCCGGGTCAGCCGGGCGGCGCGGCGCCCACGACGGCCGCCGGGATGGCCGGCGCGGGCCGGGTGGGGCGCATCCGGTCCCGCAGGCGGTGCGCCGCGTCGCCGGCCGTGGCGGTGATCATCGGCAGCAGCCGGGTGGAGTTCATGACCGCGACCTCCTCGGCCGGGGTGGTGACCCCGTCGAGGAAACGCAGCACCCGTTCGGCGGGGTTGCGGTCGAAGAGCCGGTCGAAGAACTCCGGACCACCGACCCCACCCCGGTCCAGGGCGCGCAGCGCCACCGCGTCCATCCAGCGGTGCCGGCGCGGGTACGCGGGTGCCGGCACCGGCGGGCAGCCGGCGGCGAGCGCGCGGGCCACCTGGTCGGCCTGGCGGTACATGGCGGAGAAGGTGAACCCGGTGGACGGGCGGGTCGCGCCGCCGGCCGTGCCGAGGCGTACCACCCGGGGTGTCGGCCGGGCCGGGAACGGCGCGTCGGTCATCGGGATCACCCCGTTCTCCACCTCGCGGACCCGCAGGCCGGTCGGGTCCAACCCGAGCAGGTCCCGGTAGCCGGCGAGCGCGGTGTCGTACCCGGCGTCGGTGAGCAGGTCCGGGGAGAACTCGGTGTACTCGACCAGGGCGTAGCGGTCGCTGACCGGCAGCACGTACCCGAACGAGACGCCCCGGGGCGGCTGCGGGGTGCGGAAGTCCATCAGCACGGCCCGCGCCGGGTCGAAGACGGGCCGGTCCGCCTCCAGCCACCAGCCCCGGAAGTGCTGCAACCAGGTGGTACGACCCGCCCGTGCCGGTGGGCGGGGCCGCGAGTCCAGGACCCAGTCGGCCCGTACGACCGAGCCGTCGCCGGCGCGCACCAGCACGCGGGAGCCGTCGTCCGTCACCGTCTCGGCGGGCGCGACGATCCGGGTGGCGCGCAGGCGTCGCTCGGCCTCGGCAGCCCGGTCGTAGACCGGGCCGGAGCGGAGCATGGCGTACCGCAGCGGGGTGAGGTCCAGGACGCGGCGCCGCTCGGGCGTGGCCACCTCGACCTGCTGCCAGCTCGCGCTGAGCAGTGGGTCCAGGTCGGGGTGCGGGCTGCCCCAGAACGCCCAGGTGCGGTCCTGGCCGCGCCGGCGCACCGGGTCGACGACGGCGATCCGCAGGTCGCGCACGTCGTGCCGGTCCAGTGCGGCGAGCAGCAGCGACGCGGCGCCTCCGCCGCCGAGCAGCGCGAGGTCGACGTCGAGCGGCGCGGAGTCGGTCACCCGCACCACGCTGCCACACGGCCCGGCCGGCCCACGCGCCGCCACCCGGGCGATCAGCGGCCACCTCGGGACCCGGTGGAGACCGGCGAGCGGTGCCGGCGTGGCACGGGTCTTGGGACAGGCGACGTGATACCTCGCCATCGCCCCAGGGACGACAGCCCGACCGCAGGAGACATCGACGGAGCACCGGTGCCGGTCGGCCCGTCCGGGCCTTCGGGCAGCTCTCCCCGCCTTCGGGTGGACACGTGACGGCAACGAGGATTTCTCATTTTCACCTGATCGAGGTCCCAACCCACCTAGTGTTGGGCACACCGGTGCTAGTCACGGAGTTGGCCACCCGAACGACGTCCCACGCAGTCAGCGGACGAAAAGTGAGGGAAGACGCGTATGAAGCTCTCAACAGCACTCTGCTCAGCGGCGCTCGGCGTGGGCCTCGGCACACTCCTGCTGCCAGGCGCCGCGCTGGCCGACACCACCGTGTCACCGGCCACCACCCCGGTCGGTGGGACCGTCGTGCTCACCGCGACGACCTGCAACCCGAAGTCGGGTGACGCCCTCTTCCGCGTCACCGGCCCCGACCGCGACCAGAACGTCCGATCCACCACGGCCGCCGCCGGCGGCGGCCTCAGCGCCGAACTCTTCACCGCCGGGTTCACCCTGGGCACGTACACGGTGGCCGCCACCTGCGGCGACGGCAGCGCGGCGGGCAGCGCCACGTTCACCGTCACGCCGATCGGCGGCGCACCGGCCGGCTCCGGCGGCGACAGCCGCGACACCGGCGCCCTCGCCGCCGGCGGCACCCTGCTCGGCACCGCCGTCGCCGGCGCGGTCGTCCTGTTCCGCCGGCGCCGCCCGGTGTCCGCCGTCGCCTGACCGGCGACCCGCTCCATCCCTGAGGACGGGTGCCCGTGCCGGTGATCCCGGCGCGGGCACCCCGACGATCCCATACGGAGGTGTGCGCGTGTGGTGGCGGCGGACCCTGCCGGCGGTGGTCGCCCTGCTCGGCGTGACCGGGCTGGGACTGATCACCGTCGGCCTCACCGCCGACCCGGCGCGGCCACCACGACCGCCGGCCCACGCGCCCACCCGCACCCACCCCGCGCCGGACCTGCCACCGCTGCCGCGCGCCGCGCCGGTGCGGGTACGGATCCCCGCCATCGACGTACGCGCCGAGATCGTCCCCGTCGGCGCGGACGCCGCCGGGGTGCTGGAGGTGCCACCCCTGGACCGGCCCACCGTCGCCGGCTGGTACCGGCACGGCGTCAGCCCTGGCGAGACCGGCAACGCCGTCCTGGTCGGACACGTCGACTCACCGGCCGGCCGGGCGGTCTTCTTCGACCTCGGTCGCCTGCGCGCCGGCCAGGAGATCGAGGTCACCCGCGCCGACTCCCGGGTCACCACGTTCACTGTGGACGACGTGCGCGCGTACCCCAAGGACCGCTTCCCCAGCACGCTGGTCTACGGCCCGGCGGACGCCTCCGGACTGCGCCTCATCACCTGCGGCGGGCCCTTCGACTCCGCCACCGGCAACTACGTGGACAACATCGTCGTCTTCGCCACCCGCACCGCCTGAGCCCCGCCGCCCGCCTGTCGCACGCCCGACCCCGTTGGGCAGAATGCGGTGACACCATCGGTGATCGGGGCGGTACGCCGACGACGGGGGAACACGGTGGTGGACCAGCGGGCGGTACGGGACCGGGCCCGTCGGGGCGTACGCGCGCTGGCCCGTCGCCTGCTCGGACGGGCCGAGGACGACTCCCCCGCCCCTCGCCGATCCAATCCGGACGCCGTGGTCGACTGCGCCGTCTACGTCAACGGACGGCGGGAGCCGGGCCGCCCGCACTACGCCGACGCGTACGCCCGGACCCGACGTGGACGCGACGCCTTCGTGTGGCTGGGCCTGCACGACCCCGGCCCGGCGGTGCTCGCCGCGGTGGGCCGGACCTTCGGCCTCGACGAGCTGACCGTCGAACAGGCGCTCGCCGACGGGCACCGGCCCACCGTGCAGCGACACGGGTCGGTGACGGTGCTGGTGCTGCGCACCGCCGGGTACGTCGAACACGACGAGCTGACCGACACCTCCGAGGTGATCGACACCGGCGACGTGATGGTGCTGCTCGGCGACCGGTTCGCCCTCACCGTGCGGCACGGCGCCGCCGGGGCGCTGCGCAGCGTACGGGCCGACATCGAACGCCGCACCGCGCTGCTGGCCACCGGCCCGTGGGCGGTCGCGTACGCGGTCTGCGCCCGGATGGTCGACTCCTACCTGGAGGTGGCCGGGCACGTGGAACGTGACCTGGAACGGGTGGAGGAGGCGGTGTTCGCCCGCGACCGCTCCGCCGACATCCAGCACATCTACCAGCTCAAACGGGAGGTGGTGGAGTTCAAGCGGGCGGTCCTGCCGTTGCAGGCTCCGCTGCGGACACTGCTCGCCCCGGACGGCTCGGCCGGCCCTCCCCGTGCGTTGCACCGCTGGTTCGTCGACGTCGACGGGCGGTTGAGCCGGGCGGTGGACCGGGTGGCCGCGTACGACGACCTGCTCACCTCGATCGTCCAGTCCCGCCTGGCGCAGCTCGCGGTCGAGCAGAACAACGACATGCGCAAGATCGCGGCGTGGGCCGCCATCGCGGCGACCCAGACCGGCGTCGCCGGCATCTACGGCATGAACTTCGAGCACATGCCGGAGCTGGCCTGGCGCTACGGCTACGCCGGCGCCCTGACCCTGATGGCGGTGGCCGCCCTGGCCCTGTACCGCCTGTTCCGCCGCTCCGGCTGGCTGTGACGGCGGCGCCCCGGCACGCTCAACGGTGTCGGGAGAGGAAGGCGCGGATCCGGGCCCGGGGGTTGTCGGTCAGTTCGGGGCCATGGGTGAACGCGGCGGTGTCGTACTCCAACTCGCCGAGGACGTGGGCGGTCCGCCGGGTCATCCGGAAGTCGCTGCACAGCATCTTCGGCGAGTAGCGGACCCCGAGCACGTTGAACATGGCGTCCCCGGTGACCAGCAGGCGGGTCGGCTCGTGCAGCAGCGACACGTGACCGGGCGAGTGACCGGGGGTGTGCACCACCCGCAGGCCACCGCCGACGTCGAGCACGTCGCCGTCGGCAAGTGGCTGCGCCACCTCGACCGCCGGGAAACGGCCGCCGGCGACCCGGGAGAGGATCCGGCCGACGGTCACCGCCGGGTCGCTCGTCGGCGCGCGCCCCTTCTCGGCGTACGGCACGTCGGCGGCGTGCGCCGCGACCGGGGCACCGGTGCGGCGGGACATCTCCGCCGCGCCACCGGCGTGGTCGGGGTGCGCGTGGGTGAGCACGATCCGGGTGACGTCCGCCGGCACCTTGCCCATCGCCGCGAGCCCGCGCACGATCCGGGCCGGCGCCTTCGCCACCCCGCAGTCGACGAGCGTGACGCTGCCGTCGTCGTCGACGAAGGCGTACGAGTTGACGGCCGACCGGCCGATGGTGGGGATGCGCCAGACGTTCGGGGCGAGCGGCACCGCGGGCGAGCGCGTCATGCCGCGAGTCTAGGGACGAGCGTCAACCCGTCGGCCTGCGTCGGGGCCCGCGGACGGGTGCGGCAGGATGTGGGCGTGGGCAAGGGTGGTGCGCGGCGGCGGGCGAACGCGACGACGGGGCGGGCGTGCCCGTGCGGATCCGGGCAGGCGTACGCGCAGTGCTGCGCCCCGGTGCACGGCGGCGCGACCCAGGCGCCGACGGCCGAGGCGCTGATGCGGTCCCGGTTCAGCGCCTTCGCCCTCGGCGACAGCGGCTACCTGCTGCGCAGCTGGCACTCCTCGACGCGACCCGCCCTTCTCGACCTGGACCCGGGGCAGCGGTGGACCCGCCTGGAGATCGTCGACACCGAGCGGGGTGGTCTGCTCGACAGCGCCGGCACCGTCACGTTCCACGCCCACTACCGGGACGCTGGCCAGGCCGGCACGCTGACCGAGCGAAGCCGGTTCGTCCGTGAGGACGGGCGGTGGGTGTACCTCGACGGCGAGCAGCGCTGACGGCTGCGCCGAGCGCCCGCCCCGGCGTACGATGACGTCGGCGCCGTCCCGCGCCGCACCTCCCTCCCGGCGCTCACGCCGCCGGCCACGCGGAGGCAGAGGGGGCCCGGAGCCCTCGCGACGAGGTGCCACATGCCCCACTCCGGCGGGGTCGGCGGGAGCGTGGGTCCCGGTGACCGCGCCGTCGACCGGGAGCATGTGATGACCAACCAGCGATCGTTCAAGAACCGGGTCCGCGCCCGAATGGCGAAGACCGGCGAGAGCTACACCACCGCCCGCCGGCACCTCATCGGTCGGGCCACCGCGCCTGCCTCCGACCCGGTGCCGCCGGCCGCCGCCGCGCAGACCGAGCGGATCTCCGACGACCTCGTCCGCGAGCGGACCGGACGCGGCTGGGCGCAGTGGTTCGCCGTGCTCGACGCCGTGTCCGCCGCCACCCGGACACACACCGAGATCGCCCGCCATCTGGTGACCGAGCACGAGGTGCCGGGCTGGTGGGCGCAGAGCATCACCGTCGGGTACGAGCAGGCGCGCGGCCTACGCGCACCCGGCCAACGACGCGGGGGCGGCTTCGAGGCAAGCGCCAGCCGGACGGTGGGGGCGCCGGCACCGCGGCTGTTCGAGGCCTTCGCCGACGACGCGGCGCGCGCCCGTTGGCTGCCCGACGTCGAGGTACGCGTACGCACCGCCACCGCGCCGCGCAGCTTCCGGGCCGACTGGGCCGGTGGTCCCACCCGGATCGTGGTGGGCTTCGACGCGGTCGGCGAGTCGAAGACCCGGGTCAGCGTCCTGCACGAGAAGCTGACCGGAGCCGAGCAGGCCGCGGAGTTGACGGCGTACTGGCGGGAACGGCTCACCGCGTTGAAGGTGCTGCTCGAGTCGAACGGAGACCTCCGATGACAATGACCTTCGTCAACCTGGCGGTGCGCGACCTGACCCTCGCCGCGGAGTTCTACCGGGCGATCGGCTTCACCACCGACCAGACAGGGCCGACCGGCGACAGCATGCTGCTCACCATCTCCGACACCACCCGGCTGGTGCTGCACGTCCGCTCGGCCTTCGAGGCGTACACCGGGGTCGCCGTCACGGACACGGCGACCAGCCGCGAGGTCGTCGTGGGGTTGTCGGCGTCCAGCCGCGAGCAGGTCGACGAGCTGGTCGACCGGGTTGTCGTGGCCGGCGGGGAGTCGCTGGGTCCGGGTCTCACCAACGGTCCGATGTACATGCGCGGCTTCCGGGACCTCGACGGCCACCAGTGGTCGTTCCTGCACATGGCGGGCTGAGCGTCGGTGCCCGGCGGCGGCCCGATCCGGCCGCCGCCGGGCGCGGTCCTCACGTCGAACCGGGCACGGCGACGCCGACGGGCACGGCCGCCGGGCGCCGGCGGCGCCGCAGCAGGACCAGGGCCAGGAGGAGGTACGGCCCGGCTGTCACCGCGAAGGCCACCGCGTTGCCCACCGCCGTGGCGAGCAGTCCGTAGGCGGTGTACGTCCCGATGATCAGCAGGTCGGTGGCCATCCCGGCCAGGGACGTGACGGTGGCGCGGCTGTCGCCGGTGATCCGTGCCTGGAGCCGCGCGTCGGCCAGCACGGTGGCCAGTTGCGCGGCCCCGAAGGCCACCGCGAGCAGCACGAAACCGGCCGGATGCCGGAGCAGCGCGCCCCCGGCCAGCGCGACACCGACCAGGCCCAGCAGCGCCCCGTAGCCCCGGCCGCCCAGCCGCTCCCCCGCCGGGGCGAGCAGCCCGCCGACGGTCACCCCGGCCCAGAGCAGCAGGAGCAGCAGCGGCACGGCGCGCGCCCCGACACCGGTGTCCAGGGCCAGCAGCGGGATGTACTCGTCCAGGGCGCCCCAGTCGGCGGCGACCACGGCGACCAGCAGCACGGCGGACCGCACCGCAGGGCGGGTGTGGACCTGCGCCACCCCTGCCCGCAGCGTCTCCCACCAGCCCAGGTCGCCGTCGTCGGGTGCGGCAGACTCCCCCGCGACGGGCGCGGCGCGGTGCTCCGGGAACCGGGCGGCGACCGTGGCGGCGAGCAGGCAGGCCAGCACGCTCGCCGCGCCCACCACCGGGTACCCGCCGGCCGCGAGCACCGGGCCGGCGAGCACTCCGGAGAGCACCACGCCCAGCACACCCGCCGTCCGGGCACGCCCCAGCACCCGGGCGTACCGGCCGGCCGCGCCGAGCCGGTCCAACTCGGTCCAGACCAGCGCCTCCAGCGCGCCGGAGACCAACGCGCCACCGGCGCCCCAGAGCAGGAAACCGACCGCGAACGCCGGGTACGACGGCAGCAGCACCCAGAGCGCGTACCCGGCGGCGGTCACCAGCGGGGCGAGACACAGCAGCAGTCGGCGGGACACCACGTCGGCCCACGCGCCGGAGGGCACCTCGAACAGGATGCCGGCCGCCGACCAGAGCACGAAGAGCGACGAGATCTGCCCCACCGACAGCCCGGTGTCGGCGAAGAACACCACGTACAGCGGGTAGAGCAGGACGAGGTCACTGAGGAACGCGTACCCGTAGAGGGTGCGGGTCAGCCGGCGGAGCGCCGGGTCGGGCACGCGCGGGATCATGTGGATCATGGGGCCTTCCCGTGGGAGTGGAGACGGACACCGGACGTGCGGTGTCCGTGGCGGTCCACGGGATCGGCCTACGCCGCTGGATCAACATCGCCAGGTCATGTCGGCGATGCTAGACAAGCCTCTCGGCCTCGGCCAGCGTTTTCGGGGCGTGGCGTAACGACGAGGCGGGGCGGGATCCCGGAAGATCACGCCCCGCCGTGCCGCTGACGGTCAGCGCCGGTCGACCGGCGGGATGACAGTGGTGGCCTCGCTGTCGTCGCCGAGGCGCTGCCCGGGCACCGTGGGGTCGGTGCCACCGCGGACCACCTGCGTCGCCTCCGGGTCGGCGCTCACCACCTGCGTAGCGTCCGGGTCGGTGGGGCGGGCGACCACCTGGGTGGCCTCCGAGTCGGCGGGGCGGGCGACCACCTGGGTGGCCTCGGAGTCGGCGGAGGGTCGTACGACCTGGGTGGCGTCCGGGTCGACCGCCGGCCGGGTCACGACCTGGGTGGCGTCCGTGTCGGCCGGCCGCGTCACGATCTGGGTCTGCTCCGGATCGCTGGCGGGGGCCGACGCGCGGGCCAGTTCGGCCTCGGCGTCGCGGCGTCCCTCCCGGTAGGCGCGGGCGTGCGAGGCGATGAGCTGCGACTCCTGCTCCGCGCGGGTCAGCCACGACTCCCAGCGGCTCTGCATCGGACGGATCAGTCCACCGCCGACGCCCACGACGAGGATGCCGCCGATCGTGGCCAGCACGGCGATCAGCACGGGCGTGGTGACGGCGGTGGCCACGCCGATCTGGTTCAGCGCGGCGATGACGCCGAGGCCGAGGATGAACACCGAGGCGATGGTCGCCAGCACCCGGCCGTACGACAGGCCGCCGAGCGCGCCGCCGATCAGGTCCTTGACGGCGCTGGCGATGGCCGCGGCCACCACGACGATGACGATCGCCACGAACGCACGGGGCAGCCACGAGATGACCGCGCCGAGCAGGTCGGAGATCGGGTTGGGTCCCCAGATGCCGAAGGCGAGCTGGAGGGTGAACAGCAGCACCGCGTAGTAGACGAGTTTCGCGACGATGTCGCTGGCGTCGTACCGGGATCGGCTCAACGCGCGGCGGACGCCGCCGCGCTCGACGGCGCGGTCGAAGCCGACCCGTTCGAGGACCTTTTCCACGATCTTCAGCACGGCCTTGGCGATCAGCCATCCGGCCACCAGGATCGCCAGGAAGGCGACGGCCTTGGGCAGGAAGAGCATCACCGAGCGGAGGGCGTCGCCCACCGCGTCGCTGACGTTGTCACTCATCTGGTCATTCCTTCACGCGGGGACAGCCGGAACGGTCGGCCCCGACCTACCCCCGGTGGCCCACGGGGAAACCCGACCTGCGGTGGGCGAGGTCTAGGTAGCTGGTGTTAGACGGCGGTTGACCGGGTCCCGGTCGACCGCCGTTATCGCGTGGTGGTGTCGGTTCGGTGCGCTGGTTCGAGGGTTTCGGGTGTTGAAACCGTTGCTGGGGCGGCGATGCAGGCCCTTCGGAGCGTTTGCCGGGTGGGATCAGCCGGGGCCTGTGGTCCTCAGGCGGGGTTGAGGGCCTAGCCGTGGAGGGTGTGGGTGAGGCCGAGGGTGGCGAGTCGGGCGAGGTTGACCGCGGCGGCGAGGAGGGTGAAGTCGGCGGCGACGCGGTGCCGGCCGCGCATGAGGGCGCGTCGTCCGCCGTGGCGGCGGCGCATGAGGTGGGCGATTTTGCGTTCGACTTTAGGTCGGGTGGCGCGGTAGTCGGCTTGCCAGGCGGGATCTTGCTGGCGGGTGCGGGCGGCGGTGAGGTGGGCTTCGTGGTGGCCGATGGTGATGCTGCGGCCGGTCTTGGAGTCGGTGCACTGCCCGCGGAGGGGGCAGGTGGCGCAGGCGGTGCCGAAGTCGGCTTTGCCGGCGTGGCGGGCGTGGCCTTTGACCGGCCGGATCGGGATGGTGGTGCCGGCCGGGCAGGTCACCGTGGCATCTTGGAGGTTGATGTCGAAGCGGTCCTTGGTGAACTTCCCGGTCGGTGCGACGGGCGGCTGGACCTTGGTCTTGGCGTCGATCCCGGCGCTGTCGAGCCGCTGGAGGACCTCGCCGGCGCCGTAGGCCGCGTCACCGTAGACGGCGGCGGTGTTGGTGGCGGTGGCGGTGTCGGTGGCGGTGTCGGTGGCGACGGCCGGGTCAGTGAGGTCGGCGATGAGCCCGGCGACCGGTTCGACATCCCCAACGTTGCCAGCGGTGACCACGGTCGCGGTGACGGCCTCGACGTCCGGGGCAACGATGTGGCCCTTGTAGCCGTCGAAGCCGCGGTGGCTGGTCTTGTGCCCGTGCCGGGCCTCGGGATCGACGGTGGAGATCACCCGATCCGGGGCGACTTTCCGGGCGATCCGCAAGGTCCCGTCATCGCCTGATTCCAGGTCCTGACCCAGGACGGTGGCCAGCAGCCGCATCGCCTGACCGACCGACTCGGGTAGGTCCGTGAGCCCGTCGAGGACGGCCAGCAGGGCGTAACCGTCGCGGGCACGGGAGTCGACGAGGGCGTCGCGGGCGGTCTTGTCGTCCCAGTCAATGACCGGCTTGCCGGTCGTGGTGTAGTCATCACCGCTGGACAGCACCGCCCGCAACCGCCCGACCAGGTCACCGCCGGCGGCGGCGAGCAGACCCCGAATCGCCGAGCGGATCAACGTGATCGTGTCCATCGTCGCGACCGCGTCATACAAGGGCGTGGAGTCCAGGACCCGCCGCCGGCCCAGCAGCCCGGCGGCCCGAGCGGCATCCAACGCCACCTCGAAGATCCGGGTCCGGGCGGTCCGAACGACGCAGCCGTTCCCGCATGTCGACCAGCACCGTGTGGGCGAACCCCACCCGGCCTGCCCCGTCCCAGCCACCGACCCCCGCGGCGTAACGCCAACGAGCGTCGAACATGAGCCGGTCCACCGCCTCCCGATCCGACAACCCCTCGAGGCGTTGCAGCACCATCACCGTGGCCACCACCGACGGCGGCACCGACCGGCGACCCACCGCCGCGAACAGGTCGGTGAACAGCCCGTCCGGGAACAGCGCCTCCCGATGCTCATGCAAGAACGTGAAGATCGAGTTGGCCGGTAACGCCTCGTCGCAGAACCGGCTCACCGGATCCAGCAGGTCCAACTGCTGTGAAGCCACACCCAACGCCACACCAACAAACTACCTGAAATAGATAGAAAACGATGGCCGCCACGCCAGTGACGGCCATCGTTTAACACCAGTCGCCTAGGCGTCGTTCTTGCCCCAGTTGCCGAGTGCGACGATCGCCTCGCGCAAGGCGAACCCGCGATCGGTCAGCGCATAGGCCCGGGTGTTGTGTCGAAGGGGCAGGCGGAACAGCACGCCAGCCGCTTCGAGCTCGCGCAGGCGTGTCGCGAGCATGTTCGTCGGCACACCGAGGTCGCGCTGCAGATCGCCGTAGCGTTGTGGCCCGTCGAGCAGCCGTTCCACGATGAGCAGGGCCCACCGTGCTCCGACGATGTCGAGGGCCGCGGCGAGGTCGCTCACGCGGTCGGATCGGCGTCCGCCTTCATCCAGAACGGTGAGTAGTGGTAGCCGTCGGGGTCGTCGAATTGACGCTGGTACATGAAGGGGTAGTCGTCGGTGTCACCGATCCGCCCGCCAGCGGCGCCCGCGCGGTCGATGAGCTCGTCGACCGCCTCGCGGCTGCCCAGGTCGAACGAGACCGTGACCTTCGAGGGCGTCTGAGGTCCGCCAATCAGCTCTTCGACTCCGCCGACGCTCGCGTACATCTCGCGGCTGCCGAGCATGACGTACTGCTCGGGGGCGATCGCGAAGCACGATACGTTGTGGTCGGACATCTCGGCGTTAAGGGCCCAGCCGAGGGCGGTGTAGAAGGCGGTTGCGCGCTCAACGCTCTCGACCGGGCAGGTGATGAAGAGGCTCATGGGGCCATGCTTGCAAAATGCAAGTAGTCCGTCAAGCGGCACGCGTCCCGCACATGGGTCGGTTACTGCCTACGTCTGACATGACGGTCGGCTACCGCGTGCGGCGTCAGCGTCGGTCTGCACCGCGGTTAAGAGGTTTGCCAGGTGCCATCCAGTGTCCAGCGACGGAACCGGGAGTAGGCGCCCTTCCAAGAGCCAAGTTCGTCAGGAAGGTCCCGCCATGGTGAGCCGGTGCGGTACTTCCAGGCGATCGCCTCGATCACCTCGCGGTGGTCAGCCCATCGGTCGCCGCGTCGCGGCGACCGGTCCGGCAGATACGGCTCGATCCGAGCCCACATGTCATCAGAGATCCATCGACGAACCGGCACGCTTCGTCAACGAGCCGCCTTGATCCGAGAGACGCTCCCTAGCGCGCGGGCGAGACTTGGCAATATTCTCCGGAGTGCGTGCGGCCACTGGAGCTACTTTTCATCCCCCCCGCCGTCGGCCGCAGGAGGAGACTTTCATGCACGTCGAGCATTCCGAAATGGACCGCCGGACGCTGCTGCGCGCCGGTCTCGGCGCCGCCACGGTCGCCGTCGTCGGGAGCGAGCTCGCCTTCCCCGCCGCGGCGCAGGCCGCCCCGGGCACCGACCTGGACTGGATCATCAGCTGCGACGAGTGGGCCGCGCGGCCGCCGAAGGACCCGCTGTCGGTCAGCGCCATCCCCACCAACAAGATCATCGTGCACCACATGGCGTTCCCGAACGTCACCGACTACTCCCGCGAGCAGGCGGTGAAGCTGGCCCACGACTGCCAGGACCTGCACATGGACGGCAACGGCTGGTCCGACACCGGCCAGCACTTCACGGTCAGCCGCGGCGGTTACGTGCTGGAGGGCCGCCGGGGCAGCCTGGAGCGCCTCGAAGCCGGCGACCGGCAGATGATCTCGGCGCACTGCCCGGGAGAGAACGGCCGGGCCATCGGCATCGAGAACGAGGGCACCTACGTCACCGAGACGCCCCCGAAGGCGCTGACCGACTCGCTCGTCAAGCTCTGCGTCGCCGTCTGCCGGCAGTACGGCCTGCACGCGTACGACATCTTCGGGCACTGGGACTTCCGCACCACCGCGTGCCCGGGGGCGGCCTTCTACCGCCAGTTCCCCGAGCTGCGGCGTCAGGTGCACGCGGCCCTGGGCACCAGCGCCGGTGACGTGCCCGCGCGCCGCTGGCCGGACCTGTGGCGGTTCGTCAACTCGCCGTCGGTCCGGGTCGTGCAGCACCTGCTCGCCTTCCGGGGCTACGCGGTGACGGTCAGCGGCACGTTCGACGCCGCGACCGTCGCGGCCGTGCAGGACTGGCAGGCGCGCAACGGCATCCCCGTGGACGTGGACGCCACGCTCACCACCCCGACCTGGGAGACCCTGGCGCCGGAGCTGGACCAGCACGCCACCGGCGCGCCCGTCACCGCCGTACAGGAGATCCTCGCCACCAAGGGGTACGCGGTCACCGTCACCGGCGCGTACGACCACGCCACCCGGGCGGCCGTTCAGGACCTCCAGGTGCTGCACGGCCTGCCGCGCAACGGCAAGCTCAGCACGAGCACGTGGTGCGCGATCGTCGGCGGCACGGTCCGTCAGAGTCTGCGGCACCGCTGAGCCGAACGGCGGCGGTGCGGGGCGCACCCGCACCGCCGTCGAGGTGAGCTGCCGTCCCGTCGACCGGATCGTCGCCGGCACCCGGTCCCGGCGCTGACCAGCGCCGTTTCACCCGTGGGCCGGTTTGGGCCGCCGCCCGGCCGGAAAGAGACCCGGGCATGACATGGGCCCGTCGAGCCGTACCCGCCGTCGCCGCCGCCATGGCGGCGCTCGCCGCGCGGGACCTCATCCAGCGCGACCACGCGCTGCTGCGCACCTTCCCGGTGGTCGGTCGCGCCCGCTACCTGCTGGAGGCCATCGGGCCGGAACTCCGGCAGTACATCGTGGCCGGCAACAACGAGGAGCGTCCGTTCACCCGGGACCAGCGCCGCTGGGTGTACGCGTCGGCGAAGCAGCAGAACAACTACTTCGGGTTCGGCACCGACAACGACATCGAGTACACCCCCGGCTATCCCATCATCAAGCACCGTACGTTCGGCCGGGCCGTGCCGCCGTCCACTCCGGGCGCCGGGCACGACGTACGGCTGCCGTGCGCGAAGGTGCTCGGCGCCGCCCGGGGACGGGCCCACGCGTTCCGGCCGGAGTCGGTGGTGAACATCTCCGGGATGAGCTTCGGCTCGCTGTCGGGCAACGCGGTCACCGCGCTCAACAAGGGGGCGGCGCTCGCCGGCTGCCTCCAGAACACCGGCGAGGGTGGCCTGTCGCCGTACCACCGCAACGGCGGTGAGCTGGTCTTCCAGCTCGGTACGGCGTACTTCGGCTGCCGTGACGAGCACGGCCGGTTCAGCCTGGACCGGCTCAAGGACCTGGTCGCGGGCGCGCCGGTGCGGGCGCTGGAGATCAAGCTCAGCCAGGGGGCCAAGCCCAGCCTCGGCGGGCTGCTGCCCGGGGCGAAGGTGTCCGCCGAGATCGCCGCGACCCGGGGTATCCCGGCCGGCCAGGACTGCGTCAGCCCGTCCCGGCACGCCGAGTTCTCCGACTGCGACAGCCTGCTCGACTGGGTGGAGTTGCTGGCCGCCGAGACGGGCCTGCCGGTCGGCATCAAGTCGGCGGTCGGTGACCTCGGCTTCTGGCAGGAGCTGGCCACCCTGATGCGCGACACGGGCCGGGGCGTCGACTTCGTGACGATCGACGGCGGCGAGGGCGGCACCGGCGCCGCGCCGCTGATCTTCACCGACTCGGTGTCGCTCCCGTTCCAGCAGGGCTTCTCCCGGGTGTACAAGGTCTTCGCCGAGCACGACCTGCACGAGCGGGTGGTGTTCGTCGGCGCCGGCAAGCTCGGCCTGCCGGACAACGCCGTCGTGGCCTTCGCGCTCGGCTGCGACATGGTCAACGTGGGTCGCGAGGCGATGCTCTCGATCGGCTGCATCCAGGCGCAGAAGTGCCACACCGACACCTGCCCCACCGGGGTCGCGACGCAGAACGCCTGGCTGGCCCGGGGCCTCGACCCGACCCTGAAATCGGTCCGGGCGGCCAACTACCTCGGCACGCTGCGCCGCGACCTGGTCAAGGTCGCCGAGGCGTGCGGCGTCGAACACCCCGGCCTGATCGGCACCGACGCCGTGGAGATCCTGGACGGCCGCACCGGCTCCACCCCACTGCACGAGGTGTACGGCTACCGGCCCGAATGGGGACTGCCGTCGCCCGCCGACCAGGCGGAGATCATCCGACTGATGACCCCGGAGGTTCCCCAGGGCGGCAGCGCCCCGCCGTCGGCGACAGCCGTCGGCTGAGGCGTGACAAACCCGTTGAGACGCCGGTCGGGGCCTCCTAGAGTGGCGCGGTGCTGATCAGACGCGAGACACCCGCCGACGTGGACGCCGTCCGGGCGGTGCACGTCGCGGCCTTCGCCAAGGACGGTGTCGACGTACCCGTCGAGGCCACCCTCGTCGACGCGCTGCGCGCCGACGAGAGCTGGGTGTCCGCGTACTCCCTGGTGGCGGTCGATCCGGACGGCCAGGTGGTGGGGCACGTGGTGGCCACGCGCGGCCGGGTGGCCGGTGCGCCGGTGGCGGTGGGCCTCGGGCCGCTCGGCGTGCTGCCCGGCCGGCAGCGGCGCGGGGTCGGCAGCGCCCTGATGCACGCGGTGCTCGGCGCGGCCGACGCGCGGGACGAGCCCCTCGTCGTGCTGCTGGGGCACCCCGACTACTACCCGCGCTTCGGGTTCCGGCCGGCCGTGGAGCTGGGCGTCACCCCGCCGCAGCCGTGGGGTCCGCGGTACTTCATGGCCCGACCGATGCACGCGTGGCGCGACACGATCCGGGGCGAGTTCCGCTACGCCCGCCCGTTCGACGAGCTGTGATCGCGCCGCGCGTCCGCCGGCGACGCGCCACCGACCTGGACGGATGTGTCGCGGCGCTCGCCGAGGTCCACCGGGTCGACGGGTACCCGATGAACTGGCCCACCGACCCGCACCGGTGGTTGTGCGGACCACGACCGGCACGGGCCTGGGTCGCCGTCGCCGCCGACGCGGCCATCGTGGGACATGTGGCGGTGCACCGGGTGCCCGAGCCGGCCCAGGGGCCGCCCACCCGGCCGACAGCCGAGGTGGCCCGCCTCTTCGTGGCGCCCACCGCGCGCGGGCGGGCGCTGGGCGACGCGCTGCTGGCCCGCGCCCGGCAGTGGGCGCACGAACGCGCGACGGACCTGGTGCTCGAGGTCGCCGTGCGGGACGCCGCGGCGGTCGCGCTCTACGAACGCACCGGATGGCGGTGCGCCGGCAGCCGCACGGCAGAGTGGACCGCCCCGGACGGCGGCGCGGTGTCGTTGCGACGGTTCACCGTCCCGGCCCGGCCCGCCCCGGCCGAGGACTGACCGGTTCCGATCCGGCGGGTTCGGCCATCGCCGCGAGGCGGCGTGCCAGACGGGCGGCGGCGTCCCGCAGCTCCGCGGGCTCCACCACCCGCACCTCGTAGGTCAGGCGGGCGATGTGCGCGGCCAACCAGTCCAGATCGTCGCCGCCGACGACCAGCACACACCACCCGTCGCGGTCGTCCTCGACGCGGCCCACCTGCGGCGGCACCGACGCCCGCACCTCGTCGGGGTGGGCGCGTACCCGCACCCGGGCGACGTACCGGTACGGCGACCCGGTGACCGAGCGCTGCACGAAGGCCACCGGATCGGGATGCGCGCGGGGCCGGAAACGCCAGGTCGTGGCCACCGCCGTACGCATCCGGTCCAGCCGGAACGTGCGCCAGTCGGCCCGGTCGACGTCCCAGGCCATCAGGTACCACCGTCGGCCGGTGGTGACCATCCGGACCGGCTCGACCGTCCGCTCGCACTCCCCGTCCCGTCCCGGGTAGCCGAACCGCACCCGGACCGCGTCGCGGCAGGATCGCGCCAGCGTCACCAGCAGCTCGGCGTCGATCTCGACCACCGGCCCGACGAGGGTCTCGGTGGAGCCGTGCACCGCCCGTACCTCGGCGCGCAGCCGCGAGGGCATCACCTGGTCGAGCTTCGCCAACGCCCGCAGGGCGGCCTCGCCCGCACCGGCGACCGTGCCCCCGGTGGCCAACCGCAGGGACACCGCCGTCGCGATCGCCTCCCCGTCGTCGAGCAGCAGCGGCGGCAGCCGGGTGCCCGAGCCGAGCCGGTAGCCGCCACCGACGCCGGACACCGCGCGCACGGGATAGCCGAGATTCCGCAGGCGTTGGACGTCACGCCTGACGCAGCGGTCGGTGACCCGCAACCGCGCGGCGAGCTCGGCGGCCGTCCAGGACGGTCGTCGTTGCAGCAGCGCCAACAACCGCAGGACGCGCTCGGTGGTCGCCTCGACGGTCACCCGCCGATCGTTGCACAGGTTGAGGAACGATCCTGTCCGCGATTTCCGGGAGGCTGGGACCATGACCGACGAGATCAGGGGAGCTGCCATGCCACGCGACGTGCAGATCACGTTCGACTGCGCCGATCCGGCCGGGCTGGCGACGTTCTGGGCCGAGGCCCTCGGCTACCAGGTGCAGGGCCCGCCCAGCGGCTTCGAGTCGTGGGAGCAGGCACTGGACGCGATGGGCGTGCCGCCGGAGAACCGCAACGACGCCTCGGCGGTGGTCGACCCCGAGGGGTCCCGGCCACGGCTGTTCTTCCAGCGCGTACCGGAGGGCAAGCAGGTCAAGAACCGCGTCCACCTGGACGTCCGGGCGGCGCCCGGCCTCGCCGGAGACGAACGGATGGCGGCCCTCGAAGCGGAGGCCGACCGGCTCGTCGCGTACGGCGCCACCCGGCTCGGTCGGCACGAGCCCGCTCCCCCGCTCGGCGCCGGTCACCTCGTCATGGCCGACCCCGAGGGCAACGAGTTCTGCCTCGACTGATCGACTCGTGACCGCGTTCGCCCAGGTCACTGTCGCCACGACCGACGCCATGCGAACATATGTACGTGTCGCCCGGGGCCACCATCCTGCACGCCGACCTGGACGCCTTCTACGCGTCGGTCGAGCAGCGCGACGACCCGCGCCTACGGGGCCGCCCCGTGATCGTCGGCAGTGGGGTGGTCCTCGCGGCCAGCTACGAGGCGAAGGCGCGGGGCGTCCGCAGCGCGATGGGCGGTCAGCAGGCACGTCGCCTCTGCCCGGACGCGATCGTGATGCCACCGCGGATGTCGGCGTACACGGCCGCGAGCCGCGCGGTGTTCGAGATCTTCAGGCGGACCACCCCGCTGGTCGAGGGGCTCTCCATCGACGAGGCGTTCCTGGACGTGGGCGGGCTGCGCCGGCTGGTCGGGGCGCCGGCCGACATCGCGGACCGGCTGCGTCGGGAGGTCCGCGAGCAGGTCCGCCTGCCCATCACGGTGGGCGTGGCCCGCACGAAGTTCCTGGCGAAGGTCGCCAGCGGGGTGGCCAAACCGGATGGGCTGCTGGTCGTCGCACCCGACGGCGAACTGGCGTTCCTGCATCCGTTGCCGGTCGAGCGGCTCTGGGGCGTCGGCCCGATCACGGCCGAGAAGCTGCGCGAGCGTCGGATCCGTACCGTCGGCGACGTGGCCCGGCTCGGTGAGGCGGCGCTGGTCTCGCTGCTCGGCGCGGGCGCGGGCCGGCACCTGCACGCCCTGGCACACAACCGTGACCCACGGGGAGTGCAGGTGGGTCGCCGACGCGGTTCGATGGGCGCGCAGCACGCGCTGAGCCGTACCCCGCACGCGGCGGCGGAGCTGGACGCGATCCTCGCCGGCCTGGTCGACCGGGTCACCCGGCGGATGCGGGCCGCCGGGCGGGCCGGACGCACGGTGGTGCTGCGTCTGCGCTTCGGCGACTACACGCGGGCCACCCGATCGCACACCGTCCGCAAGGCGACCGCGGACACCACGCCGGTGCTCGCCGCCGCGCGGGCGCTGCTGCGGGCCACCCAGCCCGAGATCGACCGGCGGGGCGTCACCCTGATCGGCGTCTCGGTGGGCAACCTCGACGACAACCCGGTCCAGCCGGAGCTGCCGTTCCAACCCGACCCGGGCGCCGAACTGGACGCGGCGGTCGACGCGGTCCGCGACCGGTTCGGATCGGCGGCGCTCACCCGGGCGGTGCTGCTCGGCCGCGACCCCGGTGTCGAGATGCCGCTATTGCCCGACTGATGGTCGCGTTTCCTGCGATCGGTGACACATCACAGCAGGTCGGCGGTTTAGCCGACGGCCCACGGGTGACCCTTGGAGGGAACAGCCTGACGAGGGGGGCCCATGATGTCCGACGACACCAGCAACCGACCGAGCCGTCGCGTCGAGCGTCCGCACGACGTGACCGACCCGCTGCTCTGGCAGCTCGCGGTCGACGTGCTGGGCGCCCATGAGCCGGACGACGAGGGGCACTGCCGCAATCTCCAGTGCGCCGGGCAGGGGTGGCCGTGCGAGGCCCGCACCGGCGCCGAGCAGTCGCTGCGGCTGGCCCGCGGCGAATCCGCCTCGGTCGAGAAGACCGACGGGGGCAGCGACGCCGAGAGCCGCACCGGCTGGCGCGGTGAGGCGGTGCCGGCTCCGCGCTGGGGCCGCAACGCCGGGGTGGCGGCATCACAACGGGAGCAGAAGGCCTCGGCGTCGGCGGCCTGACCGCGACCCCGGGCGGCACACACGCGAACGCTCGACCGGTGAGCCGGCCGAGCGTTCGCGCGTCGTACGTCAGAGGCTGAGTCGCTGACCCGGGAAGATCAGACCCGGGTCGGCGCCGACGATCTGCCGGTTGCGCTCGTACAGCGCCTGCCAGCCACCGGTCGACCGGTGGTGGTCGGCGATCTCCGACAGGGTGTCGCCCGGCTTGACGGTGTACGTCCCGCCGCTCGACGCGGGCGCGGTGCGCTCGTGGTCGCGCGTCGCCGGCTGCTCGCCGCGCGTGGACCTGCTGGGCTTCGCGGTCGACTCGGTGGACCTGGTCGACTTGGTGGACTTCGTCGACTTGGTGGACTTCGTCGACTTGGTGGCGGAGCCGCCCGACGAGCCGCCCTTCTTGCCGCAGGTCGGCCAGGCGCCGATGCCCTGCCCGTCGAGCACCTTCTCGGCGACGGCGATCTGCTCGCCGCGGCTGGCCAGGTCGGCGCGTGCGGCGTACTTCTTGCCGCCGTAACCGGCCCAGGTGCTCTGCGAGAACTGCAAGCCGCCGTAGTAGCCGTTGCCGGTGTTGATCTTCCAGTTGCCGCCGGACTCGCACTTGGCGATCGCGTCCCAGTTGACGGCGGCCTGCGCCGGGGCGGCCGGGCCGAAGAGTGCGACAGCGCCGGTGACCGCGCCGACGGCCAGGGTGCCGACGGCGAGGCGGCGGGTGCTGACCCGTCGATGACGGGGCGTGTGAACAGACGTCATGTGAGTTTTCCTCCACGCCGGCGAGGTGAGCTGTCGGGTTCGGGCCGAGGAGCCCGGCCGCACGGTGGCGGCTTCACCCCGAGGTGACATGCACCGAGGAACCTGGGTCCCCCGCTCCCGCCCGGTTGACTGGGTTCCGACGACCGGGGGCGGGATTTGGCGTTGCCGGCCGTGGTGTCCGCAGTGGCGAACCCGACCGACGTTAGGCACGGTCGGTGACGATCGCCCACTCGCTGTGAAGTTCTTCACCGGCCCGCGCTCGGCGTTCCGGCCACCGGTTGCGGGGCATCGAACACTGTGCAGTGACCATGATGGACCGTTTACGATCAGCGGTCGGGGACGCCGTGCTCCCGGTGTCCGTAGAGCGGCGCGACGTCCGTGCCGCCGACCCGCCGAAGATCGGTGCAGCGCTCGCCGAGGGTCGCGCCGTGGGTGGCGCGAGACGGGACCTGACCGGCCGGCGGGGCCCTGCTGGGCGGACCGCCGGCCGGAGGGTGGATCCGGCTACAGGGTGCGGGCCAGCCGGTCGGCGAGCGTCCGGGTGAAGCGGGCCGGGTCGGCCAGCTCGCCACCCTCGGCGAGCACCGCCAGGCCGTACAGCAGCTCCGCCGTCTCGGTCAGGGCCGGCGAGGCGTCGCCCTGCTCGTGGGCCTTGCGGAGCCCGGCGACCAGCGGATGACCGGGGTTGATCTCCAGGATCCGCTTGGTGGACGGCACCTCGTGCCCCATCGCCCGGTACATCTTCTCCAGCGTGGGGGTGAGGTCGTGCGCGTCCCCGACGACGCAGGCGGGTGAGGTGGTCAGCCGCGACGACAGGCGGACCTCCCGGACGCTGTCGGCGAGGGTCGTGCCCAGCCATTCGACGAGCGCGGCGAACTCCTGCCGCTGCTGCTCGCGCTCGGTCTCGGCCTGCTGCTTCTCCTCGTCGGTGTCCAGGTCGACCTCGCCCTTGGCGATCGAGCGGAACTGCCGGCCGTCGTACGCGCCGACCCGCTCGACCCACACCTCGTCGACCGGGTCGGTCAGGAGCAGCACCTCGTGGCCCTTGGCCCGGAACGCCTCCAGGTGCGGCGAGTTCTCGATGGTGGCCCGGGAGTCGCCGGTGGCGTACCAGATGTCGCTCTGGCCGTCCTTCATCCGCGAGACGTAGCCGGCCAGGTCGGTGGGCTCGGCGGCGTCGTTCGTGGACGCCACCGACAGGATCTCCAGCAGGGTGTCCCGGTTGTCGGTGTCGTCGATCAGCCCTTCCTTGACGACGGTGCCGAACTCGGTCCAGAAGGTGCGGTACCGCTCGGGGTGGTTGGCCTTGAGGTCCTTGACCGTGGTGAGGACCTTCTTCACCAGGCGGCGGCGGACGATCTGGATCTGCCGGTCCTGCTGGAGGATCTCGCGGGAGATGTTCAGCGACAGGTCGTGCGCGTCGACGACGCCCTTGACGAAGCGCAGGTAGGTGGGGACCAGCGCCTCGCAGTCGTCCATGATGAACACGCGCTTGACGTAGAGCTGGACGCCTCGGCGGCCCTGCGGGGCGAACATGTCGAGCGGGGCGTGGCTGGGCAGGAACAGCAGCGCCTCGTACTCGAAGGTGCCCTCGCCCTTCATGTGCACGACCTCGAGCGGGTCGGCCCAGTCGTGGCTGACGTGCTTGTAGAACTCGTTGTACTCGGCGGCGTCGACCTCGTCGCGGGGCCGCGCCCAGAGTGCCTTCATCGAGTTGAGGGTCTGCACCTCGCTGGTGGCGTCCGCGCCGTCGACGCCGGGGCGTTCGACGGTCATCCGGATGGGCCACGCGATGAAGTCGGAGTACCGCTTGACGATCTCGCGGATGGTCCACTCGGCGGTGTAGTCGTGCAGGTTGTCCTCGGTGTCGGCGGGCTTGAGGTGCAGGGTCACCGAGGTGCCCTGCGGCGCCTCGTCGACGGCCTCGACCGAGTACGTGCCCTCGCCGGCGGACTCCCAGCGGGTGCCGCCGGTCTCGCCGGCCTTGCGGGTGAGCAGGGTGACCCGGTCGGCGACCATGAACGCGGCGTAGAAGCCGACCCCGAACTGGCCGATCAGGTCCTGCGAGGCGCGCGCGTCGGCGGACTCGCGAAGCTGGCGCAGCAGCTCGGCGGTGCCGGACTTGGCGATCGTGCCGATCAGACCGACCACCTCGTCGCGGGTCATCCCGATGCCGTTGTCCCGGACGGTGAGGGTGCGGGCGTCCCGGTCGACCTCGATGGCGACGTGCAGGTCGTCGGTGTCGGCGACGAGGTCCTTGTCGACGAGGGTGGCCAGCCGCAGCTTGTCCAGCGCGTCGGACGCGTTCGAGATGAGTTCCCGCAGGAAGACGTCCTTGTTCGAGTAGATCGAGTGGACGACCAGTTGGAGGAGCTGACGCGCCTCGGCCTGGAACTCCAACGTCTCGGCCTGGTTGCTCACACCGTCTCCCTTCTGTCACGTGCGGAGGTTCGCGCAAAGGATACGAGTCGTCACCGGGTGGGCGGTGGGGGCCTCGGGGTCGTATTCCCGATCCGGGAGGGGCATCGTCGTGACCTAGCTGACTTTGGTTAATAGAAGTCAGGTCGGCTAGCCTGACGGGCATGAAGATCTCCGGAAGCACCGCCCTCGTCACCGGCGCCAACCGTGGCTTCGGCCGCCACCTCGCCGTCGAACTCGCCGCGCGGGGCGCCACCGTCTACGCCGCCGCCCGCAACCCCGACACCGTCGACCTGCCCGGCGTGACACCCGTACGCCTCGACATCACCGACCCCGCCTCGGTGGCCGCCGCCGCCGAGCTGGCCGGCGACGTGAACCTGCTGATCAACAACGCCGGCATCGACTCGGGGACCGACCTCCTCGACGGCGACCTGGACCTCGTCCGGCTGGAGCTGGAGACCCACTACCTGGGCACCCTGTCGATGGTCCGGGCCTTCGCGCCGGTCATCGCCGGCAACGGCGGCGGCACGATCCTGAACATCCTCTCCGTGCTGTCCTGGATCAACTTCCCGAAGCACGGGGCCTACGGCGCCGCGAAGTCCGCCGAGTGGGCGATGACCAACGCGCTGCGCGTCCAGCTCGCCGACCGGGGCGTCCGCGTCGCCGGACTGCACGTCGGTTACATGGACACCGACATGACCGCCGCTATCACCGACCCGAAGTCCGACCCCGAGACGGTCGCCCGGATCGCCGTGGACGGCATCGAGACCGACGCGTACGAGATCCTCGCCGACGACGTCAGCCGCCAGGTGCGGGCCGGCCTGGCCGGCGGCGCCACCGCGCTCTACCCGCAGCTCCCCTGACCCTCGACGCGGCGGGCCGCCGCCGGGTGTCCCGGCGACGGCCCGCCTCTCGTCGGGTACGCGGTCAGCTCGCCTGCAACGTCACGTCGTCGATCACGAAGCTGGTCTGCAGCGAGGCGTCCTCGGTGCCGGTGAACGTCAGCGTCACCGTCTGCCCGGCGTACGCGGCCACGTTCAGCGTGCGCTGGACGTAGCTGGTGGAGGCGTTCAGGTTCGAGTACGTCGCGAGCGTCGTCGAACCCACCTTCACGGTCAGCTTGTCGTACGCCGTCGAGGTAGTCGTCTCGGCGGTGTCGATGCGCGTCCAGAACGACAGCGTGTAGCTGGCGCATCCGGCCGGCACGGTCACCGCCTGGGACAGAGTCTCGGTACGGGTGCTGCCGTACCCGTTGAGCCACGCCTTGTACGACCCGGTCCGGGCCGGCTTGCTGCTGGAGTTGGTGATTACCCCGGAGGACGCGGTCCACGGCGTGGTGCCGTTCTCGAAGCCGCCGTTGCCGATCACCTGGCCGCCCGCGCATCCGCCGGTGCCGGTCACCGTGAGGGTGAGGGTGGCGCTGCGGGTGACCGAGCCGGTGCCGGTGACCGTCACGGTGAAGGTGCCGGTCGCCGCGCTCGACGACGCCGTCAGGGTCATCGTCGACGAGCCCCCGGAGGTCACCGAGGTCGGGCTGAACGACACGCTCACCCCGCTGGGCGCGCCGGAGGCGGAGAGGCTCACCGACTGCGCGGAGCCGGCAGTGGTCGCCGTGGAGACCGTGGCGGTGGTGCTGGCGCCCTGGGCCACGGTGCGGGTCGTGGGGCTGACCGCCACGGAGAAGTCGTTGGTCGGGGTGCCGCCGCCCACCGCGAGCTGCCACAGCGCGTACGCGACGCCGTCGGCCGCCCGGTTCAGCACCGTGGCGCTGACGTTGGCCGTGGTGTCACACGAGCGGTGGTAGCAGGGGTCGTACGCCGAGTTGGCCGTGCCGCCCCACTTGGACGCCTGGGCGCTGGTCTTGCGGGCGCTGGCGCCGGCCGCGTAGCCGGAGGTGGGGATGCCGGCCTGCTGGAAGTAGTAGTCGTCGGAGCGACCCTGCCCCTCGACGTTCTCCTCCGGCGCAAGACCCAACGAGTCCCAGTACGCCTTCAGCGGCGCCGCCGTGGTCGAGGTGACCCGGTTGATGAAGTAGCCCCCGTTGGTCGAGCCGACCATGTCGAAGTTGTAGTAGCCCTTGATGTAGCCGCGCTGGGTGGTGTTGAGCGAGTTGACGTAGAACCGGGAGCCGTTGAGCCCCTGCTCCTCGTCGGTCCACCAGGCGAACCGGACCTTCTTCGTCATGGTCGGGTTCTGCGCGGCCAGGACCAGCGCGTTCTCCAGCAGGGTGGCCGAGCCGGTGCCGTTGTCGTTGATGCCCGGGCCGGCCGAGACGCCGTCGAGGTGGGCGCCGAACATGACCACCTGGTCGGCCGGGCCGCCCGGCCACTCCGCGATCAGGTTGTTCGAGGGGTACGTGCAGCTGGAGCAGTACTGCTCGCTGACTGTGTAGCCGGCCGACTGGAGCCTGCTCTTGACGTAGTTGAGCGAGGCGGTGTAGCCGGCCGAGCCGGCCCTCCGGTTGCCGCCGTTGCTGGTGGCGATGGAGTTGAACTGGGTCAGATGGGCCTGGACGTTCGTGACGGAGATGTCCGGTGCGGCCAGGGCGGCGGCGGACGCGGCGATCGGCCGGGCCAGCGTCGTCGTCGTGGTGGGCGACGCGGTCGCCGGCTGGGCGGCCACGGTCACCGTCATGGCGAACACGGCGAGCGCGGTTCCCGCGCTCAGCGTTCTGCCTCTCATGGGGGCTCCTCGGGGGTTGGAGAGATAACCGCGACACTGACAGATATCGATGTTGCGGGCATCGGTCGTTCGTCCGGAACCACCACCGCTTCGACGGTAGGTGCCGGCGTCGGCACAGGTGAGTAGAGATGCCAGGATGGGTAGGTAACACCAGCGGGGTCGACGGGCCCGGAACGGGGGGCTTGCGATGGGGCCGGGTCGCACGTGACACGACCCAGCACGGATCTGTTCACCGACGGCGGCGACACGGGCCGGCTGATGGCGGCCCTGGACTGGGCCGGTACGCCCCTCGGTCCGGTCGGCGACTGGTCGCAGAGTCTGCGCGCCGCGGTCCGGGTGGTGCTCTCCTCCCGCTACCCGATGCTGCTGCTCTGGGGCGAGCGCTTCTCCCAGCTCTACAACGACGCGTACTCGGCGTTGATCGGCGACAAACACCCCGCCGCGCTCGGCGGTGACGTGCGCGTCACCCTGGCCGAGGGCTGGGACGTCCTCGCCCCGCTGATCGAGCGGGCCATGGCCACCGGCGTCGCCAGCTGGGTGCCCGCCCTGCAGCTGCTGCTGGAGAGGGCCGGCTACCGCGAGGAGGCGTACTTCAGCGTCTCGCACGCCCCGGCGCGCGACGACGACGGCCGCACCGTCGGCGTGCTGACCGTGTGCAGCGAGGTCACCGAGCAGGTGGTCGGCGAACGGCGGCTGCGGCTGCTGCGCGACCTGTCCGTACGCGGCGACGGGCGCACCGTCGACGTGGACGACACCTGCGCGCGCCTGATCTCCGCGGTCGGCGGTCACCCGCTGGACGTGCCGTTCGCCGCGATCTACCTGCGCGACGGCGCGGTCCTGCGGCGGGTCGCCTGCGTCGGCGGGAAACCGGACGACGCCACGGTGCCGCGTCGGCTGCCCGACGCCGTGCACCTGGACGACCCCGGCCGGATCGGACACGCGTGGGGTCTGCCGGACGCCGCCGAGGGCCGACCGACCGAGGTGAGTGGTGTCGCCGAGCAACTGGCGCTGCCCGGCGGCCCGTGGGACGACCCGGTACGCGCCGCGCTAGCGCTGCCGCTGCCCTCGGCCGACCAGCAGCAGCCACTCGGCGTCCTGCTCGCCGGGGTCAGCCCCAACCGTGGGCTGAACGAGGCGTACCGGTCCTTCTACCAACTGCTCGCCCAGCAGGTGTCCATCGCGCTGCGCAACGCGCGGGAGTACGAGCAGGAGCGCCGCCGGGCCGAGGCGCTCGCCGAACTGGACCGGGTCAAGACCAACTTCTTCACCAACGTCAGCCACGAGTTCCGTACCCCGCTGACCCTCATGCTCGGCCCGCTCGGTGACGCGCTCACCGACGCCGCCGCGCCGCTCGCGCCGGTGCAGCGGGAGCGGGTGGAGACCGCTTGGCGGAACGCCACCCGGCTGTTGACCCTGGTCAACAGCCTGCTGACCTTCTCCAGCCTGGAGGCCGGGCGGGCGTCCAGCGACGCCCGCGTGATCGATCTCGCGGCACTCACCACCGAGCTGGCCGGCGTGTTCCGGGCGGCCGTCGAACGGGCCGGGCTGGTGCTGGAGGTCGACTGCCCGCCGCTGCCCGGCCCCGTCACGGTGGATCCGGTCAACTGGGAACGCATCGTCACCAACCTGCTCTCCAACGCGCTGAAGTACACGTTCATCGGGCGGATCCGGGTCGCGCTGGACGCCGATGAGGAGGAGGTCCGGCTCACCGTCACGGACACCGGCATCGGCATCGCCGAACAGGACCTGCCGAAGCTCTTCGAACGGTTCCACCGGGTGCAGGGCACCCGCTCCCGCAGCCACGAGGGCACCGGGATCGGCCTGGCCCTGGTCCACGAGTTGACCCGCCTGGAGGGCGGGCAGGTCCGGGTGTCCAGCCAGATCGGCGTCGGCACCACCTTCACGGTGGCGCTGCCCCGGTCGGCGTCGCGCCACGCCACGGCGACCGGACCAGCGCCGGACGGGCGGGGTGACGCGGCCCGCGCCGCCGCCGCCGAGGCCATGGGCTGGCTGGCCGACCCGGCCGGCGACGTACCGCGGACCGCCGCGGCGTCCGGTCCGGGCGCCGACGAACTGGCCGGCGCGGACATCCTGCTGGCCGACGACAACAGCGACATGCGGGCGTACCTGAGCCGGCTGCTCACCGCGCAGGGCTGGCGCGTGCGGGCGGTCAACGACGGCCGGCAGGCCCTGGACGCGATCCGCAGCGATCCGCCGGACGTGGTCCTGACCGATGTGATGATGCCGGTGCTCGACGGGTTCGACCTGGTCCGGCAGCTGCGCGCGGACCCGTCGACCCGGACACTGCCGGTGCTGGTGCTCTCCGCCCGGGCCGGCGAGGAGGCCAGCGTGGCCGGCCTGAGCCTGGGCGCCGACGACTACCTGGTCAAGCCGTTCGCCGCCGCCGAACTGATCGCGCGGGTGCGGGTCGCCATCCGCCGGGCCTGGTCCGGCACGCCGACCGACCCGTCGCCGGTCGGCGGCACCGCGCCGACAGGCGACGGCGCGCCCCCGGCCGCAGTCGCCACCGAACCTCCCGCGCCGACCGTCGACGCCCCGGCGGCCGGGCCGGACGACCCCGACCCGTCCCGCACCGCCGCCGAGCCGGTCACCGGAGCGCCGACCGGACCGGCCGGCGAGGACCTGGACGCCGCCTGGACGTACCCCTCGGAGCCCACCTCGGCCGCCGCGCTGCGCCGGGACGTACGGGTGGCGCTGGCCGATCTGGACGTCGGCGCGGACCTGCTGGAGGATCTGCTGCTCGCCGCCTCCGAGGCCATGAACAACGCCGTCGAGCACGCGCAGCGACCCAGCCGCCCGGAGGTGCGGGTCCGGCTCCAGGTCGGCGGCGGCCTGATCCGGATCTCGGTCCGCGACTTCGGCACCTGGCGGGACCGCCGGCCGGCGATGGACCGGGGGCGCGGCGCGCTGCTGATGAACGCGTACGGCGACGTGCGGCTGGTCTCCACCGCCGAGGGGACGACGGTGACCATCGAGCGTCGGCTCGCCGACCCGGCCTGAGTCGACCGGCGTTCCTCTAGAGGCGGCGACCGGTGGCGTCACGGGCGACGATGCCGTCCAGCCGCCGCCCCGGGGTCAGCTCGGCCGGCTCGAACCAGAAGATCACCACCTGCGGGTCGACGCTCCACCGGGCGAGGCGGGCCTCGACCTGCTGGCCGTCCACGGTGCCGACGATCCGCGTGGCGGGGCCGACGAAGTACCCGAAGGCGGGCACCGGCGCGGCGGACGACCGCTCGTCGTAGCCGATCTGGTGGAACCCCGGGCTACGGTCGGACCCCTGAACGTCGTTGACCAGGATGTCCGTGGTCAGGGCGCCGTCCGGGGCGCGGCGGCCGGCGGCCAACCCGATGGACACCTGCGGCTGGCCGGGCACCGACACACCGACGACGTAGTACACCCGCTGGTCGGCGCCGTGCCGGACCCCGCTGTCGACGATCCGGCCCAACGGCTCCGGCGGTGGTGTCGACGGCGGCGGCGTCGGTTTCTCCGATGTCGGCGTCGTCGGGACGGCGACCGGCGTCGGGGCGACGGCCACCGGCGGCGGACGGTCGACCGGCGGCGGGTCCCCCGGCCGCGCGCCGACCGCCACCATCACGAGGACGGATGCCAGGGCGGCGGCCAGCGTCGCCGCTCCGGCTCCGGCGACCCGTCGACGGGTCCGCAACCGTCGCCCCTCGCGCATGACGGCGGCCAGGTCGAGGGGGGCGGCCGTGTGCTCGATCGCCCGCATGGCGTCGCGGAGCCGGTCCAGCTCGGTCATCGCCGCGCCTCCTTGTTGTCGACCGCGAGCGGGCCGGCGGCGCGCAGCTTCTCCAGGGCCCGGGAGCTGGTGCTCTTGACCGTGCCCACGGAGATGGCGAGTTCCCTCGCCACCTGCGCCTCCGGAAGGTCGAAGTAGTAGCGGAGCACGACGATGGCCCGTTCGCGAGGGCTCAGCGCGCCGAGGATGGCGGTCAGCCAGCGGCGCGTGACCACCTCGTCGGCCACGTCGTCGCCCCGCCGCTCCGGGACGTCCTCGGTCGGATACTCCCGCAACGGGCGCCGCCACCCGTCCACCAGATGGTTGACCAGGATGCGGCGGGCGTAGCCGTACGCATCGTCGTCGCGGATCCGGGACCAGGAGGCGTACGTGCGCACCAGCGCGGTCTGCGCGGCGTCCTCGGCCCGGTGGTGGTCCCCGGTCATCAGGTACGCGGCGTGCACCAGGCGCGCGCTCGCCCCCTGCGCGAACTCGACGAACTCCGCGTCACCCCGCGCCACCGCGTGCCCTCCCCGTGCCACACCGGTACCGACGGGCGGGGCCGGCGAAAGGTTGAGTCCGAGACGCATCAACTTTTCGCCGCGATCACCCGTCTTCTCCCCCGCGTCGCCACCGCGCGACGCGCGAGGGGAGAGACATGTCGACGAAGGCTACCCGCCGCGGCTACGCCACCTCTGCGGCGTTGCTGGTGGTGGCACTGCTCACCGGGTGTGACCTGCCGGTGGCCGGTGCGAACGACCCGGGCCCGGCCAGCCCTGCCACGGCCGGCCCGACGCTCGGCGGGCAGCCCGCGGCGGGGCAGGTGCCGACCGACCGGCCCGCAGTCGCCGGGACGGCTGGCGCCGCGCCCCCGCCCGTCGTGGTCAGCTACCCCGCCAGCGGCGGCAACCGCTGGACGACGGCGGCCGCCCAGGCGACCGCCGGCTCCGGCACCCGCGGGCGCCTGCTGCGCTACCGGGTCCTGGTGGAGCGCGACATCCGCGGGCTGCCGGCGGCCGAGATCGCGGCGGAGGTGTCGGCGACGCTCGACGACCCGCGCGGGTGGACGGCCGGCGGGAGGTGGCGCCTGCGCCGGGTGGGAGCGGGCACCCCTGCCGACTTCACCATCTACCTAGCCACCCCCGGCACCCGCGACACACTCTGCCAGGACGTGCCGGACGGCTACACGTCGTGCCGCAACGGCGACCGGGTGGTGCTCAACGTGGCCCGCTGGGTCAAGGCGGTCTCGGGCTACGGCGCGAACCTGGCCACCTACCGGCAGTACATGGTCAACCACGAGGTCGGTCACCGGCTCGGGCTGGGACACGAGCGTTGCCCGCGACGCGGGCGACCCGCACCGGTGATGCAGCAGCAGACGTTGGGCCTGCACGGCTGCACCGCCAACGCCTGGCCGTACCCGGACGGCACGGCCCGCTACGCCGGACCGTTCGGGGCGTACCGCGATTCGATCCCGGCACCCGAGGGGGCCCGGCCGGCGCACTGAGCGCGGCCGTTCAGGAGCGGCGCCGGCGCTCCTGTTCGAGTCGTTCGTCGAGGCGGCCCAGCTCGTAGATGGCGTTGAGGTTGGTCGGCAGCCGGCTGACATTGTCCGGTACCAGGCCGGGATCCGGATCGGGAGCGGGCGGCGCGGGGGTCGGTGCGGGCGTGTCGGTCGCCACGGCCACCGGGCGGCGACGCCACAGCAGCAGCAGTGCCAGGACACCGAGGACAGCGGCGAGCACCAGGTAGTACGCGGGCGGCCAGCCGCCCCGGGTGGGGGTGGTGAGCGTCGGCGGGGCGGCCGGAGCGGGCGCGCCGCCGTCGCGCGGTGACTCGGCGCTGCCCCGGGGGTCCGGGACGTTCGCGGGACGATCGCGCGGGCCGGGTGCCGCCGACGCCGAGGGTGTCGACCGGGCGGGTGGGGTGCTCGCGGGCGCCGCCGGAGCCGGCCGGCCGGGGGGCGCCGACGTGCTGGGCGTGGGGGCGGCGGTGGGCGCCGGCGCCGGGGTCGCACCCGGCGCGGCACCCCCGCCCAGCAGGTCGTCGACGATCCGCCCGACGCCCCCCAGCAGGTCGCTGATCGGCCCCGAGGTGGTCGACGGGGACGGGGCGGGCGTCAGGGCGAGGGTCAGCACCAGGGCGACGACAGCAGGCATGGTCCACCTCGGAACGTGTCGATGTGCCAGGCACCGTACCGCACAGCGGTCACACGTGGGTGACACCCCGTGGTGGTCGGGGACGCCGTTCGCGCCCCCGACCACCCCGTTCCACAGTGCTCAGACCGGTAGGCCACCGACCTGGGTGGAGATCCAGGACCGGATGGACGGCAGGTCCACGTAGATCGACGGGCCGGTGGCGCAGGTGGAGTTGTTGTTACCGGCCCGGCTGGTGGCGCCGATCAGGTTCCAGACCCCGTTGACCTGGCGCACCTGCGGGCCTCCGGAGTCGCCGTAGCAGGCACCCGAGTTGCCGTTCGTGTTGTTCGTGCAGATCTCGTACGGGCCGTTGATGCCCGAGCACCGGCTGTCGGCCACGATTGACGTGTCCAGCTCGTTGGCGACCGCCGGGGCGGATCCGCATCCCCGGGGAGCGCAGGTCTGGCCCCAGCCGATGATCCGGGTGGCGGTGCCGACCGCGCCGGAGGTGCTCGGGATCGGGGCCGGGGCGTACGTGACCGAGCTCGCGAGTTGCAGCAGCTTGACGTCGACGCTCGGGTGGTTGACCCCGCGGGTCACCCGGACCACGGTCCCCCCGCTGGTGCGGTTGACGCTGCCCACCCGCACCGAGGACGGCGTCGAACAGTGCTTGGCGGTGACCGCCCAGTTGGCCTTGATCAGCGTGCCGGTGCAGCCGGAGACGTACACCATGAACGGGTAGTTCTCGGTGGCCGGCCGTCCGCCGACGACCATCGGGCTGACGTCGCCGGCCTCGCCGGTCCAGGTGTACGTGGTGCCGGCGGTGGGCGCGGCCAGGCTGCCGGCGAACAGCGAGTTCACCCGGGACGCCTCGGTCGAGTTGGGGGTGGCGTTGCGGCAGGAGACCGGGGCGCTGCTGCCGGACATCAGGTCGGTGCAGAGGCCGGTGCGCCGGTCCGGCAGGCCGAGGATGTGGCCCAGCTCGTGAGCGGCGATCCGGTTGCGGTCGTACCCCTGGTTGACCGCCGTGCGGCCCATCCAGATCCGGCCGGAGCCGAGGCCTGTCGGTTGTGCCCGGGGCCAGCCGTCGTCGACGGTGATGGTGATGCTGGCCGGGGTGCCGGCCAGGAGCCGGACGTTGCTGACCCGGCTGTTCCAGATCTGCGCGGCCTGGTCGAAGTTGGTGCGGAACTCCCCGGTGCGGCTGGCGTCGTAGTAGACGGTCCGCACGGCGGCGGCCGGCGCTCCGGTGGCGAGCTGCACCCCGGCTGCCGCCAGCACGGCCACGAGCATGGCCAGCGCCGTACGTCTCAGTTGTCGTCGGAACATCACGCACTCCCCTGCGGTCGCCGGCGGCCACCGGCCACCAGTCATCGATGTACGTGAATGCTAGAGCTCGGCCGACCGATGTCCGACATAGCGGAAGCGTCATACCGCCGATGAGCGCGGCGACCCGCGCCGACCGGTCCCGGGTGACAGCCGGACCGTCGGCGGCGACCAGCGCCTCGACGGGCGCCCACTGTCGACTGAATCCGCCCACTGTTACCCAGCGGTTACGCCACGGCGAAGTGCCGGTGCCGGGACGGGACGACGGTGGCGACAGAGGGCCACCGGCAGTGTCGCCGCCACGTGGCCCCGACTCTGGAAGGGAGAACCATGATGAGGATCAGAGGCGCACTGACGGCGGCGGTGGTCGTCCTCGCCGGGTTGGTCGTCGGCGCGGGCAGCAGCGCCGCGGCGGACACCACGACCGGGTCGGCGTACTGCGGCATCGCCTGGGGCAGCGCGGAGAAGTCGGCCGGCACGCTCAGCGACGCCCCGCTCGTCGACGTCCGCACCGGCCGGCACGACTGCTACGACCGGGTGGTGTTCGAGTTCGCCGGACCGGTCGACGGTTACACGGTCGGCTACGGCGAGACGTGGACCGAGGGCGAAGGGCTGGCGTTGTCGCCGTACACGGCAGGGGGCGCGCTGCTGCGGGTCTCGCTGCGCGCACCGGCGTACGACGACGCCCACCAGGGCACCGTGCCGTACGCGGTCGGTGAGCACGCCGCGAACCTGCTGCGCTACCCGACCCTGCGTGATGTCGTCTTCGGCGGCAGCTTCGAGGGCTACAGCACCTTCGCGGTAGGCGTACGGGCACGGCTGCCGTTCCGCACGTTCGTCCTCGCCGGTCCGGGCGCGCACAGTCGGGTCGTCCTCGACGTGGCCCACCAGTGGTGATCGGACCGGACGTCGCGCGCGGAGCACCGCGGTGCGGGGCAATCGGCGCGGGCACCGCACGTCGGCCGACGTGCGGTGCCACCGGACCGGTCGCCGTGCCGGACGGTCGACCCGCCGACCGTCAGAGCGTGCGCTGGTACTCCTCCCAGGTCCGCTTCGGGCTCACCGCCGGCCCGTCGTCGGCGGCCCGGTTGGCCAGGCCGTTCCGACCGAGGTAGTAGTCGCCGGCCTGGTTCTGCGCACCGGTCGACTGGTCGGTGTCGGACAGCGCGATCGCGTGGATGTGGTATCCCCAGTCCCCCTGGGCCGGGGTCCGCAGCCACGCGGCGAACCCCACCGTCCGCAGTCGACGCAGCACGTCCGTCCGGACGGCCGACGAGAGCCCGCTGACCGAGAGGTCGAGCGCGCCGCCGCCGTCGTGCGTGCCGGCGGACGCGCCCACACCGCTGCTGTACGAGCCCTGCGTGATGCCGAGTTGACGGCCCAGCAGGCGTTCGGCCTCGAGCAGCATCGACCTGGTGCGCGTGTTGACCTGCACACCGCGCAGGGTCACCACGCTGCCCGGCGAGATCGCCCTGACCACTGTGTAACGACCTTCGCCGAGCGACCGCAGCGACGACGGGCCGGGCAGGCCTGTCGCGTCGAGACCGGTGTAGCCGAGCGACCGCTGGTAGGCCGCGTACGCGGCGATGGTGCTGGTGCCGAAGTGCCCGTCGACGTACGTCGACGACAGCAGCCCTCTCGCCGCCAGGGCGCGTTCCACGAGCAGGACGCTGTCCTTCGCACCCTCGGTGAGGGCGGTGTCCGGCCGACGCGGATCGATCTGCGCGGCCTTGATCAGCGCCTCCATGTCCAGCTGCGGCAACGCGGCCGAGGCCGAGCTTGCCAGCGGTACGGCGCCGACGACCGCCGCGCCGGCGGCGACGAGCAGGTTTCGTCTCGTGAGCACGCTTCCTCCGTAAGATATTGACCGATCTGCATGGCAGAGTGAAGCTAGTCTTCAATGCCGGGGCCCAGTTGTCACCCCGCCGGGGCGTACGAAAGTTCCACGGGACCGCCTCCCGTCCGCTGTGCGGCGGAGTGGTCGGTGCCGCCCGACGGGCCGGCCGGGCCGTGGAGACGGACCGTTCCGCCAGGCTCCGCACCGTGGCGGCGGGTCTACTCTCGGCTGGTGGAGGGCCACGTGCTGGTGGTCGAGGACGATGCCTCCATCCGGGAGGTCACCGCCCTCGGTCTGCGCCGCGCCGGCTTCCGGGTCGACACGGCCGTCGACGGGCGGCAGGCCCTGGTGGCATGGCGGGCCCGCCCGGTCGACGTGATCGTGCTCGACGTCATGCTGCCCGGCCTCGACGGCCTGGAGGTCTGCCGGGAGATCCGGCGCACCAGCACGGTGCCGATCCTGATGCTCACGGCACGCACCGACACCCTCGACGTGGTCGTGGGACTGGAGTGCGGCGCGGACGACTACCTGCGCAAGCCCTTCGACCTACCCGAGCTGGTGGCCCGGGTCCGTTCGGTGCTGCGCCGGGCCAGCGCGCCGGTCACGTCGACGGTCATCGAGGTCGGCGGCCTGGAGATCGACCCGGGCAGCTTCGTGGTCCGGCGGCACGGCCGCGAGGTGGCGCTGACCGCCACCGAGTTCCGCCTGCTGCTGGAGCTGGCCCGCCGGCCCGGTCAGGTCTTCACCCGGGAGCTGCTGCTGGACCTGGTCTGGAACCACGGCTTCCTGGGCGACTCCCGACTCGTCGACGTGGCGGTGCAGCGGTTACGCGCCAAGGTCGAGGACGACCCGGCGCACCCGAGGTTGGTGCGGACCGTACGCGGCGCCGGCTACAAGCTGTCCACTGGTTGACGGGAGGCCGGCGATGGCCGGACGCGGGGTGTTCCCGGGCCGCCTGCGGCGCCGCCTGACGATCGCGTTCGTGCTGGTCGCCGGGGTCTCCGCCGGCCTGCTCGCCGGCGGGACCGGGCTCCTGCTGCGGCAGTCCTGGTGGGACGCCTCGCTGCACCAGGCCGCCGCCGACGCCCGCTACCAGCTCGTCCTCGCCGGACAGTTCCTGCCGTTGACCGAGCAGCGCAGCACCGATCTGCTCACCAGCTTCGAGGGCAGCGGGCGGCACGTGGTGCTCGTCGACGGTCCGGCCCGGCCGTCGCACCCCGCGTACGCCCCGACGTTGGGCGTCCCCCTGCGGGCGGCTGTCGCGGCGGGGCGGCTGGGCTACCAGCGTTCCGCGCCGGCGAACCGCCCCCGCCTGCTGGTGGTCGGTGGTCGCATCCCCGGCTCGACCGCCGAGTTGTACGTCCTCACCGTCGAGGACGACGTCGCCGCCGACCTCGACCAGCTGCGTACCGCGCTGCTGGCCGGCTGGGTGCTGGTGGTGCTGCTCGCCGCCGGGGTGGGGCAGGCGCTGGCCCGCCGCACCCTGGAGCCGGTGGATCGGGCCAGCCGGGCCGCGCGGGCGCTCACCGAGGGTCTGCTCGCCACCCGGCTGCCGGTACGCGGGCGTGACGAGTTCAGCGACTGGGCGGCGTCGTTCAACGAGATGGCCGACGCGCTGGAGTCGAAGATCGCCGCGTTGTCGGCGGCGCAGGCCCGGGAGCGGCGGTTCACCGCCGACGTCGCGCACGAGCTGCGTACCCCGGTGACCGCCCTGGTGGCGGCGGCCTCGCTGCTGGGCGAGCACCTGGACCGGCTGCCCGACGACGCCCGGCCGGCGGCGCGCCTGCTGGTCGGGGACATGGTCCGGCTGCGCCGCCTGGTGCAGGACCTGTTGGAGATCTCCCGGTTGGACGCCGGGCAGGAGCGGCCGAGCGTCGGGCCGGTGGACGCGCCAGCGCTGCTGCGCGGCATCGTGGCGGCGCGCGGCTGGTCGCAGCGGGTGCTGGTCTCCGGGGACCCGGTCACGGTGCGCACCGACGCGCGGCGGCTGGAACGGGTGCTCGCCAACCTGGTCGCGAACGCGGTCGAGCACGGCGGCGGCGCGATCACCGCGACCGTGACCGACGCGGGGCCGCTTGTCGTCTTCGAGGTCGCCGACGAGGGTCCGGGGATCCCGGCGGAGCACCTGCCGCGTGTGTTTGACAGGTTCCACAAGGTCGACCCGTCGCGCTCCGCGCCCGGCAGCGGGCTGGGCCTGGCGATCGCCCGGGAACACGCCGCCCTGCTCGGCGGCGTGCTGAGCGTCCGCAGCGAACCGGGCGCCGGTGCCCGGTTCCGGTTGGAGTTGCCCGCCCAGGTCGGCGACCCCGCGCACCGGCTCGACGGCGACCACACCGGTAACCCGGCCGGCACGGCTCCGGGCGGCACGGGGTGAGCCGGCCCCGCGCGGCCCGGTTGACCGCACCGGTGCTCGTCGCCGCGCTGCTCGCGGGAGGGTGCGGGCCTCCGCGCTCCGGTGATCTCGGACCGGCGCCCGTCGCGGGGCCGTCGAGCGCGCCACCCGCCCGGTCCCCGGACCCGGCGCCCGTCGGGTCGCTCGGGGCGACGCCGTCGTCCACCGACGGCCCGGTGCGCACGTCGGCGCCGGCCAGCACCGGCGTCCGGCCGCCGGCGACGGCGACGGCCACGGTGACGGCGACGGTGACGGTCGAGCTGTGGTTCGTCCGCTCCGGGCAGCTCGTGCCGACTCGCCGCACCCGGCCGGCCACCGTGGCGACGTCCCGGCTGGCGCTCACCGAACTGGCCGCCGGACCGACGCCTGCGGAGTCCGCCGCCGGGCTGACCACCCTGCTACCCGCCGGTGTCGAGGTCACCCGGATCACCGACGGCGTGGCGGTGCTGCCGTCCGTCGCGTCCGCCGACGACCCGGCGGGGCGGCTCCGCGAGGCGCAGGTGGTGTGGACGCTCACCCAGTTCCCCACCGTGCGGCAGGTCCGCTTCGGCGCGGGCAGCCCGAGAGGCCGGTCCGACTACCCCGGTGTGCTGCCGCCGATCGTGGTCACCACCCCCGGCGTCGGCACCCGGGTCGACGCCCCGCTCACCGTCACCGGGACCGCCGACGTGTTCGAGGCCACGGTCAGCGTCCGGGTTCTCGACGCCGCCGGGCGGGAGGTGGCCACCGGCTTCGGCACCGCCAGCTGCGGCGGTGGCTGCCGGGGCGCGTACCGCGTGGTGGTCGGCTGGCGCACGGCCCGCGAGCAGCGCGGGACCATCGAGGTGTACGAGGTGTCCGCGCGCGACGGCACCCGGATCAACACGGTGGCGGTGCCGGTGGTGCTGGCACCCGGGGCCTGATCGGCGGAGAACGTCATCGTTTCGATACCGGGTGCGACGCAAATCATAGAAGCCTGCACGAACGCCGAGCAGAGCACTAGGGTCAGTACGACATCGTTTCGTGGGGGGGTTCGGGGATGCTCGGCGGTCAGCAGGTGGGCGCGGGTGCCGGTGTGCCGGCGGCCCGGGGCGCACGGTGCTCCGACAGCGACCTGTTCACCGTGGTCATCGACCTGCTGCGCGAGGTCGGCTTCGACCGGATGACGATCGACGCCGTCGCCGCCCGCGCCCACGTCAGCAAGGCGACCATCTACCGGCGCTGGGACGGCAAGGCCGAGCTGGTCGTCGCCGCCCTGGGCGACCGCCGGGTGGCCGTGCACAACCCGCCCGACACCGGTTCGCTGCGCGGCGACCTGATCGAGCTGCTGCGCGCCACGGCCGCGATCTGCGTGGCCGACTGCGACCTGATGCAGGCGTTGACCTTCGCCATGCGGACCAACCCCGACCTGGAGCGACTGGTCCGTCGCCAGGTGCTGCCCGCCGGAAGGGTGGCCAGCACCGCCGTCCTGGTGCGTGCCGCCGCCCGGGGGGAGATCCCTCCCGAGGCCGGTGAACGGGAGCTGTTCCACGACCTGGCCCCCGCGCTCACCATGTCCCGGATCCTCGCGCACGGCCTGCCCGCCGATGACGCGTTCCTCACCCAGGTCGTCGACCAGGTGCTGATCCCGGTCCTCTGCCACCACCCCGATCGCCCGTCCCGGGCCTGATCCATCGACATCCGTAACACGAGAGGCTTCACCATGCCCGGAACCACCTCGACCGCCCCCGGCGCGCCCAGCGCCGGGACGTCGACAGGGGCGCCGCACCCGCGGCGCTGGATCGCGTTGGCGGTCATCGCGATCTCGCAGCTGATGGTGGTCCTGGACGCCACCATCGTGAACATCGCCCTGCCACAGGCCCAGGCCGACCTGGGCATCACCGACGCGAACCGGCAGTGGGTGGTCACCGCCTACACGCTGGCCTTCGGTGGGCTGCTGCTGCTCGGCGGGCGGATCGCCGACTACTGGGGTCGCAAGCGCACCTTCCTGGTCGGCATGACCGGATTCGCGCTGGCCTCCGCGCTCGGCGGTCTGGCCACCACCGGCGGGATGCTCTTCGCCGCCCGCGCGTTGCAGGGCGCCTTCGGCGCGCTGCTCGCCCCGGCCGCGCTCGCCCTGCTCACCGTCCTGTTCACCGAGGCCACCGAGCGGGCCAAGGCCTTCGCGGTGTACGGCGCCATCGCCGGCGGCGGTTCGGCGGTCGGCCTGCTGCTCGGCGGGGTGCTCACCGAGTACGCCGACTGGCGCTGGTGTCTGCTGGTCAACATCCCGGTGGCCGCCATCGCCATCGCCTTCGCGGTCCCGCTGGTGCCCGAGAGCAGGGCGCACGGCGACACCCGCTACGACGTGCCCGGTGCGGTGGTCGTCACCGCTGGCCTGGTCTCCCTGGTGTACGGCTTCACCAAAGCCGCCGAGGACGGTTGGGACGCCACCGCGACGCTCGGCTTCATCGCCGCCGGCGTGGTGCTGCTGGCCGCCTTCGTGGTGATCGAGCTGCGCTCCAACCACCCGCTGCTGCCGCTGCGGATCATCCTGGACCGCAACCGGGGTGGGGCGTACCTCGCCTCCACGCTCATCGGCGCGGGCCTGTTCGGGGCGTTCCTCTTCCTGACCTTCTACTTCCAGGTGGTGCTTCAGTACAAGCCGCTCGAGGCCGGGCTGGCGTCGCTGCCGGTCACCGCGGGTGTGCTGATCGCGGCGGGTGGCGCCAGTCAGCTGCTGCCCCGGGTGGGCGCGAAGCCGCTGATGGTCGGCGGTGCGGTGCTCGCCGCCGTGGCCATGCTGGCGTTGACCCGGATCGACGTCGACACGTCGTTCCTCACCCTGCTGCTGCCCGCCCAGGTCGTCCTCGGCATGGGTCTGGGCTTCACGTTCGTGCCGCTGTCCAGCCTCGCCCTGGTCGGGGTGCCCGAGCACGACGCCGGCGCGGCCAGCGCGACGCTGAACGCCACGCAGCAGATCGGTGGCTCGCTCGGCACCGCGCTGCTGAACACCATGTACACCAGCGCCGTCGCCGCCTACCTGGTCGGTCGGGTGCCGAACCCGGTCAACCAGATCGAGGCCCTGGTGCACGGCTACCGGGTGGCCTTCGCCTGGGGCGCCGCCCTGATCGTGCTCGCCGGGCTCGTCACGCTGGTCCTGGTCAAGGTCCGCAAGGAGGACATCCCGACCGGCAACACCGTGCACATGGGCTGAGCCGGCCGACACGGCCGCCGGCCGGACCGCCCCGCCCGGGGTGGGCCGGCCGGCGGATCCGTCCGGTAGCGTCCCGACCATCGTCGAACGTCCGTTTGAGGAGACCCATGTCCACACCTGCCGACCAGATCATCACCGCTCTGCGCACGGGCCACGAGGAGTTGGCCGCGCTCGTGCGGGACCTCAAGGAAGACGACCTGCTCCGACCGTCGGGGGCCAGCGAGTGGCAGGTGTCCCAGGTGCTCAGCCACCTGGGAAGCGGCGCGGAGATCACCCTGGCGTCGCTGGACGCCGCCCGCACCGGCGCGCCCGCCCCGGACGGTGACTTCAACCGGGGCGTCTGGGCACGCTGGGACGCCATGGCGCCGGCCGAGCACGCCGCCGGGTTCCTCGCCGCCAACCAGCGGCTCGTCGAGGCGTACGAGGCGTTGGACGCCGAGACCCGCGCGACGCTGCGGATCGACCTCGGCTTCCTGCCCGAGCCCGTGGACCTGGCCACCGCCGGCCGGTTCCGGCTCAGCGAGTTCGCCCTGCACCAGTGGGACGTCGAGGTGGCGTTCAACCCGTTCGCGGCGGTCACGCCGGACGCGGTGTCGCTGCTGCTCGACCAGGTCGGCGGCATGCTGTCCTGGACCAGCCGGCCGCAGGAGCTGGCCGGCCGCGAGGCCACCCTGCTGGTCCGGCTGCACGCCCCGGATCGCACGTTCGGGCTGCGGCTGGGCGAGAAGGTCGAGGTCGTCGACGCGCCGCAGCGTCCCGACGGGGAGCTGGCGGCCCCGGCCGAGGCGTGGCTGCGACTGGCCACCGGGCGGCTGGGCCGCGAGCACACCCCCGAGGGGGTGGAGGTGACCGGTCCGGTGACCCTCGACGACCTGCGCCGCGTCTTCGTCGGCTTCTGAGGCGGTGCCGCGCGGGCCGGTCGACCCGGCCCGCGCGGCCTCTCAGCCCTTCACGCAGACCACCTGCTTGAGGTGCGCGACCACCTCGACCAGGTCCTCCTGCTGGGCCATCACCTCGGTGATGTCCTTGTACGCGCCGGGGATCTCGTCGACCACCCCGGCGTCCTTGCGGCACTCCACCCCGGCGGTCTGCGCGGCCAGGTCGTCGGTGCTGAACGTCCGCTTGGCCTGCGCCCGGGACATCCGCCGACCGGCCCCGTGTGAGGCCGAGCAGTACGCGTCGGCGTTGCCCCGGCCCCGCACGATGTACGACCCGGTGCCCATCGACCCGGGGATGATGCCCAGGTCGCCCCGGCCGGCCCGGATCGCGCCCTTGCGGGTGACCAGCACGTCCACCCCGTCGTAGCTCTCCTCGGAGACGTAGTTGTGGTGGCAGGAGATGGGCTCGTCGTAGCCGACCTGCGGGAAGTGCTCCCGCACCACACCGCAGAGCAGCGCCAGCATGACCGCCCGGTTGCGCCGCGCGTACTCCTGCGCCCACCACAGGTCCCGCCGGTACGCGTCCATCTCGGGCGTGCCGGTGAGGAACACCGCCAGGTCCCGGTCCGGCAGGTCGGCGTTGTGCGGCAGGCGCCGGGCCACCCCGATGTGCCGCTCGGCCAGCTCCTTGCCGATGTTGCGGGACCCGGAGTGCAGCATCAGCCAGACCCGACCCTCGTCGGTGCCGCCCTGCTCCAGGCAGACCTCGATGAAGTGGTTGCCCCCACCGAGGGTGCCGATCTGCCGCCGCGCCCGCGTCTCCAGCTGCGCCACCCGCCGGTCCAGGCCGGCGAACCGTCCCCAGAAGTCGTCCCAGCCGCCCTGCTCCAGGCCACGGATCCGCCGCGTGTCGACCGAGTCCGTACGCTGGGCGAAGCCGACCGGAATGGTCGCCTCGATCGCCGAGCGCAGCGCGGCCAGGTCGTCCGGCAGGTCGGCGGCGGTCAGCGAGGTGCGGACCGCCGACATGCCGCAGCCGATGTCGACGCCGACCGCGGCCGGCGAGACGGCCTGCCGCATGGCGATCACCGAGCCGACCGTGGCGCCCTTGCCGAAGTGCACGTCCGGCATGACGGCGACGCCCTGCACCCAGGGCAGCGCGCCGATGTTGCGCAGCTGCCTGGCGGCCTGCGGTTCGATGGCGTACGGGTCGGTCCAGACCCGGACGGGTGCCCGGGTGCCGGCGAGGGGGGTGAATCCCATGACGGTTCCTTCTGTCGAGTGGTGACCGAAAATGGTCAGTCCGGGGTGAGCGGATACGAAAGGGCCGCCCGATCCCGGTGGGAGGGGCGGCCGGCGGACGCGTCAGCGTCGGCGTCAGTCGCGCGAACCCGGGTCGAGACGCCGCTCGGGGCGGCAGGCACAGGTTGTGGCAGTGCCCAGGGCCGGATACCCGGCGGGCAGCAACAGCCACGCGGCGGCGGTGCGGACGGCTCGCGACACTGCGTACTCCCCTCGGACCTGCTCGGTTGACCCTGCGCCGACGAGCGTAGGAGGGCCGCAGCCCGTCCGCAATGGATATCCCCGCCCACCCACTCGTCAGGTGTCGTAGCAGCCGTCCCAGGGCGGGTCGAAGCCCAGGTCGTCGGGGAGGAACTCGGCGTGGTCCTCGCCGTCGTACTCGTGGGACCAGTCGACCAGCCCGAAGACGTGCCCGTCGACCTCGACCTGGAACAGCCCGATGGCGATGTCGCCGAAGGCGCGGCCGGGCAGCGCGTCGAGCCATTCGAGCAGGCGCGCCTCCGCCCGGTCGATGGAGGCCTGCTCGTCCTCACTGGTGCCGGCCTGCCAGATGTCCGAGTCGGTGTGCACGCCGTCGGCGTCGAACCGGTGCAGCACGGCGTACCACCGCTTGTGGCGGTACCAGTCGTCTTCGGCTCCGGCACCGTCGGCGAGTGTCGCGGTGACGGAGCCGAAGAACTGACCCTTGTCGTACTGCCCGATGTAGCAGGTGCGGTAGTCGGGGTCGTACGCGATCGGCACACGGGCGGGAATCGCCATGGCCGGCAGGCTACAGCGGAGCTACGACAGGGCCACCAGCCGGAAGGACTGCGCGGCGGTGCCGTTGCACGCGTACTGGACGAGCTGGACGCCGTCCGCCGTCGACGCCGCGGGCACGTCCAGGCACTTGCCGCTGTTGCGGTTGACCAGCCGGTAGTAGCCGCCGCCCTCGGATTCGGCCCGCCACTGCTGGTTGGTGCCGCCGCTGTAGGACCAGAGCTGGATGGGCGCCGAGTCGGCGGTCGACCGGTCGGTCACGTCGAGCACCTGGGCGCTGTTGGTGCGGTTGTTGACCCGCAGGTAGCCCTCGCTGGTCGACGCGAACTGGTACTGCTGGGCGGCACTGCCATTGCAGGCGTACTGCTGGATGGCGGTGCCGTTCGCGGTGCCGGCCGCCCGCGCGTCCACGCACTTGCCGCTGCCCCGGTTGACCACGGTGTGCCAGGCGGTCGGCGAGATCGGGCCGTCGCTCGGCGGGGGCGTGGTCGGGGGGACGGTGCCGGTGCCGGCGAGCCAGTGCAGCCCGTCGATCAGCAGCCGGTTCTGCTGCTCACTGTCGAAGGTGGACGACAGCCCGGTGTTGGTGCTGTAGTTCATCGCGTTGTGGCCGAAGTTGGCGTACAGCATCTTGTACTGCCGGTTGCTCCAGACCAGCGGGTAGTAGCCGCCGTACCAGGACTGGTTGGGGTCGGTGCCGACCGGGAAGCTGGACGGGTCGACCGAGGCGAGGATGTCGATGTTCGGGTTCTGCCGCAGGTCGTTGCTCCAGGAGTACCACTCGCTCACCGACGACGGGAACGTCGCCGGGAGGTTGCGGGTGGCGGCGTGGGTGCGGTTGTCGGCCCGCATGGTGACCCGGGTCGGTCCCCAGGTGTTCGTCTGGAACGAGCCGGTGCCGAGGAAGGTGTTGTAGTACCAGCTCCAGCTCGACGGGTTGTCGGTCCAGGCGCTGACGTGGAAGCCCATCCACGCCCCGCCGTTGCGCATGTACTGCTCGAACGCGGGCCGCTGCGCGGCGGGCGGCGCGTCGTCGAGGAACATGACGACCTTGTACTGGGCGAGGTTCGCGGTGTTCAGCAGGCCCCAGTTGGTGGTCGACTCCCAGGAGAAGCCGTACTGGGCGGCGGCCTGCGGGAACCAGGCGCGGGCGTCCCGGTCGAAGTCGATGTGCGCGGCGTCCCAGGTGCCGTTGTAGAAGGCCAGGACCTTGAACGTCGGTGCGGCCTGCGCACTGCGCGTCGCGGTGACCGCGACGCCGGCGGTCAGCGCGACGACGAGGGCCACGAACACCGCGAGGATCCGTCTGGTACGGGCCGGAAGTTCTGCGATCACCTGATCGTCCCTTCGCTCGGGACGCGCGCCGCCGCGTCGACGTGAACATCTGTTCACAATGTTTACAGATTGACGAAAGGTTATTCCTCTGACGTCAGCGCGTCAATCGCGCACCGACCGGGTTCAGGTGGGATTCCTACGGCAACGGGTACGCCGGCCGGATGACCAGCCCGGACGCCGTCGACGTCGACCAGCCGCTCGCCGTCGACGAGCCCGCCGCGCCGCACGACGCCAGTGGCGAGTGGGTGCCGACCCGCGACCTGGCCGGGATCGCGCCCCCGGCCCGGCCGGCCCGCCGCTGGACCCCGCGCCGGGTGGTCGCCACCCCGGCCGCCCTGGACCACCCGCACGGCCAACGGATCGTCTCCCGCGTGCAGGCACAGGGCATCGAGGTGGAACACCTGCGGTCCAACCGGCTCACCGGGGTACGCGGGCAGACCGACCGCGAGACGTACGCCCGCGCCAAGGCGACCATGGCGATCGTGGTGAGTCCCCCGTCGCGGCGCGCCCTGCAACCCATCGCGCCGAGCGCCGACTGGCGGGTCGACCTGGCCGAGGGCTGCCCGGCGCACTGCCAGTACTGCTACCTCGCCGGGTCGCTCTCCGGCCCGCCGGTCACCCGGGTGTACGCCGACCTCGACGACATCCTCGCCGGGCTGACCGCGTACGCCGGGCAGGGCACGGTGACCAGCCGCAACGCGCGGCGCGCCGACGAGGGCACCACCTTCGAGGCGTCCTGCTACACCGACCCGCTCGCGCTGGAGCACCTGACCGGCAGTTGGCGGCGCGCGGTGCGGCACTTCGCCGAGTGGGACGCGCCGGTGCAGTTGCGCTGGACCACCAAGTACGCCGACGTGGACACCTTCGTCGGACTGCCGCACAACGGCCGGACCCGGGTCCGGTTCAGCGTCAACTGCGCCCCCGTCGGCGAGCGGTTCGAGGGCGGCACCGCCCGCGTGCCGGACCGCCTGGCCGCGCTGCGCCGGCTCGCGTTCGACGGCTACCCGGTCGGGCTGACCATCGCGCCGATCATCGCGCTGCCCGACTGGCGGGAGCGGTACGGCGACCTGCTCGACCAGGTCCGCGCGGCGGTCGACGGGGTACCCGGGCTGGACCTCACCGCCGAGCTGATCACCCACCGGTTCACCCCGGGCAGCAAGGAGGTGCTGCTCGGCTGGTACCCGCGCACCCGCCTGGAGATGGACGAGGAGTCCCGCAGCCGCAAGCGGGGAAAGTTCGGCGCGGTGAAGTACGTCTACCCCCGCGACACGATGGCCGAGCTGCGCGGCTGGTTCACCGACGAGCTGGCCGCGCGCGTCCCGGCCTGCCGGATCCTCTACTGGACCTGACCGCCGGACATCAGCCGACCGACGAGCGGGCGACCGGCGCGGCGAAGAACGTGTCCGGGTACGGCTCGTCACGCAGGCGGTAGTGCCACCACTCGCGGTCGTAGTTCACGAACCCGGCGTCAGTCATCAGCCGCCGCAGCAACAGGCGGTTCTCCCGGGCCGTGCCGGTGATGCGGGAGTCGGCGGTGTGCGCCCGAGGGTCGAAACAGTCGAACCCCGTACCCATGTCGATGCTGTTGTCGTCGAAGCGCTGCCCGCGCGGCGCGGTGCAGGCCACCAGCGGCTGCCCCGCGCGGTACGGGGGTTGGCTGGCGGCGGGCTCGTCGACAAGGGTCAGGTCGAGGGTGCTGCCCCGGCTGTGGGCCGTCGGCGCTCCGACGTAGCCGTCGGCGAAGAGTCGGTCCTTGGGCACGTCCGGGTAGAACTCGGCCCGGGTCTGCTGCTCGCCGGGCCGCTTGGACCAGGCGACGAAGTCGTCCACGGCCGACTGCGGACGGTAGCAGTCGTACACCTTGAGGCTGTGCCCTCCGGCCAGCGCGGCGTCCTGCGCGCGGCGCAACGCCTCGGCCGCCTGCCGGGTGAGCAGGCACAGCGGCTCGTGGTAGCCGGCGATCGGCCGGCCGACGAAGTTGTGCGCGCCGGCGTACCGGATGTCGGTCCGGATGCGCGGGTCGACGTCGCTCAGGACCACGAACCCGGGCAGCCGCTCGGCGGGCGTGGGCGTTTGGCTCGGGCTCACCGGCGTCGGCACCGCCGGCGCGGGGCGGGGCTCGGGCCGCGAGCAGCCGCCGAGCAGAGCGGCGAGCGCGAGCAGGACGCCGAGGCGAGGACGCACCAGTCCTGTCTATCAGCCCAGCTCAGGCCCCGCGCCCGATCAGTCGTCGAGCAGGTGCCCGCGCAGGAAGCGCAACGCCGCCTCGTCGTCGTCGATGCCGCCGCCCTCGTGTCCGTTGTACCGCCACACCGACAACTCGGTCGGCCCGGCGTGGGCGTTGACGGCCGCGTACACCGTCGACGGCGGCACGATGTCGTCCATCAGCGCCACCGAGAACCGCGTCGGCCGGCGGCAGCGCCGCGCGAAGTTGACCCCGTCGACGTACGCCAGGGTGTTCAGCACCCGCTGTTCGGCGTCGCGGTGGCAGGCCAGGTAGTCGCGGATCTCCCGGTACGGGCGGGCGTCGGTGACCACCACGGCGTGCGGGATGTCGCAGAGGAACGGCACGAACGCGACAACCGCCCGCAGACCGGCCGCCAGCGCACCTGCCGCCAGGGCCAGGCCGCCGCCCTGACTGTGCCCGAGCACCGCCACCCGGGTCGGGTCGACCACCGGCATGGTCCGTACGGCGTCCACCGCCCGCACGGCGTCGGTGATCAGCCGCCGGTAGTAGTAGGTCCGCGGGTCGGCGATGCCCCGGGTGGTGACCCCGGGCGCCTCCGGACCGGCGGCGCCCGGGTCCGGGGTGTCGCCGCGGCTCCAGCCCGACCCCTGCCCCCGGGTGTCCATCTGCAGGTGCGCGAACCCAGCCGCCGCCCAGAGCAGGTTCTCCATCGGGTGCCCGCGTCCACCGCCGTAGCCGGCGTACTGCACGACCGTCGGCAGCGCGGTCCCGGCCCCGCGCGGCACCCGCAGCCAGGCCCGCACCGGCTGACCGGCGAAGCCCGCGAAGGTCACGTCGAGGACGTCGATGCCGGCCAGCCCGGTCGCCACCGGCTCGGCCCGCACGGGCCAGCCGGCGTCCCGCGCCTCGGTGAGCGTCTCGGCCCAGAACTGGTCGAAGTCCCCCGGGTCGGGGACCGCGCTGCGGTAACCGCGCAACTGTTCCTCGGGAAGGTCGGTGTACACGTCACGTCCTCTCGACGCTGAGTCGAACAGCCGCCCCACGGCCCGGCACGGCGAAAGGTGTCCGAAAAACGTCCGGAACACTTCCGCAACTCCGGGAACGCTAGAACCGACCTGGAATGTCGTCAACCCCCGCCGGTGAGGCAAGATGGCGCGAGGAACGGTGCACGCCGTTCCGGCACACACGGCGGCGACGGCAGGGCGGTCGCCTCCGGAGGCGGTGAAGGAGACGCGGGTGGGCGCGGACGACGGACGCAGGGTGACCATCACCGCGATCGCACGGGAGGCGGGCGTGTCGGTGCCGACCGTCTCGCGGGTGCTCAACGGACGCTCCGATGTGGCCCCGGACACCCGGGAACGGGTCGAGGAGCTGCTGCGCCACCACGGTTACCGGCGGCGCAGCAGCCGCAGCGTGCGCCGCGCCGGCCTCGTCGACCTGGTCTTCAACGACCTGGACAGCCCCTGGGCCGTGGAGATCATCAGGGGCGTCGAGGACGTCGGGCACGGCGCCGGCGTCGGCACTGTCGTCTCCGCGATACACCGCCAGCCGACCGCCGCCCGGCAGTGGTTGCAGAACCTGCGCACCCGGGCCACCGACGGCGTCATCTTCGTGACCTCGCACCTGAGCCCACCGCTGCACGCGCAGCTGCGCCGCCTCAACGTGCCGGTGGTGGTCGTCGACCCGGCCGGCGTTCCCGCCATGGACGTGCCGACGATCGGCGCCACGAACTGGTCCGGGGGGCTCGCCGCCACCGAGCACCTGCTGTCGATCGGGCACCGGCGCATCGGGTTCGTGGCCGGGCCGACGCACCTGCTGTGCAGCCGCGCCCGCCTCGACGGCTACCGTGCCGGGCTGGAGGCGGCAGGCATCCCCATCGACGACGACCTCATCTACCCCGGCGACTTCTACCACGCGTCCGGGTTCTCCGGCGGGACGGCGCTGCTCGACCTCGCCGACCCGCCGACCGGCATCTTCGCGGCCAGCGACCAGATGGCCTTCGGCGTGTACGAGGCCATCCGGCGGCGCGGGCTGCGGGTCCCCGACGACGTCAGCGTGGTCGGGTTCGACGACCTGCCGGAGGCGCGCTGGGCCTCCCCGCCACTGACCACTGTGCGCCAACCGCTCGTCGAGATGGGCCGGCTGGCGGCACGGACCGTGCTGCGGCTGTCCCAGGGCGAGGGCATCGACTCGCCCCGGGTCGAGCTGGCCACCGAACTGGTCGTCCGGGACAGCACCGTCGCGCCGCCGACCGGGTCACCCGCCTCGTCGTGACGGGTGGAACCTCCTCGGACGCTGGTCACGCCGTTCCCGATCGGCTGCCGAAAGTTCCGCCGATCCGGTAACGCTGTGGAGCACCGATGGCGCGGCGGGCGGCCGGGGCCGCCCACCGCGCCTCTCGATCAGTGGTGGTGGTGCGAACGGACGGCCCGGCGGATGTCCACCGGCAACGCCGGCGCCCCGTCGACCGGGGCCGGGTCCTCGGCCGTCGGCGCCACACCCCCGGCGGCGATCCGGTCCAGCGTGGCCAGCCCGGCCGCGTCGACCGAACCGAAGATCGTGTAGTTCGGCCGCAGCGCCGAATTGGCGTACACCAGGAAGAACTGGCTGCCGTTCGTGTCCGGCCCGGCGTTGGCCATGGCCAGCACACCCCGGGCGTAGACCCGACGTTCCCCGGTCGGGTCGGTGGGCGCCGGCGGCAGGTCGGTCGGCAACTCGTCGCGGTACCGGTAGCCCGGGCCGCCCTCGCCGGTACCGGACGGGTCCCCGCACTGAAGGACGCTGAGCGTCGGGTACGCGGTGAGCCGGTGACACGGGGTCCGGTCGTAGAAGCGCTTGCCGACCAGGTGCAGGAAGCTCTGCACGGTGCACGGCGCGGCCGCCCGGTCCAGGGTCAACCCGATCGGCCCCTGGTTGGTCACCAGGGTCACCCGGACGGTGCCCCGGGCCGGGGTACGCCGAGGGTCCGGCGGCAGCGGCACCGGACGGGCCGCCGACTCGTCGGGCGTCTCGGTGTACGCGCACGGGCCGTGGGTGGTACGCGGCGGACGGGTGGCGGCGTCGGCGGACGCGGTCACCGTGTCGGCCGGCGCGGCGGACGCGGCGGGCGCTGCCGCGGCGACACCGGCGACGAGCGTTCCGGCGAGCAGCGTCACCCCCGCGAGGCGGGTCAGCGCGCGCACCGGCCGGCGGGGTGCCGCCACCCGGGGACGCGGTTGGAGTTCACTCGGCACAGGGATCCTCCTGGACTCGTGGTGCCAGAAAGACCGGAGTCTATGGATCTCGTGGCCGGTTGTCGATGCGTCAGGGCAGCCGACGGCGACGGCGCCACAGCAGCCCGCCCAGCAGCACCAGCACCCCGGCACCGCTGATCGCGGTCACCGACCAGAGCCACCCCGAACCGGAACGCGCCGGTCCGCTCGCCGCCGCCGGCCGCGGTCCGCCCGGAGCCGCCAACGCCGACGGCACGGCCGACGGGGTGGCGGTCAGCTCCCCCGGCTCGACGAGCCGGCCGACGCTCGCGTCGCGGGGCAGCGTGAAACCCCAGTCCAGCAGTGCCGCGCCCTGCTCCCAGCCGCGCATGGGCGCCGACTCGGCACCCAGCAGCGTCACCACCAGCCGCCGGCCGCCGCGTTCGGCCGCCCCGACGTACGTGTGCCGGGCCAGATCCGTGAAGCCCGTCTTGCCGCCGAGTGCCCCCGGATACCGGTAGATGAGCTGGTTCTCGTTCTGGATCTGGAAACCCTTGGTCCGCTGCGCCGGCTGGACCGGGATCGGGGCCTGCTCGGTGAGCGCGTACCGCCGGAAGGCCGGCTGCGCGAAGCAGGCCCGTGCGATCAGCGCCAGGTCGTACGCGCTGGTGAACTGCCCCTCCCCGTCCAGCCCGGACGGGGTGACGGCGTGCGTCTGGAGCGCGCCCAGCCGGTGCGCCTCGTCGTTCATGGCGCGTACGCCGTCGGCCGCGCGGTCCGTTCCGCTGCCCAGGCGGGCCAGCGCGTTCGCGGCCTCGTTGCCGGAGTTGAGCAGCAACCCGAGCCAGATGGTCTCGACGGTGTACCGGCCGCCCTCGACGAGCCCGACGGCGGAGGAGCCGGGTTCGATGTTCATGTCCTCGTCGGTGACGGTGACCGTCTGCCTCGGGTCCAGGCGGGGCATCATCGTGGCCGCCAGCAGGAGCTTCTGCACACTGGCCGGGGTGCCGTACCGGTGCGGGCCGCACCCGCCGAGCACCTGGCCGGTGTCGAGGTCGGCGACGAGCCAGGAGGTGGCGCTGACCGCCGGTGGCGCGCCGGCGCCGGCCGGCACGACCAACCCGTCGGTGGCCAGACCCGCGCCGCCGACCATCCGCTGCGCGGGAACGTCGGGCGGCGGCGACGGTCGGGGTGGCCGGGACATCGCGGGCGTCGGCACGCGCGGGCACCGTACGGTCGCGGTGGCGCCCGGGGCCGCGGCGGCCGGCACGGGAGCGAGCAGGACGGCGGACGTGGTGGCCGCCAGCAGCGCAGCTCTCATGAGCCCGACCCTAGTCAACAAGATCGCCCGGCGGGACGGGTTGGGCCCGCTGGCGCAGATAGTCGTGCAGCGCGGCGCTCCCCCGCAGCCGGCGCAGGCTGCGCGCGTGCAGGTCCTGTTCACGGCGGGCCAGTTCGGCGTGGACCCGCTGCGCGCTGCCGGTGCTGCGCAGCTCGCCGAGCACCGCCTCGATGATCTCGAACGGGTACGCGCCCCGGCGCAGCAGCGCGACGACCTGCGCGGCGCGCAGTTCGGCCTCGTCGTACACCCGGTAGTTGGTGCCCGGGGCTCGGGTCGGGCGCAGCAGGCCGCGCGCCTCCCACAGCCGCAGCTGGGAGGTCCGGACGCCGACCAGGGCGGCGACCTCGCCGATCCGCACGCCCCGGCGCGGTGCCGGCCGGGCCGCCGGGGCGGCGGCCAGCACCGTCTCGAACGCGCCGAGCACCCGGCGGATGTCGGCCCGTTCCCGGTCCAGTTCGGCGTGGCCGCCGTCGAGCGCCGCAAGGGCCGCCGGCAGGTCACCCCGGTGCACCGCCGCCATGATCTCCCGGGTACGTCCCCAGCCGTGTCCCTCGGCGAGCCGACGCGCCACTGTCAACGCCCGGGAGTGCGCGCTCGTGAAGATCCGGTAGCCGCTCGGGGTGCGCCGCACCGGCGGCAGCACGCCCTGCTCGACGTAGTTGCGCACCTGCTGCACCGAGATCCCGACGGTGGCGGCCAGGTCCACGGCCCGCAGGCGGTCCCTCGTCTCGACGTCCACCGGGGCAACCCTAGTGGTTGACACGTGATTTGAGACTTAGCCGCCTTTTCCGTCGACGGTGACGCGGGAATTGCTGCCGAAGCCTCTACGTGGGGATGAATGAGACAATTTAATCCGTCAGATGCTCGGCGGGGACCGCCCGCCACGATCTCTGAAGGGTTCGCATGTCGCAGCCAGCATCGTCCGCAGCCGACAGCCACGACATGATCGAGGTACGCGGGGCGCGGGAGAACAACCTCGCCGACGTCTCGGTCGACATCCCCAAACGCCGGTTGACCGTCTTCACCGGCGTCTCCGGCTCCGGCAAGTCGTCACTGGTCTTCGGGACCATCGCCGCCGAATCCCAGCGCATGATCAACGAGACCTACAGCGCGTTCCTGCAATCCTTCATGCCGAACCTCAACCGACCGGACGTCGACTCGCTGCGCAACCTCAGCGCCGCCATCGTCGTCGACCAGGAACGGATGGGCGTCAACTCCCGCTCCACCGTCGGCACCGCCACCGACGCGTACGCCATGCTGCGCATCCTCTTCAGCCGACTCGGCCAGCCGCGGATCGGTGGGGCCGGCGCGTTCAGCTTCAACCTCCCCGAGGGCATGTGCCCGACCTGTGAGGGGCTGGGTCGCGTCTCCGACCTGGACGTCAACGAGCTGGTCGACGTCGAGCGCTCCCTCAACGACGGCGCGATCACCGTGCCCAACTTCGCTGTCGACTCCTGGTACTGGCAGACCATCGTCGGCTCCGGCCTGTTCGACCCGGACGTCAAACTCCAGGACTACACCCCACAACAGTGGCAGGACTTCCTGCACAAGCCCGCCACGAAGATCAAGGTGGGCAGCAACAACTGGACGTACGAGGGCCTGGCCGTCAAGGTCAAGCGGCTCTACCTGACCAAGGACCGCGACTCGATGCAGGCGCACATCCGCGCCTTCGTCGACCGGGCGGTCACGTTCACCACCTGCGCCGACTGCGACGGCACCCGCCTCAACGCGGCGGCCCTGTCCTCCCGGATCGCCGGGCGCAGCATCGCGGACTGCTCGGCCATGCAGATCAGCGACCTGGCCGCGTTCGTCCGGGAGGTCGAGGACCCGGCGGTCGCGCCCCTGATCGCCAACCTGCGGGACCTGCTGGACTCCCTCGTCGAGATCGGGCTCGGCTACCTCAGCCTGGACCGCGAGTCGGCCACCCTGTCCGGCGGTGAGGCGCAGCGGGTGAAGATGGTCCGCCACCTCGGGTCCAGCCTCTCCGACGTCACGTACGTCTTCGACGAACCCACCGTCGGCCTGCACCCGCACGACATCGCCCGGATGAACGACCTGCTGCTGCGGCTGCGCGACAAGGGCAACACAGTCCTGGTCGTCGAACACAAACCGGAGACCATCGCCATCGCCGACCACGTGGTCGACCTCGGGCCCGGCGCCGGCACCAACGGCGGCCGGATCTGCTTCACCGGCGACGTGCCAGGGCTGCGCCGCTCCGACACCCTCACCGGCCGGCACCTCGACCACCGGGTCACCCTGCGCCCCGCCGTACGCCAACCCACCGGGCAGCTCGCCATCCGACACGCCGACCTGCACAACCTGCGCGACGTGGACGTCGACATCCCGCTCGGGGTGCTCACCGTCGTCACCGGCGTGGCCGGCTCCGGCAAGAGTTCACTGATCCACGGGTCGCTACGCCGCCGCTCCGGCGTGGTGATCGTCGACCAGTCCCCCATCCGCGGCTCACGGCGCAGCAACCCGGCCACCTACAGCGGCCTGCTCGACCCGATCCGCACCGCCTTCGCCAAGGCCAACGGCGTCAAGGCGGCACTGTTCAGCGCCAACTCCGAGGGCGCCTGCCCGGCCTGCAAGGGCATCGGGCTCATCTACACCGACCTGGCCATGATGGCCGGCGTGGCAAGCGTCTGCGAACGCTGCGAGGGACGACGCTTCACCGACACGGTGCTCACGTACCGGCTGCGCGGCAAGAACATCAGCGAGGTGCTGGCCATGTCGGTCACCGAGGCGTACGACTACTTCCCGCACCTCATCCTCGGCCGGCTCGTCGACGTCGGGTTGGGCTACCTCAGCCTCGGCCAACCGCTGACCACCCTGTCCGGCGGCGAACGGCAACGACTCAAACTCGCCATCCACCTCGGCGAGAAGACCAGCACGTACGTCCTCGACGAGCCCACCACCGGCCTGCACCTGGCCGACGTCGACCAACTCCTCGCCCTGCTCGACCGGATGGTCGACGCCGGCAACACGGTCATCGTCATCGAACACCACCAGGCGGTCATGGCCCACGCGGACTGGCTCATCGACCTCGGCCCCGGCGCCGGACACGACGGCGGGCGGGTCGTCTTCACCGGCACTCCGGCCGAGCTGGTCGCGCACGGCGACACCCTCACGGCCACCCACCTGCGGGAGTACGTGCATCAGCCGGCACCGGCCCTTCAGGGCTGACGGCGCCGCGCGTCCGTGGGAGGCGGCCAGCGAACCGGACGCCTTCGTTGGCGGGCGGGGCGGGCGCGCCTTCGTTGGCGGGCGGGGCGCGGCGGGCGGTCAGGTGACGCGGCGGAGCCAGCGTCGCTGCCAGGGGGTCTCCACCGCCTTCGGGTGGTAGCCGGCCCGGACCCACGGCACCGCCCGCTCGGCCGGCAGCCCGTCGAGGATCGCCAGCGCGGCCAACGCCGTTCCCGTCCGGCCCACACCACCCCGGCAGGCCACTTCGACGCGTTCGCCGCCGCGTGCCCGGCGCAGGGCCTCCCGCATGGCGTCGAGCGCGTCGGTCCGGTCGAGCGGAACCCAGAAGTCGGGCCAGCGGATCCGCCGGTGCGCCCAGGTCGGGTCGGGACCGGGGGCCAGCAACAGGGCGAAGTCGGCGGGCGAGGCCGTCGCGGCGATGCGGCGTCCGCGTACGCTCGCGCCGCTCGGCAGGACGACGACACCCGGCTGCTGGGTCCAGGGCTGAGCGACAGTCACCCGAGCATTGTGCCGCGTCGGCCCGACGGTGGGTGCAGACAGCGCCGCCCCCGGCCCGGATAGGTCGGGGGCGGCGCTGGTGTCGGTGTGCAGGTCGCCTCTCGGCGAGTGGCGCGACGCGGCTCCAGCCGAACGGTGTTCCGCGACGGCAATAGTTGGGTGAGGCCCGGGGACACTGAGTCACACCGACACTCGTACACAACCCGCCGGCCCCACCCGATGTTCCCGCCGCCCGGACATGCCGATGGCCGGCACCCCGT
>NZ_JBEXGP010000024.1:0-77448 GCF_040607375.1 Micromonospora sp. NPDC005298
CGAACGTGGTGGTCGTGGTGTCGGTGGGCGCGGCGGCGGCCGGCGCGGCGAGAACGCCGACCATCGCGGCGGCGACCGCCCCGGCGAGTGCCGCCAACCTCATGATCGACGGGGAGGGCGCAGGCCCGGGGTCAGGTCAGGGCGGACTCCAGCGCGTCCAGGGCGGCCGGGACCGTCGGGGCCACCGTCAGCAGGCCGAGGCCCGCCGGCTTGAGGAAGTGCTGGTCGGTGACGGTGGTGAGCCAGTCCAGCAGCGGGCGGTAGAAGCCGTCCGCGTCGACGAGCACCATCGGCTTGCGGTGCAGGGCGAGGGTGGCCGTGGTCCAGACCTCGAACAGCTCGTCGAGCGTGCCCAGCCCGCCGGGCAGCGTGAGGAACGCGTCCGACTTCTCGATCATCAACGTCTTGCGGCTGGCCATCGAGTCGGTGACCAGCAGCTCGTCCGAGCCCAGGTCGGCGACCTCCAGGTCGACGAGCGCCTGCGGGATCACCCCGATGGTGCGCCCGCCGGCGGCCCGGGCGCCGTCCGCCAACGCGCCCATCATGCCGACGCAGCCACCGCCGCTCACCAGCGTGTGGCCGCGTCGGGCCAGCTCCGCGCCGGTCTCGGTGGCCAGGTCCAGGAAACGCCTGTCGAGGGTACGGGAGGACGCGCAGAAGACGCAGATCGCCGCCATCAGCCCTCCCGCGAGTGGTCGGCGGCCTGCTCGGCGGCGGCCTGCTGGTCGGCCCCGGTACGGGCGACGGCCTCGTCGCGGACCGCGTCCTGCTCGACCGAGAGCGCCGCCTCGGACTCGACGATGTGCCGGACGGCCGCGTTGACGTCGTCGGTGAGGCAGATCAGGTCCAGGTCGACCGGGCCGATCTTGCCGTCGGCGGCCATCGTGTCGCGCAGCCAGTCGAGCAGCCCCTGCCAGTACGCGACACCCATCAGCACGACCGGGAACCGGGTCACCTTGCCGGTCTGCACAAGCGTGAGCGCCTCGAACAGCTCGTCCATGGTGCCGAAGCCGCCGGGCAGCACGACGAACGCCTGCGCGTACTTGACGAACATCGTCTTGCGGGCGAAGAAGTAACGGAAGTCGATGGCCAGGTCGACCCAGTCGTTGATGCCCTGCTCGAACGGCAGCTCGATGCCGAGCCCGACGGAGAGGCCACCGGCCTCGGTGGCGCCCCGGTTTGCGGCCTCCATCACCCCCGGCCCACCTCCGGTGATCACCGCGTAGCCGGCCCGGGCCAGCGCCCCGCCCACCTGCTCGGCCAGTCGGCACTCGGCGGTGTCCGGGCCGCTGCGCGCGGAGCCGAAGACACTGACCGCCGGTGGCAGGTCGGCGAGGGTGTCGAAACCCTCGACGAACTCGGAGAGGATGCGCAGCGCCCGCCAGGCGTCCCTGGTCTTCCAGTCGCCGCGTCCGCGCGAGTCCAGCAGTCGCTGGTCGGCGGTGCTGCTCGGGATCGCCCCCCGACGCAGCGTCACCGCGCCCCGGTGCCGCTCCTGCGCCGGACCGCGGCTGGCCTCCCGCCCGTTGCTGTCGCTCATGGGGCAACCGTAGTGCTCCACCCGGCGGTTGCTGGGTCGGGTCGCGGACGCCGAGAAATAAGTGCCGATCAAGGGCAACTATTCGGCTCGCTCGTACGTCTTACTATTCACATACCGGGTATGCCCCGGCGCGCGCCTTCGGGGGAGGAGACAGCGTGATCAGCAACAGCGAGATGATCCGGATCCGTCGCCAGATGCAGCGACGGATCCGAGATGTGGTGGCCGAACGCCGCCGCACCCGCCAACAGGACCCGATCCCCCTGCTCGCCCCTCCCGCATCCGGAGCCGATCAAGAGGTTTGCGTCGCCGACAACGGGCCCGGCTGACGCAAACCTCTTGATCACCGGCGCGGTTGGCCGGCGCCGGTCGAGGTCAGGCCGGGGCCAGCCAGCGGTGCAGGGTTGCCGCGCCGTCGCGGATCTTGCTGATCTCGACGTGCTCGTCCGGGTGGTGGGCCAGGTTGGGGTCTCCCGGGCCGAAGTTCAGGGCGGGGATGCCCATCGCCGCGAAACGGGCCACGTCCGTCCAGCCGAGCTTGCCGATCGGCGCCGCGCCAACCGCTGCCAGGAACTCCTTCGCCGGGGCCGCCTCCAACCCGGGCGGGGCACCGGCCACCGAATCCGTGACCACCAGCTCGAAGCCGGCGAAGACCTCCCGCAGGTGCGCCTCCGCCTCAGCGGGGGTGCGGTCCGGGGCGAACCGGTAGTTGACCTCGATCTCACAGCGGTCCGGGACCACGTTGCCGGCCACCCCGCCGTTGATCCGCACCGCGTTCATGCCCTCGCGGTAGTCGCAGCCGTCGATGGTGACCCGCCGGGCCTCGTACGTCTGGAGACGCCGCAGCACCTCACCAGCCGCGTGGATGGCGTTCACGCCGTGCCAGGAGCGCGCCGAGTGGGCCCGTACCCCGGTCGTGGTGACCACCGAGCGCATGGTGCCCTGGCAGCCCGCCTCGACGATGCCGTACGTCGGTTCCAGCAGCACCGCGAAGTCCGCCTCCAGCCACTCCGGGAACGCCTGGGCGACCAGGTTCAACCCGTTGTACCGGGACTCGATCTCCTCCGCCTCGTAGAAGAAGTACGTCACGTCGTACCGCGGGTTCGGCAGGGTCACCGCCAGGTGCAGGGCGTACGCGGTGCCCGACTTCATGTCCGAGGTGCCGCAGCCGTACATCAGGTCGCCGCGCATGGTCGACGGAAAGTTGTTGTTCAGCGGAACGGTGTCCAGGTGCCCGGCCAACACGACGCGCTGCGGCCGACCGAGGTCGGTACGCGCCATCACCGTGTTGCCGTGCCGGTGGGTGCTCAGGTGCGGCACACCGCGCAGGACCTCCTCGACACAGTCGGCGATCGCCTTCTCGTTGAGGGACACGGACTCTATGTCGACGAGAGCGCGGGTCAGCGCCACCGGATCGGCGAGGACCTCGGGGGTCAGCGGGTTCTCCATGGTTCGCACGGTACCTTCAGGTCTGTCAGCGCGAGGAGTGAGCTGAGGCCGGCGCGGCCCAGACCGAGAGGTGTAACAGTGACGTCCGCAGATTCCGCCTGGGGCATCGGCCTGGCCACGGTGACGGCAGACGGGCAGGTGCTCGACACCTGGTACCCGACCGGCAAGCTGGGCCTGGGCGAGCTGCCCCTGGTCGCCGGTGAGGGCGAGTCGGACGTGCTGGACCTGCCGCCGGGTGCGCTCGGCGACCGCGCGCTGCCCGGTCTGCGTACCGTGCAGGTGGTCACCGTGATCGGGTCGCTGGACGACCCGATCAAGGACGCCTCGGACGCGTACCTCCGGTTGCACCTGCTCTCGCACCGCCTGGTGCGACCCAACGCGATCAACCTGGACGGCATCTTCGGCAAGCTGGCGAACGTGGCGTGGACGTCCGCCGGGCCGTGCCCGCCGGAGCGGGTGGACGAGCTGCGGGTGATCGAGCGCGCGGCCGGCCGGCACCTGGCGGTGTACGGGGTGGACAAGTTCCCCCGGATGACCGACTACGTGGTGCCCTCCGGCGTGCGGATCGCCGACGCCGACCGGGTGCGCCTCGGCGCTCACCTGGCCGCCGGCACCACCGTGATGCACGAGGGCTTCGTCAACTTCAACGCCGGCACCGTGGGCACCTCGATGGTCGAGGGGCGCATCGTGCAGGGCGTGCTGGTCGGCGACGGCTCCGACGTCGGCGGTGGCGCCTCGATCATGGGCACGCTCTCCGGTGGCGGCACCGAGAAGGTGAGCATCGGCGAGCGCAGCCTGATCGGTGCGAACGCGGGTGTCGGCATCTCCCTCGGCGACGACTGCGTGGTCGAGGCGGGCTGCTACATCACCGCCGCCTCGAAGATCACCCTGCCGGACGGCCGGGTCGTCAAGGCGCGGGAGCTGTCCGGCGTCGACGGCCTGCTGTTCTGGCGCAACTCGGTGAACGGCGCGCTGGAGGCGAAGCCGCGCACCGGCCGGGGCATCGAGCTGAACGCCGCCCTGCACGCCAACGACTGACGTCCCCGCCGGGTCCGCGGCGCTCGGCCGCGGACCCGGACGGGGTACGCCTCAGCGCAACCGGTACGCCTGGATGATCCGTTGCGTCACCGTGTTGCCGGCGGCGTCCCGGGCGGTGGCCCGCAGGGACGCGTACCCGGGGCCGGCGGGATGCCTGACGGTGGCCGTCCAGCCGTGCCCGCCGTGCCGTACCCGGGCGGGTTGCCAGCTCCGGCCGCCGTCGTAGGAGACGTCCACGCTCAGCCCGGTCAGCCGCGACGCGGGGGCGCCGGGCTGGCGCTGCACCTGCACCGGGATGACCAGGCTCCGGCCGGCCGGAGCCGTGTTGTCCCGGTCGAGCGGTGGCGTGAACCGGATCGCGGACACCGGCAGCTGCCGGTAGTCGTCGCCGGGGACGTGCCCGGACCGGAACGTCCACGCCGCGCCGACCTCGGTGCTGAGGTCGGTGAAGCTCCGCTTCGACGACACCTCCAGGCGGTAGTTCGCGGCGCCGGACGGCACCGTGAACTGGCCGTAGCCCGGGTCCGCCAGCTCGTCGACGAGGACGCCGTCGCGGTAGAGGGCCGTGCGGGCGGCGTCCGGCACCGACCCGCCAGCGTGGCCGTCGGCGTCGCTGTGCAGCGGAACGTCCACCACGATCTCGTCACCGAGGCGGGTGACGCCCTGCTCCGGCCAGCGCGGCGTCGGGAACGACGGCCCGTACGGCGCGCTGTTCCAACTCTCCCGCGTGTGCCGGCCGGCCCGGTACGCCCTCGGTTCGGCGACCAGCACCGCCTTCGTGTCGAGCCACCCCTCCTCGGTGGGCACCCCGAACGTCAGCTCCGAGGACCAGCGCAGACCGTTGGTGTTGTAGTGCTCGACCCGCTGCCCGGGCACCACGGTGGGCAGGACGGTGGCCCAGCCGCCCAGGTCCGGTTCCAGGTGCGGGAAGACCACCCGCTCGGCCGACAACCCGGGATAGCCGCCCCGGAACTGGTGCGTGACGGTGGCCAGGTCCCGGGCGCGGTAGGTCTTGTCGAAGCCGGTCGGCATCCGACCGGGGAACTTCTCGCTGAGCGCGTACAGGTAGGGGCTGACGGCCACCTCGGGCTTGCGCCACTGGCTGCTCACCGTGGCGAAGAACCGTGCGCCGGAGACCGCCCGACCGAGGTGCCCGGTGGACAGCCCGGTGAAGTCCAACGCGAGCAGACCGAAGCCGTACGACCCGTCGTCCGCGCCGAGGAAGATGGCGCTGATGTCCACCAGATCCGGTACGGCCGTCGGCTCCGGAACGCTCGTCCGCACCGGCCGGGCCTTTCGGGCGTCGACGGTGACGGCGGTGTCGGCGGTCACCGCCAGCTCGGGCTGAGCCAGTTGGGCGACCCCGGTGTCCCCGCTGAAGACGAGGCTGGCCAGCCCGTACCGGCCCTTGGGCACGCGGACCTCGTCGGTGCCGTCCGGGTCGTACAGGTCGTAGCTCTCCATGGTGTCGAGCCGGATCAGCGTGGTGATGTGGTCGGTGGCGGCGGCGCCGGTGGCGTCGAGGTGCCGGACGGTGAGCTGGTAGCTCTCCACCTCCCGGTTCACCGCGATCGGGGTGACCGCCACGGCCGTGCCGGAGCGGGCCACGACGCGTCCGGTCCAGTAGCCGTCCGTACCGAGCCGGGTGTCCACGGTGACCGTGGTGCCGGCGGTGCCGCCCGGCGGCACGGTGACCTGGCTCGCGCCCAGGGTGAACATCCCGGCCGGCGCCGGCTGGCCGTCCGGGCCGGTCACCTCGACGGCGAGGTCCAGGGTGAGCGGGTCCGGGCCGTCGTTGCGCCAGTCGACGTTCCGGGTGATCGGTGTGTCGTCGTCGTGCGGCCAGGTGGGTCGACCGAAGGAGACGCTGACCGGGTCGCTCGTCACCCGCTGGGTGATCGCGCGGGCCACGTCGACCCGGCCGGCGCCCTGCTGGAAGGCGGTCTGCTCCGCGTGCGGCTTCGCCGACGCCATCAGGGTCGCCTTGAGCTGCGTCGCCGTCCAGCCGGTGTGCTGCTGGGCGATCAGCGCCACCGCACCGGTGACGTGCGGCGCGGCCATCGAGGTGCCGGAGAGCGCGACGTACCCGTCCCCCACCGGCGTGCCGATCTCCGTGCCGTCGGCGCGGGCGGCGACGATGTCGACCCCGGGTGCGGTGATGTCCGGCTTCAGTCCGCCGTCGCCCACCCGGGGGCCTCGGCTGGAGAAGTCGGCAAGTGCGTCGTCACGGTCCACCGCGCCCACCGTGAGCGCCGCGTCGGCGCTGCCCGGCGAGCCGACCGAGCCGTCGCTGCCGGCGTTGCCCGCGGAGAGGACGAAGAGCGCGCCGGTCTGCGCGGTCAGCGACTCGACGGCCGCCTCCAGCGGGTCGACGTCGGGTGTGTCGCCACCGCCCAGACTCATGTTGATCACGTCGGCGTGCTGGTCGGTGGCTGCCCACTGCATGCCGGCCAGGATCGCCGACTCCATGCAGCCGCCCTCCTCGCAGACCTTGCCGTTGAGCAGCGTGGCGTCCGGGGCGACGCCGTGGTACTTGCCGCCGGAGGCCGCGCCGCTGCCGGCGATGATCGAGGCGACGTGGGTGCCGTGGCCGACCGTGTCACCGGCGTCGGTGTCCTCGGTGAAGTTCCGCGCCTCGGCGACCCGGCCACTCAGGTCGGGGTGGCCGGCGTCGATGCCGGTGTCCAGCACCGCGACGCGTACGCCGCGACCGGTGAAGCCGGCCTGGTAGGCGGCCGGGGCGCCGATCTGCGGCACGCTGTGGTCCAGGGTGGGCTGCCTGCGGGCGTCGAGCCAGATCCGGTCGGCGCCCCCCGCCGTGCCGACCCGGGCACCGGCGCCGGTGAGCGCCGCCCAGACGTTCGTGGCCTGCCGCTTGTCGGCCGTGGCGGCGACCCCGCCGATGGCGGGCAGTTGGGTGGTGACGGTCAGCCCGGCGGGTGCGGCGGCACGCTGGCGCGCACCCGCGTTGCCGGCGACCAGCACCGGCAGGGTGTCCCGACGCGCGTCGTCGTACCCGGCGTCGACCAGCCCGGTCACGTCGAAGAGCCGCCGGTCGACCCGGCCGTCGCGGACCAGCGGCAGGGCGTCCTGCGGCAGCACGGTGAGGTGACCGCGGTCGCGGGTGGTGAGGAAACGCAGATGGGTACGCCCCGGGCCGGGACGGATCGCGGCGGACCCGGACGGGGTGACGGTCACCCGGTCGCCGGTGAGCAGGGTGACGGTGGTCGTGGTGGCGGACGCGCGACGCGGGCTGGCGTCGGCCGGGGTGCTCGTGGGTGGGCTTGCCGCGGCGGTCACCGGAGTGCCGAGCACGAGGGCCAGGGCTGCGGTGGCGGCGGTCATTCTGCTGCGTCGACGCAACGGATCCTCCTTGGTGGAGCGTTGAAATCGGTAGAGACGCATTGACCGCCGCCAGTATTACATACCGGGTATGCAAAAAAGACGGCCAAAATATGACGGACCTGCCAACTGATGCGCGGTTGCCGGGCATCATCGACCGGGTGACCTCCATGAAGGACAGGATGCTCGCCGGCGAGCCCTACCTCGCCGACGATCCCGAGATCATCGCCGACCAGGACCGGGCCGCCCGGCTGATGGAACGCTTCAACACCAGCCCCGCGGCCGATCCGCAGGCGCGACTCGCCGCACTGCGCGACCTCCTCGGCGAGATCGGTGAGGACACCTGGATCCGCCCACCGTTCTACTGCGACTACGGCTGGCAGATCCGGATCGGCCCCCGCAGCTTCGTCAACTACAACGCCGTCTTCCTCGACGTCGCCCGGATCACCCTCGGCGCGGACGTCCAGGTCGGCCCGAACGTCCAACTGCTCACCCCCACCCACCCGGTCGACGCCGGCCCCCGACGGGACAAGTGGGAGGCCGCCAAGCCAATCACCATCGGCGACAACGTGTGGCTCGGCGGCGGCGCGATCGTGCTGGCCGGCGTGACAATCGGTGCGAACACCGTCGTCGGCGCCGGAGCGGTGGTCACCCGCGACCTACCCGCCGACGTGGTCGCGGTCGGCAACCCGGCCCGACCGGTCCGCGAACTCGACTAGGAGACCAGCATGGGCACGATCCACATCGACCTGTTCGCGACACTCGACCTGGTCGCCCAGGCGCCGGGTGGCCCGCAGGAGGACCCGGAAGGCTTCCCGTACGGGGGTTGGCAGGCGCCCCTGTTCGACGAGACGGGCGGCCAACAGGTCGCAGAGGGCATGCGGGGCATGGACGCGCTGCTGCTGGGCCGCAGGACGTACGACATCTTCGCCGGCTACTGGCCCCACCAGGTCGACGGCGTCGACGGCGGCATCGCCACCCTGTTCAACAGCATTCCGAAGTACGTCGCGTCGCGCGGCAACCCGGACCTGGACTGGACCGGCTCCACGCACCTCGGGCCCGACCTGGTGGGCGCGGTGGCCGCGCTGCGGGACAGGCACGAGCACATCCACGTGATCGGCAGCCTGAACCTGGTGCAGACCCTCCTGCACGAGCGTCTCTTCGACCGGCTCAACCTGTGGATCTTTCCCATCGTGCTCGGCGTCGGAAAGAAGGTGTTCGACGGCGGCGCGGTGCCGAGCAACCTGACACTGCTGGAACCACCCGCCACCTCGGGCAAGGGTGCGGTGCTCCTGCGGTACGGGCTCGCCGAGGGAATGCCCACCACCGGGGACATGAGTCGCGAGGACCGGGGCGTCACGGGGTGAACCATCCGGCCGGTCGGGTCAGGGCGCCGGCGGCTCGGAGAGGCGGAGCACCAGGTCGGCGCGGTCGGCGGTGGGGGTGATCAGGGCCGCGTTGGACTCGTCGGTGCCCAACGCCCAGGCCCGCGCGTGCTCCGGTGACCGCCCGAACGCCTCGTGCCGGGCGGTCAGCCGCCGCTGCCGTACCTCGGCGTCCAGGTCGAGGAACCACGCCTCGTGCAGCAGCGACCGGATCTCCTGCCAGGGGAAGTCCGGTAACAGCAGGTAGTTGCCCTCGGTCACCACCAGCCGGACCGACGGCGGCACCTCGATCGCCCCGGCCACCGGATCCTCCAGCTCCCGCCGGAACTCCGGCGCGTACACCGAGGTCGGCTCCAGGCGGCGTAGCCGGCGCAGCAGCGAGACGTACCCGTTGGCGTCGAAGGTGTCCACCGCGCCCTTGCGGTCCGCGCGACCCTGCCGGACCAGCTGCGACTGCGCCAGGTGGAAGCCGTCCATCGGCACCAGCCGGGCGGCCGGCCCCACCTCGGCCACGATCAGCTCGGCGAGGGTGGACTTGCCGGCACCCGGCGCGCCGGCGATGCCGAGCAGTTGTCGCGAACCCGCCTCGGCCAGCGCCGACGCCCGCGCCACCACCTCGTCGACGGACAGCACCCGGGCGGGAGGCATCAGCCCAGAACCGGGGTGCTGATGGTGAAGCGCGCCTGCACGGCGGCCTGCACGGACTGCGGCTGCGGGTCCAACTCCAGTTCCGGTGGCGCGTCACCGCCGGCGAACGCCGCGCGGGCGAACATCGGCCGGTCGGCCGGGCCGGCGTCGGCCAACTCGATCAGCGCGGTGACCTGGGCGCCGAGCGCCTCCGCGTACTCCCGGGCGCGCAGCAGGGCGTCACCGATCGCGGCGTGCCGTGCCTCGCGGTGCGCGGGGCTGTCCGGACGCAGCTCCCACCACGGACCGGCCACCTCGACCTGGTCCTGGTCGGCCAGCCGGAGCATCAGCTCGCCGAGCGCGGTGAAGTCGGTGACGGTGACGGTGGTGGTGACGCTGCCGTGCCAGGCGACCACCCGCTCCCCCGAGCGCCGGGTCTCCGGGCGCACCCGCAGGTCACCGGTCTCCCGCCGGGCCACCACCGGCCCCGCGCCCTCCAGCAGCACCCGCACGGCGGCGGCCCGCTCGGCCAGCCGGGTCAACGTGACCTCCCGGTCCCGATCACGAGCCGTCGCGGTCACCGCGAAGCGCGCCAGCTCGGGCGGCACCTCCCGGTACGCCTCGCCGCGCACCTGCACCACCGGGCCGTCGACCGCCATGCCCTCAGCCTAGTCAGCAGTCGGGCGTCGTGCCGCGTAGGAGACGGTGTCGGCACCGACGCGCACGCCGGTCAGGTGACCGCCGGCCACACCCAACCCGCACAGCCAGGACACCTCGGCGGCGTGGTCACCGTCGAGAGGGAACCGACCCTCGTACGCGCCGAACCGGCGGTCGCGCAGCGCCATCCGGGCGGCCCGCGCCTCGCCGTACCGGTCCGTGAGCGCCGACCCGTCACCGGCGTGCAGCGCGGCGGCCAGGTCGTCCAGGAACGCGGTGACCTCGGCCAACTCACTCAGCACCCGCTGCCGGTTGCCGAGCAGCATGTTGGCGGTCCGTTCGGCCGGAGTCCCGGCGACCCGGGTGCCGTCGGAGAAGCTGCCCGCGGCGAGCGCGAGTATCGCGTCGCGCAGCGGTGCGCGCTGCACGGCGCCGGCCAGCGCTCCGGCGAGCAGGTGCGGCACGTGTGAGGCGAGCGCGGCGGCCGAGTCGTGCTCCGCCGGGGACATCGGCACCACCCGGGCCTCGAAGAGGTCCACCAGCAGCTCGGCCAGCCAGCGGAACGCGGCCGTGGCCGGTCCGGGCGCGGGACAGAGCACCCAGGCGGCGCCGGTCAGCAGATCCGGGCCCGCGGCCGTCAGACCCGCCCGGTCCGTGCCGGCCATCGGATGCCCGGGCACGAACCGGTCCGTCAGGCCACGCGTGGCGGCGAACGCCGCCACCACCTCCTTGGTACTGCCGACGTCGGTCAGCACGCAACGGTCCCCGGTCATCGCCGCCACCTCGACAAGCGTCGCCGGCAGCGTGGGCAGCGGACCGCACAGGAACACCACGTCCCGGTCGGCCACCGCCTCGACCAGCAGGTCCGGAGCGGGTACGCCCATCCGGCGGGCCCGTCGGCGGGTGTCCTCGTCCGGATCCCACCCGGTCACGTCGACGCCTGCGGCGTGCATCCGGAGCAGCACCGAACCACCGATCAGGCCGGTGCCGACCACCGCCGCCCGTACCCGCGCACCGGGACCGTCCACCATCCGCACACCTCGACGTTCCTGCTGGGGTGCGGGGCCGACGCGGCCCCGACCAGGTCCGGCGCCGAGGATATCGCTCGGGGCCGGCCCGCACGCCGGTCAGTCCTCGGCGGCCATCGCGTCGTCACGCCAGGCGACGAACGGGATCACCGGGTCGCTGTTGATGTACTGCCAGGGCCAGTTGGTCACCTGGTCGCCGATCACCTCGAACTGGCCGGCGGCGGAGCGCAGGTCCCCCACCTTCGAGAAGCCCATGGCGAAGGTGTTGTGCACGCTCGCCCAGCCCACCCGACGCCGGTAGTCGGGGTGGCGTACGGAGTGGTCGGCGGCGGCGTTGATCTCCGCGCGTAGCGCGTCGTCGTCCAGGTACTCCTCGTCCTCGCCGACGGGCAGGTCCAGCCACTTCTCCAGGTGCGCGACGACGACCAGGTGGCCCAGCGGAGAACCGGCGGGCGACTTCGCCACCGCCTCCCGGGCGAAGTCGAACATCTCCTCGTGGCTGCCGAACCACTTGTGGCAGCGGTACTGGAGCATCTGCTCGTGCGCGATCCGGTGCCACGGGTGCCGGGCGACCACCTCGGCGAAGCGCCGGTTCGCCTCCTCCCGGTCCACCTGCCGCCCGCGCGCCGAGGTGACCAGGAACGTGCGCGCGGTGGTGTCGTCCGGGTCGCGGTCGGCGACCTCGTCCAGGGAGTTCTCGGCCAACCGCAGCCGCCGCCAGAACTCCTTGAACTGGTCCTGGCTCACCTGCGAGGCCCGGGCGCTGCTGCGGGCCTCCCAGGCCCAGTAGACCGCGTGCGCCCCCCGCACCAGCACCGGCAGCGTCGACCGGGGCTCGGCCTCGACCCACTCGCCGATCCAGTCCTGTATGCCGTCGGTGTTGGCGAGCACCGAGACGTAGAAGGCGTGGTCGTCCGGGTCGGTCACCGGGGTGAGGAGATCACGGACGGCACCCCAGTCCCGGCGCTCACCGGCCTCGCGCAGCGCCCGCGCGGTCGGGTCGCCCTCCGCCGGGTCCACGACCAACGTGGGTACCGCCACCTGCCTGCTGCCACGCCGAAACGGCCACATGCCACGTTTCCTCTCGCCCCGTCGAAGACCCGGCAGATCGTAGATCTTGACAAGGCCGGTCCGGAAGGGGGTTGTCCCCTTCTGATCATCGTCGTACGGTCCGCTCCGCTGCCCGCCGTCTGGATGCGGGCTAACAGCGGGAGGAAATGAAATGTCCGCGACATACCGGGCCCTCGCCTCGGTGGTCATGTTGATCGGCTTCTACGTCGTCGCGCTCCTACAGCTCGCCGCCGTGGTCGCGCTCGGGGTCTGGCTGTACGGCCACACCAACGGGCTCGTCACCGGGAAGCTGCTGCTACCCCTGGTCGTGGCGCTGGGCGCGGTCGCCGCCGGGATGTGGCGCGCGATCCGTACGAAGAACGAGCCGGCACCCGGCCTGATCGTCACCGAGCGCGAGGCGCCGAACCTGTGGGCCACCGTGCGGGAGCTGGCCGACGGGGTCGGCACCCGCGCCCCCGACGAGATCCGGCTCGTGCCCGAGGTGAACGCGGCGGTCGCCGAACAGAGCCGGTTCCTCGGCCTGATCGGCGGACGGCGCACCCTGTATGTCGGCCTGCCGCTGCTCCAGGCGATGCGGATGGACCAGCTGCGTTCGGTGCTCGCCCACGAACTGGGCCACTACTCCGGCAAGCACACCCGCCTCGGCGGCGTCGCGTACCGGGGTCGGCTGGCCATCGCGGAGACGCTGGACCGGATCAGCCCGCGCAACCCGATCGGCTGGGTCTTCAAGGGGTACTCGAAGCTCTACCTGATGGTGGACAACGCCGCGTCGCGGCGGCAGGAGCTGGAGGCCGACCGGTCCTCGGTGCTGCTGGCCGGGCACGACGCCGCGGCCTCCGCGCTGCGTACGCTGCCGGCGCTCGGCGCTGCGTGGGGTTTCTACATGCGCCGGTACGTCGAGCCGGGCTGGTCCGCCGGGCTCGCGCCGGACGACCTCTTCGGCGGCTTCGGCCAGCTGCTGCGGGCCCGCCACGACGAGATGACCGAACTGCGGGAGAACGCCCCCGACCGGGACCCGTCGCCGTGGGACACCCACCCGCCGATCGGTGTCCGGGTCGCCGCGATGGCCGACCTGCCGGCGGGAGCGGTCACCAGTGACGAACGGCCCGCCGCGCTGCTGCTCGCCGACATCGACGCCGCCGGCCGGCAGTTGCAGGCTGTCGTGGTCGAACACGGCAGCCGCCAGGTGCTGCCCTGGCCGCAGTTCACCGCCGCGTCGGTGGCGGCCATGGTGCAGCAGCAGGCGGACGGCATCTACCGGGCCGCGGGGCGGTTCATCGGTGTCGCCACGCCGGGCCTCGCGACCGTGCTGGAGCTGGTCGGCTCCGGGCGGCTGGGCGAGTTCGCCGAGCAGTTCTTCGGCGACGCGACCCGTAAGGAGGCGGCTGCCCGCTTCGCCGGGCCGATGGAGACGCTGCTGGACAACGCGGCGGTCCGCTCCGGTCGGGCCCACTGGCAGCTGTCCTGGTCCGGCCCGGCCCGGCTGGTCGGCCCGGACGGGCAACCGTGGGACCTCGCCGAGATCGCCAAGCTGGCCGTCGCGCCGCAGACCCTGGACGTGGCGCTGGCCCGCCTGGCCGAGCTGGGCGTCGACCCGTCCGGCGCGACGGTGGTGGAGGACCGGGTCTCCGGACGGGACGCCGACCTGATCGGCGCGCTGGCCAACATCAAGGTCGACGGCAGGGCGCACGACGTGCTCATCCTCGACCGGGGGCTGGTCCTGATCGCCGACCCCGGCAAGGCCAGCCAGGGCGAGAAGCGGCTGCGGGCGCTTGTCGACTCGGTGCCGGTCGGGGAGCTGGCGACCGCGCACACCTTCCTGCCGTACGAGGAGGTCGCCTCCGTGGACGTCAAGCGGGAGGTGCCGCTGAAGGCGGAACTGACTCTGCACGACGGTCGGGTGGTCGCCCTGCAGGAGCTGATGGCGAGCGAACTGCTGGAGAAGCAGAGCCGCAACACCCTGCTGCGGGTCTTCGCCCGGATCAACGACTGACGCCGGACGGGCGGTCGACCCACGGGGGTCGGCCGCCCGTAGCGTGGTCAGGCCTGGGCGAGACGGGCCGCGACGGCGGCCACGTGGTCGTCGGACTCGGTGAGCGCGACCCGGACGTGCCGATCGGCGGTGGGGCCGTAGAAGACGCCCGCGGCGACCAGGATGCCCCGGCGGGCCAGCCAGTCGACAGTCTCCCAGCAGTCCTCGTCGCGGGTGAGCCAGAGATAGAGACCGGCCTCCGAGTGCTCGACGGTGAACCCGGCGTTCGTGAAAGCGGCCGTCAGCACCGCACGCCGTGCGCGGTACCGCTCCCGCTGCTCGTCGGCGTGTCGCTCGTCCCCCAGGGCGGCCACCATCGCCGCCTGCACCGGGGCGGGCACGATCATGCCGGCGTGCTTGCGGACCTTCAGCAGCTCGGCGACGAGCGCCGGGTCGCCGGCCACGAACCCGGCCCGGTAGCCGGCCAGGTTGGACCGCTTCGACAGCGAGTGCACGGCGAGCACACCGTCGTACGTGCCGCCGCAGACCTGCGGGGACAGCACCGACACTGGCTCGGCGGACCAGCCGAGCGGCAGGTAGCACTCGTCGCTGGCGACCACCGCGCCCCGCTCCCGGGCCCAGTCGACGACCTTGCGCAGGTGCGCCGCGGGCAGCACCCGACCGGTCGGGTTGCCCGGCGAGTTGACCCAGACCAGACGTACCCGGGAGGTCGGCCCCACCGCGGTTAGCGAGTCGGCGCGGACCACGGTGGCCCCGGCCAGCCGTGCCCCGTCCTCGTATGTGGGGTAGGCGACCGACGGCACGACGACCACGTCGCCGGGGCCGATGCCGAGCAGTGTCGGCAGCCAGGCCACCAGCTCCTTCGAGCCGATGGTCGGCAGCACGCCGAGACCGTCGACGCCGGCGCCACAGGCACGGGCGACCCAGGCGGCGATCGCGTCACGCAGCACCGGGGTGCCGGCGGTCAGCGGATAGCCGGGAGCGTCGGACGCGTCGGCGAGCGCCTGGCGGATCACCTCGGGCACCGGGTCGACAGGCGTACCCATGGAGAGGTTGATCAGGCCCTCCGGATGCGCCGCGGCCAGAGCGGCCGCGGCGTCCAGGGAGTCCCAGGTGAACTCGGGCAGTCGCGACGAGACCGGCGCGGACCGGGTCAGTGGCCCTCGCCGCGCGGCGGCTGCGCGGCGACGAAGGTGGCGTCCTTCTCCACCTTGCCGATCTTCGAGGCACCCCCGGGCGAGCCCAGGTCCTCGAAGAACTCGTAGTTGGCGCCGGTGTAGTCCTTCCACTGCTCGGGGACGTCGTCCTCGTAGAAGATCGCCTCCACCGGGCAGACCGGCTCACAGGCACCACAGTCGACGCACTCGTCGGGGTGGATGTAGAGCATCCGATTGCCCTCGTAAATGCAGTCGACCGGGCACTCCTCGATGCATGCCTTGTCGAGCACATCCACGCACGGCTCGGCGATGATGTAGGTCACCGGTCTTCTCCTCCGCAAGACACGTCGCGATCTCCCGCGACGGTAAGAGCCTAGTATCTCGCCGGGGAGGGGGTCGATCGTGCTCCGACAGCAGGATGTGGGACACCGGATCGTGGTTCGCCGGATTGTGGGGATTCGCGAAGGTCGGCCGCTCTTCTCCGATGCTCTCGGTGAGCTGGTGGAGCTGAGCGAGACTCATCTCACGCTCGCCACGGCGCACGGCCCGCTGCGGGTTCCGGTGACCCAGGTCCATCGCGCCAAGCGGGTCCCTCCGACCCGTCGCCCGACCGCGGCCGCGGTGGTGGCGCTGGAACGCGCCGCGGACGAGGCCTGGCCGGCGCCCACCCGTGGCCGCCTCGGCGACTGGCTGCTGAGGTCGGCCGAGGGCTGGACCGGACGGGCCAACTCGGCGTTGCCGATCGGCGATCCGGACCGCCCGCTGCCGGCCGCCGTGGACGCCGTCGAGCGCTGGTACGCCGAGCAGGGCCAGCCTGCGATGATCAACACACCGCTGCCGCTCGCCGCGCCCGTCGGCGCCGAACTGGACGACCGGGGCTGGGGCAGCCGCCCGCCCACGCTGGTCCAGACCACGCCCCTGCCCCTACCCGCCGGCGTGGCCTCCGCCGCCGACGCCCCCGCCGCCGACCCCTCCGCCGGCGTGGCCCCCGCCGCCGACGCCTCTGCCGGCGTGGCCGTCGAGCTGGCCACGGCGCCGAGCGAGGAGTGGCTGGCCGTCGCCGCCGGCCGCAAGGGCGGCCTCCCGGACGCCGCCCGGCACGTGCTCACCGCCGTGGAGCAGGTCCGCTTCGCCCACGTGTACGCCGACGGCACGCTTGTGGCCACCGGCCGGGGCACGGTGACCGGAGACGACCGCCGCTGGTTGGGCCTCAGCCTCATCGAGGTGCTCCCGGCAGCCCGCCGTCAGGGTTTGGCCCGCCGGGTGATCCACGCGTTGGCCGACTGGGGCGTGTCGTGCGGCGCGTCGCACGCCTTCCTCCAGGTGGAACAGCGCAACACGGCGGCCGTGACGCTCTACCGGACCCTCGGCTTCACCACCCACCACACCTACCTGACCCGCGTAGCCCCCTGACCCACACCCGCGGCGATCTTCCACTCTCTGCCGCGACACAAGGGGTACGTAGCGACTAATCGCCGACCACAGGTGCAAGATCAGCGCGAGGGGTGGGGGGTCAGCGGCGTACCACGCGGCGGGGCTTGGCGGCCTTGACTTCGGCGTAGCGCTTGAGCTGCTTCGACCGGTAGTCCCGGCCGAGCGCGGTGAGCACCAGGTAACCGACCAGGATTCCCGCGCCGGTGGCGAGCAGGTAGAGCCAGATCTGGGCGAAGAACGTGCCCGCGCCGGCGCCGAACGGGTTGTTGCCGACCAGCAGCGGCCCGACCAGCACGGTCAGCGCCATGGCGATCCCCACCACCAGGGCCATGTCTGCGGACCAGGCGGACAACGGCCGGCGGCTGCCCCAGCGGAAGGCCACCACGGCCAGGATCAGACCGATCACCACGAACATCACAAGCGACACCCGGTCGGCGGCGGTGTCGTCACCGTCGAAGCCGAGTTTGATGATCAGCCGGGCGGCCACGTTCGCCGCGAACAACGCTCCCGTGAGCACTCCGACGTCACGCCACCGTCTGTCCATCGCACGACCTCCTGCCGTACGCCCCGTAGCGGGGCCGCATCCCTGGCAGGAATATCTACCACCCGCACCTGGGTGGCGTCATCAGCCGAGCAGGGTGGGCGGCGGGGTGAGGATCTGCCGGAAACCCATCACCGCGAAGGTCATCGCGCCGGCCACGATCATGGCCAGGCCGACCCAGTTGTCGCCGGCCAGCAGCAGGTCGCCCTCGGAGGTCCGTACGGCGGCCACCGCCATCAGGGCGAACCACGGCACGGCGGGCAGCGCCACCGCCCACCGCCGGCCGACCGTCTCGTGCGCGAACCAGCTCAGCACGATGTTCGCGCCGACGGCCAGCAGCACCGACACGCCGACCAGTTGCCCGCCGACGCGGACCGTGGCGAGCAGCAGCTCCAGCACCCCGGTCAGCACACCTGCCACCACCACGACGACCCCGCCGGCGACCCGCAGACCCAGGTCCAGCACGCGTGGCGGCGGCCCCGCCCGCGGCGGGGTGTCCTCGTCCTGCACGACCGACATCGGCGCGGCGGGCAGCGTCACCGGAGACCGGCTGCCGCGACCTGGCGGCGGTCGGCGGTGGACCCGTCGGGCAGACCGGCGAACAGGTCGTCCTCCCAGCCGTACGGGCCGGAGCCCGGCCCCTTCGCACCGACCGCGAGGGTGAAGAACTCCACGCCCATGAACTCGCCCCCGAAGTTGCCGGCGATCGAGTAGAGCCAGGAGGTGGCCGGGATCTGGGTGGCGTGCGCCCGCATCGCGGCCTCCTTGGCGGTGTGCTGGTCGGTGCCGTCGATCCGGGCGGCGATCTGGGCGTCCGGGGTGCCGAAGGGCAGCTCGGACAGATCGTGGATGCCGGCGAACGGGTTGTCCGAGGATTCGGCGAAGTGCGCCATGCCGGCCTCCAGCACGCTGAGCGGCATGGCCGTCCAGTAGACCTTGGCCGGGGCGCAGCCCTCGACGGCGGCCAGCTCGACGGCGCGCATCGCCACCCGGTGTGCCTGGATGTGGTCGGGGTGGCCGTAGAAGCCGTTGGGGTCGTACGTGACGAGCACCTGCGGGCGTACCTCCCGCATGATCTCCACCAGGTGCCCGGCGGCCTCGTCGAGGTCGGCCCGCCAGAAGGCGCGGGGGTGGTCGTTGGTGGCGAGCCCCATCATCCCCGAGTCGCGGTAGCGGCCCGCGCCGCCGAGGAAACGGTGGTCGGTGACGCCGAGCGCCGCGCAGGCGGCGGCCAGCTCGCCGATCCGGTACCCGCCGAGCTGGTCCGCCTCGGCGGCGGCGAGCTGGGCGAGCGCCGGGACGTGGATCTCGCCCTCCTCGCCGAGGGTGCACGTCACCAGCGTCACGTGGGCGCCGGCGGCGGCGTAGTGGGCCATCGTCGAACCGGTGCCGATGGACTCGTCGTCCGGGTGCGCGTGGACCAGCAGCAGGCGGCGGTCGGGCAGCGTCGTCACGACGGTCACTCTAACCGGCGGTTCGGCCCGGCCGGCGCTGACGCGTCCGCCCAGGTCGGCCACATCACCCTCGCCACCGCTCTACGATTTGGCCTGTGGACTTCCCGGAGCTGGCCGCCCGCACCCGCCGGTTCACCCACGGCGCGCCGCGTGCCGTCGCCGTGGCCGAGGACGGCTCCCGGGTGATCTTCCTGCGCTCGGCCGGCCCAGAGGACCCGGCGGACGCGCTGTGGCAGCTCGACGTGGCCAGCGGCGAGGAGCAGCTGGTGGCGGACCCGGCGGCCCTGCTGGGCGGGGGCGACGACCCCCGGGCGCTCTCCCCGGGCGAACGCGCGTTGCGTGAACGGCTGCGGCTCAACGCCGACGGCATCGGGTCGTACGCGCTCGACGCTGCCGGCCGGGTCGCGGTGTTCGCGCTGGCGGGACGCCTCTTCCGGGCCGACCTGGTGCACGGCGACGTGGTGGAGGTGGCCGCCGTCGGCCCGGTGCTCGACCCCCGTCCGGACCCGACCGGGCAACGGCTGGCGTACGTGACGGACGCGGCCGAGGGTGTCCGGCGGGGCGAGCTGCGGGTGATCGAGGCCGACGGCACCGACACCCTGCTGGCCGGCGAGGACGCCGGGGTGAGCTGGGGCCTGGCCGAGCACATCGCGGCGGAGGAGTTCGGCCGGTACCGGGGCTACTGGTGGGCGCCGGACGGCCGCATGGTGCTGGCCGCCCGGGTCGACGAGTCCCGGCTGGAACGGTGGCACCTGCACGACCCGGCCGACCCGGCGAGCCCTCCGACCGCCGTGGCGTATCCCCGGGCGGGCGGGCCGAACGCGGAGGTCAGCCTGCACCTGCTGGACCTGGACGACGGCTGGGTCGACGTGCACTGGGACCGGGAGACGTACCCGTACCTGACCGGGGTGAGCTGGGGCGAGGGCAGCCCGCTGATCACCGTGTTGCGCCGTTCGCAGCAGCACGGGCTGGTGCTCGCCGTGGATCCGCGTACCGGTGAGACGCAGGTGCACGCCGAGCTGGCCGACCCGCGGTGGGTCGAGCCGATCGCCGGCACCCCGGCGCACCTGCCGGACGGTCGGGTGCTGGTCGGCGGGGAGTTGGCCCACGACGGGTACGACGCGCGGTGCCTGTTCGCGGACGGCACCCTGCTCACGCCGCCGTCGCTGTACGTACGGCGGGTGGTGGGTCGGCTGCCGGCCGGCTCCGGACCGGCGGACCTGCTGGTCGAGGCGAGCGACGGCGAGCCGAGCGAGCGGCACCTGTTCCGGGTACGCACCACGATCGGTGGTGGGGTGGACGCCCGCCGGATCACCACCGACTCGGGCTGGCACACCGCCGCCGTGGGCGGGGACGTGCTCGTCATCGGGGTCGCCTCGCTGGACCACGCCGGGGTGCGGTGGACGGTGCGGCGCGGCGACCGGGAGGTGGCCGAGCTGCGGTCGCTTGCCGCCACCCCGCCGTACTCTCCGCTGCCGCTGCTGGAGCGGGTCACCGACCGGCGGTTGCCGGCGGCGGTGCTGTACCCCGACAACCACGTCACGGGCCGGCGGCTGCCGGTGCTGCTGGACATCTACGGCGGGCCGGGGCATCAGGAGGTGGTGACCGCCCGCGCGGCCTGGCTGGAGCGGCAGTGGTGGGCCGACGCCGGGTTCGCGGTGGTCACCATCGACAACCGGGGTACGCCGGGGGTGGCCCCGTCGTTCGAGAAGGCGATCCACCGGCGGGTCGCCGACGTGATCCTCACCGACCAGATCGACGCGCTGACCGCCCTGGCCGGTAAGCATCCCGACCTGGACCTTGACCGGGTGGGGGTGCGTGGCTGGTCGTTCGGCGGCTGGCTGGCCGGGTTGGCGGTGCTCCGACACCCGGAGCTGTTCAAGTGCGGCATCGCCGGCGCCCCGGTGACCGACTGGGCGCTGTACGACACCGCGTACACCGAGCGGTATCTCGGCCTGCCGGAGGACGGCATGGACGTGTACGCGCACCATTCGCTGATCGAGATGGCCGCCGAGCCGGTCACCGGCCCGGAGCAGGCCCGCCCGCTCCTGCTGGTGCACGGGATGGCGGATGACAACGTGGTGGCCGCGCACACGCTGCGACTCTCGGCGGCCCTGCTGGCCTCGGGCCGCCCGCACGCGGTGCTGCCGCTGACCGGCGCCACCCACATGGCCGCGAACGGCACCGCCGAGCGACTGCTCCCGCTGGAACTGGATTTCCTGCGTACGCACCTGCGGTGAACCGAGCCCTCTGTCGAAAGGGCTCCCGGGCGGTACGCGTCGCGTCCTCGGCGGCCGGGCCCTACGGTTCGGTGGCCGCGACGTCCGGTCCGGTGGAGCCGCCGTACGTGGCGATCTTGTATTCGGTCGCCGCGAGGGAGAGGGTCAGTTCACGAATCCGGCGTCGGATGATGTCGCGGTGTTCGAGCAGCATGTCGAGCCGCTCGGGGACCGTGTCCTGCCCGGCGTCCACGAGCGAGATGTAGTGCTGTAGGTCGCGCATCGGCATCCCGGACAGCCGCATCCTGGTGAGGAACACCAGGCGCCGCACCGCCGCGGCGTCGTAGACGCGATGACCGTGGCTGTCCCGGGCCACCTCGATCAGCCCGGCCCGCTCGTAGTAGCGCAGCGTGTGGGGCGTGATGTCGAGGAGGTCGGCGACCTCGGCGATCGTCATCGGCTCGGGGACGTCGGCGAGGTCGCTGAGGCGGTGGATCACCTCGGCCGTCAGCGGGCCGTCATCCCCCACCATGGCCAGGGCCCTGGTCATCAGATCGTCGGTGGCCACGACATCACCCTAGATCGGCCGGACCGACGCGGGGACGCCGTCGAAGTCGGCGCTGCGGGCGGTCTCGGCCCACCGCTCGACCTCGTCCAGACCGCGCCGGTACACGCCCGAGACGCGCTCGACCGCCTCGCGCCCGAGTGGCAGGCGCAGCGGCACCTCGTTGCCGTGTGCGAGGGACACGATGATCTCGGCCGCCCGCCTCGGGTCGCCTTCCTGGCGGCCGTCGGTCCCGGCCATGTCGGCGCGGACGGCGGCGAGCAGGTCACGGTAGGTGTCGGACGCCTCGGTGAATTCGAGGACGTCGGCGGCGTTGAAGTCGGTCCGGAACCGGCTCGGTTCGACGAGCATCACGCGGATCCCGAACGGTGCGACCTCCCCGGCCAGGGCCTCGGACCAGCCTTCGAGGGCGAACTTCGACGCGCAGTAGGCCGACACGCCGGGGAACGCCGTCCGCCCGCCCTGGCTGCTCATCTGCACGATCATCCCGGTGCCCCGGCTGCGCATCGCGGGCAACGCCGCACGCACGAGCGCGGCCGGGCCGAACAGGTGCAGATCCATCAGGTCGCGCAGCTGGGCGTCGCTGACCTCCTCGACCGCTCCGACCACGGCCCGGCCCGCGTTGTTGACGAGGACGTCAAGCTGACCGAAGTGGTCGAGGGTCGCCCGCACGAGCGACGGGGCCGCGGCGACGTTCCGGACGTCGACGGTCGCGGCCAGAAAGCTGTCGGGGTGTCCGGTCGCCAGGTCGGCCACGCTGTCCGGCCGGCGTACCGCCGCCACCACGTGATCGCCCGCGGCGAGCGCCGACTCCGCCAGTGCGCGTCCGAAACCGCGGGACGCACCGGTGATGACCCAGGTCTGTGTCGTCATGGCGGCAAAGCTAGGGCTTTGAGCGCGCGCGAACGCAAACGCGATCCCGCCGCGACGCAGATCCTCCGGTCGGCGTCAGGCACGCTCAGGTCGATGCGCTCAGGGCCGTGCGTCGTACCGGGTCCGGGCTTCGAAGACGCGGTCCATGTGCGTCTCGGCCCAGTTCTTGATCGCGATCATGACCGGGAACAGTTCGTGGCCGAGCGGGGTGAGCGCGTAGTCGACGCGGACCGGCACCGAGGCGGTGACCGTACGGGTGACCAGGCCGTCGCGTTCCAGGGTGCGCAGGGTCTGGGTGAGCATCTTCTGACTGACGCCGGCGATGCGCTGGGCCAGCTCGCCGTGCCGCTGCGGGCCCTCGACGAGCGCGGGGATCACCAACGCGACCCACTTGTCGGTGAGCCTGCTCAGCAACTCACGGGTGGGGCACTGTGCCAGGAACGCGTCGTAGTCGCGTCTGGCCTGTTCGCGGCGTTGCGCTGCGGTCGACGTCGCCATTCTTCCTCCATCGGTGCCCTAGGCACTCCAAGGTACCTACTTACCAACAGTGCCTACGGTTCGTACGGTCGTGGTGATCACGAAACCCCACGGAGGAGAACACGATGCGCGCAGTCAGCTATGCGGAGTTCGGAGGACCCGAGGTCCTGCACGTGGCTGAGGTGCCGGTGCCCGAGCCCGGGCCGGGGCAGGTCCGGGTGCGGGTCGCGGCGTCGGTCGTCCACCCGGTCGACCTGATGGTCCGCTCCGGTCGGTTCCCGGCCCCGTTGCCGACCGGGCTGCCCTACACGCCCGGCTGGGACGTCGCCGGCAGCGTCGACGCGGTCGGCCCGTCGGTCGAGGAGTTCACGATCGGCGACGAGGTCATCGGCTTCTCGCCGTGGCTGCGGACCACCGTCGGCGCCCACGCCGAGTACGTGGTCCTCGACGCCGCCTGGCTGACCTCCGCGCCCGCGAACGTCCCCGCCACCGAGGCGGCGACCCTGCCGACGAACGGCCTCGCCGCCGCCCAGGCCCTCGACCTGCTCGCGCTCCCCGCAGGTTCGACAGTGCTCGTCACCGGTGCCGCCGGGCAGGTCGGCGGGTTCCTTCTGGCGCTGGCCCGGGCGGCGGGTCTGCACGCCACGGGACTCGCCGGACCGGACGACCGTGAGTTCGTCGAGTCGCTGGGCGCGGCGTTCCTGTCGCGCGCCGACGATCCGACGGGGACGTTCGACGCGGTCGTCGACCTGGCGGTGATCGGCTCCTCGCTGCTGGACCTCGTCCGGGACGGCGGCGGCCACGTGGCCGCGTCACCTCCGCTTCGCCTGGAGCCGGTGCGGGGAATCCGGACCTTCGCGCTGGACGTGTCACCGGACGGATCCCGGCTGGGCGAGCTGGTCAAACTCGTCACCAGCGGCGACATCCCGCTCCGGATCGCTGACGTGTACCCCTTCGCCGACGCGGCGGCCGCCCACCACCGGCTGGCCCGCGGCGGCGTACGCGGCGGCGTGGTGCTCGTCCCCTGACGGTCGCCCCACCGCTCGACACGACACGTCGCCGGAACAGCCCTCCACCCACCGGCCGTGCGGTCGCGTGCCCGGCCGCCGCTAGCATCGTCGCCATGGCGACGCGGCTCGTTCAGATCAACATGAAGGCTCAGGACGACTCCGCGTTGGGCGGTTTCTGGGCGCAGGTGCTCGGCTGGGAGGTGTCCAGCGAGGGGCCGGGCGTGACGAACCTCGAACCCGAGGGCTTCGTCTACCCCGACCCCGTCGCCGTCTGCATCGACCTCGTCGCCTACCCGGAGCCCAAGACCGTCAAGAACCGCGTGCACGTCGACCTCGCCACCACCTCGGCGGCCCACCACGCGGAACTCGTCACCCGCCTGAAGGATCTCGGCGCGACGCCCGCCGACGTGGGCCAGGGCGACGTTCCGTGGACGGTCATGGCCGACCCGGAGGGCAACGAGTTCTGCGTGCTGGACTGGCACGACCCGGTGCGGGACACCGGACCGATCGCCACGGTGGTGGTCGACTGCGCGGACCCGCGAGCCATGGCCCGTTTCTGGGGCGAGGCCACGGACTGGACGGTGCACAGGGTGACCGACCACAACGCGGTGCTGCGCTCGGCCAAGGAGGTCGGCCCGTACCTTCAGTTCCTTCGCACGCCCGACGTGAAGACCGGGTGGAACCGGGTCCACCTCGACGTACGCCCCTACCCGGGCGACGACCTGGAGGCGGAGGCGGCCAGGCTGGAGTCTCTCGGCGCCACAGTCATCGACCTGGGCGGCGATGTCAGGTGGAAGGTTCTCGCCGACCCGGAGGGCAACGAGTTCTGCCTCCTCACCCCCGCCTGAGCCGGACGGTCCGTCACGCCGGCTCGACGGGCAGCCACAGTTCGCAGGTCGCGGTGCTGAAGTCGTCCGCGCGTTCGAGGATGGCGACCATCGACGGCCCCGGCCGCAGCCGCCACGGGTTGGAGGGGAACCACTCGCTCGCGGTCGCGGCCCACGTCGTCTGCAACGCCTGCGGATGGGGTCCGGAGGTGCGGAAGACCGCCCACCTGCCGGCCGGCACCTCGATGGCGTCCAGGTCGTCGGGGACCTGCGTGTCCCGGGTCACCGCGACCCCGTGCAGGTAGGTCAACTCGCTGCCCTCGGTGGCCTCGGCGTCGACGTCGTCGCTGACCTGGAGCAGCCCGCCGGGCTCGGTGTCGCTCAGGGCCTTGAGCCGGGCGTGCTCCTGTGGTGGTAGTCCGGTGATGTGCTGCTGGATGTGCGGGTTGACGCCCCGGTGGATGAGCGGGACCCGGGCCGCGTGTCCGACGAGCCGGAAGGCGGGGCGGTCGACGATGCGGGTGTCCATGGGGATGCTCCCTTCGACTGTCAGGCGGAACCTGAGCTGCGGTTGTGTGCGAAGGGGACCTCCGTCGCGGCGTACGTCACCGGGGTTGGTGCCGTGGACCGCCCGGAACGCGCGCCCGAACGCCTCGGTCGAGCCGTATCCGTGCCGGACGGCGATGCTCAGCAGATCGTCCTCGCCGCGGACGACGTCGGCGGCGGCGACGGTCATGCGGCGCCGGCGCACGTACTCGGACAGCGGCATCCCGGCCAACGACGAGAACATCCGGCGCAGGTGGTATTCGGTCGTGCCGAGTGCCCTGGCCACCGCGTTGACGTCGAGTTCCTCGGTGAGGTGCTCTTCGAGCACGTCGACGAGCTGGTTGAGTGCCGCGATCACGAGGCCTCCCTTCGACGTCAAGCCTGGCCGAAGGACCCGGCCCGGCACCCGACCGTAGCGGTCCGATCCGATCAGGTGCCCGGACTCCGGAACGACGACAGGGGTCCCCTCCCGACGTCGTTGTCGGGAGGGGACCCCTGTCTGTCTGCGGCGTGCGTTACGGCTTGACGTGCGCGTTGACGAACGACGGGTAGCCGAAGACGCTGGAGATGAAGACCCCACCGGCCTTGGACCCGTGCACGTTGTAGGCCACGTCGACGTACATCGGCACCACCGGCGCGTGCTCCTTCATGATCCGCTCGTCGAGCTTGGCCCACTCCGGTCCCTGGTCGGCGGGGGCCAGTGCCAGGATGCGGTCCATCTCGGCGTTGATCGCCGGGTCGTTGAAGTAGGACTGGTTGCTGTTGCCCTCGGCCTTGATGGTGCGGCCGTCGTAGAGCACCGGCAGGATCGACGCCCCGCTGGGCCAGTCCGCCGCCCAGTTACCGATGTACAGGTCCCAGGGGTTGTCCTTCTTCTTGATCTCGTCGAGCTTCGCGTCGTCCGAGATGCTCCGGACGGTGATCTTGAAGCCGGCGCGCTCCAGGTTCGCCTTGAGCTGAGCGCCCTGCTGCTGCTCGGTCGTGTTGTCGGCGACACCGAGGACCAGCTCCGGCGTCTTGCCGCCGAGCAGCTCCTTGGCCTTGTCGACGTTGCCGTTGGCGCCCGCCGGGTACGCGTCGTACGCCTTGAAGCCGATGGTGGCCGACGGCATCAGCGTGGTCAGGGGTGCGGCGACGGTCTGGCCGCCGAGCGCCTTGATCATGCCTTCACGGTCGATGGCGTAGTTGAGCGCCTGACGCACCTTCAGGTCGGTGACCCGCTGGTTGTTGATGACGAGCTGGTTGGCGCTCGGGGTCGGCGAGAGGAGCGTCCGCGACTTGAGGGCGCTGTCCCCGGCGACCCTGGCGACCAGCGAGGCGGGTACGGCGTTGAAGGCGATCGCGCTCTGGTCGGCGCCGTTGTCGGCGATCACCCGGTTGTTCGCGGCGTCCGCGGTCGGGCCGAAGGTCCAGACGAACTGGTCCGGGTACTGGTGCCGGACCGGGTCGGTGTTCGGGTCCCAGTTGGGGTTGCGGTCCAAGGTGATCTGCACGCCGACCTGGTTCTTGGCGACCTTGTACGGGCCGGACGAGAACGGCTGCTTGTCCACGTTGATGCCGGTGTCCTTGTCCGCGGGCAGCGGCGCGGTGGTCGGCAGCGAGGCCGCGAACGGCAGGTCACAGCGCGGCTTGGCGAACTCGAAGCGCAGCGTCTTCGCGTCCGGCGTGGAGAGGCCGGGCGGCAGCGACGTCTTGTTCTTCTTGAAGTCCCACTTGGTGTCGAACTGCGCGGTGTCGGCCAGCCACTCCTGGATGTAGGTGGGGCCACCGGACAGGTCCGGGTCGAAGGACCGGGCGATGCCGTACGCGATCTCCTTGGAGGTGATCGGCCGCCCGTCCTCGAACTTCACCCCGTCCTTGATCGTGAATTCCCAGACCTTGCAGTCGTTGTTGACGTTCTTGCCCGGCGTCTCGGCCAGGTCGCCGACCAGGACCAGGCCGCCCTTGCCGTCGTCCTTCCAGGTGGTCAGATAGCGCGCCCAGAGCGGGTTGGCCATCAGACCGGCGAACGAGTACGTCCGCTGCGGGTCGAGGTGGGAGATCGGCGTCTCCCGGATGACCGTGAAGGTGCCGCCCTTCTGCGCCCCGCTCACCTCGGCGGCCGGACCCTGTGAGTCCTTGGGGTCGGTGGCGATGACCCCGGTCTGCTTCCGCTCGCTGTCCACGGTGGTGCCCTCGCCCGTGTTCTTCGAGCACGCACCCAATGCCACAACCAGAGCGATCGCGCCGCCTGCGGCAGCCACCACGCGTGGTCTCATGAAGTACCCCCTTCACCCATGTGCCGTGCGATTTCGTCGGGGCGAGAACCGCCGACGTCCCGAGGATCGTAAGGAAGAAAACCTACGAGTTGTGTAACAGTTGTCGATAAATTTCGCCATCGGACGGCATGCCGGCCCCGGCGGCTCAGCGCAGCCGGACCCGCGGGTCGATGGCCGCGTAGAGCAGGTCCACGAACACGTTCGCGAACACCACGAAGACAGCCGCGATCAGCACCGTCGCCATGATCGTGGGCAGGTCACCCGAGCGCACCGCCTCCACCGCCGTACGCCCCAACCCCTGGATGCCGAACGTGGTCTCGGTGATCACCGTGCCGCCCAGCGCCCCGCCGACGTCCAGCCCGGCGATGGTCACCACCGGGGTGATCGCCGCGCGCAGCGCGTGCCGCCCGTACACCTTGGGTTTGGCCAGGCCCTTGGCCCGCGCGGTCCGGACGAAGTCCTCGGACAGCGTCTCCAACATCTGCGCCCTCGACAGCCGGGCGTAGATGGCCGAGAAGAGGAAGGCCAGCGCCACCCAGGCGAGCACCAGCCCGCTTGCCCACCTCGCCGGGTTGTCGAATATCGAGGTGTAGCCGGGCACCGGCAGCCACCGCAGGTTGTAGACGAACACCAGCAGCAGCACCGCGCCCACGAAGTAGAGCTGCAACGAGGCGCCGGTCAGCGAGAAGCCGATGGCCGCGCGGTCCAGCCAGGTGCCCCGACGCAGTGCGGAGACCATGCCCAGGCCGACGCCGAGCAGCAGCCAGAGGATCGCCGCCGGGATCACGATGCTCAGCGTCACCGGCAGCACCCGGGCGATGGTGTCGGAGACCGCCTCGTTGGTGACGTACGACCAGCCAAGGCAGGGCGCGTCGCACCGGCCACCCTGGGCGCTGCCCAGGTCCCGACCGGTGACGATGCCCTTCATGTAGCCGGCGTACTGGGTGATCAGCGGATCGTTCAGGCCCAGGTCGTCGCGGACCCGCTCCAGCCGCTCCGGGTTGCAGTTCTTCGAGCAGATGCTGGTGGCCGGGTCGCGCGGCAGTGCGAAGAACATCAGGAACGTCAGCACACTCACCGCGAGCAGGGTCAGCGTGGCGGAGAAGAGTCGCTTGAGGAGAAATCGCGCCATGATTTTGACCCCTACCGGGACGACTTCGGGTCGAGCGCGTCTCGCAGCGCGTCGCCGAAGAGGTTGAAGGCGAACACCAGCGCGAAGATCGTGATGCCCGGGAAGAACACGTACGCCGAGTCGGTCTGGAGGAAGTTCAGACTGCGGTAGATCATCCGGCCGAAGCTCGGCGTCTCGTCGCTCAGGCCGACGCCGATGAACGACAGGGCGGCCTCGCTGGTGATGAACTGTGGCACCGCCAGGGAGAACGACACCAGGATCGGCGCCCAGATGTTCGGCAGCAACTGCCGGAAGATGATGTGCCCCAGCCCGGCCCCGCTGGCCTTCGCCGCATCCACGAACTCCCGTTCGCGCAGCGCGATCACCTGCCCGCGGACCAGGCGGGCCGTGCTGGTCCAGCCGAAGATGGCGAAGACGCCGATCAGCACACCCACGCCGAAGGCCGCCGACACCTGCCCCCGCTCGCCGTAGAAGCGCAGCGTGACAGTGGGGGTGAGGGCCAGCGCGATGATCAGGAAGGGCATGGCGAGCGTCAGGTCGGTGATCCAGTTGATCACCGCATCGAGCCAGCCGCCGAGGTAGCCGGCGAGCGCGCCGAGCACGACACCGATCGTCGCGGTGATCAACGCGGCGGCGATCGCGATGAACAGCGAGGTCCGCAGCCCATACACCAACCGGATGAAGATGTCCCGGCCGAGCCCGGGCTCCACGCCGAACCAGTGGTCCCCGCTGACACCACCCGCGTAGCCCAGCGGCATCCCGAAACCGTCGAGCAGGTTCTGGAACTGCTCCCGCGGACCGATCCCGTAGACCATCTCGATGAGCGGGGCGGACAGCCCCAACACCATGAAGAAGACCAGGAGTACGCCGCTGACCAGAGCGGTCCGGTCGCGACGCAGCCGCAGCCAGGCGAGCTGACCGGGCGAGCGACCGACGACCCCCTTGATCGCGGGCTCGCCCACGCCGTCGCCGGACTCGATCTCGGCCAGCGCCACACCCTCCACCGGAGACAGGCTCACGGCGACACCTCCTCGACCTGGGTGACCGACCCCTCGACCTCGGGGCTCGTGCCGACTGCTCCCTCTTCCGGAAAGTGACACGCGGTGGCCTGTCTGCCCCCGTCACGCGGGACCAGCGCCGGCTCCTCGGTGGCGCAGACGTCCTGCGCCTTCCAGCAGCGGGTACGGAACCGGCACCCCGACGGCGGGTCCAGCGGGGTGGGCACGTCACCGGCCAGCCGGATCCGGCCCGCCGGGCCGAGCTTGGTGACGTCCGGGATCGCCGAGAGCAACGCCCGCGTGTACGGGTGCTGCGGGCGCTCGTAGATGTCGGCCCGGTCACCGATCTCCACGATCCGGCCCAGGTACATGACCGCGACCCGCTGGCAGAAGTGCCGCACCACGGCCAGGTCGTGCGCGATGAACACGAAGGCCAGGCCGAGCTCCCGTTGCAGGTCGCGCAGCAGGTTGACGACCTGGGCCTGGATCGAGACGTCAAGCGCGGACACCGGCTCGTCGGCGACGATCAGCTTGGGCCGCAGGGCCAGCGCGCGGGCGATGCCGATGCGCTGGCGCTGCCCGCCGGAGAACTCGTGCGGGTACCGGTTGTAGTGCTCCGGGTTCAACCCGACCAGCTCCAGCAGCTCCTGCACCCGGGCCTTCACGCCACCCGGCGGCTTGATCCCGTTGACCTGCAACGGCATCGCCACGATCCGGCCGACCGTGTGCCTGGGGTTCAACGAGGCGTACGGGTCCTGGAAGATGATCTGAAGTTCCTGACGCAGCGGGCGCAACTCCCGACGGCCGGCGCGGGTGATGTCCCGCCCGCCGAACTCGATGGTGCCGGCCGTCGGCTCCAGCAACCGCACCAGCATCCGACCGGTGGTGGTCTTGCCGCAGCCCGACTCCCCCACCAGACCCAGCGTCTCGCCCGGTCGCACGTCGAAGTCGAGCCCGTCGACGGCCCGCACGAGGCCCGCGCCGCGCAGCCCCTGACGTACCGGGAAGTGCTTGGTCAGCCCGCGTACCCGCAGCAGTGGTTCGTCGGTCATCGGGCCACCCCCACGGATGCGACGTCCTCGGCGTAGCGCTCGGCGCGCTCCTCGGCGGACAGGTGGCAGGCGACCAGGTGGCCGTCCGCGCCGGCCGGACGCAGCTCGGGCACCTCGGTGCGGGAGCGGTCACCGTTGCGGTCGGCGTAGCGGCAGCGCGGGTGGAAGGCGCAGCCCGGCGGCAGGTTGATCAGGCTGGGCGGGTTGCCGGGGATGGGCAACAGGTCCGCGTCCGCGTCGCCGTGCAGCGACGGCACGCTGGAGAGCAACCCCCAGGTGTACGGATGTTGCGGCGAGCGGAGCACCTGCTCGACGCTGCCCCGCTCGACGGCCCGTCCGCCGTACATGACCAGGACGTCGTCGGCGACCTGGCCGACCACGCCGAGGTCGTGGGTGATCAGGATGATCGCGGAGTGGAACTCGGCCTGGAGGTCGGCGAGCAGGTCCAGGATCTGCGCCTGGACGGTGACGTCCAGCGCGGTGGTCGGCTCGTCGGCGATCAGCAGCGCAGGGTCGTTGACCAGCGACATCGCGATCATCGCCCGCTGCCGCATGCCGCCGGAGAACTCGTGCGGGTACTGGTCGAAGCGTCGGGCCGGCTGCGGGATGCCCACCCGGTCCAGCATGTCCACGGCCCGCTGGCGGGCCTCGCGTCGACTGGCCTTCGGGTGGTGCACCCGGTACGCCTCGGCGATCTGCCGGCCCACGGTGTAGTACGGGTGCAGGGCCGACAGCGGATCCTGGAAGATCATCGCCATGTCCCGGCCGCGCAGCCGGCGTACCTCCTCGTCGCCGAGGCCGACCACCTGCCGGCCGCCGACGGAGATCTCGCCGGTGACGGTGGTCCGTTTCGGATCGTGCAGGCCGAGGATGGCCAGCGAGGTGACGCTCTTGCCGGAGCCGGACTCGCCGACGATGCCGAGGGTGCGACCCCGCTCGACGGCGAACGACACCCCGTCGACCGCGCGCACCACGCCGTCCTCGGTGTCGAACCGGACCCGCAGGTCACGCACCCGCAGGTAGGCGTCCTCGTCGGGGCGCTGCGCCGGAACGGCGGGATAATCGTCCGGCTCCCCGGACGGCGGCGGTTCCGAGCTGTCCACTGCCACCTCCCTCAGTGACGAAGAGAACTTACAGGAAAGTCCTGAGGGTGAAAATAAGCTACAAAGTCGGTACCTGTCAGCGGGCCAGAGCGTAACGAGTCGGCATCGCCGTGAACACCCCTCACCTCGCCATCCATGCCCCGCGCCCCGCGCCTCGCGCCGCGATCGGATCGTGGACGACTTTCCCGCCGCACCACCGTCAAGGTCACGCTCGAACCAGGCTCCAGTGGCCACGGAGCGTCAGGAGACCACTACATCCATGCTCGAGCGCGATCTTGACGCCTCAGCATCGACGATCACCAGCTCCGACCGGCCTTCGTGGCGTGCTCGCACCACGGGCGCGACCGCAGTGACGTGCCCGCCCGACGGGCGCGACCTCAGCAGTCGGGATTGCGGTGCACCGGGTGGGCGATTCCCGCCTAGGGTCGGTCCATGACCGAGTTCGACGCGGCCACCGCCGCCGTCCAGGCCGCCCTCGACGCGGGCGCGCGGTACGCCGACGCGCGGGTGATGCACCGCCGCTACGAGTCGATGACGGCGCGCAACGGCGACGTGGAGGAGCTGACCCAGGACGAGAGCATCGGGCTGGGCGTCCGGGCGCTGGTCGGCGCGAGTTGGGGCTTTCACGCCGTACCCGATCTGTCGGACGCCGCCGCCCGCGACGCCGGACGTCGCGCGGCCCGGACGGCCATGGCGAGCGCGCGGGTGCCCGGCCCACCTGTCGACCTCGTGCCGGTCGAGGCGGTGACCGCGAGCTGGGCCTCCGGCTGCCAGGTCGACCCGCTCGGGGTGCCCCTGTCCGACAAGGGCGACCTGCTGGTCGGCGCGACCCGCACGATGGCCGAGCACGGCGCCGACCTGGCCGAGGGCCTGTACCAGATCTGGGACACCGCGAAGTGGTTCGTCTCCAGCGAGGGCCACCGGATCGACCAGCGGATCCGCGAGTGCGGTGGCGGCATCTCGGCCACCTCGATCGGCGACGGCGAGACGCAGCGGCGGTCCTGGCCCAGTTACCGGGGCCAGTACGGCACCACCGGCTGGGAGCTGGTCGAGTCGCTCGACCTGGCCGCGCACGCCGCGCAGATCGCCGAGGAGTCCCGGGCGCTGCTCACCGCGCCGCCCTGCCCGGCCGGCGAGACGGATCTGATCCTCGGCAGCGAGCAGCTGGCCCTGCAGATCCACGAGTCGGTCGGGCACGCCATCGAACTGGACCGGATCCTCGGCTGGGAGGCCGCGTTCGCCGGCACGTCCTGGCTGGACCTCGCCCAGCTCGGGTCGCTGCGGTACGGCTCGGACCTCATGAACATCACCATCGACCCGACGATCCCCGGCGCGCTCGGCAGCTTCGGCTTCGACGACGAGGGCTCCCCGGCGGTCAAGCGGGACGCGGTCCGCGACGGCCGCTGGGTGGGCGTGCTCGCCGGCCGCGACTCGGCAGCCATGGCCGGCCTCGACCACGGTGGCAGCGTACGGGCCGACGGGTGGGCCCGACTGCCGATGGTGCGGATGACGAACGTCGGCCTGGAACCCGGCCCGCACACGCTGGAGGAGATCATCGCGGCCACCGACGACGGGGTGCTGATGGACATCAACCGGTCCTGGTCGATCGACGACAAACGGCTCAACTTCCAGTTCGGCTGTGAGATCGGCTGGGAGATCAAGAAGGGCCGGCGGGGTCGGCTGCTGCGCAACCCGACCTACACCGGGATCGGGCCGCTGTTCTGGCGCTCGATGGACATGCTCTCCGGCGAGACGGTGCCGTGGGGGACGCCGAACTGCGGCAAGGGCCAGCCCGGTCAGATCGGGCACACCGGCCATCCGGCGGCGCCGGCCCGGTTCCGCAACGTCCGGGTGGGGGTGTCGGCGTGAGCGCGAGCGGACCTGGCGAGGTGGAGCTGGCCGGGCAGGTCGTCGAGCTGGTCCGGCGGCTCGGCGGGCCGGGCGCGCAGGCCGAGGCGGTGGTGACCCGGGCCGACCTGGCGTTGACCCGGTTCGCCAACTCGGCCATCCACCAGAACGTCTCCGAGTCGACCGTCGGCGTCCGGCTGCGGCTGCACCTGGACGGGCGGACCGCCGCCGGCAGCGGCAGCGTGGTGACCTCCGACGGGCTGCGCGCGCTCGTCGAGCGCACCCTGGCCGCCGCGCGCCTCGGCCCGCCCGACCCGGGCTGGCCGGGGTTGACGCCGCCGGTGGACACGCCGGTCGCGCCGCCCGTCGACGAGGCGACCGCGTACGCCGAGCCGGATCAGCGGGCCGACCGGGTCGGCGCGTTCGTGGCCGCCGCCGGGGGCTACAGCACGGCCGGTTACTGCCGTACGTCGCACCGGTCGTCGGCGTTCGCGAACTCGGCCGGGCACATGGCGTACGGTCGCTCCGCCGACGCCGCAATTGACGGGATCGCGCGCCGGGACGGCGCGGACGGGGTGGCCCGGCGCCACTCGGACCGGCTGTCCGACCTCGACGGCGCCGAGTTGGGCGCGCACGCCGCCGCGAAGGCGCAGGCCGCGGCCGACCCGGTCGAACTGCCGCCGGGGCGGTACGAGGTGGTGTTCGAGCCGGCCGCCGTGGCGGACCTCCTGCAGAACCTGTCCTGGTTCGGGTTCAACGGCAAGCGGTACGTCGAGCGGCAGTCCTTCGCCGAGCCGGGCGCCGCCCAGTTCGACCCGTCGGTGACCCTGGTGGACGACCCGTTGGGCGCGTCGGGGCTGCCGTTCGACGCCGAGGGCACCGGTCGGCGGGCGTTGACCCTGGTCGAGGCGGGCACGACCCGCGCGGTGACGCACGACCGGCGAACGGCCGTCGAGGCGGGTGCGGAGTCCACCGGGCACGCCGTCGCCGGTGGCGCCACGTGGGGTCCGATGGCCCGTAACCTGCGCCTGTCCGGCGCGGTGGCGGGGCCGGTCAGCGCGGCGGGGCGGAGCACCACCGGCGCGGCGGCCGGCGCGGTCGGTGACGCGGACACCGCCGCGCTGGTCGCGGGAGTACGCCGAGGGCTGCTGGTCAGCGACCTCTGGTACACGCGGGTGCTCGACCCGAAGAGCCTGGTGATCACGGGGTTGACCCGCAACGGGGTCTGGCTCATCGAGGACGGCACTGTCGTCCGGGCGGTCCGGGACCTGCGGTTCACCGAGTCGTACCCTCGGGCGCTCGGGCCGGGCGCGGTGCTCGGGCTGGGCGCGCGGGCGGTGCGCCAACCGGACCGGGTGGACGGCGTCTGGTGGTCCGCCCCCTCGGTGCGGCTGGCGTCCTGGCACTTCACCGGGGGCGCCTCCGGGTGACGGACGAGCGGACAGTGACCTTCTTAACAACGCGCCATCGATCGGCGTGCCAGGGCTTTTCCGCAGGCCGGACACACGGGACACTCCCTTGCGCGGACGGCCCGCGAAGATCGGCGTAACGTGTGTCACTTAGCTGCGTCGGTCGATCCGGCGTGGTCGTTGGTGTGCGCATGACGTGGCAGCGGGTGCGGGTTCGCCGGTCCGCGTGCCGACCGGAGAAAGATCAGCCCGCCCGTACGGGCCCGTCGAGGAGACGACTCGAATGACTTCAACGGCAACGAGGCCGCGGGGAGCGCGGGCGCGCGCCGCCATCGCGGCGAAGACGTTGCGTACCGACCGCTGGTGGTTCGCCCCGCTGATCACGGTGATCGGGCTCAGCGCCTGGGTCGCGTACGCGACGGTCCGGGTCTTCATGCACAAGTGGTACTGGGTGGACCAGTACCACTACCTGACCCCGTTCTACTCCCCGTGCGTGACCGACCGGTGTGTCGAGGAGGCCTCGCACTTCGGCCGGTTCCTGCCCGGCTGGTGGATCATCCCGGACGCCGCGCTGACCCTGCCGTTCCTGCTGCTGTTCCGGCTCACCTGCTACTACTACCGCAAGGCGTACTACCGGTCGTTCTGGCTGTCGCCGCCGGCCTGCGCCGTCCCGGACGGGCACAAGGAGTACAGCGGCGAGACGCGTTTCCCGCTGCTCGGGCAGAACCTGCACCGCTACTTCTTCTACGCCGCCGCGATCATTTCGCTGATCAACACCTGGGACGCGATTCTCGCCTTCCACTCGCCGGAGGGCTTCGGCTTCGGGTTGGGCAACGTCATCCTGGTGCTCAACGTGGTGATGCTCTGGGCGTACACGATCTCCTGCCACTCCTGCCGGCACATCATCGGCGGCCGGCTCAAGCACTTCTCCAAGCACCCGGTGCGGTACAGGGCCTGGACGTTCGTCTCGGCGTTGAACGTCCGGCACATGCAGCTCGCCTGGATCACCCTCGGCACCCTGGCGCTGGCCGACTTCTACATCATGGCGCTCGCGGCCGGCTGGTTCTCCGACCTGCGGTTCATCAACTAAAGGGCCCCTGACATGACCACTACCACTCGCATCGAACGACACCACTACGACGTCGTCGTCATCGGGGCCGGCGGCGCCGGTCTGCGCGCGGCGATCGAGGCCCGGCTGGCCGGCAAGAAGACCGCGATCATCTCCAAGTCGCTGTTCGGCAAGGCGCACACGGTGATGGCCGAGGGCGGCGCGGCGGCCGCGATGGGCAACGTGAACAGCCGGGACAACTGGCAGGTGCACTTCCGCGACACCATGCGCGGCGGCAAGTTCCTGAACAACTTCCGGATGGCCGAGCTGCACGCGAAGGAGTCGCCGCAGCGCATCTGGGAGCTGGAGACGTACGGTGCGCTCTTCGACCGCACCAAGGACGGCAAGATCTCGCAGCGCAACTTCGGTGGCCACGAGTACCCGCGGCTGGCGCACGTGGGTGACCGGACGGGCCTGGAGCTGATCCGCACCCTCCAGCAGAAGATCGTGTCGCTCCAGCAGGAGGACCACCGGGAGTTCGGCTCGTACGACGCCCGGATCAAGGTGTTCTCCGAGACGACCATCACCGAGCTGCTGCTCGACGGTGACCGGGTGGCCGGGGCGTTCGGCTACTACCGCGAGTCGGGCGAGTTCATCCTCTTCGAGGCGCCGGCGGTCGTGCTGGCCACCGGTGGCGTCGGACGCTCCTACAAGGTCACCTCGAACTCGTGGGAGTACACCGGGGACGGGCACGCGTTGGCGCTGCGCGCCGGGGCGACGCTGATCAACATGGAGTTCCTCCAGTTCCACCCGACCGGCATGGTCTGGCCGCCGTCGGTGAAGGGCATCCTGGTCACCGAGTCGGTGCGTGGTGACGGTGGCGTCCTGAAGAACTCCGAGGGCAAGCGGTTCATGTTCGACTACGTCCCCGACGTCTTCCGCAAGCAGTACGCGGAGACCGAGGAGGAGGCGGACCGCTGGTACACCGACCCGGACAACAACAGGCGTCCGCCGGAGCTGCTGCCCCGCGACGAGGTGGCCCGCGCGATCAACAGCGAGGTGAAGGCCGGTCGGGGCTCCCCCGCCGGCGGTGTCTTCCTGGACATCGCGAGCCGGCGTTCGGCCGACGAGATCCGCCGCCGGCTGCCGTCGATGTACCACCAGTTCAAGGAACTGGCCGACGTCGACATCACAGCCGAGCCGATGGAGGTCGGTCCGACCTGCCACTACGTGATGGGCGGCGTCGAGGTGGACCCGGACTCGGGTGCCGCCTTCGGCCACGTACGCGGGTTGTTCGCCGCCGGTGAGGTCTCCGGCGGCATGCACGGCTCCAACCGGCTGGGCGGCAACTCCCTGTCCGACCTGCTGGTCTTCGGCAAGCGGGCGGGCGGGCACGCGGCCAGCTACGCCGACGGGCTGACCGCCCGGCCGAAGGTGGCCGTGGACGCGGTCGAGGCCGCCGTGGAGACCGCCCTGGCCCCGCTCCAGCGGGACACCGGCGAGAGCCCGTACACCCTCCAGCAGGACCTCCAGGTGGTCATGGGGGATCTGGTGGGGATCATCCGGCGCGAGGGCGAGTTGGCCGACGCGCTGGTGCGGCTCGCCGAGCTGCGTGAGCGGGTCGCCAAGGTGAGCGCTGTCGGCGGTCGGCGCTACAACCCGGGCTGGCACCTGGCCCTGGACCTGCGCAACATGCTCGTGGTCTCGGAGTGCACCGCGAAGGCGGCGCTGGAGCGGCAGGAGTCGCGCGGCGGGCACACCCGGGAGGACTACCCGGCGATGGAGCCGAAGTGGCGGCAGGTCAACCTGGTCTGCTCGCTTGACGGCGACACCGTACGGCTGACCCGCAAGCCGCTGCCGAAGATGCGACCGGAGCTGATCGGCCTCTTCGACCGGGCCGAGCTGGCCAAGTACCTCACCGACGAGGAGCTCGCCGACTTCGACGCTCTCGTCGCCGACGCTGGAGAGGCGGACAACCGATGAGCGCGAAGCGTCAGTTCCGGATCTGGCGGGGCGACGAGAGCGGGGGCGACCTGCAGGACTACATGGTGGAGGTGAACGAGGGCGAGGTCGTCCTCGACGTCATCCACCGCCTCCAGGCCACCGACGCGCCCGACCTCGCCTGCCGGTGGAACTGCAAGGCCGGCAAGTGCGGCTCCTGCTCGATGGAGATCAACGGCAAGCCGCGGCTGGGTTGCATGACCCGGATGTCGACCTTCGGTGACGACGAGACCGTCACGGTGACCCCGCTGCGCACCTTCCCGGTGATCCGGGACCTGGTCACCGACGTCTCGTTCAACTACGAGAAGGCGCGGGAGACGCCGGCGTTCGCCCCGCCGACGGACGTCGCCCCGGGCGACTACCGGATGCAGCAGGTCGACGTGGAGCGCTCGCAGGAGTTCCGCAAGTGCATCGAGTGCTTCCTGTGCCAGAACGTCTGCCACGTGATCCGTGACCACGACGAGAACAAGCAGGCGTTCTCCGGGCCGCGGTACTTCATCCGGGCGGCCGAGCTGGACATGCACCCGTTGGACACGCGGACCGACCGCAAGGAGTACGCCCAGGCCGAACAGGGCCTCGGATTCTGCAACATCACCAAGTGCTGCACCGAGGTCTGCCCCGAGCACATCAAGATCACCGACAACGGGATCATCCCCATGAAGGAACGGGTCGTCGACCGCAGGTACGATCCCCTTGTGTGGCTTGGTAGCAAGATCTTCCGTCGGGGCGAGACGCCCCAGACCAGCGTGACCACCGCCCGTCAGGGCTCGGCGACGTCGTCGGGCGCGACCCGGGGCGGGGTCCACTCGCATGCGGGTGGCTCGCACGACCAGCGGGCCGAGGCGCAGGCGCAGTCCGGCGTCAACTGGGACCGGGAGGTGCCCCACCCGACCGCTCCGGCGGTCGACGACCGGGGCCGGCTTCCGCTGACCGAGCTCACCTTCGACCGGGCCGCCGCGCCGTCGCCGTTCGGCGACGACGTGACCTTCCCGCTACCTCCGGAGCACCTCAACTTCGCCCACCCGGAGCAGGACGACAAGCACTGATCACCCGAACGACGACGGGGGCCGCGGCACTTGCCGCGGCCCCCGTTCCGTCGCGGGATGTCAGGGGGTTCGCAGGTGGGGGCGGAGGGCCGCCACGATGGGGGCGTCGGCGGGGAGCCAGGTGACCGAGTCCAACTCGTCGGCGGTGAGCCAGCGCAGCGCCTCGTGCTCCAGGGCCTGCGGTTCGTCGCCGCCGAGCAGGCGGGCCGCGTACACCTTGAGCACCGAACGGCCGTGGGCCATCCGCACGTTGCGGCCGACACGGTCGCCGATCTCGACGCGTACGGCCAGTTCCTCGGCGCACTCGCGGATCAGCGCCTCGGCCTCGCCCTCCCCCGGCTCGACCTTGCCGCCGGGGAACTCCCACATGCCCGCCACCTCGGGTGGGGCGGAACGCGCGCAGGCGAGCACCCGCCCGTCCCGGATTATCGCCGCGCCGACGATCACCTTCAGGTCCCGTCTTTCGACCTGCCCGCCGCCATTCGCCCGTTCGGTCCGCACGGGCGTCCAGGGTGCCAGATCAATCGGCGGTTTGGGTACCGTAACCGGCCGCTAGGCCAGGAGAACCCGGAAGTGTGGGCGTGGACACCCCTTCCGCGCGGCGAGAGACTAGAGGGCACCGACAAGACACGGGATGGCGACGATTTGGCCACGAGCCGGCAACGGCGCTTGGGGGGTGCGGTGATGCGCGTGCTGTTCAACAGCAGGTCGAAGCACGACTACCTTGCCGACGCGTTGACCTTGCTGTCTGGTTGGACACGCGAGGGGGAGCAGATCCGACGGACGCTCGCGATCGACGATACCCAACACGCGGCACTAACTGAACGGGTCAAGGTGGTCGCGGATGCGCTGCACCTTCGCCCGGAGATCAGCCGGCAGTCCGACAGCACCCAGATCCGGGTCGGGCACGGCAACGGTGAGCCGCTGACCGAGGGCGAGGTCCTGCTGGCCGCCCGCATCGAGGACGCGTACCGGGCGGTCACCGAGCCCTGAGGGTTCGCTGAGAGTTGAGGTTTCTCCTGAAGAGACCTGGGGTACGAATACTGACGGGAGCGTACAACTACTCCCGCAACGGACGAGACCCTCAGAAAGCCTTTTTCAGGAGCTGATATGAGCACGCCTACCCAGAACCGCGCCAAGGACCACGACGAGCACGCCGGTCACGACGTCCGGCGCGTGCACCGCCACGGCGACGAGACGAAGCCGTCCTGGAAGACCAGCGAGCTGGCGATCTACGTGCTCGCCGTCATCGGTGTGCTGATCGCCTCGAACGCCGTCGGCGACGGCGCCGCGAACGACGGCGGCGACTACTTCGCCGCCGACAAGGCCTGGTGGTACATCACCCTGCTCACCATCGGCTACCTGGTGAGCCGGGGCCTGGCCAAGGCCGGCAGCCGCAGCACGGACCACGACCCGCGCAGCGACCACTGACATAGCGTCGAAGCCCCGCGCCTGCCCACTTCCAACGGGTGGACGCGGGGCTTCCGCATGTCGCCAGGCAACCCTGGCTCACCGGTCGGTCACGGCATCCTGCGGGTACCAGCGCAGCTCCACCGAGTTGCCGTCCGGGTCCTGCACGTAGATGGAGGTCGCGGACCCGCGGGCACCGAACCGGTCACCGGCCCGGTCAGCACCGTGAAGGCCCCCGATTCGATCACCCGGACCCAGTCCAGCGGTGCCACCACCAGGCAGAAGTGATCAACGTTCGTGCCATGCCGCTCCCCACGGACGAGATCGATGAGCGAGGGCCGGTCTGGCTGCCAGCAACACCACCACCCGGGTACGCGAGTTCGTCCGCGCCGCGACCGACGCGATCCCCCGATGAGGCACGCCGAGTTCCGCCGCCACCGGCTGGTGCGGGTCCACGGCGACGGCGAGTTCGTGGTCATCGCCCGTGCTGGCACGCTGGCACCGGTTTTCTAGCCTGGATGCCATGGCGAACATCGCGTACGACCGCAAAGAGCAGGTCCAGCAGATCGAGAGTGGCCTTCTCGAGGGTGAGCAGATCATCGCCGTCTACGACGCGGTCGGCACCGGCACCGGGTTCATCGGGCTGACCGACCGCCGGGTGATCATCCAGGACCGTTCCTTCGTCGGAAAACGGTTCGCGATCACCAGCATCCCGTACTCGAAGATCACCAGCGTGAGTGTGGTCAGCAACAAGTCCTGGGGTGGCTCGTTCTTCTCCACCGGGGCGATCGCGATCCACGTCGGCACGCACACCTACGAGGTGGAGTTCCGTGGCGCGCAGAAGAGCCACCACGTGCACAACGTGATCCTGCACCACATCTCCTGACCGTACGACCGCTGCGGGCCCGGCTGGCGTAATTGCCTTGCCGGGCCCGGCCGTCTCTGGTGTCCTCGGTCGACAGCCGCGCGAGAGGAGCAGCCGCCATGGCCGAAACGGCGAAGTCCCCCGAACCCATCGTCATCCGACCCGAGGAATCGAGACTTCGTGAGCAGATCTGCTCCGCTGACCATGGCGCGACGCGCCACTGACACCAACCCCGGAGGCCGCTGATGTCGGTCTTCGACGATCCCGGCCTCTTCGGTCGGCTGTGGGCAACCGACTACGACATCGGCAACCCCGACCCGGCACCCGCCGTGGACTTCCTGGCCGACCTGGCCGACGGCGGTCCGGTTCTCGAACTGGCGATCGGCACCGGCCGGGTCGCGTTGCCGCTGGCCGAACGCGGGCTCACCGTGCACGGCGTCGAGGCGTCCGAGGAGATGCTCGCGCAGCTGCGGGCGAAACCGGGTGGCGACCGGATCCCGGTGGTCGTCGCCGACATGGCGGACGTACCGGTGGAGGGCGAGTTCCGGCTCGCCTACCTGGTGTTCAACACGTTGTTCAACCTGGTGGACGCCGAGCGGCAGGCGGACTGTTTCCGCAACGTCGCGCGGGTGCTGTCGCCCGGTGGCGCGTTCGTCATCGAGACGTTCGTACCGGACCCGCGTACCTTCGACTCGGACGAGCAGGTGCAGGTGCGGGCCGTCACGGAGGACTCCGCGACGATCCGACTGCACAAGTACGACCGGCCGGCGCAGCGGTTCATCCGGCAGACCATCACGTTCGACAGTGCGGGCGTACACCTGAAGCCGTTCGCCATGCGGTACGCCTGGCCGCACCAGATCGACGAGATGGCCGAGCGGGCCGGGCTGCGGCTCGCCGAGCGGTACGCCGACTGGCACCGGCGGCCGTTCACCGCCGACAGCCCGTTGCACATCTCCGTCTACCACGCCCACTAGCGGTCTGATCGACTCGGGTTCCGGACGGTCGGGGTGTCATCGCCACGACGACACCCCGACCCGAGGAACCCGAGTCGATCTCCCGCCGACCGTTCCGCCCGAAGCGGAATCTGCTGAGAGCAGCCTCCGCTGGCCCGCCACGGCCCCCGTCAGGTCGACTGGCGGCATGTCGTCGAATCCGGTCCGCTTCCCGCGCGCCTCGCCGTACTGGCCCGTGGTGAGTCACCCACTGCTGCGGCGGGTCCTGCCCGGGTTGGCGGTGTCCGCGCTTGGCGACGGCATGGCGTTGGTCGCGGTAATCTGGCTCGCCAGGGAACTCGCACCGTCCGGTCAGCACGGCACCTGGATCGCGCTCGCCATGGCGGCGTACACCCTCCCCAGCGCTGCTGGGACGGTCATCTTCGGCCGGTTGCTGCGCCCCCGCGGCGGCGCCCAACTCGCCGGGTGGGACGCGATCCTGCGGGCCTGCGCCCTCGCGGCGATTCCCCTCGCGCACCTCGCCGGCGTACTCGGCATCGAGCTGTACGTCGTCCTGCTGGCCGCGTCCGCGCTGCTGCACTCGTGGGGGTCCGCCGGACGGTTCACCCTGATCGCCGAACTGCTGCCGCAGCGCCACCACCTGCCGGCCAACGCGGTTCTCTCCACCATCGCCGGATTCGCCACAATCGTCGGTCCACCGCTGGCCGGCGTCCTGATCGGCTGGGTCGGGCCGGGGTGGGTCATCGCCGTCGACGCCGGCACCTTCGCCGTGCTGGCGCTCACGTACCGCCTCGCCCTACCCCCCGCCGACAGCGTCGACGCGCAGGAGCGGGGCGCTTCGCGTACCGCCGGCTTCTCCGTCATCCGCCGCAACCCCGCCCTGCTGAACCTGCTGGTGCTGAGCCTGTGGTTCTTCTTCCTCTTCGGGCCGGTGTACGTGGCCATGCCGATCCACATCACCGACGACCTGCACGGCTCCGCGACACTGCTCGGCGCCTACTACACGGCGTTCGGCATCGGCGGCCTCGCCGGAGGTCTCGCCGCCGGGCACCTTCGCCGCTGGCCGCTGCGCGCCACCACCATCGGCATCGTCGTCGCGTTCGGTGTCGCGATGCTGCCCCTCGGTCTGGGCGCGCCGGTCGGCGTGTCGTTACCGGCGTTCGCCCTGGCGGGCCTGATCTGGGCGCCGTACATGTCGACGTCGATGGCGCTGTTCCAGCGCAGCGCGTCCGTCGCGCAACTCCCGGCGGTGCTTGCCGCGAACGGCGCCGTCCTCGTGCTGGCAGTACCGCTGGGGACCGTGCTCGGCGGCCCGCTCGTGGGTGCCCTGGGCGCACGCCCGACGCTGCTGCTCTGCGCCGTGGCGATCGTGGCCCTCGGCCTCGTCGCCGGGGGAATCGCGCTCTCCCGGCGGAGCGCGCGACCCTCCGGCGATCCGGCCGTCACCGAGGTCAGTGCCAGTCGCTGATGCGGACGTCGTCCGGCGCCGGCCGGCCGCGTCCGGTCTCCACCAACTCCTTCAGGCTCATCAGGAACAGCGCCCACTTGGTACTGCAGTGGTGCATGAACTCGACGGGCTCACGCCAGCCCTCGTGCGCGAACTGGACGATCGTGTACTCGCCGCGCTTGTCGAGACGCCAGTCGACGTCGGTGCCGACCCATTCCTCGGGCCCGTCGACGACCCGCCACCGCACCCGGCCGGCGGGGTCCAGCTCCAGGACCTCCATGTCGAAGCCGCCGAGGTCACCGAACCGGAATGCCAACCGTCCGCCGACCTCGCTCCTGCCCACCGTGTCGGTGGTCCACCAGCCGGCGAGGCCGGCCGGGGTCGCCACCGCTCGGTAGACGTCGTCGAGCGGAGCGACCACACCAACCCGGTGCAGGATGTCCACCATGTCATTCCCCTTCGCTGTCGGTGCGGCCGCGTTCGATCGCCTCGGCGATCCGCTTGATCCGGCGCAGGCGGGCGTCCCAGGTGGCGCCGACCGCCGACAACTGGGCGACCGCGCGGGCGAGCTGCGCCTCGTCGACCTGGTAGTGCCGCTCGCGGCCGGCCGGCTCGGCGTGGATGAGCCCGACCCGGTCCAGGACCGCCAGGTGCTTCGAGACGGCCTGGCGGGTGACGGGCAACCGCCTGCTCAGCGACGTCGCGGTGCCCGGCCCGTCGGAGAGAAGAAGATCGATCATGGTACGTCGGGTGGGGTCGCCGATCGCCGACCACAGCTCATCGTCGACGGCCGTGCTCATGCGGCGGCGACCAGCCGCGCGACGTACGCACCCAGCTTCGGCATGTAGTGGTCCCAGCCGTTCACGTGGTCCCGGTACTGCTCCTCGAGGACGGCGACCTCCCAGCCCGCCTCGCGGAACCCGGTCTCGGTCATCCGTACCTGGGTGCCCGCGCCGCTCGGGGTGAGGTCGAAGGTGACGAGCAGCGACTGCCCGCTGCGATCCGCGTCGGTGAAGCACCACCGGAAGGAGAACCGTCTCGGCGGGTCGACCTCGACGACGGCGAGCGCGACGGTCGTCGTCTCGCCGGTGTCGCCGTTGCGCCACACCAGCTCGCCGGGTGCGCCGGCGACCGACTCGAACCGCGCGTCGTCGGGCCACCACTCCCGCATGTGCTCGGGTCGACTGACCACCTCGAAGACGACCTCGGGAGACGCGTCGACGTGGATGTCGCGTTCGATGGTTCCCTGTTCCATGACCACACCCTTTCGCAACCTTTGGTTGCACTGAACCTACGACACCGCACGTACGTTGCGCAACCTTTCGTTGCGCCTCCCGGTGTTTGTCGGACCCGAGGCGCACAATGCCGACCATGTCTGAGCCAGCTCCGCACCGGCACCACGGCATCGACTACGTCGAGCTCACGGTCAACGACCTCGCCGAGGCCAAGCGCTTCTACGCCGACGCGTTCGGCTGGGAGTTCAACGACTACGGGCCGGGTTACGCCGGCATCCGCAGCCCACACGGCGACGCGGCGCCCGAGGTGGGCGGTCTCCGCCTGGACCAGGACGTCCGGACGGGCGGCCCGCTGGTGCTGCTCTACTCGAGCGACCTGGACCGGTCGGTGCAGGCCGTGAAGGACGCCGGTGGTCAGGTGGTGAACGGGCCGTACGAGTTCCCGGGCGGACGGCGATTCCACTTCACCGACCCCAGCGGCAACGAGCTGGGCGCCTGGGGGGAGCAGTAGCACGCCCGCTGCCAGCCCGGTCGGTTCCACCGGTCGGCACGTTGGTCGGCGGACGCATGACCAGCGGCGGTGACCGACGCGGCTACGATCCTGACGTGGTAGCGACCAGCGGCGTCACGGACGCGGAGCGGTTACGCCGCATCGAGACGGTGACCGATGCGACGCTGTCCCGGCTCGATGTCGCCGACCTCTTCGACGAGTTACTCGACCGGGTCCGCGAGTTGCTGCACGTCGACACCGCCGCCATCCTGCTGCTGGACGTGCACGCCCGACAACTCGTGGCCACCGCCGCCAAGGGGTTGGAGGACGAGGTCCGGCAGGCCTTCCGGATCTCGATCGGGCAGGGCTTCGCCGGCCGGATCGCCCTCACCCGCCGACCAGTGATCATCGAGTACGTCACCGCCGACAAGGTGGTCAACCCGCTCCTCCTGGAGACCGGGGTCCGGTCCCTGCTCGGCGTACCGGTCTTCACCCGCGGTGAACTCATCGGCGTCCTGCACGTCGGGAGCCTCACCCCGCGCCGGTTCGCCGCGGACGACGTCCGGCTGCTCGAACTGGTCGCCGACCGGATCGGCGTGGCGAGCCAGGCCCGCGCTCACAGCCTGGACCAGAACGCCGCCCTGGCCCTGCAACGGAGTCTGCTCCCCACCCAGTTGCCCACGGCACCGCACCTGGACATGGCCGCCCGGTACGTTCCCGGTCACGTCTCCGGCGTCGGCGGCGACTGGTACGACGTCTTCCTGCTCCCCTCCGGGTGGCTGGGCGTGGTGATCGGTGACGTGTCGGGGCACGGACTGCAGTCGGCGGTGGTGATGGGACGCATCCGCAGTGCGCTGCGCGCGTACGCCCTGGTAACGGACGACCCGGCGGAGGCCCTGACCCTCCTCGACCGGAAGGTCAACCACTTCGAGACCGGCAGCCTCAGCACCGCGTTGTACGCGATGATCTCCCCGGACGGCACGACCATCCGGATCTCCCTGGCCGGGCACCTGCGCCCCGTGCTGGTGGCGCCCGCGCAGCCCGCCCGCCTGATCGAGGCGCGGGTCGACCCACCGCTGGGCATCGGCTACTGGACGCCGCGACGACACAGCACGACTGTGGACTTCCCGCCCGGCGCGGTCCTGGTCGGCTACACCGACGGGCTCGTGGAACGCCGGGGCGAGCTGATCGACACCGGCATCGCCCGTCTGGTGTCGGCCGTTCCGCTGGCGCCCGCCGACGTCGTCTGCACCGCCGTGATGGCGACCCTCGACACCCAGAACCCGAACGACGACATCGCCCTTCTGGTCATTCGTCGAACAGCCCGCGAAATCGCGGGAGCGTGACGATCGGCGTGCGGCACCACGGCCGACAGGGGCCGCCGACCGTCACAGCCGCCGGGCGCGCAGCACACCGGTCAGCATCGGCAACGTGAACTCGCCCCGGGCGGTCTCGGGCGTGCTGCCAAGGAAGTCGCGGATCCGGCCGAGCACGGCCCTGCGCTCCGGGTCGGCCATGACCAGCATGCCCGCCCGCGTCGCGAGCGTCGCCACGAGAGAGTCGGCGGTACGGCGCTGGCCGTGCGGGAACTCGACCTGCGCCGCCGCGTCGAACCGGGCGACCGGGCCGGTGCCCGGCGCCAGCATGGTCGCCGTCGCCGCACGCCAACTGCTCACCGTGTCACGCGGGCCGATGGCCGCGCTTCCGCTGACCCGTTCGAGGTCGGCAACCCAGCCGACCCGGTCGTCCAGGATGTTCCACAGTCCAGCCAGCACGCCTCCCGGCGCGAGGACCCGGGCGATCTCCGGACCCGCGACGGCCATGTCGAACCAGTGCATCGCGTTGCCGGCCAGCACGGCGTCGACTGACCCGTCAGGCAACGGGACCGCCTCCGCGCTGCCCGGCAGGGCACGGACGGCCGGCAGCGCGCGGCGCAGCTCGGCGAGCATCGCCGGGTCGGGTTCGACCGCGACGACCTCCACGCCCAGCGCGACAAGCGTGGCGGACAACTTGCCGGTGCCAGCGCCGAGGTCGAGCACCCGCGGGCCAGGTGCGGGCTCGAGCGCCCACCGCACAGCGGCCCGCGCGTAGTCCGGGCGGTGCTCGGCGTACGCGGTCGCCGCCGCGCCGAACGACGAGCTGAGCCGCGACCGTTCGTCCACGCGCCCACCCTACGTCGAGGACCACTGTGGTCGGTGCCCGACGCCAACGGTCCATCCACTAGCGTTCCGGTGATGACGGCCCAGGCGGCGGGCGTGTTCCGTCGGACAGCTATCGAGCGATCAGATCAACGCATCGCGTGGGAGCGGACGGACCAGGCCTTCTTCGCCGCCGGAGCGTGCCACGTCCTGGCCTGGGTGTGCCGGAACTCCTACCCGGATCGGCGCATCGACATCGCGGGAGTGCGCCTCGCCGGCGGGTGGCAGATCTTCCACGTCTACGCGCTCTGGGACGGCTGGGCGTACGACCACTCGGGCTGGAATCCCGAACCGGAGCTGCTGGCGGTCAACACGACCTTCGAGGGCCGTCCGCTGGAGAGCGTCAGGATCAGGGACAGCCTCGCCGACTTCTGCGAGACGCACCACTCCCGTCTGCCCCACCAGTACTGGCGGGACCCCGTCCCCCGTGCGCGCGGCTACCTGCGCCAGCACACCCCGCCCTGGGTGTAGTTCAGCCCTCCAACGCCCGGGCGGGCAGCGACAGCGGCCGGCGCGTGGCAGGCTCCCCGAGCATGATCGATGATTTCGCGAAGGAGTACCTGCACAGCGACCTGCGGGAGATGCGCGAAGCGCTGCTGTGGAAACTCGACGGACTGTCCGAGTACGACATCCGCCGCCCCCTGACCTCGACCGGGACCAACCTTCTCGGCCTGGTCAAACACCTGTCGATATGGGAGGCCACCTACTTCGGCGAGGTCTTCGACCGGCCCTTCCCCGAACCGCTTCCCCGGTGGGACGACGACGCCCTGCGGCAGGGCCTCGACATGTGGGCGACCGAGCAGGAGACGCGCGAGGACATCGTCGACCGCTACCGTCGCGTGTGGCAGCACTCGGACGCGACGATCACGGCCCTCGCCATCGACGCACCCGGCCGCGCGCCCTGGTGGCCGCAGCCGGACGTGAAGCTGTTCGCCATCCTGGTCCACATGCTCATCGAGACCAGCCGGCACGTCGGGCACGCCGACATCCTGCGTGAACAGCTGGACGGATCGACCGGAACGATAGCCAGGAGGGCACCCGCCGAACACGACGCGGCCTTCTGGGAGGCCCGCCGCACAACCATCGAGCGAGCCGCCAGAGCCGCCGACCCCAGCACTGCCTGACAGCGCCAACGGCCGGACTCAGACGTTGAAGCGGAACTCCACCACGTCGCCGTCCTGCATGACGTACTCCTTGCCCTCGATGCGGACCTTGCCCGCAGCCTTGGCCGCCGCCATCGACCCGTGCTCGACCAGGTCGTTGTAGGAGACGACCTCGGCCTTGATGAAGCCGCGCTGGAAGTCGCTGTGGATGACACCCGCGGCCTCCGGCGCGGTCGCGCCGACCGGGACGGTCCAGGCGCGCGCTTCCTTGGGGCCGGCCGTGAGGTACGTCTGGAGGCCGAGCGTGCGGAAGCCGACGCGGACGAGCTGGTTGAGGCCGGGCTCGTTCTGCCCGATCGACTCCAGCAGTTCGCGGGCCTCCTCCTCGGGCAGGTCCACCAGCTCGGATTCGATCTTGGCGTCCATGAAGACGGCCTCGGCGGGGGCGACCAGGGCGCGCAGCTCGTCGAGGAACGTCTCGTTTGCCAGTTCGGCCTCGTCGACGTTGAAGACGTACAGGAACGGCTTGGTGGTGAGCAGGTGGAGCTCGCGCAGGTGCTCCAGCTCGATCTTGGCGGCGGCGGCCCCGGAGTACAGGGTGGTGCCACCGTCGAGCACCTCGATGGCGGCCTTCGCGGCGGCGACCGCGGCGAGGCGGTCCTTGCGGAGCTTCGCCTCCTTCTCCAGCCGGGGCAGCGCCTTGTCCAGGGTCTGCAGGTCGGCGAGGATCAGCTCGGTGTTGATCGTCTCGATGTCGTCGGCCGGGGAGACCTTGCCGTCGACGTGGACCACGTTCGGGTCGGAGAAGGCGCGGACGACCTGGCAGATCGCCGAGGCGTCGCGGATGTTGGCCAGGAAGGCGTTGCCCCGGCCCTGCCCCTTCGAGGCGCCACGCACCAGACCGGCGATGTCGACGAACGACACCGGGGCGGGCAGCACCTTCTGCGACGAGAAGATCTCGGCCAGCTTGCCCAGCCGCTCGTCGGGAAGCCCGACCACGCCGACGTTGGGCTCGATGGTGGCGAACGGGTAGTTCGCCGCCAGCACGTCGTTCTTGGTCAACGCGTTGAAAAGCGTGCTCTTGCCGACGTTGGGCAGGCCGACGATGCCGATGGTGAGACTCACGACGGGCCAGCTTACGCCGGTGCCGGCCGGGCCGGTCCAGGCGGCTCCGATTCGCCCCGCGCCGGACACCGGCCCTGGTCACGACTCGGCGGATCCCGACGCCGGAATCCCGTTGCTACCCTCTCGATGTCGCATGCGACGTGAGGGGGCGTTGTGGACCAGGTGACCGAATTCGACAGACTGTTCCAGCAGACCCGACAGGCGCTGGCGTCGATGCGTTCGACCGGGCAGGTCCCCGACGGCCTGGACGTCGAGCCGGCGCGCGGCACCGGATCCGCGGCGGGCGGTCAGGTCGAGGTCGTGGCGGTCGGTCAACGCGTCGAGTCGGTGACGGTCGACCCGCGTGCCCTGCGGATGGGCGCCGAGATGCTCGGCGAGCAGATCACCCTGGCGGTCAACGCCGCGCTGGACGACCTGCGCCTCGCGGCCGGCGACGTCGGGGACGCGCCAGCGGTGGACCCGGTGGCGCTGGGCCAGCAGCTCGACGAGTTGCAGAACGAGTCGGTGCGCAGCATGGCGGCGATGACCGACGCGCTCACCGACGCGGTGCGGCGCATCCAGCAGGCAGCGAGGTGATGGCATGCCCGAGGACCTACAGGTGCACCCGCCCGCGCTGCGGCAGGGCGGCGGCCACCTGACGACTGTGGCCGAGCAGCTCGCCGCGCAGTGGGAGGCGCTGCGCGCGCGGACGGCCTCGATGGGCGACATCTTCGGCGACGACGACGTGGGCGGCCTGATCGGCATGTCGTACCAGGTGGCCGAGGAGATCGCGGCGGAGTGCCTCGGGTCGGTCGTCGACGGGCTGCGCGGCTTCGGTGACGGGCTGAGCGTGATGGCCGACCAGTACGACCTGGTCGAGCAGGACAACGACGCCCAGTTCACGACGATGAGCTCGTAGGCGGGTCGATGGGGATCATGCTGCCCGGCGAACTCGCCGGCCTGCTGAACGAGTTGGGCTACACCTGGCCCAAGTCGGACGAGACGAAGATGTTCGAGCTCGGCCAGATGTGGATGGAGATGGCCGAGTCGCTCAACAACGCGGCGGCGGAGGGCACGGCGGCCGCGCAGCGGGTGCTGGACGGCAACCAGGGTGACGCGCTGGCGGCGTTCCAGCAGCGCTGGGAGTCGGACGGCTCGGCGATATCGGTGCTGCGCGACGGTGGCACCGGCGCGCAGATGGTGGCGGCGACGCTGTTCGTGTGCGCGCTCATCGTCCTCGCCCTGAAGATCAACGTGATCGTCCAGCTGATCATCCTGCTGGTGCAGATCATCCAGGCGCTCGCGACGGCCGCCCCGACGTTCGGCGCCTCGCTGCTGGAGATCCCCGTCTTCAAGAAGCTCACCGACATCGTCCTGAACATGCTCATCGACCAGGCCATCGGGGTGGTCCTGGGATGACCTCTCCCCTGCCCGAGCTGTACGTCGGCGTCGACGTGGAGGCGGACGGGCCGATCCCCGGGCCGTACAGCATGATCTCGCTGGGCATGGCCGTGGCAGGTCGCCCGGATCTGACGTTCTACACCGAGCTGCGGCCCATCTCCGACGAGTTCGTGCCGGCCGCGCTGGCCGTGTCGGGTCTGGACCGGGACCGCCTGCTGCGCGAGGCGCCGACCGCGCCCGAGGCGATGGCATCGGCGGCGGCCTGGGTCAACGGGTTGCGCCGGATCGGTCGACCGGTCTTCCTCGCCGCGCCCGCCGTCTGGGACGGCATGTTCGTGCACTGGTACTTCGTGCGTTTCGTCGGCCACAGCCCGTTCGGCGCCACCGGCTCCGGCGTCGACCTGCGCAGCTACTGGATGGGGCTGACCGGCGGCGAGTGGGTCCAGACCCGCAAGGGCAGGATCAAGCACGAGCTGGGTCTGCACGACGTGCCGCACACCCACCACGCCGGCGAGGACGCCGCCGAACTGGCGCAGGTCTTCGACGCCGTACTGCGCCGCCGGCAGTCGGGCGGGCCGCAGTGACCGGCCGCCGACGGGACCTGCCGGACGGCGCCACGACGGCCGCCCGGGGCATCGTGGCGCAGGCCGCCCGGAGCATGATGCGGCGGGCCGACGACGTGGCGGGCGAGGCGGCCGAGACGGCGACCACCCGGGCCGCCCGCCGGATCCCGCAGGGCTTCACCGAACGGCAGTGGACCCGCTTCGCCCGGGGCGCCCGGCAGACGCAACGCCAGGCCGGACTGCCCGACGGGGACCTGGTGGCCCACGGCAGCCGGGTGAAGGGCACGGCCCGCCCGGACTCCGACATCGACGTGGCGCTCATCGTCGACGACAAGACCTTCTTCGACCTGGCCGAACGTTCCCTCTCGCGGGCGCCGGACGGCACCCGGCTGCGCAAGACGATGCTGCGCCGGATCAACGAGAACGGTCAGCTCGCCAGCTTCGACCTGGGCACCGACTTCACCCACCTGCGCCGCGAACTGATGGACACGCACGTGCCGCACAAGGTGCAGTTCTCCGTGCTGCGCCGGGGCGGCAAGTTCGACAACGGCCCGTTCCTCCCGCTCGATTGAGCGGTTCCGCATCTGGCAAGGTGGCAGACGTGCAGACGACGTTGCAGTTCCTCATCATGGTCGACGGCCCGCTCACGGCGGCGGAGCTGCTCGACCTGATCCGCACCCGGCTGCCCGACGCGGTGCCCTACCGCCGGGACTCGGTGGACGTCCGGGGCAACCTGCTGGAGATCAACCCCAACGAGGACGCCGACCCGCAGCTCGCCGCCACCGACGAGGACGACTACCTCTACTTCCGGTGGCGGGTCGAGCTGACCCCGATGGACCGGACCGTCGACGAGGCGCACCAGATCGCCCTCGCCCGGGAACTGCTGCGGGCGATCGAGGGGCCGCAGGCGCGGGCCACCGTGTGCGCCGCGTTCGAGGACCGGGTCTGACCCACGCTCAGGCGAGCAGGCGGGGAGCGATGACCGCCTCCCGGACACTGCCGTCCGCGCCGCGGGTCACCTCGTACGCCGAGACGCCCTCACGGTCCGCGATCGCCTCAACCAGCCGGGTGCCCCGGTAGACCAGGCCGACGCCGTCGTCGGTGCAGTGGCTGGTCGGCAGCGTCCCGTCGCCGACCAGCTCGTGCATCAGCGGTCGCCGCTGGTCCTCGCTGTCGTAGTGCACCCCGTTGCCGTACGGCAGCCAGGCCAGCCCCTCGGTGAAGCCGCGCAGTCGGGGGCCGAAGCTGTCGGTGGCGCCGCCCACGTGCCAGCAGATCGACCCGGCGGAGACGCCGGCCAGCACCACGCCGGCCTGCCAGCACTCGTGCAGGATCTCGTCGAGCCCGTGCACCCGCCAGACGGCCACGAGGTTGGCCACGCTGCCGCCGCCGACCCAGACGACGTCCTGGGCGAGCAGGTGGGCGCGGACGTCGTCGACGTTCGGCATGGGGAACAGGGCCAGGTGCGACAGCCGGAACCGGGTGTCGGCGAACGCGCCGTAGACGGCGGTCAGCGAGGTGGGCTGGTCGCCGACGGCCTGCCCGAGGTAGCACACCCGGGGCTGCGCCCCGGCCCCCGCCAGCTCTGCCGCCAGCTCGAAGACCGGCCCGGGACGCAGGTCGGACGGGCCCCGGTCGCCCCGGAAGAAACCCATGCTGGTGGCGAGGATCGTCGGTTCGCTGGCGGGCATTCGTCGTCTCCTTCGTCGGTGCTGACGGCGTCCATCCTGCCGCAGCCGGTGCCGCGCCCGAGGTCGGTGCCGCTCAGCAGGCCCGGCGCTGGCGGGGCACCACCACCGCGTCGGCGGGCAGGGCGTCGAGGGGTGACTCGCCCGCCGGTAGCTGCGCGGCGGCGGCGCGCGGCAGGGTGAACCGCTCGGGGGCGGCGGGGCCGGCCGCGCTCGACTCCCGAAGCATCCACAGCACCTCGTCCGTCGTCCAGCCCAGACCCGGGCGACCGGCGATCTCCCGGAGCAGTCGTCGGCCGACGCGGGTGTCGTCGTCGTAGAACCGCATGCACCAGTGGTGCGTCCACATGCCGAGGGCCCGCAGGCCGGCGTCGTCGAGGGAGTTGGCCAGACGACCGCAGGCGGTGTCGGCAAAGGGCCGCTCGATGTCGCCCGCCCGGTCCCGTTCGAGGGCACCGACCGCCGCCGGACCGACGGCCCGCATCCGGCGGTAGAAGGACTGGGCCACCGCGCGGGGCAGCGGCGGAAACGCGCCAGGTGTCGACGCCGCCGCCCGACCCGCCACGCTCACCATCGCCGCACCCTTCTTGAGTTGGTGGCCGGACGTTACCCGGCACGACTGACACTTCCGGGCGGAAACCACTCAGGAGCAACGGATTCGCGGCACCGGCGCCGCCGGTGACCCGCACGGCCGGGCGGGTCCACGCCCAGGTCCGATTCCCGCCAGCCGGCGGCCCGGCCAGCGGGGCATCATCGGTGACGTGGAGATGGACTTCGAGCGGTGCTACCGGGCTGTGGACAGCCGTGACCAGCGGTTCGACGGCTGGTTCTACACCGGCGTGACGTCCACCGGGATCTACTGCCGACCGTCCTGCCCGGCGACCACCCCCAAGCGGCAGAATGTCCGTTTCTTCCCGTCGGCGGCGGCGGCGCAGGGTGCCGGGCTGCGCGCCTGCCGCCGCTGCCGGCCCGACGCCGCACCCGGCTCTCCGGAGTGGGACGTCCGCGCCGACGTGGTCGGCCGGGCGATGCGGCTGATCGCCGACGGGGTCGTCGACCGGGGCGGCGTGCCGGGGCTGGCCGCCCGGCTCGGCTACACCGAGCGGCACCTGCACCGGATGCTGCGCGCCGAGATGGGCGCCGGGCCACTCGCGCTGGCCCGTGCCCAGCGGGCGCAGACCGCTCGGATCCTCATCGAGACGACCGGCCTCGGGATGGCCGAGATCGCGTTCGCCGCGGGTTTCGGCAGCGTGCGGCAGTTCAACGACACGGTCCGCGAGGTGTACGCGAGCGCACCGTCCGAGCTGCGCGCGGCCCGTGGCCGGCAGCAGACACCGCCCGGCGCGGGGACCATCTCCCTTCGGCTGGCGTACCGTCCGCCGCTGCACGCCCGGGCGCTGCTGGACTTCCTCACGCTGCGGGCGCTGCCGGGCGTGGAGGAGGTCCGCGACGGGACGTACCACCGGGGGTTGCGGCTCCCGCACGGTGCCGGACAGGTGGCCCTGACCCCGGCGGACGGGTACGTGGCGGCGACGCTGCGCCTGGCCGACCTGCGCGACCTGGCGCCGGCGGTCGCCCGCTGCCGCCGGCTGCTCGACCTGGACGCGGACCCGGTGGCCGTCGACGGCACGCTGGCCGGCGACCCGGCGCTGGCCCCGGCGGTCGCCGCCGAACCGGGTGTCCGCGTGCCCCGTTCGGTGGACGGCTTCGAGATGGCAGTCCGCGCGGTGGTCGGCCAACAGGTGTCGGTGACCGCGGCGCGGACAACCCTCACCCGTCTGCTCCGGCAGGTTGACGATGCCGCCGCGCGACAACCTGACGACCGACGCGCCGAGGGCGGGAGCGACCTGCGCGGTTTCCTGAGCGCGGAAGAGCTGTTGGAGGTGCCGGACCCGGGGTTCGGGATGCCGGCGGGGCGGCGGGAGACCCTGCGGGCGTTGGCCCGGGCGGTCGCCGACGGTGCGCTGGACCTGGCGCCCGGCGGCGACCGGGAGGAGACCGTACGACGGCTGCTGGCGCTGCCCGGCATCGGCCCCTGGACGGCCGGCTACCTCGCCATGCGCGCCCTCGGCGACCCGGACGTCCTCCTCGGCACCGACCTGGCCGTCCGGCGCGGCGCGGCGCGCCTCGGCCTCCCCGACGACCCCAAGACCCTCGACGCGTACGCCGACCGCTGGCGCCCCTGGCGGTCCTACGCCACGATCAGACTCTGGAGAGCGGCATGAGCATCGACAGCACAGTGGTGAGCACCCCGGCCGGCCCGCTGAGCATCCTCGCCGGCCCGGACGGCGACGTACGGGCCGCCGGCTTCACCACGGACCCGGCGGCACTGCTGCCCCTGGTCCACCCGACCCTGCGGGCGCCGCTACGCCGGCGGGACGACCTGGGCGCCATCAGCACGGCGGTCCGGTCCTACCTGGACGGTGACCTCGCCGCGATCGACGCGGTGCCGGTGCGGCAGCACACCAGCGGCGAGTTCATGGCACACGCCTGGCAGGTGCTGCGTGACGTGCCCCCGGGCGCCCCGGTCACCTACACCGGGTACGCGGCGCTGGCCGGTCGACCGCCGGCGGTACGGGCCGCCGCGGCCGCCTGCGCCCGCAACGCGGCCGCGCTCTTCGTGCCCTGTCACCGGGTGCTGCGGACCGACGGCACCCTCGGCGGCTACCGCTGGGGGCTGGACGTGAAGACGTGGCTCCTCGGTCACGAGCGGCGGCTGACAGCAAGCTGACACAAGCATCGACAGCTATTGACGCTACCTTCGGGTAGTGCCTGCGGAGAACGACGGCGACCCGGCCGCACGGGTCGCCGCGGGTCCCCACCCGGTGCACAACCTCTGGCGGCTGCGCCGCTACCTGCGCCCGTACGCCGCCGAGTTCGTCTGGCTGCTCGTCGCGGGCCTCGCTGGCACGGCCGCCGGGATCGCCGTACCCCTCGTGGTGCAGCGGGTGGTCGACGGGCCGGTGGCCGGGCGCGAGCCCGGTGCGCTGATCCAGCTCGCCGGTCTGGCGCTGCTGCTCGGCGTGGTCGAGGCGGTGCTCATCTTCATCCGCCGGTGGGTGCAGTCCTCGTCGTCGGTGGGCATGGAGGCGGCCCTGCGCGCCGACGTGTACGCCCACCTGCAACGGTTGCCGGCCAGCTTCCACGACCGCTGGCAGTCCGGCCAGTTGCTCTCTCGGATCACCAGCGACCTGTCGGTGATCCGCCGGTTCCTGTCGTTCGGCGTGTTCTTCCTGCTGCTCAACGTCACCACCTACGTGGTGGTGGTGGCGCTGCTCGTGCACCTGCACCCGGCGCTCGGGCTGCTCGTCGCGGCCAGCGGGGTGCCGCTGCTGCTGATCAGCCGTCGCTTCGGCAGGCACTACCACGCGGCGTCGCGCCGGATGCAGGACCAGCAGGGCGACGTGGCGACCCTGGTCGAGGAGACCGCGCAGGGGCTGCGCACCATGAAGGCGTACGGCCGGGGGCCCGAGCTGGCCGCCCGCTTCGCCGGTGGGGCGCGGACGCTGCACGACACGGGCGTGGGCAAGGGCCGGCTGCTTGCCAACACCTCGGCGCTGCTCGACCTGGTGCCGAACGTGACCCTGGGCGTGGTGCTGGTCGCCGGGGCTGCCGCCGCCGCGCGGGGCGCGCTCACCATCGGTGAGCTGGTCGCGTTCGTGAGTCTGCAACTGATGCTCATCTGGCCGGTGCAGTCGCTGGGTTGGATCATCGCGAACGGTCAGGAGGCCGCCACCGCCGCCGACCGCATCCAGGAGGTGCTGGACACCCCGCCGCAGATCGTGGACGCCCCCGACGCGCTCGCGCTTCCCCGCGACGCGGTCGTCGGCCGGCTCCGCTTCGAGCGGGTCTCGTTCCGCTACCCGGGCGCCGCCGCGCCGGTGCTGCACGAGGTCGACCTGACCATCGAGCCGGGCGAGACGGTGGCCCTGGTCGGCGCCACCGGCTGCGGCAAGAGCACCCTGCTCTCCCTGGTGCCCCGGCTGCACGAGGTGACCGGTGGCCGGATCACCCTGGACGGGCACGACCTGCGTGACCTGCGGCTGGACTCGCTGCGGCGGCTGGTCGGGATGGCGTTCGAGGAGCCCACGCTGTTCTCCATGTCGGTCCGCGAGAACCTCACGCTGGGCCGTCCGGACGCCGGCGACGACGAGGTACGCGCCGCGCTCGCGCTGGCACAGGCGGAATTCGCGTACGACCTGCCGTGGGGGTTGGCCACCAGGGTGGGTGAGCAGGGGCTGTCCCTCTCCGGCGGACAGCGGCAGCGGCTGGCGTTGGCGCGGGCCGTGCTCGGCCGTCCGGCGCTGCTGGTGCTTGACGACCCGCTGTCCGCCCTGGACGTGCACACCGAGGCGCTCGTCGAGGCGGCCCTGCGGCGGGTCCTGCGCAGCAGCACCGCGCTGCTGGTGGTGCACCGCCCGTCGACGATCGCGCTCGCCGACCGGGTCGCCCTGCTCGACGGCGGACGGATCACGGCGATCGGCCGGCACTCCGACCTGCTGGCCACGGTTCCGGCCTACCGGGCCCTGCTCGCCGCCGAACCGCCGGGCGGGAAACCACCGCCGTCCGCGTCCGCCCCGGACGGATGGGGCCTGGTGCGCTCGTGACCAAGGAGGCCGACCCGCCACCCGGGGACGACGAGGAGTTGACCCGCTGGCGCGGCACCGCCACCGACCCGGAGGCCGACCGGAGCCGCGCCGAGGACAGCAGCCCGGAGGCGGTGGCACGGCTGCGCCGCCTCAGCCGCACCCTGCTGGCCGACCTGCTGCGCCCACACCGGCGCCGGCTCGTCGCCGCCGTCGGTCTGCTGTTGGCACAGAATGCCGCCGCGATGGCCGGCCCGTACCTGGTGATGGTCGGCATCGACCGGGGCATCGCACCGCTGCGGGCCGGCGACGCGGTCCCGCTGGTCGCCGTGGCGGGAGCGTTCGCCGTCTCCGTCGTCGGCGAGTACACGGCCCGCCGGGGCTTCCTGACCCTCTCCGCCCGGATCGGCCAGGCCGTCCTGCTGGAGCTGCGGCAGCGGGTGTTCGGGCACTTCCTGCGGCTGTCGGTGGGTTTCCACGAGCGGTACACGTCCGGCCGCATGGTCTCCCGGCTCACCAGCGACCTGGACTCGATCGCCGAACTGGTCAACGGCGGCATCGACAGCCTGGTGCTGGCCGCGCTGTCGATCCTGTCGGTGGCCGCCATCCTGCTCTGGCTGGACCTGCCGCTGGCCGCCGTGACGCTGCTCGCGTTCCCGTTCCTGTTCTGGCTCTCCCGCTGGTTCGCCGGGGCGTCGGCCAGCGCGTACCGGCGGACCCGCGAGGCGGTCGCGCTGGTCATCGTGCACTTCGTCGAGTCGATGCGGGGCATCCGGGCCGTGCAGGCGTTCCGCCGGGAGCCCCGCAACCACCGCATCTTCGTGGCGCTCGGCGACGAGTACCGGCAGAGCAGCCTGCGCGCGTTCCGCCTGATCGCCACCTATTCCCCCGCGATCAAGCTGATCGGCAACGTCACGGTGGCGGTGGTCCTCTGCTACGGCGGTTGGCGGGTGCTCGACGGACGGACCGAGGTCGGGGTGCTCGCCGCGTTCCTGCTCTACCTGCGGCGGTTCTTCGAGCCGATGCAGGAGCTGAGCCAGTTCTACAACTCGCTCCAGTCGGCCACCGCCGCGCTGGAGAAGCTGGCCGGGGTGCTCGACGAACGGCCCGGCGTCGCCGAGCCGGCCCGCCCGGTGCCGCTGCCGACCGGCCCCGGACGCGGCGAGTTGACCTTCCGGGCGGTCTCGTTCGGCTACCGCGCGGACACCCCGATCCTCGCCGGGCTGGACCTGACCGTGCCCGCCGGGCAGACCGTGGCGCTGATCGGGCCGACCGGTGCCGGCAAGTCGACGGTCGCCAAGCTGGTCGCCCGGTTCCACGACCCCGACGACGGCACGATCCGCCTCGACGGCGTCGACCTGCGGGACGTGGGTGACGCCGACCTGCGCCGCGCCGTGGTGCTGGTGACCCAGGAGAACCACCTGTTCAGCGGCACGGTGGCGGAGAACATCCGCTTCGGCCGGCCCGGCGCCGACGACGACGCCGTGCGGGCCGCCGCCCGCGCCATCGGCGCGCACGAGTTCATCGCCGCGCTGCCCGACGGGTACGCCACGCAGGTGCACCGGCGCGGCGGCCGGCTCTCCGCCGGGCAGCGGCAGCTCGTCGCGTTCGCGCGGGCGTTCCTCGCCGACCCGACGGTGCTGATCCTGGACGAGGCGACGTCGTCGCTCGACGTGCCGACCGAGCGGCTGGTGCAGCGGGCGCTGGGCACCATCCTGCGTGACCGCACCGCCCTGGTGATCGCCCACCGGCTCTCCACAGTGGAGACCGCCGACCGGGTGCTCGTCGTCGACGGCGGCCGGATCGTCGAGGACGGCCCGCCGGCCGTGCTGGCCGAGGCGGACGGCCGGTACGCGGCCCTGCACCGGCAGTGGCGCGACTCGCTGGTCTGAGCCGGCGATGCGCAACTGCGTGGCCCGGCCCCCTGGTGATGCCTACGATCGCAGGATGACCGACACGGCGAGAACGGCCCGCGCCGGTGTCCCCGACCGTCCGACCCTGGACGGGCTCGAGGAGACCTGGGCGCGCCGCTGGCAGGAGGACGGCACGTACGCGTTCGACCGCGCGAAGCAGCGGGCCGACGTGTACGCCATCGACACCCCGCCACCGACCGTATCGGGCGAGCTGCACATGGGGCACGTCTTCTCGTACACGCACACCGACACCGTCGCGCGGTACCAGCGGATGCGCGGCAAGGCCGTCTTCTACCCGATGGGCTGGGATGACAACGGTCTGCCCACCGAGCGTCGCGTGCAGAACGTGTACGGGGTGCGCTGCGATCCGGCGCTGCCGTACGACCCGGTGTGGCGGGCACCGGCGACGCCCGTCGACGAGGCGGCACGCCGTGACCCCACCCCGCTCTCCCGGCGCAACTTCATCGAGCTGTGCGAGCGGCTGACGGTCGCCGACGAGCAGGTCTTCGAGGCGCTCTGGCGGCGGCTCGGGCTGTCGGTGGACTGGTCGTTGACGTACACGACGATCGGCCGGGTGGCCCGCGCCACCAGCCAGCGGGCGTTCGTGCGTAACCTGCTGCGCGGCGAGGCGTACCAGGCGGAGGCGCCGACCCTGTGGGACGTCGGGTTCGCCACCGCGGTGGCGCAGGCGGAACTGGAGGACCGGGAGCGGCCCGGCGCGTACCACCGACTGCGGTTCACCGCCCCCGGCGGGCGTGAGGTGGTCATCGACACCACCCGACCGGAGCTGCTGCCGGCCTGCGTGGCGCTGGTCTGCCACCCGGACGACGAGCGGTACGCCGACCTGGTGGGCGGCACGGCACGCAGCCCGCTGTTCGGCGTCGACGTGCCGGTGCACGCCCATCCGCTCGCCGACCCGGCCAAGGGCACCGGCATCGCGATGGTCTGCACGTTCGGCGACCTCGCCGACGTGACCTGGTGGCGTGAGCTGAGGCTGGACACCCGGGTGGTGATCGGTCGGGACGGCCGCCTGCTGCCCGAACCACCGGCCGGGGTGCCGGCCGAGCCGTACGCGGCGCTGGCCGGGCAGACCGTCAACGCGGCCCGCCGCGAGATCGTCGGGATGCTTGCCGACGCGGGTGACCTGATCGGTGAGCCGCGCCCGATCACCCACCCGGTGAAGTTCTACGAGCGGGGCGACCGGCCACTGGAGATCGTCTCGACCCGGCAGTGGTACCTGCGCAACGGCGGTCGGGACGCCGAGCTGCGGGCGACGCTGCTGGCCCGGGGCGCGGAACTGCACTGGGTGCCGGCGCACATGAAGCACCGCTACGACAACTGGGTGGGCGGCCTGACCGGCGACTGGCTGGTCAGCCGGCAGCGCTTCTTCGGGGTGCCCGTGCCGGTGTGGTACCGGCTCGACGACGCTGGCGAGCCGGACTGGTCCCACCCTCTCACGCCCGACGAGGCGGCGCTCCCGGTCGACCCGTCGAGCGACCCGGCGCCCGGCTACGACGAGTCCCAGCGCGGCCGGCCGGGAGGCTTCATCGGCGACCCCGACGTGCTGGACACCTGGGCCACCTCGTCGCTGACCCCGCAGATCGTCGGCGGGTGGGAGACCGACCCGGACCTGTTCGCCCGGGTCTTCCCGATGGACCTCCGCCCGCAGGGGCAGGAGATCATCCGGACCTGGCTCTTCGACAGCGTGATCCGCTCGCACTTCGAGCACGGGGTGCTGCCCTGGCGGGACACCGTGCTGTCGGGCTGGATCCTCGACCCCGACCACAAGAAGATGGCCAAGTCCAAGGGCAACGTGGTGACCCCGCTGGCGCTGCTCGAGCAGCACGGCTCGGACGCGGTGCGGTACTGGGCGGCCAGCGGCAAACCCGGCACCGACCTGGCGTTCGACCCGGCGCAGATCAAGGTCGGCCGGCGACTGGCCACCAAACTGCTCAACGCGTCGCGGTTCGCGCTCGGGCTGGGCGCGGCGGACGCGCTGCGCGCCCCGGCGACGGCCCCGCTGGACCGGGCCATGCTCGCCGAACTGTCCACCGTCGTCACCACGGCCAGCACCGCGTTCGACGCGTACGACCACACGACCGCGTTGCAGGTGACCGAGGCGTTCTTCTGGCGGTTCTGCGACGACTACATCGAACTGGTCAAGGAACGCGCGTACGGCACCGGAGCGGCCGCCGACTCGGCACGGGCGGCGTTGGCGGCGGCGCTGTCGGTGCAGCTGCGACTGTTCGCGCCGGTGCTGCCGTACGTCACCGAGGAGGTCTGGTCGTGGTGGCGGTACGGCTCGGTGCACCGGGCGCCGTGGCCCACCACGTACGAGGTGGCCCGGACGATCGAGGGGACGGGTGAGCCGGCGCTGCTGCGGCTCGCCGGTGACGCGTTGAGTCAGGTGCGACGGGCCAAGTCGGAGCGGAAGCTGTCGATGAAGGCCGAGGTGCCGCTGGCCGAGGCGCTCGGCCCGGCGGCGCTGCTGGAGCAGCTCACCCTGGTCGCCGACGACCTGCGGGCGGCCGGCCGGATCGGCAAGCTCGACCTGCTGCCGGACCGCACCCCGGAACTCGTCATCGCCTGCGCCTTCTGACGACCGCCGTCCGCCGCCGCCCACCCCCCGGGGGCGGCGGCGGACGGGGAGTCACCAGCCGCGCAGGAACCGCAGACCGAGCAGGATCGCGACCACGGCAGGGCCGACCAGCAGGGTGATCGCCTGGAGCCGGTACGGCATCCGGTGCCGGGTCAGCTCCACCGCGTTGCCCAGCACTATCGCTCCCGCCAGCATGAGGAACGCACCCCACCAGCCCGTCTCCAGGCGGATCAGCTCCACCCGGATCAGCAGCAGGGTCAGGCCGAGCAGCGCGCCGGTGAGCGCGAGTAACGCCACCGCCCGGTGCAGGCCACGGGCCAGCGGATGGGCCGCCCGCCAGCCGTACGTGCCGGCGACCGCCAGGCAGGGCAGCATCACCAGCAGCGGCCATCCCCGACTCATCACGCCGAACATCAGCAGCGCGCCCACCGCGAACACCAGGGTGCCGACGCAGGCGACGACGTACCCGGCGAAGGCCCGACCACCACCCCGGGCCAGCAGCGGGCCGCCGCTGGCGGCGATCAACGCGGCCGGGATCAGGATGAAACCGGCCCACCAGTGGAACCGTCCGCTGCCCTGGGCGGCAGTCGCGACCGTGGCGCAGGCCAGCCCGGCGACCGCCAGGCTGGTCAGCCAGGGCCTGCTGCTCCGCGAGTACGGGTCAGCCAACGACATCCGCTCCGCTTCGACGCTCACGCCCACAAGCGTGGCCCGCCGCGCCCCGGACCGTCCATCCGGCCAGCACTACCGGCGGACGGTGGCTGGCCGGAGCAGCGACGCGCACCCTCAGCTCGTCTCACCGGCCACGCTGAACGAGCGCAGACGGTCGATGGCCAGCACGGTGAAGCCGATGCTGACCAGTGCGGTCATCACCGACGCCACAGGTACCGAGACGGTGGTCTCCAGCAGCCCGGTGGGGGCGATCCGGTCGGCAAGCGCGATCACGTACTGCTGGATGGAGAGCACCTTGGTGCCGCTGACGAAGTTGCCCAGCAGCCCCTCCCAGATCAGCACGTAGACCAGGCCGAGCAGCACCGGCCGGCGGGTGACGAGGCTCAGTGCGAGGAACAGCGCCGAGTACGCCAGCGCGCCGAGCGCCGCCGCTCCCGCGAGCGCCAGGCCGAGGCGTACCGAATCGGCGAGCACGCCCGCGACGTAGAGCGGCACCGCGACGGTGGCCGCGGCGACACCGGCGGCCACCCCGAGCTTGGGCAGCACGATCTGCCAGCGCGGCAGCGGCTTGGTCAGGATGTGCACCACGGTGCCGTCGTCGATCTCGGCGCCCAGCACACCCGTGCCGACGATCAACGCGACGACCGGCAGCACCACGGCCAGGCCGAGGCCCACCAGGACCGGAGGCGCCCACTGCCCCGGGTCCACCCCGAGGGACCGGCAGAGCACAGCCAACCCGAGCAGCACCAGCGGCAGTGGAAGCAGCAGCAGGAACCGACGCCGGCCGAACAGGCCGCGCGCGGTGATCCAGGTAATGGTCGACATGGTCTCAGGCCTCCACCAGGTAGGAGAAGACGCTCTCCAGGGATTCGTCGGACGGCACCAGCTGGCGCACCCGGATGCCCCGGTCCAGGGCGATCCGGGGCAGCGCCCGGGTGAAGGCGCCGTAGTCGCCGGCGCGCACCGTCAGACCGGTGCGGTCCAACTCGACGCCGCTCACCGACTCCTCGGCGATCAGTGCGACGGCCAGCGCCCGGTCGTCGGTGGAGCGCACCGCGAAGACGTGCGGACGGTTGGTCATCAGCCGGCGGATGGTCCGGAAGTCGCCGGACGCGGCCAGCCGCCCGGCCACCATCACCTGCACCGTGCCGGAGACCTGCTCGACCTCCTCCAGGATGTGCGAGCTGAACAGGATCGTCCGGCCGGCGTCACCCAGGGTGTGCAGCAGCTGCATCATGTGCAGCCGCTGGCGCGGGTCCATCCCGTTGAACGGCTCGTCGAGCAGCAGCACCTGCGGCTCGTGCACCAGCGCGGCGGCCACCCGGGCCCGCTGCCGCATGCCCTTGGAGTACGTGCCGATGCGGCGGTCCTGCGCCGACTCCAGCTCCACCAGGTCGATCGCGCGCCGGGCGGCCGCCGCCGGGTCCGCCAGCCGGTGCAGCTTCGCGCTGGCCAGCACGAACTCGTACGCGGTCAGGAAGCCCTGCACCGCCTCCCGTTCGCTGACCAGCCCCAGCCGCCGGTAGACGTCGGGGTTGCGCCAGGTCGGCTCGTCGTCGAGGGTGACCGTGCCGCGCGACGGGGAGAGGAAGCCGGCCATCATGTGCAGCAGCGTGGTCTTGCCGGCGCCGTTCGGGCCGAGCAGACCTGTCACGCCCGGCCCCAGGGTCATGCTGATGTCGTTGACGGCGACCACGTTGCCGTACCACCGGGACACCCCGGTCAGGCTCAGCGTGCTCATCAGGAGGCGACCTTCCGGTAGCGGGCCAGCAGGAGGGCGGTCGCGCCGGCGACGAGCAGCACCGCGGCCAGGGCGTAGACCGGACCGAAACCGCCGATCGTCATCTCGCCCGGGTCGCCCTCGACCAGGAGGTCGCCGAGCGACCAGATGCCGACGCCCTGCACCAGGGTGGAGGGGGAGGCGAGCCCGGCCAGCTCGTTTGCCGCCTGCGACGGCAGGATGCTCAGCACGCCCACGATCGGCGTGGTCATCAGGAAGACGGCGACCACACCGCCGGCGGCGAAGGCCCGCTTGCCGGTCAGCGACGCGACAAGCAGCCCGATCGAGGCGAAGACCACCGCCCAGAGACCGGCGTAGAGCAGGCCGGACAGCAGGTCCAGCAGCTCGTTCCAGACCCCGCGCATGCCGTCCTTGGTGGTGAACGCGGCACCCAGGAACATCAGCAGCTGCGGCCCACCGAGCAGCAGCCAGAGGGCGGTCACCAGCGCCAGCAGCTTGGCCAGGGCGTAGTCGGTGCGGGGCAGCGGTCGGGAGAAGTACAGCGGCAGCACCCCGCTGCGCAGGTCCCGGGAGACCAGCTCCGGCGCGGCCACCGCGACGAAGAAGATGACCAGCCAGCTCATCGCATCGGCGAACTGCGCGTACGTGGCGACCGGCTCGCCGATCTGGCTGCGTACCGCCGCCAGGGCCACCGCGACCAGGGCGACGATCCCGACCACCAGCCACGGGAAGATCTTGGCCTTGACGCTGCGTCCGAACCCGAACGTGGTGCGCAGCCCGTGCAGGTAGAGAGCGCCGAGGACGTGCCGCCGGCCCAGCCTCGGGCCCTGGTAGCGCTGGTAGCCGATGTCGTGGATGACGCCGGTCGGCGCGGAGCGCGCGGCGGCGGCGGACGGCTCAGGCATGGGTGAGCTCCCTCGTTGCGAAGAGTTCGGCCACCCGGTGCCGACGCTGGTCCAGTCGGTGCAGCGGCAGGTCCAGTTCGGCGACCGCGCCGAGGATCAGGTCGTAGGTGCCGTCGTCGGCGAGCGGTACGAGGAGCAGCCGGCCCTCGCGCGCCACCGGCAGGTCCAGTGCGGTCAGCCGGGCGGCCAACTCCTCGGTGCCCTCGCTGACCTCCACGGCGAGCACGTCGGTGGCGGAGGTCATCGCGGAGATGTGGTCGGCGCGCAGCAACCGGCCGCCGTCGATGGCGACGAGCGTGTCGCAGATCCGTTCCACCTCGCCGAGCAGGTGCGAGCAGACCAGCACGGAGATGCCGAACTCGGTGCCGATGCGGTGCACCAACGCCAGCATGGCGTCCCGGCCGGCCGGGTCCAGGCCGTTCGTCGGCTCGTCGAGCAGCAGCAGGTCGGGGTCGTGCACCAGCGCCTGGGCGAGCTTCACGCGCTGCTTCATGCCCGTGGAGTAGCCGCCGACCGGTCGGTACCGCTCCTCGTACAGCCCGACGTGGCGGAGCGCCTCGGAGGCCCGCTCGCGTGCGGCGGTGCGGGGCAGGCCGCTCATCCGGCCGAGGTGGGTGACCAGCTCGGCGGCGGACAGGTCCGGCGGGAGGCAGTCGTGCTCGGGCATGTAGCCGACGCGGGCGCGGACCGCCGCGGGGTCCGCGGTCGGATCGATGCCGAGGACCGAGACCTGACCGCTGGTCGGGGCGATGAGGCCGAGCAGGATCTTGATCAGTGTGGACTTGCCGGCGCCGTTCGCGCCCACCAGGCCGATGATCCCGGGCTCGACGGCGACGGTGAGGTCGGTCAGCGCGGTGACCCTGCCTCCGTACGTCTTGGTGAGCGACTGGGTCGCTATCAGTGTCACGCTGCCCAGCGTAGGGAGTCGATGCGCACCGGAGACACCGGCGCGCCCCCGGTACCTCCCTGATCCTTGCGCGGTGGACCCCTAGGGTCCGTCGCCAGGCGTGTCGGAGCGTTCACGCCGGTCGCATGTTCGGCCGGACCCCGACTGGGGAAAGTCCTCCGGAAGGTGACACCATTCACTTCCCGTTCGCCGGGCAGTGTCTCGGTGGCCTGCCGGGCCGACGGCGCCCGCCCGTCCCGGTCGTGGAGTGGCGCCCTCGACCGATCGGCGGTCGGCTGCGAAACTGTGTGCCGGTCAGCGAGTGGGGGGTGTGGATGAGCAACGGCTGGGTGCTGCCCGACGAGGTGCTCCGGGGCGCGCCGGCGTACACGCCGCGTCCCGGTGAGCTGGCGGATCTTGAGCTGCTGCTGACCGGCGCGTACGCCCCCCTGACGGGTTTCATGACCCGCGCCGACCTCGTGTCGGTCAGCCGGCGCGGCCGGTTGGCCGACGGCACCCCGTGGCAGGTCGCGGTCACCCTCCAGGTGCCGACGGCACTGGCCCAGGGCTTCGATCCGCGCGACCCGGCCCGCCGGGCGCTGGTGCTGACCGACGGCGAGGGCGCCCCGGTCGCCGGCCTGGACGTGGCGGACGTCTGGCCGGTGCGCGACGGCGTGGCGGGAGTCGGCGGTCAGGTCCGGCGGCTGGGCGACGGCGGCCACGGCCCGTTCCAGCGGCTGCGCCGCAGCCCGGAGGAGGTGCGCGCGCTGCTGCCCCCGGGTCGGGTGCTCGGCGTGATCGCCGACCGGCCCCTGCACCGGCCGCAGCTCGCCCAGATCGCGCACGCCGCCCGCACCCTGGCCGCGCACCTGCTGGTGATGATCCCGGTCGGCGAGGGCGGTGTCGGCGGGCTCACCCCCGAGGCGCTGGTGCGGTCCGTCTTCGCCGCACGGGACCGGATGCCGCCCGCCACCCTGGTGGCGGTACCCCTGTCGCACCGGCGGGAGGAGATCGACGACGCGCTGCTGCGCGCCCGGGTCTCCGCCGCGTACGGCGTCACGCACCTGCTCTCCACCGGGGAGATGCTCTCCGGCGCCGGGCTGCGGGTGCTGGTGCCGCGCGAGCTGGCGTACGACAACCGGGACGGGCAGTGGCGGTGGCGGGAGGACATCCCGCCGCGCAACCGCCGTCTCGCGCTGACCCAGGCGGAGATCGACGACCTGCTCGACCGTGGTTTCCCGCTGCCGGAGTGGCACACACCGCCGGCGGTGGCGAAGGAACTGGCGAAGGCCCGGCCGGCGCGTCGGCACCGTGGCCTGGTGGTCTTCCTGACCGGGTTGTCCGGCTCCGGCAAGTCGACTGTGGCCCGTGGGCTGACGGACGCGCTGCGCGAGAGCGGCGAGCGGACGGTGACCCTGCTGGACGGGGATGTGGTGCGCCGGGAGCTGTCCGCCGGGTTGGGCTACAGCAAGGCCGACCGGGATCTCAACGTCCGGCGGATCGGCTGGGTGGCTGCGGAGATCGCGCGGCACCGGGGGGTGGCGGTCTGCTGCCCCATCGCCCCGTACGCGGCGGCCCGCGCCACGGCCCGGGAGATGGCGCTGACCGCCGGGGCGGGTTTCGTGCTGGTGCACGTCGCCACCCCGCTCGAGGTGTGCGAGCAGCGGGACCGCAAGGGCCTGTACGCGCGGGCCCGCGCCGGCCTGCTCACCGGCATGACCGGCATCGACGACCCGTACGAGGTGCCGACCGACGCCGAGCTGGTGCTGGACACCACCGACGTGAGCGTGCCGGAGGCGGTGGAGGCCGTGTTGCAGCACCTGACGGAGACCGGCTGGGTGGAGTTGAAGATCCCGTCGAGCTGAGGCGTCGTCGGACCCCCGTTTCTTCCGCCGGTACCCACCACGCGCTAGTGTTCATCTTTGTTGGAACACGTTCGACCGCGTGAGAGTACGTGGGGACCGGGGAGGCACGGCGAATGCTCGCTCAGCAGCGGCAGACGGCCATCCTGGAACGGGTCCGGTCCGCCGGCGGCGTCCGGGTGACCGACCTGGCCACCGAGTTCGGCGTCTCCGACATGACCATCCGGCGCGACCTGGAGGCGCTGCACGAGCGCGGCCTGCTGGCCAAGGTGCACGGCGGCGCGACGGCCGCCGGCCCCAGTTCGACCGACGAGCCGGGCTTCCACGCCAAGTCGGTCCGCCAACTGCCGGAGAAGGCGGCCATCGCCGACCGGGCCGCGCAGCTCGTCCGGCCCGGCGCGGCCGTCGCGCTGTCCGCCGGCACCACCACCGCCGAACTGGCCCGCAGGCTGGTGGACGTCCCCGGGCTGACCGTGGTGACCAACTCGCTGCCGGTGGCCGAGATCCTGCACGGCGGCGGTCGACCCGACCAGACGGTCGTGCTCACCGGCGGCGTACGCACACCGTCGGACGCGCTGGTCGGCCCGCTGGCCGTCGACGCCATCCGGACGTTGCACCTGGATCTGCTCTTCCTGGGCGTACACGGCATCACCGAACGGGCCGGCTTCACCACCCCGAACCTGATGGAGGCGGAGACCGACCGGGCGCTGGTGGCGGCGGCGGACCGGCTGGTGGTGCTCGCCGACCACACCAAGTGGGGCACGGTGGGCATCTCATCGATCGTCGGACTCGCGGCGGCACACGTACTGGTCAGCGACGAGGCGTTGCCCACGCCGGCGCGACGGGTACTCGGCGAACAGGTGGGTGAGTTGATCATCGTGAAGGCGACGGGGGCCGGACGTGCGACGCGCACGCCGACGAGTGAGGGGACGGCGCCGTGAAGCGCACCGCGATCGACCTGGCCGACGGCCGGGAGCTGATCTACTTCGACGAGCGCGACGACGCCGTACGCGACCAGCCGGACCGCCGGGACCTGCCACCGCCGCCGCCCGCCTCCCAGCTGCGCTACGACCCGCTGACCGACGAGTGGGTCGCGGTGGCCGTGCACCGGCAGACCCGCACCTTCCTCCCGCCGGCGAACGAGTGCCCGCTGGACCCGTCGGTCGGTGACCGGTTGACCGAGATCCCCGCTCCCGACTACGACGTTGTCGTCTTCGAGAACCGGTTCCCGTCGCTGAGCGGCCGGGTGGCCGACGAGCCCGGGGAGATCACCCCGTTCACGCCGGTACGCCCCGGACTGGGCCGGTGCGAGGTGGTCTGCTTCACCTCGGACCACAACGCCTCCTTCGCCAGCCTCCCCCCGCGCCGGGTCCGCACCGTGCTGGACGCCCTCGCCGACCGGACCGAGGTGCTGGGTGAGCTGCCCGGGGTGGAGCAGGTGTTCTGCTTCGAGAACCGGGGCGTCGAGATCGGCGTCACGCTGCACCACCCGCACGGGCAGATCTACGCGTACCCCTTCGTGACGCCGCGCACCCGGGCGCTGCTGGCCGCGGCGCGGCGGCACGCCGAACGGACCGGCGGCAACCTGTACGCGGACGTGCTGGCCGCCGAACGGGCCTCCGGCGAGCGGGTGGTCACCGAGAACGAGCACTGGACGGCGTACGTCCCGGCGGCGGCCCGCTGGCCGTTCGAGGTGCACGTGGCACCACGCCGGGTGGTGCCGGACATCCCGGCGCTCAGCGACAGCGAGCGGGACGCCTTCGGACCGCTCTACCTGGATCTGCTGCGCCGCTTCGACGGGTTGTTCGACATGCCGATGCCGTACATCTCGGCGTGGCACCAGGCGCCGGTGCGGGTCGACCGGGAGCTGGGGCACCTGCACCTGCAGCTGTTCAGCATCCGGCGGGCCACGGACAAGCTGAAGTACCTGGCGGGCTCGGAGTCCGGGATGGGTGTCTTCATCAACGACATCTCTCCGGAGCGGGCCGCCGAGTTGCTGCGCGCCGCCTGAGAAGGGCGGGGAACAGGGCGCGGGGGGCCCGGGACAGGGCCCCCCGCAGGGAAGGGACGGCTGGCTGTGCACGACACAGCCGGGAAGGCTGGCTGATCGGCAGGCATTGCCGCGAGGCGACCGAAGTCAACCTTCCTGGACGCGACTGGCATCTCGTCCACCCTGCTCAACGAGGAGCGGGCGAGGGCGGTGACGCCGGCGGCCGTGTCGAGCACTGGACACGCCGGAGCCCGCCGACAGGTGCCGACGGGCTCCGGTGCTGTGGTATCTGCCAGCTCAGGCGAGCTTGCGGGCCAGGTTCTCGTCGAGCGCGTTCATGAACTCGTCGGTGGTCAGCCACGGGGCGTCGCGCGAGATGAGCAGCGCGAGGTCCTTGGTCATCTGGCCGCCCTCGACCGTGTCGACGATGACCTGCTCCAGGGTGTTGGCGAACTCGGTGACCGCCGGGGTGCCGTCCAGCTTGCCCCGGTGGGCGAGGCCACGGGTCCAGGCGTAGATCGACGCGATCGGGTTCGTCGACGTCTTCTCGCCCTTCTGGTACTGCCGGTAGTGCCGGGTGACAGTGCCGTGCGCGGCCTCGGCCTCGACGGTACGACCGTCCGGGGAGAGCAGGACGGAGGTCATCAGGCCCAGCGAGCCGAAGCCCTGCGCGACGGTGTCGGACTGCACGTCACCGTCGTAGTTCTTGCAGGCCCAGACGTAGCCACCCTCCCACTTGAGCGCGGCGGCGACCATGTCGTCGATGAGCCGGTGCTCGTAGGTGATGCCGGCGGCGTCGAACTCGGCCTTGAACTCGGTCTCGAACACCTCGGCGAAGATGTCCTTGAACCGGCCGTCGTACGCCTTGAGGATGGTGTTCTTGGTGGACAGGTAGACCGGGTAGTTGCGGTCCAGCCCGTACCGGAACGAGGCGCGGGCGAAGTCCCGGATCGACTCGTCGTAGTTGTACATGCCCATGGCGATGCCGCCGCCGGGGAAGTTGGCGACCTCCATCTCCATGGGGGCGCCGCCGTCGGCCGGGGTGTAGGTGATGGTCACCGTGCCCGGGCCGGGGACGACGAAGTCGGTGGCCTTGTACTGGTCACCGTGGGCGTGCCGGCCGATGATGATCGGCTTGGTCCAGCCGGGGACCAGCCGCGGCACGTTGGACATGATGATCGGCTCGCGGAAGACGACGCCGCCGAGGATGTTGCGGATGGTGCCGTTCGGCGACCGCCACATCTTCTTCAGGCCGAACTCCTCGACCCGGGCCTCGTCCGGGGTGATGGTCGCGCACTTGACGCCGACGCCGTGCTCCTTGATGGCGTTGGCGGCGTCGACGGTGACCTGGTCGTCGGTCTCGTCGCGGTGCTGGATCGACAGGTCGTAGTAGTGCAGGTCGACGTCGAGGTAGGGCAGGATCAGCTGCTCCCGGATCTGCTTCCAGATGATCCGGGTCATCTCGTCGCCGTCGAGCTCCACGACCGGGTTGTTTACCTTGATCTTCGCCATCGGCCGGCGCTCCTCTCGGGGGACACGTGCTCAAGCAGTACGAGCGTACTGCAATCGGGCCGGCAGCCCCCAGCCGGCCTCGACGGCCGGCGGAAAGCGGGCTGCACGGCACAGCATTTCCCTGACACCATCACCCGATGCCTCTGAGCCGCACCTTCGGGTCTATCACGGTCACCGCGCTCACCGACGGGGAGGGTGCCTTCTTCCAGCCCCGCGCCGAGGCGTTCCCCCAGGCCACAGCGGCGCACTGGCGGGAGGCGGACCGGCGCGACCCCGGCTCGGTGACCGCCGACGGGCAGTGGTGGCTGCCGTTCCGCAGCTTCGCGATCCGCGTCGACGACGGGCCGGTCACGCTCGTCGACGCCGGCATCGGGCCGGCGGACTCCCTGGCCGCGACCTGGGCGCCGGTGCCCGGCCGGCTGCCCGCCGAGCTGGCCGCCGCGGGCATCGACCCGGCGGACGTCGACACGGTCGTCCTCACCCACCTGCACACCGACCACATCGGCTGGGCGGTCACCGGCACGCCCGGGCGGCCGTACTTCCCGAACGCGAGCTACCTGGTGCAGCGGGCCGAACTCGACGCGGCGGAGACACTCAACCCCCGACTGCCGGCGGGCCTCGTCGCGCCGTTGCGCGCCGCCGGCCAGCTGCGGGTGGTCGACGGCGAGACGACCCTCACCCCGGCGGTACGACTGCTGCCCACTCCGGGGCACACCCCCGGCCACCAGTCGGTGCTGCTGACCGGGGCCGACGATCGCGTGCTGTTCACCGGTGACCTGCTGGTCCACGCCGTGCAGCTCGTCGACCCCGACCTGGCGTACGCCCACGAGGTGGATCCGGACGAAGCACGCGCCTCCCGCCTGACCGCCCTCAGCGCCCACTCCCCCACCGTCCTGGCCACCCCCCACCTGGCAGAACCGTTCACGCCCCACCCCACCCCGTCGGGGTGATCAAGAGGTTTGCGTCACCACGGCCGGGTTTCCTGACGCAAACCTCTTGATCATCAGGGGTGGGATGGGGTGGGACGCGAAGGGCCCGCCGGCGGTGCCGGCGGGCCCTTCGCGGTGGTCTGGTTCCGGGAAACTACATGCTGGAGATGTCGGCCTGCTTGGCGCGGACGGCCTCGGCGGCCTCCAGGAGGCTGGCGCGCTCGTCGGCGTCCAGCTCGGTCTCGACGACCCGCTTGACGCCCTCGGCGCCGATCTCGGCCTCCACACCCAGGTAGACACCGGCGATGCCGTACTCGCCGTCGACCCAGGCGCAGACCGGCATGGTCTCGCCGGAGTCCTCGGCGACGGCCTTCGCCATCCGGGCCGCGGCGGCGGACGGGGCGTAGTACGCCGAGCCGGTCTTGAGCAGCGCCACGACCTCGGCGCCACCGTTGCGGGTCTTGACGACCAGCTCCTCGATCTGCTCGGCCGGCATCGCGTCGCGCAGCGGCTTGCCGTTGACAGTGCTCTTCGAGGGCACCGGCACCATGGTGTCGCCGTGCGAGCCCAGGGTCAGCGTGCGGACCGACGCCACCGGTACGTTCAGCGCCTCGGCCACGAAGTTGGTGAACCGGGCGGTGTCGAGCATGCCGGCCTGGCCGAGCACCCGGTTCTTCGGGAACTGGGTGGCGAGCTGGGCCAGCGCGGTCATCTCGTCCAGCGGGTTGGAGACCACGATGACGACGGCGTTCGGGGCGTACTTGGCGACGTTCTCGGCCACCTGCCGCACGATCTTGGCGTTGGTCTCCAGCAGGTCCATCCGGCTCATGCCGGGCTTGCGCGGCAGACCAGCGGTGATCACGACGACGTCGGAGCCCTCGATGGCCTCGTAGCCCTCACCGTTCGGGCCGGTGGTCACGCCGACCACCTTGGTCTCGAAGCCCTCGATGGCCCGCGACTGGTTGAGGTCGAGCGCGAGACCCGCGGGCTTGCCCTCCACGATGTCGGTGATCACAACGGTGTCGAAGACGTCGTACTCGGCCAGGCGCTGTGCGGTGGTGGAGCCGTAGAAGCCAGCCCCGACGACAGTGACCTTCTTACCCATGGTCGTCCCACTCCCTGATACCAGTCGGTTTTCCGGACCGTATCAGTCATCGTGGCACCGATCAGGTCAGGGGCGGCGGCCATCGCCGGGATGGGGCGAACGTCACGGCCATCCCGTTCCGGCGCGGGTCAGCCGCGCTCGGCGCGCTCGACCACGTTGGTGAGCAGCATGGCCCGGGTCATCGGGCCGACGCCGCCGGGCATCGGGACCAGCGCGCCGGCCGTCTCGGCGACCTCCGGGTCCACGTCGCCGGTGTAGCGGCCCTTGCCGTCCGACCCGATCACGCGGGTGATGCCGACGTCGACGACTACCGCACCCGGGTTGATCATGTCGGCGGTGAGCAGACCCGGTACGCCTGCCGCGACGATGACGATGTCGGCGGCACGGGTGTGCGAGGCGAGGTCGAGCGTGCCAGTGTGGCAGAGGGTCACCGTGGCGTTCTCGCTGCGCCGGGTGAGCAGCAGGCCGAGCGGACGGCCGACGGTGTTGCCCCGGCCGACCACGGCGACGGTGGCGCCGCGCAGCGCGACGTCGTGGCGGCGGAGCAGTTCGACGATGCCGCGCGGGGTGCAGGGCAGCGGGCCGTCGTAGCCGAGGACGAGCCGGCCGAGGTTGACCGGGTGCAGGCCGTCGGCGTCCTTGTCCGGGTCGATCAGTTCGAGCACCCGCTGGGTGTCCAGGTGGGCGGGCAGCGGCAGCTGGACGATGTAGCCGTGGCACGCCGGGTCGGCGTTCAGCTCGGCCAGCACGTCGTCGACCTGCTGCTGGGTGGCGTCGGCGGGCAGCTCCCGGCGGATCGAGGCGATCCCCACCTCGGCGCAGTCGCGGTGCTTGCCGTTGACGTACGCCTGGCTGCCCGGATCCGCGCCGACCAGGACCGTGCCCAGTCCCGGGGTGATACCGCGTTCCGCGAGTGCCTTCACGCGAATCCGCAGCTCGTCCTTGATCTCCGCTGCGGTCGCCTTGCCGTCCAGAACCGTCGCCGTCACGGTCAGATCGTCTCACGGCCGCCGCACGCCGTTCGGGTGACCTCGCGTCGACCGGCTCGCAGGCACTCCGCTCGCACCGCCGTTAGTAACGATGAGTTACGTGTCGCTCATCACTGTGAGTGACATTCTGTGGATCGCGTCACCGGCGAACCGGCCCACGTCGCCACGCCGGGCCGATAACGGACGGCGCACCGAGACGGATCGAGTTCGGCGCAGACAGGCACTCCGCCCACCCTCCGGTCCGACGAAGGACCAGCTCTAGGCCCATTTTCCGGTTTGGGGTACCACGCGCAGGGGCGGCCGGCAAGCGAAGCGTCCTCGGACTGTTACCCGCCCGCAACCCCGTCGTTGTCGAGTGCCACCACCTCGACCTACCGTTACCGCTTGTTGCGCAGCGTAAACCCAGCGTCGGGCATGACTGCGCAGCGTGAGGAGATGAGGAGGCTCTATGCGAGTTCGTAGACTCGCCGCCTGGACCGCCCTCCCGCTCGCGGTGACGCTGGGCCTCGCGGCCTGCGGCAGCGGCGGAGACGGTGGATCCGGTGGCAGCGACAGTTCGGCGGTCAGCATCCAGATCGGCGAGCCGAAGCACCTGGTTCCCACCAACACCACCGAGACGTCGGGCGCACAGGTGCTCACCGGCCTGTTCAGCCCGCTCGTCGACTACGACGCCCAGAACAAGCCGTACGAGGTCGCCGCCGAGTCGATCACCTCGTCCGACAACAAGGTCTGGACGGTCAAGCTCAAGGACGGGTTCACCTTCCACAACGGTGAGAAGGTCACGTCCGAGGACTACATCAACGCCTGGAACTACGGCGCGTACGCCCCCAACGGCCAGGACAGCAACTACTTCTTCGAGAAGATCGCTGGCTACCCGGACCTGCAGGGCAAGGAGCCGAAGGCCAAGGAGATGTCCGGCCTGAAGAAGGTCGACGACCTCACCTTCACCGTGACGCTCGCCGAGCCGTACATCGACTTCCGGACGATGCTCGGCTACACCGCGTTCTACCCGATGCCGGACGCCGCGTTCTCGGCTCCGGGCGTGCTGAAGGACTCCTACGAGCAGGCGCCGATCGGGCAGGGCCCCTTCAAGATGAAGGGCGAGTGGCAGCACGACAGCAAGATCGACGTCGAGCGCTACGACGCGTTCCCGGGTGAGAAGCCCAAGGTGAAGAACATCGAGTTCCGGATCTACCAGCAGCTCACCGCGGCGTACGCGGACGTCCTGGCGGACAACCTGGACGTGCTGCCGACGATCCCGACCGAGAGCCTGAGCACCGCGCCGACCGACCTGGGCGACCGGTACCAGACCAGCCCGATGTCGTCGTTCCAGTTCCTCGCGTTCCCGACGTTCGACAAGGACTACAGCAGCCCGGACGTGCGCAAGGCGATCTCGATGGCGATCGACCGTGACGAGATCACCAAGTCGGTCTTCAAGGGCTCGCAGGATCCCGCCCGTTCGTTCGTCTCGCCGGTGCTGCCGGGCTACCGGGACAACACCGCGGGCAAGGCCGGCGAGTTCAACCCGACCGAGGCCAAGAAGCTCTACCAGGCCGCCGGCGGCCCGGCGAAGATCGTCATCTCCTACAACGGCGACGGCGGTCACAAGGACTGGGTCGACGCCACGGTCAACCAGCTCAAGGCCAACCTGGGTGTGGACGCCGTCGGCGTGGCCGAGCCGAAGTTCGCCGACCTGCTGACCAAGGTCGAGAAGAAGACGCCGGTGGGTGCGTTCCGGATGGGTTGGGTCATGGACTACCCGACCATGGAGGACTACCTCGGCCCGCTGTACAGCACCAACGGCTCGTCGAACTACTACGGCTACAGCAACCCGGAGTTCGACAGGCTCGTCAAGGAGGGTTCCGCCGCCAAGACGCAGGACGAGGCGATCGCCAAGTACCAGCAGGCGGAGGACATCCTGGCCAAGGACATGCCGGTGATCCCGCTCCGCTTCGGCGAGAACGTGTTCGGCCACTCGTCCAAGGTCAAGAACGTGCAGATGGACCTGTTCCAGCGGGTCAACCTCGTCAAGATCGAAGCGGCCAGCTGAGCTGACCGGAGGTTGCGGGCCACCCGGGCGACGAAGCCCGGGGGGGCCCCCCCGCGCCCCCCCCCCCCCGCGCCCGCCCCGCCGCCCCCCCGGCCGGGGGGGCGGCGCGTGGGGAGTGCACACGGGG
>NZ_JBEXGP010000025.1:0-76845 GCF_040607375.1 Micromonospora sp. NPDC005298
CGGTCCGCGTGCTCCGCGCGGTCCGCGTGCTCCGCGCGGTCCGCGTGCTCCGCGCGGTCCGCGTGCTCCGCGCGGTCCGCGTGCTCCGCGCGGTCAAGATCGCGCACGAACCAGGAAATGGTGGCCTCCCAGGCCGCGGAGACCACTATTTCCATGAAGTTGTGCGATCTTGCGGCCGACGAGGCCGACGCACGGCGCGCGGTGCGCGGCGGCGCGGCGCCCGGCGGCGCGGCGTGCGGTGCGCGTCAGGCCATGTGGTCGATGACGATCTTGCCGAAGGCGTCGCCGGAGTGCAGGCGGGCGAAGGCCTTCTCGACCTGGCTGAACGGGACCACGGTGTCGACCACGGGCCGCACCGAGTTGTCGGCGCAGAACGCCAGCAGCTCGTACAGCTCGCCCGGGGTGCCCATCGAGGTGCCCAGGATCTCCAACTGCATCGCGAAGACCCGACGCAGGTTGACCGTCGGTTCGTGCCCGGCGGTGGCGCCGGAGACCACGATCCGGGCCATCGGCGCGGCCGACTTCAGCGAGTGGTCGAAGGTCGCCGCGCCGACCGTCTCGATCACCACGTCGACCCGTTCCGGCAGCCGGGCACCGGGTTCCACGGCGGTGGCGCCGAGCGCGGCGATCCGTTCCCGCTTCGCGGCGTCGCGGCTGGTCGCGTACACCCGCTTGCCCATGGCGACGGCGAGCGCGACGGCCGCGGTGGCGACGCCACCGCCCGCGCCCTGCACGAGCACGCTGTCGGCGTCCTCGGCGCGGCCCTTGGTGGTCAGCATCCGCCACGCGGTGAGCCAGGCCGTGGGCAGGCACGCCGCGTCGGTCGCCGCCAGGCCGTCGGGCAGCGGGATGAGGTTCGACCGGGGTACGGCCACCCGCTCGGCGAGCGTTCCGGCGTAGTGCTCGGAGAGGATCGACACTCCGCGTGGGTCACCTGGGGTGACCACCACCGGGTACACGACCACCTCGTTGCCGTCAGGGTCCACGCCGACCGCGTCGCAGCCGAGGATCATCGGCAGTTGGGCCTCGGTGAGCCCGACCCCGCGCAGGGACCAGAGGTCGTGGTGGTTGAGCGAGGTGGCCCTGACCTGCACCGTCACCCAGTCGTCTTCGGGGTGGGTCGGCTCGGGCCGCTCACCGACCGTCAGCGCGGCGAGGGGGTCGGTGTCGTCGAGACGGGAGGCGAAGGCAGCACGCATGATCGGCACGGTAACAAGCTGAGCGCTCGTTAAGAAGGCGCGAGATGTAAGGAAGGGCACCTTCTTATGCACCAGGCGTTAATAAGGTGCCCTTCCTTACCGGCGGGCGACTCCGTCGCGGCGGGCGGCCTCGGCGACCGCCTCGGCGACGGCCGGGGCGACACGAGGGTCGAGCGGCGACGGGACGATCGCTTCGGCGGTCAGCGACTCGGCCACCACACCGGCGATGGCGTCCGCCGCGGCGACCTTCATCCCCTCGGTGATCCGGGTGGCGCGGGCGTCCAACGCACCCCGGAAGACGCCGGGAAACGCCAGCACGTTGTTGATCTGGTTGGGGTAGTCGCTGCGCCCGGTGGCGACCACCGCGACGTGCCGGGCGGCCACCTCCGGGTGCACCTCCGGGGTCGGGTTGGCCAGCGCGAACACGATCCCGCCGGGCGCCATCGCGGCGACGGCGGCCTCCGGGATCTGCCCGCCGGAGACGCCGATCAGCACGTCCGCGCCGCGCAGCGCCTCGGTGATGTCGCCCTGGCGGCCGTCGGCGTTCGTTGTGGCCGCCAGCTCGGCCTTGGTGCCGGTCAGTTCGGTGCGGTGCCGGCCGATGATCCCCTTGGAGTCGCAGACGACCACCTGGTCGGGGTTGACGCCGCCGGCGACCAGCATCTTCGTCACGGCCACCCCGGCCGCGCCCGCGCCGCTCACGGTGACCCGCAGGTCACCGAGCTTGCGGTTGAGCAGGGTGGCGGCGTTGCGCAGCGCGGCCAGCACCACGATGGCGGTGCCGTGCTGGTCGTCGTGGAAGACCGGGATGTCCAACGCCTCGTCGAGCCGACGCTCCACCTCGAAGCAGCGTGGCGCGCTGATGTCCTCCAGGTTGATCCCGCCGAACGAGGGCGCCAGCGCCCGCACCACCGCGACGATCTCGTCCACGTCCTGGGTGTCCAGGCAGACCGGCACGGCGTCCACGCCGGCGAACTGCTTGAACAGCACCGCCTTGCCCTCCATCACCGGCAGCGCGGCTCGCGGGCCGATGTTGCCGAGCCCGAGCACCGCCGAACCGTCGGTGACCACCGCGACGGCGTGCGCCGCCCAGGTGTAGTCGTCGGCCAGCTCGGGGTTGGCGGCGATCGCCTCACACACCCGGGCAACCCCCGGGGTGTACGCCAGGGAGAGGTCCTCCCGGCTGGTCAGCGGCACCGTCGAGGCGACGGCCATCTTGCCGCCGACGTGCAGCTGGAAGACGGGATCAGCGGGGTCCACGGTGGACGAAGACATGGCGGTGACTCCAGGATCTGTCGAGCAGACGGGGCGGCCGGGCCTCGCCGCGAGGTGGGCGGCGAGCGGTGGCACGCGGTGCGGGGGGTCACCCGGGCACTTTCCGAGCATAGTGTCGTCACCCCCGCTCGGATGTGAGCAGGGTCATAACGGGAGGCGGGGTACCCGTCCGGGGCGCGGCCAGTAGCGCGCCACGACCCTGCCCCGCACGTCGGCCACCCCGTACGCCCGGGAGTCGTCGGTGACGAGGTCGTTGTCCCCGCGCAGCCACCAGCCGCCGTCCTGCGGCCGGACCGCCCGCTTCACCACCAGCAACTCCGGGCGCGTGCGGAACACGGCGACCACCACGTCACCGGGTCGGATCGGGCGTCCACCCGTACGGACCAGCAGCGCGTCGCCGTGTCGCAGGGTCGGTGCCATGGATGGACCGGCCACCGACACGGCCGTCAGCGGACCGCGCAGGTGCGGCGCCTCGGCCGGGTGGTCGGCGTGCACTGGTTTCACCTCCACCCCGTCCGGGGAGCATTCCCAGGAGTAATGTCGCCTTTGATCATCGCAAACTTCCCATGGAGGATCCCGATGCGACTTCCCCGCATCCTTGCGCCCCGCGTCACCGCGAGCGCTCACTGCGACCTGCCGTGCGGCGTCTACGACCCGGCCCAGGCCCGGATCGAGGCCGAATCGGTCAAAATGATCTGCGAGAAGTACCAGGCGAACACCGACCCGGAGTTCCGCACCCGGGCGATCATCATCAAGGAGCAGCGCGCCGAGCTGGTCAAGCACCACCTGTGGGTGCTCTGGACCGACTACTTCAAGGCGCCGCACTTCGAGAAGTACCCGAACCTGCACACCCTGTTCAACGAGGCCACCAAGCTCGCCGGCGCCGGTGGCGTCAAGGGCAGCCTCGACCCGGCCACCGCCGACAAGCTCCTCGCGAAGATCGACGAGATCTCGAAGATCTTCTGGGAGACCAAGAAGGCGTGACCACCGCGGTCATCCCGACGCTCCGGCCGGTACGTCCCGAGGACGTGCCGGCCGTCGTCGTTTCACCGCCGCCGAGGGGTCGCTTTCGGGTCGGCCGGTCAGGCCACGGCCGCCGACACGCGCTCCGGCGACCGACCGGGTAGAGTCCCCGACCGGGGGGATGAGGCGTGACTCAACTGACCGGCCAGCCAGCGACCGACGACGATGTGGTGCACCTCACGGTGCCCGCCGACGGCGGCTACCTCGGCGTGCTCCGTACCGCTACCGCCGGCCTCGCGGCCCGGCTGCAGTTCGCACTCGACGAGATCGAGGATCTGCGGATCGCGGTCGACGAGGCGTGCGCGATGCTGCTCGCCATCGCCACCCGCGACGCCGAGTTGGAGTGCCGCTTCGCGGTCACCGAGGACGCGCTGACCGTCGAGGTGACCGTGCCGACCGTACGGGGCGCCACCCTGCCCGCCGAGTCGTCCTTCGCCTGGAAGGTGCTCACCGCGCTGACCACGTCGGCGTCCGCCACGGCCACCGACGGCCGGGCCACGATTTCGCTGCTGACCCGCCGCTCGGGCGGCTTCTGACCGACCCCGCCGGGTCGAGCGGTCACTCGAAGCCGAGAGCCCGGGTCGTCGGCGGGCTGACCAGCAGCCACGCCACGCCCAGGCCGAGTGCCATCAGCGGCACACCCAGCCACCCCAACCCGCCCTGGATCATGAACCAGCCGATCGGCAGCAGCATCAGCTGGAGCACGATGGCGGGCGCACGCGCACCGGCCTGGCGGCGCAGCAGCGCCCGGCCCAGAGCCCAGAGCGCGACCGCCGCACCGATGGCGAACACCGTCACCAGCACCGCCGACAGCAGGTCGGTGGTGGTGGCCGTGAGGTCGGCCCAGATCAGCCAGGCGGCGATCAGCCCGACGACGGCCGCCTCCGCCCACAGCAGCCGGACCGCCCAGCGGAGCGTGACGGGAATCGGGGCCGAGTCGATGGTCACGCGCGCCACGATACCCGGGCTACCGGGAGGTACAGTGCCGCCCATGCGGGCCGTCCTGGTGGTCAATCCGAAGGCCACCACCACCAGCGAACGCAGCCGGGACGTGCTCGTCCGGGCGCTGCGCAGTGAAGTCGATCTGAGTGTGCGCTACACCCGCCGACGCGGGCACGCCATGGCGCTGGCCCGGGAGGCCGCCGTGGAGGGGGTCGACCTCGTCGTCACCCTGGGTGGCGACGGCACGGTGAACGAGGTGGTGAACGGCCTGATGGCGGCCGAACCGCCGGCCGGCGCGGCGGGTGCGGCGATGGCGGACCGGCTTCCCGCGCTGGCGACCGTCCCCGGTGGCTCGACGAACGTCTTCGCCCGCGCCGTGGGTCTGCCCCGGGACTGGCCGGAGGCGACCAGCATGATCCTGGAGGGGCTCCGGCTGGGCCGGCACCGGACGGTCGGGCTGGGCCTGGCGGACGACCGCTACTTCACGTTCTGCGCCGGGTTCGGCCTGGACGCGGCGGTCATCCACCGGGTGGAGCAGGCCCGCCGGCGGGGGCGTGTCTCGACGCCGGGGCTCTACCTGCGCTCGATCATGAACCAGTACTTCCTCGCCTCGGACCGGCGGCATCCCGCGATCACGTTGGAGCGCCCGGGTGAGGCGCCGGAGGGCGAGCTGGGCACCGTCATCATCCAGAACACGGCGCCGTGGACCTATCTGGGCGACCGGGAGGTCAACCCGAATCCGGAGGCGTCGTTCGACCTCGGGTTGGATGTGCTGGCATTGCGTCAGCTCCGGGTGGCTAGCACAACACGGACAGTGACGCAGTTCCTGTCCCGGCGCCCCGATCCTCGAGGCCGTCAGGTGTTACGTCTCCATGACACAGCGGAGTTCACCCTGGTCTCCGCCCGTCCGCAGGCGTTCCAGCTGGACGGCGACTATCTTGGCGAGCGGGAAAAAGTCAGATTCACATCCGTTCCCGCCGCACTGAGAGTAATCTGCTAGGTCTCGGGTACTGCAGTAGGTCGACGCGGCGCCACACCGCATCGGCGACGGCGTCGCCACACCGAGGGGCAGGTGCCGGAAATGTCAGCAATGTCACGCGGACTGTACTATATTGATCCTCGGCTGTGGCACGGCGGGTAACCGGGAACGCACCTGAACCCGGACAAATGGGTTGTGGGCTTGCTCACCGCCCGGAGTTTTTCCGAGCGTCACCCTTGACATCGCCAATGTTCGTGAAAGTATTCACAAGCGAACTTGAGTTACCGGGACATTGCCTGGATATGCTCGTCAGGTTGAGCTGTTCCAGCAGGTCCCCGGAGCTAACTGCCTGCTCACGCACTGCCGAATGGATGGACGCGAACTGTCACCGTCGGCATTGCGGATGCATATAGGAAAAGCACGACCACGCAATAATTGCCACCCATCCAGAATGAGGAGTGTTGCCGCCATGGACTGGCGTCACCATGCTGTCTGCCGCGACGAGGACCCGGAGCTGTTCTTCCCTATCGGGACGTCCGGACCGGCTCTCCTGCAGGTCGAGCAGGCCAAGGCCGTCTGCAGGCGCTGCTCCGTGACCGACCAGTGCCTGCAGTGGGCGCTCGAGTCGGGTCAGGACGCCGGCGTCTGGGGCGGGATGAGCGAAGAGGAACGGCGCGCTGTGAAGCGGCGCGGCGGCCTCCGGGTGCTGCGCGCTCACTCCGCCTGATCCCAACGACACAGCTGCACGCCCCGGTGGGTCCGCCCACCGGGGCGTTCCGCTGTCCGCAGACGAATTCGACCCGCCGATGACGGGCCGGAATCACCCCGTCGGCGCCACGACGCGGCCGGACCGGCCGTCCACCCGCCGCAGCACCAGATCGGCCATCTCCGGCGCGTCGGTCAACGGGGCGGACACCGCCACCGCGCCAGCCGCCCGAGCCGACTCGGCCACCGCATCGTGGAACAGACCCGGCGCCAGGAAATAACCGGCCACCGCCACCCGACGGGCACCGGCCGCCCGCAATCGGGACACCGCCACCCCGGTCAGCGGCGGGGCAGCGGAGGCGTACGACACGCGGCAGGGCACCTCGAACTCGGCGCCCAGCGCGTCCGCCACCCGGCCCACCGAGCCACGCGCCCGCGCGTCCCGGGTGCCTGCGGCGGCCAGCACCAGCGCGTCGAAACGACCCGGGCACACCTCACCGAGGCGACGGCGCAACCCGGCCAGCAGCACCGGATCCACCGACCCGTCCGCCGGGCCGAGCACGTCGGTGACCCGTACCTCAATCGGTGGCCCGGACGCCGTGGCGGCGGCGACGGCCGCCGGGATGTCCACCCGACGGTGGTACGCGGCGGTCAGCAGCAGCGGCACCAGCACCGCCCGCCGGTGACCGGCGACCGCCAGGGCGCGCAGCACCTCGGTCGGCCCCGGCTCGGTGTGGTCCAGCCAACTCGGCCGCACGTCGACGCCGGGGCGGGCCGCCGACACCGCCCGGGCCAACGCCCGGGTGGCCTCGGCGGCACGCGGATCGCGGCTGCCGTGCGCCACCAGCACCACCGGGTACGCCCCGCCGGCCGCGTCGGGGCCGGTCGACTCCGGGGAGGTCAGACGTGCAGTCCGCACTCGGTCTTCTCGAACATGGCCCACCGGCCCGCCCGCGGGTCCTCGCCAGCCTTCGTCCGGCGGGTGCAGGGCCAGCAGCCGATCGAGCCGTACCCCTGCTTGAACAGCTCGTTGACCGGCACGTTCCACCTGGCGATGTACGCGTCCACGTCCCCCTGCGACCAGGCCGCGATCGGGTTGACCTTGACCCTGCCGCGCCGCGCGTCGAACGTCACCACAGGCGTGTTGGCACGGGTCGGCGACTCGTCCCGACGCAGACCGGCGGCCCACGCGTCGTACCCGGACAGCGCCCGCTCCAGCGGTTCCACCTTGCGCAACTGGCAGCAGTCGTCCGGCGACTTGTTGAACAGCCGCGGGCCGTACTCGCCGTCCTGCTGGCCCACGGTGAGCCGCGGCCGGATCGACCTGACGTTGACCGGGAGCGTCCGCGCCACCTCGTCGCGCACCCGCAGCGTCTCGGGGAAGTGCAGCCCGGTGTCGAGGAACACCACGTCCACCCCGGGGGCCACCCGGGACACCAGGTGCGCCAGCACCGCGTCGGCCATCGAGCTGGTGACGCAGAACCGGTCGCCGAACGTCTGCGCCGCCCACCGGGCGATCTCCAGCGCCGGGGCGCCCTCCAGGTCCCGTCCGGCCTCCACAGCCAGCGTGCGCAGCTCGTCGGGGCTGCGCCGGGTCGGGTCGGCCGGCTTCGGGCCATTCGGGCCGACCAGGCCCAGGCCGGCGGCGGAGACGAGGCTCATCGGGTCACCGCCCGTGACAGCAGCCCGGTGAACTTCACCGAGAAGACCCGGGTGCAGGCGTGGCACTCCCAGGCGCCGTGACCCGCCTCGTGCGGCCGCAGGTCCTCCTCGCCGCAGTAGGGGCAGTACAGAGGTGCCGCTCGGTTCTCGCTGCTCACCGCAGTTCCTCCTCGTCGACTCTGATCACCCAGTTGGCGAACGTCTCGCCCTCGCTCCGCCCGGCCAGGTAGCGGCGGGCCAGTCGTTCCACGTACTCCGGAAGCTCGTCGGCGGTGGTCTTCAGGCCGCGCAGCTTGCGGCCGAAACCGGCCGTCTGCCCCTGCGCCATCCCCAGGCCGCCACCGAGGTGCACCTGGAAGCCCTCCACCTGGCGGCCGTCCGGGCCGACCACCAGCTGGCCCTTGAGCCCGATGTCGGCCACCTGCGTGCGGGCGCACGCGTTCGGGCAGCCGTTGATGTGGATCGAGATGTCCGCGTCGAAGTCACGCAGCCGCTGCTCCAGCCGGGCCACCAGTTCCTCGCCGCGGGCCTTCGTCTCGACGATGGCGAGCTTGCAGTACTCGATGCCGGTGCACGCCATGGTGCCGCGTCGCCAGGCCGACGGCCGGGCCTCCAGGCCGATCCCGCGCAGCGCGTCGACGAGCGACTCCGTCCGCTCCGACGGCACGTCGAGCACCAGCAGCTTCTGGTACGGGGTCAGCCGCACCCGGTCGCTGCCGTGCGCCTCGACCACGTCGGCGAGTTGGGCGAGCTGCCCGCCGGAGACCCGCCCGACCACCGGCGCGGCACCCACGTAGTTCCGTCCGTCGGCCTGCTCGTGCACGCCGACGTGGTCGATCGGCTTCGCCGGCAGCTCGGCCGGCGGGCCGTCGAGCAGCGTCCGGCCCAGGTACTCCTTCTCCAGGACCTCCCGGAAGCGCTCCACGCCCCAGTCGGCAACCAGGAACTTCAGCCGGGCCCGGTTGCGCAGCCGGCGGTAGCCGTAGTCGCGGAAGATCCCGACGACACCGGCCCACACATCCGGGATCTCGGCCATCGGCACCCAGACGCCGAGCCGCTGGGCGAGCATCGGGTTGGTGGAGAGGCCACCGCCGACCCAGACGTCGAAGCCGGGGCCGTGCTCGGGGTGCTCGACACCGAGCAGGGCGATGTCGTTCGACTCGTACGGGGTGTCCACCAGCCAGGAGATCGACGTCTTGAACTTGCGGGGCAGGTTGGAGAACTGCTTGTCACCGACGTACCGGGCGACGATCTCGTCGATCGCCGGCGTCGGGTCGAGCACCTCGTCGCGGGCCACCCCGGCAACCGGGCTGCCCAGCACGATCCGGGGGCAGTCGCCGCACGCCTCGGTCGTCTGGAGGCCGACCGACTCCAGCCGCCGCCAGATCTCCGGCATGTCCTCGACCCGGATCCAGTGGTACTGGATGTTCTGCCGGTCGGTGATGTCGGCGGTGTCCCGGGCGAACTCCCGGGAGATGTCCGCGATCACCCGCAGCTGGGCCAGGCTGAGCTGCCCGCCGTCGATGCGGACGCGGAGCATGAAGAACTCGTCCTCCAGCTCGTGCGGCTCCAGCACGGCCGTACGCCCGCCGTCGATGCCCGCCTTGCGCTGGGTGTAGAGGCCCCACCAGCGGAACCGACCGCGCAGATCCTGGGGGTCGATGGAGGCGAAGCCGCGGTGCGCGTAGATGGTCTCGATCCGGGCACGGACGTTGAGCGGGTCGTCGTCCTTCTTGATCCGCTCGTTGGGGTTGAGCGGCTCGCGGTGTCCGAGCGCCCACTGACCCTCGCCGCGTGGCCGGCGCGGTGCCCGGGCCGGGCGGGCCGTCGGGTCCTCGGAACGGGCCGGGATGCTGCTGACCGCCATCGCGGCGTCCTCCGTTGTCTGCTGTGCCTCGGGGCACGCGCGGGGCGCGGCGGCCGGCCCGGCGAGGCGGGCGGACAACGGTGTCTGAGACAGCCGGCGCGGAGCGCGCCCGAGACAGATTGGTCGGGCGTCGTCAGTGGGCCGGACAGATCGCGCTGCGCACGCGGCCGTAATCGACGTGGCGACGTGCCACGAAGCGGCGGACGACTGCGGCGGTCATGTGGCCCATGCTGCCACACCCCATGGGGGCCGGCCAATGTCCGCGTGCGGGATCCCACATCACGGGCCGAGGGTTAGCCGACCAGCTGGTCACCAAGGACAGTTCGGGCATAACGCACCACCCGCCCCTGCCGTACGCCGGCGATCAGGCCGTTGTCCCGCAGCGTGGTGAGGTGGTGCGACGCGGTCGCTGGCGCCAGACCCAGCAGCGCGGCCAACTCACCGGTGCTCAGCGGCGAGTCGAGCAGGGAGAGCGCCGCCGCCCGGGTACCGCCGAGCAGTGCGCCCAGCGCCGCGCTGGGCCCGGCGAATCCCACAGCCCGCCCAGCCCGGTCGGCGGATAGCAGAGGGCGGGCCCGGCGTCGCCCTCCATGATCGCGTGCACCGTCGGTCCGGAGAACGAGGTGGGCAGCAGCGTCCACGGGCGTCCGTCCAGACCGGCCGGGCGGATCGTGCCGACGGCGACCCGCAGCGCCGCGCCGTCCCACCTGATCAACGGGTGCAGCTCGCGGAGCAGAGTGCGCCCGCCCTGCTCGGCGGCGAGCAGCGTCCGACGCCGGATGTCGGCCAGCGCGAGCGCCCTCAGCCGGGGCCAGTCCGGCGCGATCAGCACTGTGAAGTACCGGTGGAGCTGCGCGACCAGCTCGTCCGGGGCCAGCTGGGGTGCGCCGGCCCGCTCCAGTTGCCGGCGCATCCGGGACGGGTCGGTGCTGGCGACCGCCCGCAGCTCGGCGGCCAGGTTCGGTGCCACTCCGATCGGGGTGAGGAAATCCGGCACGTAACCGTTGGACGACCTGAGCACCGCCAACAGTGGTTCCAGGCCGGCGTCCGGCAGCAGCCGCTCCGCGCGTTCCCGCCACGGGCGGTGCATCCAGTACTTCTCCGGCTTGCGTAACGCCCAGGAGCTGGCCACCAGCTCGGCCAGCGGCGAGTGCACGAACCGGACCCGGCTGAGGTCGTCGGGTGAGAACCGAACCTCGATCACCCACGGATTCGACCACGTTCGAACGGTTCGGCGACAGCACCAGGCGGCCCGACGATTCTCGGATGGAGTACAGGCAACTGGGCCGGTCGGGCCTGCGCGTCAGCGCGGTCGCGTACGGCAACTGGGTAACCCACGGCAACCAACTCGACGACGACGCGGCGGCCGCGTGCGTGGCCGCCGCCCTGGACGCGGGCATCACGACGTTCGACACCGCCGACCGATACGCCCAGGAGCGGGCCGAGGAGGCGTTGGGCAAGGCGCTGAGCGGCATGCAGCGCAGCTCGATCGAGTTGTGCACCAAGGTGTTCCTCCCGGTCGGGCCGGGGGCCAACGACGCCGGGCTGTCTCGCAAGCACATCATCGAGGGGTGTCACGCCTCGCTGAACCGGCTGGGCACCGACTACGTCGACCTCTATCAGGCGCACCGGTACGACGACAGCGTGCCGCTGGAGGAGACGATGCTCGCCTTCGCCGACCTGGTCCGCGAGGGCAAGGTGCTCTACGTCGGCGCCTCCGAGTGGACCGCCCCGCAGCTGCGCGCGGGCCTGCGGCTCGCCGCCGAGCTGCACATCCCGTTCATCGCCAACCAGCCGCAGTACTCGATGTTGTGGCGGGTGGTGGAGGCCGAGGTGTCGCCCGCCTGCGCCGACCTCGGCTTGGGCCAGCTCGCCTGGGCGCCACTGGCGATGGGCGTGCTGGCCGGTCGGTATGAGCCCGGCCGACGTCCGCCCGCCGGCTCCCGGGCCACCGACGGCTTCGGTGGCTCGTTCATCGCCCGCTACTCCTCGGAGCTGCTGCTCACCCGGGTACGCCAGCTCCGACCGATCGCCGCGGCGGCCGGCTGCACGATGGCCCAGTTGGCGGTGGCGTGGGTGCTGCGCCGCCCGACCGTGGCGAGCGCCATCGTCGGCGCCTCGCGGCCCGAGCAGCTCGCCGAGACGGCCAAGGCCGCCACGGTACGGCTCGACGACGAGCTGATCGCCCGGATCGACGCCGTGCTGGACGAGCTCGTGGAGCGTGATCCGGCGAAGACCGCCCGACCGAACGACGTGATGCCCGCCTGGCGTCCACCGCCTGCCGCCAGCTGACGCCCACGGAGGGGGTGGCCGTGGCAGGCTCGGACCGTGGGGCAATTGTCCGAGAGGTCGGCCGGGGCGGCGTGGGAGCGCCTGCGCCGCCTGCCGGTCTGGCTCCCCCCGGCGCTGTTGACCCTGGCGGTGACCCTGACCGGGCTGGGCTCCGCCCAACTCTGGCGCGACGAGCTGGCGACGTGGAGCGCGGCCACCCGGTCGCCCGGCGACCTGGCCCGGCTGGCCGGCACCATCGACGCCGCCACCGGGCCGTACTACCTGCTGATGCACGTCTGGACGACTGTCGTCGGCGACTCCACGATCGCCCTGCGCATCCCGGCCGTGGTGGCGATGACCGTGGCCGCCGGGCTGCTCGCCGTGCTCGGCGCGCGGCTCGTCGACAGACGTGGCGGCCTCCTCGCCGGGCTGCTGTTCGCGGTGCTCCCCGGGACCTCCCGCTACGGGCAGGAGGCTCGCCCGTACGCGCTGGCCACCATGCTCGCCGTGCTCGCCACCCTGCTGCTGGTGACCGCGCTGCGTCGACCGAGCTGGGCCCGTTGGGCCGGTTACGCCGCCGCCGTCGCCGCTCTCGGGCTCATCCACCTGATCGCGCTCACCCTGCTAGCCGCCCACACGCTGGTCGTCCTCATCGCCTGGTGGCGTGGCCCGGCCGCGGCCGGCATCGCCACCCCCGCGCATCTCGACGCGGAGCGGGACCGGCGGGTGTGGCGGTGGCTGGTCGCCGTGGTGCCGGTCGCGCTGCTGGCCGGCCCGCTGCTGGTCAAGGCTCGGAGCCAGCAGTCCCGGCAGTTGAACTGGGTCCACCTGGCCCGGCTGGACGACCTGACCGCGCTGCCCGGCGGCGTCGCCCAGAGCAGTGTGGTCGGTGGCCTGCTGGTCGGGGTCGCCGCGCTGGGGGCGGCCCGGCTCGGGCGGCGCGCCCTGCTGCCGGTGAGCGCGGTGCTGCTGCCGGTGCTGCTGCTCTTCGCCGCCGGCACGGTCGTACCACTGTGGGTGCCCCGGTACCTGGTCTTCGTGGTGCCCTTCGCGTGTCTGCTGGCGGGCGCGGCGCTGGCCGCCGTCACCGCGCCGGCCGCGCTCGTCGTGGTGGTCCTGGCCGGGCTGCTCGGCCTACCCGACCAGGCCGCGCTGCGACGGACCCACGAGTGGCCGCGCAGCGCGCCGGTGGACTACGCCGGGGCGGCCCGGGTGATCGCCGACGGTCAACGACCGGGGGACGCGGTGGTCTACTCGCCCCGGCACAGCTGGCTCTTCCTCGACCTCGGCATCGAGTACCACCTCGGCGACCCACCACGCGACGTGCTGGTCACCGAGGACGAGGTGCGCCGCGGCGACCTGTGGGCCGCCGAGTGCCCCCAGCCGGCACAGTGCCTGGCCGCTACGACACGTGTGTGGCTCGTCGTCTCCGGCCGGCACGCCGAGCCGCTGGCCGCCGTGCCGGATGCGAAGGGTGACGCGCTCCGCACGGACTTCACCGTCACGCAGGTGTGGCAGCGCCCCGGCCTGACCGTCGCCCTGCTGACCAGCCGCCCCGACCGCTGACCCGACCGCTCGCCAGCGCCGGGTGCGGCGGTCAGGGCTGCGAGCGGCCGTCGTGGGCGTTGCGGGCCAGCGGGACGACGAGCACCGCCTCGGTGCCACCGTTGGCGCCCGCGCGCAGCTCGATGGTGCCGCGCAGCTCCCCGGTGACCAGTGCCCGGACGATCTGGAGGCCGAGTCGGCTGCCACGTTCGGCGTCGAAGTCCGGGGGCAGCCCACGCCCGTTGTCGGTGACGGAGACGTGCAGCATCTTGCGGAACCGGTGCGCCGAGACCACCACCTCCGGCCGCACCGACGGGTCGGTCTCGGGGACGACGGCCGGCACCACGCCCGACGCGGCGGACCCGGCCGGCTCGTCCGCCTCGTCCGACGGCGGGAAGCCGTGCTCGACGGCGTTGAGCAGCAACTCGTTGAGGACCATCACCAGCGAGGTGGCGATCTCCGCCGGCAGCACACCGAAGCTGCCCCGCCGGCGCATGCCGACGCTCACCTCGGTCGCCGCGACCTCGGTGGCCGCGCTCGCCACCCGGTCGACGATGCCGTCGAACTCGACAGCCTCGTCGCTGGACATGGAGAGCGTCTCGTGCACCAGGGCGATCGAGGCGACCCGACGGACCGACTCCTCAAGCGCGACGCGGGCCTCCGGCATGGACACCCGGCGGGCCTGCAACCGCAGCAGGGCGGCCACCGTCTGGAGGTTGTTCTTCACCCGGTGGTGGATCTCCCGGATGGTGGCGTCCTTCGTGATCAGCGCCCGGTCCCGGCGGCGTACCTCGGTGATGTCCCGGACCAGGACCAGCGCGCCGATCGGCACCCCGGCGGGCATCAGCGGCAGCGCCCGGGTGAGCATCGTGGCGCCGCGCGCGTCGATCTCCCGCCGGGGCGGCGCCTCACCGCGCAGCGCGGCCAGGATGCCGTTGGCCGCCTCGGTGCCGTCCAACGGGTCACCGGCCAGCCTGCGGTGCAGTGCGGCCAGATCCTCGCCCACGAGGTGGGAGGCGTAGCCCAACCGGCGGTACGCGGACTGCGCGTTCGGGCTCGCGTAGGTGACCTTGCCGCCGGCGTCCAGCCGGACGAGGCCGTCACCGACCCGGGGCGCGGAGGTGGTCTCGCCCGGGTGCCGGGGCGGCGGGAAGGTGCCGTCCGCGATCATCTGGGCCAGGTCGTCGGCGGTGGTCAGGTAGTTGAGTTCCAGCTGGCTGGGGGTACGCGCGGTGGAGAGGTTGGTGTCCCGCCCCACCACGGCGATCACCTCGCCGGCCTCGCCCTCGGCGGTCCGCAGCCGGACCGGGATCGCCTCGTGCCGGGCCGGCACGTCGCCGTACCAGACCGGGTCGCCCTCGCGCCAGATCCGGCCCTGGGAGTACGCCACCCCCAGGTGCGCCACCTCCGGCCCGCCGACGATCCGCCCCACCTGGTCGTCCTGGTACGCGGTGGGGGCGGTCGTCGGGCGGACCTGGGCGACGCAGAGGAACGTGCCGTCGGCGTCGACCGGCACCCAGAGCAGCAGGTCGGCGAAGGACAGGTCGGAGAGCAGCTGCCAGTCGCCGGCGATCCGGTGCAGGTGGTCGATGTCGGCCGGACGGAGATGGGTGTGCTCCTCGGCGAGGTCGCGCAGCGTGGACACGGTGACCAGGGTGCCACGCCACGCCTCACATCGTCGCGGTGACCTTCTTCAGCCCGCGCGGCGCGTCCGGATCCTCGCCCCGGGTGAGCGCCAGCGACAGCGCCAGGCGCTGCAACGGCAGGATGTCCAGCATCGGGGCGTACCGCTCGTCGACCTCGGGAACGGCGAGCCGGGTGGCACCCGGCACGTCGGCGGAACCCACCACCACCACGTCGGCGCGGCGTTCACCGAGGCGGGGCAGCACCTCCCCCATCGACCGGCCGCCGGGGCCGGAGCCGACCACGGCGAGCACCGGCACCTCCGGATCGGTCATCGCGAGCGGCCCGTGCAGCAGGTCGGCGCCGGAGAAGGCGAGCGCCGGCAGGTACGACGTCTCCATCAGCTTCAGCGCGGCCTCCCGGGCGGTCGGGTACGCGTACCCCCGGCCGGTGGTGACCAGTTGCCGGGCGAAGCGGTAGCGCGGCGCGAGCCGGGCCGGGGTGTCGTCGGCGAGGGTGCGGGCGGCCAGGTCGGGTAGCGCGGCGAGCGCCTCCCGTTCGGCCGCCGGGAGCACGCCGTCGCCGGCCCGGACGCCCTCCACGAGCATCAGCAGGGCGAGCAGCTCGGCGGTGTACGTCTTGGTGGCGGCCACCGCCCGCTCGTGCCCGGCGGCGATGTCGATGCTGAGTTCCGCCACCCCGGCCAGCGGCGAGTCGGGGGCGTTGGTCACCGCGAGGGTGAGCGCGCCCGAGTCCCTGGCGGTGCGCAGCACCTCGGCCAGGTCGGGTGAGCCGCCGCTCTGGCTGACCCCGACGACGAGCGCGTCGGAGAGGTCGGGGCGGGCGCCGAAGAGGGTGACCGCGCTGGGCGAGGCGAGCCCGGCGGGCAGGCCGAGCCGGATCTCGGTGAGATACGCCCCGTAGAGGGCGGCGTGGTCGGAGGTGCCGCGGGCGGTGAAGACCACGTGCCGCGGGCGGCGTTCGGCCACGACCGCCGCGACGCGGGCGATCTCCCGGGCGTTGGCGGCGGACAGCAGACGCTCGTAGCCGGCCGGCTGCTCGTCGATGTCGGCGGCCATTCCGGCCCCTGCACGTGTCACGGACACTCCCCTCCTGCGCGGTTGCCGCGCGTTTCCTGCTCAGTCTTGCACCTTTCGAAGCGGCTAAGCAATTGAACGAGCAGTAGTGCGCAGTTGATCACCTAATCATCCCAATATCAACTACAGTTGGCCCGCTCCATCCGCTGTAGCTGCGACGAGAGGACACCGTGCCCGAGGGAAGGGACGACCCCGCGCTCTCCGCCACGGAGGAGCTGGCCCTTGCCCGGCTGGCACTGGACGAGGGCGACCTGCACCACGCCGCCGGCCACCTCGCCGGCGCGCTGGCCCAGGCGCCCACCCTGCCGGAGGTGCACGAGACGCTGGCCCGGCTGGCCGCCGCCAGCGGCGGCGGGCTCGACCTCTTCCCGATCAACCACCACACCTTCGTCGGCGCGGTCGTCGCCCGGGCCCACCTGCTCGCCGCCACCGGCCGTCCCGCCGAAGGGCTCGAACTGCTGGCCGCCGCCACCGGGTACGCCCCCGGCACCGAATGGGCCGCCGTGCCCTGGGTGACCGCACCCGACCTGCCCGAACGGCTCGACCCGGACCACATCGCCCGGATCCTCATGCAGATCTGCTCCGCGCTTCCCGACCCGGTGCCCCGGATCGGCCGGGCACCCCTGGCGCCGTACCTCACGCTGGCCCGCAACGCGGTCACCGTCCGCCCCGAACACGGTCTCCTGCTGGGCGCGGCGTCATCGCTGGCCCGCCGGCTCGGCGAGGTCGCGCTGGCGATCCGGTGGGCCGCCCGGGGCGTACGCGCCCAACCGTCGAAGATGGGCGAGGTCTGGCTCGGGTACGCGTACCGCAGCGCGGGCCGCACCCGCGACGCCCTCGCGGCCCTCAACCGGGCCGTCGCGCTGGACCCGGACGACCTGGCCGTCTACGCGGACATCGCCGGCACTCTGGCCGAGACCGGCCGGCTCGACGAGGCGCTGGAGTGGACCGAGCGGGCCCTGGCCCGGGACCCCTCGTTCGACTGCGCGGTGCACACCGCGCACCGCCTGCGGCACCTGCGCGACGGAGACCTGGCCCATCTCGTCGCGCTCGCCGACTTCGTCCGGGACCACCCGGACGACAGCCACGAGCACGGCGACCTGGCCCAGTGCTGCCGGGGGCGACCGTGGCTCGGGCAGCTCACACCGGCCGGCGGTCCGCTCATCGACGCGATGCGCCGGGCGGTGGCGGACGACGACAACGGCGTCGGCAGCGCGGTCCGGTTGGCGGCGGCGGCACCGCCGAGCGCCGTACGGACGGTCACCTCGACGGCACCCGGGCTGCGGATCGAGATCACCGGCGCGCCGGAGCCGGACCCGCGCGAGCCGCGACGGGCGTCCGCCCAGCGGCTGTGGGACTACGCGGACAGCGTCCCGACTCCCGTACTGCCGGAGCCCTCGCCGGCGGCGGTCGAGCGGATCGGGCAGGTCGCCCACCCGGCGTGGCCGCATCCCCCGGCGGCGTACGACGCGGCGGTGGGCCTGGCCGGCCTCGATCTGGCGGACCTGCTCGGTCTGCTGGTGCACCCGCCGGCGGCACCGGCCAACGCGGTGGGCCGGCTGCTGGCCGCCCACGACCCGTCGGTCTGGGTACGCGGCGTGCAGGTGTGGGCCTGCCTGGGACTGCTGCACCACCGCACGGACGAGCCGTGGGACACCTCGACGCGACGCCGGGTGCTGCTGGACCTGGTCTGGGGCGTGGAGGACTGGGTGACGGAGGCGGCGCTGTTCGCCCTGGTCACCGCCGCCTGGGTGGCCCCGGAGGTGCGCGCGGACGTGGCGCGCGTGGTGGCCGAGCGGCTGGCCGACGTCGCCGCCGTGGCCCGGGTCAGGCCGGTCCCGATCGCCGTCTCGCTGGCGCACCTGGCGCTGGCCGCCCCGACCCTGGACCCCGCCACCGTCGCCCTGGCCACCGAACTGTTGGGCGACAGCTCGTCCCACCCCGCACTCCCCCGCCCCCGCAGCCCGTTACGCCGCCTCTGGCACCGCCTCATCCGCCGCCGCTGACCGCCCTCTGCGGGGACGGACGCGTGCACGATCGCGGGTGAAAGGGGGCGCCGCGCCGACCCGTGCGGGTCGACGCGGCGCTCCCGGAGTTGGACGGTCAGGCCACGGGGGCCCTGCCGAGGGCGACCTCGGCCTCCTCCTCCGGGGAGGCCTGCGGTGGGGCCTCGTTCGCGGTCCGCAGCGGGATCTCCTTGATGAACCAGGCGAGCACCGGGATCGCGATGGTGAACACCACGGCCCAGAGGAAGACGTGCGAGATGGCGTCGGCGAGACCACCGAGCACCAGCCCCCGCGCCTGGGCGGGCAGGTCCTTGAGCATCTCCAGGTCCATCTCCGAGCCGGACTTGCCTCCGAGCGCACCACCGGCGGAGGAGCTGGCCAGCCGGTTGGCGAAGATTGCGCCGAACAGCGAGATGCCGAACGAGCCGCCGATCGACCGGAAGAAGGTCGCCGCGCCGCTGGCCGCGCCCAGGTCCTTCTGCTCCACGCTGTTCTGGGCGATCAGCATGGAGGTCTGCATGAGGAAGCCCATGCCGACGCCGAGCACGACCATGTAGAGCGACGACTCCAGCTTGCTGGTGTCGGTGTCGAGCATGGTCAGCAGGCCCATGCCCGTGGTCATGACCACGCCGCCGATGATCGGGTACGCCCGGTACCGGCCGTTCTTGGTGATCGCCCGGCCGATGACCAGCGAGACGACGAGCATGCCGAACATCAGCGGCAGGAGCAGCAGGCCACTGTTGGTCGCCGAGGCCCCCTGCACGGTCTGCTGGTAGAGCGGCAGGAAGTTCATCGCGCCGAACATCGCGAAGCCGAGCAGGAAGCCGATCACCGAGATCAACGCGAAGTTGCGGTTGGCGAACAGCCCCAGCGGCAGGATCGGCTCCGGAACCCGGCGCTCGACCAGGCCGAACGCCACGAGGGCGAGCACGGCCAGCACGGCCAGGCCGAGGATCTGCGGCGAGGACCAGTCGTACTGGCTGCCGCCCCAGGTGGTGATCAGCACGATCGCGGTGATGCCGACCGAGAGCAGCCCGGCGCCGAGCCAGTCGATCCGGTGTTCGGTGCGGTACTTCGGCAGGTGCATCGTGGTGATCAGCACGAGCAGCGCGACACCGCCCAGCGGCAGGTTCACGTAGAACGCCCACCGCCAGGAGAGGTGGTCGGTGATGAAGCCGCCGACCAGCGGGCCGGCCACCATGGCGATGGCCATGATGCCGGCGATCATGCCCTGGTAACGCCCACGCTCGCGCGGCGGAACCAGGTCGCCGATGATCGCCATCACGCCGACCATGAGACCGCCGGCGCCGAGGCCCTGCACCGCCCGGAAGGCGATGAGCTGGACCATGCCGTCCTGCGGGCCGCCGAACATCCCCGATCCGGCCATGCCGCACAGCGCGGAGCCGACCAGGAAGATGACCACCGAGGTCAGGAAGACCGACTTGCGGCCGTAGAGGTCGCCGAGCTTGCCCCAGATCGGGGTGGAGACGGTGGTGCCCAGGACGTACGCGGTGACCACCCAGGTGAAGTGGTCGAGGCCGCCGAACTCGCCGACGATCCGCGGCAGCGCGGTGCTGACGATCATGTTGTCGAGCATCGCGAGCATCATCGCGATCATCAGCCCGAACAGCACGACCCGTACGTTGGGTCGTGCGCCGGCCTGGGTTGCCTGAGTCATGGGTAAGCTCCCCCCGAGGATTGCCGCACTTACTTGCCGCCCGGCTAGTCACCTTACTAGCCGCACGGTAAGTTCAATAGCAAGAACCGGTCAAGCACATTGGAGGTCGTGGGTGAGGGAGAGCACAGGCGGGACGCGAGAGCGCATCAAGGCCGTCGCGCTCGAGCTCTTCACCGAGCAGGGGTACGAGAAGACCTCGCTCCGGGAGATCGCCGAACGGCTCAACGTCACCAAGGCCGCCCTCTACTACCACTTCAAGAGCAAGGACGACATCGTCGCCAGCTTCGTCGAGGACCGGCTGAAGCAGATGGACGACCTGACCGCCTGGGGCGAGTCACAGCCGCCCACCCTCGCCACCCGACGCGAGCTGATCTCCCGCTACGCCGACACGATGTTCGGCGGCGACATGCCCTCGGTGATGCGCTTCTTCGAGCAGAACCAGACCGTGCTCAAGAGCCTCTCCTCCGGCCAGCAGATGCGCGGCCGGATGATGCAGCTCGCCAACGCCCTCTGCCGGGGCGACGACTCCCCCGCCGCCCAACTGCGCGCCGTCCTGTCGCTGTTCGCCGTACACACCAGCTGGTTCGCCGTACGCGCACCGAACCTGACCGACGCGGACCGCCGCCTACTCGCGTTGGACGTCGCCGACGAGCTGCTGGCCGCGATCGGCGGGGAGCCCGACGGGACAGCGGCCACCGCCAGCCCGGGCGGCACGCAGAGCTGACCGGCCGGGCCGGTCAGCCGCGGGGCAGCTCCAACCGCAGGCCGAGCAGATCCACGCCCGTGAACGGCGACCAGTCCTTCTCGGCGAACCTGACGAAGCCGAAGCGCTCGTAGAGACGGTGCGCCGAGGCGGCCATCCCGGCCCGGACACAGATCACCACGGCCACGCAGTCCAGCTCGGTCGCGCGGTCCACGCAGGCCCGGACCAGCGCCGCGCCGACGCCACGCCCCTGGGTGGCCGGGTCGACCGCGAGCATCCGGAACTCCGCCTCGCCCGGCCCGGACAGCTCCGCGAACGGGGTGCCCGGCAGCACGAACGTGACCGAGCCCAGCACCGCGCCGGTCGCCTCGTCCACCGCGACGAGCACCTCGCCACTGGTGGCCCGGGTCGACACGTCGGCCAGCACCACCCCGTACCCGTCCTCGTCCTTGAGCTGACCGTCCGCCTCGTACGCGGCCACGGTCAGCCGGGCCACCGCCGGGAAGTCGGCCGGCTCGGCCCGCCGGACCAGCAGGCCGGTCAACCGATCACCGCAATGAGGTCGCCGTCCTGCACGACGTCACCCTCGTTGACGGCGAGCTGCTGGACCACGCCGTCGGACTCGGCGATGACCGGGATCTCCATCTTCATCGACTCGAGGATCACCAGGGTGTCACCCTCGGACACGGTGTCACCGGTCGACGCGACGACCTTCCAGACGTTCGCCACCATCTCGGCGCGGATCTCCTCGGCCATGTCCGGGCCCTCCCTTTGTGCGATGTGCCTGCCGACGTATCCAATCATGCGACGGTGGGACGCGGGTGCGGAGTGGTACGGCCCGGTCGCCGGCCCGCCCTGGGGAAGGTCACGCGCGCCCACCGCCGTACCATCAGCGGGTCGGACCCGACGCCGGGCGGCCGGAGGGTGCACGGGCGCCGAGGTTGTGCGCACGAGGGGATCCGACCCATCACGAGGAGGTCAGCATGGCGAAGAAGTCCCGCAAGAAGAAGGCCCGTAAGAAGAGCGCCGCGAACCACGGCAAGCGTCCCAACTCCTGATTCGGCGCGGCGGGCCGCACGGCCCGTCACCGATCAGCCCGAACCCGGCGGACACCGGGTACGCCGGTGGCCCGGGTCGACATCGACCCGGGCCACCGGTTTTCGTCCGTCAGACTGGTGCGACGCTCAGTCAGCCAGCTCGCGGGAGTCACTGGTCTCGAAGACCACCAGCTCGGTGAGCTTGACCCGCAACCGCTCGCGCAGCTCGTCCGGCGCGGTCTCGTTGCCGCAGCAACGGGCGACCAGCGCGCGGACCTCCTGCTCGAGCCCGTACTCGCGCAGGCAGGGCCCGCACTCGTCGAGGTGGTGCCGGATCAGCGTGCGCCGCTCGTCGGCGCACTCCAGATCCAGGTAGAGGTAGACCTCCGCGAGCACCTCGCGGCAGTCCGTCTCGTGCGGCTCCCCACAGCTCACGTCACACCTCCCGGCCGGCAGCGGCAGCGGTCGAGCCCTTGGACGACCGCGCGGCGCTGAAGCCCCGCTCCGAGGCGTAGCGCTCGAGCAGCTTCCGCAGATTACGACGGCCACGGTGCAGACGCGACATCACGGTGCCGATCGGCGTGCCCATGATGTCCGCGACCTCCTTGTACGAGAAGCCCTCGACGTCGGTCAGGTAGACGGCCAGGCGGAACTCCTCCGGCAACTGCTGGAGGGCCTCCTTCACGTCGCTGTCCGGCAGCCGGTCGAGCGCCTCGGTCTCCGCCGAGCGCAGACCGCTGGAGGTGTGCGACTCGGCCTCGGCGAGCTGCCAGTCGGTGATCTCCTCGGTGGGCGCCTGGATGGGCTGGCGCTGCCGCTTGCGGTAGGAGTTGATGTAGGTGTTGGTCAGGATCCGGTAGAGCCAGGCCTTCAGGTTCGTGCCCTGCTCGAACTGGTGGAAGGCGGCGTACGCCTTCAGGTACGTCTCCTGGACCAGGTCCTCGGCATCCGCCGGGTTGCGTGTCATCCGCAGCCCAGCGGCGTAGAGCTGATCGACGAATGGCATCGCGTCCCGCTCGAAACGGGCCCTGCGCTCGTCCGTCTTCTCGGTGGTCAACCGCACATCCCCTCGGGTCGGATGCTTTCCCGCCGAGGATACGCGCACAGACCTGACCACAGATTCACTTCCGGCTGGTGTGCCCGTGCTCACCGCTCCCACCCCGCCCGGTTCCACCGTCGCGGGCCAGTCCGGAGCGTCCAGCAGCCGCTTCAGCTGCCGGGCGTCCCGTTCGTCCCGTTCCCGGATCCGTGTCTCGGTCGGCACCGGTCACCCCCCTCACAAAAGTCGTCCGGGGGTAGTAACGCGAGATGGCGGGTGGGGCATTCCGGCCCGACTCTCCCCGTTCCTGGTCCCGGCCCCGACGGGCGGCCGGCGCTGGGACCAGGAAGGGCCTGGGAGGGTTGGCGCCTCCCGTCCGAATCGGTCCGGCGGCACCATCGGATGCAACGACCCGCGCCCGGCACCGGACACGGTTCTCCCGCCCGCCGGCGGTGGCACCGGGCCGGTTCAGTGGGCCGTCCAGCCCCGGCTGCGCAGCCAGTCCCGCACCACGTCCGCCGTGCCGGCCGGATCCCGCCGAAGGTCGTGCGTCTCCCCCGGTCGGGTCACCACGTGCACGGACGGCCCCGGCTGCGGCACCCCGAACGGGTCCCGGTCGCCGTTGACCACGAGCGTCGGCAGGCCGGTGACCAGTTCGGCGGCCCGGGAGCGTTCCGGCCGACCGGGCGGATGCAGCGGGAACGCCAGCGCGACGACACCGGCCGCGCCCACCGCGTGGGCCGTCCGGCAGGCCACCCGGGCGCCACTGGATCGGCCACCGACCACCAGCACCCGAGTGTCCGGGTGCCGGTCCCGGACGGCGGCGAGCACCGCCGTCCAGGCCTCGTCGAGGTGACCGGCGGGCGCCGGCGCACGGCGGCCGGCGACCCGGTAGGGCTGGGTCACCCGGACCACCGCCACGCCGACGGAGACCACCGCGTCGCGGACCGCGAGCAGGTCGGGCGCGTCCACGCTGCCGCCCGCACCGTGCCCGAGCACCAGTAGCGCGGCGGCCGGCCCGGCCGGCAGGTCGGTGTCGATCCGCGCCGGGCCGCGCGGGGTGTCTATCGGTTCGCTGAGCGGCACCGGCCCATTCTGCGCCGCTGTGCCGGCGGCCGTGCGTCGACCGGGCCGATGGTCAGCTCAGCGGCACCAGGGTGAGCAGCCGGTCGCGTACCGGTGGGCCGGCGTCGTCGACGGCGGCCGGGTCCGGTGCGACCTCGTCCCGCCACGCGACGAGCATCGCCCGCCGCTCGCGGGGTGTGGTGCCTCCCCACACGCCGTGGCAGTCACCGACCTCCAGCGCCCAGGCCAGACAGGACCCCTGCACGTCGCATGTACGGCACAGTGCGACGGCGGCGTCCGCCGGTTCGTTCGGCGCCGGAAAGAACGTCTCCGGATCGACGCTCTGGCAGGTGCCTCTGGTTCGCCACGCGTCGTCCTGTCGGCGTTCGCGCAAGGCTCGCAACAGTCTCGGATCTCGCCGCGCCGCTGCCACCTCGTGCGGGCGGGGCATACGTGCCCGTGTCATCCACCCACCTCCCCCGTGGGACCGGCAAGATCGGTGGATATCGTCCGCCCCGTGCGAATCGGCACCCACTACCGGCGCTGTGTTCTATCGCACTTGTGCGCGCCGGGACAAGGGGCTGCCGCGAACATGACTGAACGGTGGGGAGACGAATCGCGCGCAAACCTGCCAAATCGGCGCCCGACGATGCCTGAATGTCAGAACAACGTCAGCTCCTGCGGCGCCGGCCCCACCGGCACCCGGGCGGTCAACTGCGGACCGTCGTTACGGACGTCTCCGACCGCCGGACCCACCGGACGGATCTCCAGACCGGCCAGCCAGTCCGCCGACGGCGATGTGAGCAACCGGTCCGGCTCGTCCGTCGGCGCCAACCACGACGACCAGCGCTCCGCGGGCAGCAGCACCGGCATCCGCTCGTGCACCTCGGCCAGCTCACCGAGCGCCGCCGTCGTCAGCACACTGAAGGTGAGCCGGCTGCCCGTGCCGGACTCCCAGACCGACCAGATGCCGGCCAGCGCGAGCACCGACCCGTCGGCGGGCGTCATGAAGTACGCCTGCCGGCCACCGTCGGGGAGCCGGACCCACTCGTACCAGCCGTCGGCCGGGACCAGGCAGCGCCGACGCGCGAACGCCCCGGCGTACGCCCGGCTGGTGGCCACCGTCTCCGCCCGCGCGTTGATCATGCGGGCCGCCCCGGCCGCCGACCGGGACCAGTGCGGCAGGAAACCCCAGCGGCCCACGCACAGGCTGCGGTGCCCCTCCGCGGTGAGCCGCACCACCGGCACCGGGTCGGTGGGCGCGACGTTGTGATCCGGCCCGACCCCGCCGTCGGTGTCGTCGGACGACTCGAACAGCGCGCTCAGCTCGCCGGAACTCCGGGTCGTCGCGTACCTGCCACACATGGCACACACGCTAGTGCGTCCGGTGCCCGTTCGGCTGTCCCGCCAACCGGGAGTACGAACGCCGGTTTACGCCGTCCACCAGCCGACACGGCAGAATGTGACCGTGGGGATTCTGACCGCGACCCGGCCGCCACAGCCGTGGACCGCACCGACCGCGTCCGACCCGGTGGTGGCGACGCTGCGCCTGCCCGGCTCCAAGTCGATGACCGCGCGCGCCCTGGTGCTCAGTGCCCTCGCCTCCGGCCCGTCGACGCTGGTCGGGCCGCTGCGCGCCCGCGACACCGAGTTGATGGCCGCCGGGCTGCGCGCGATGGGCGCGCACGTGTCGATCAGTGACGACGAACGCTGGCTGGTCCGGCCGCACCCGCTGGTCGGCCCCGCCCACGTCGACGTGGGGCTGGCCGGCACGGTGATGCGGTTCGTGCCGCCCGTGGCGGGGCTGGCCGACGGGCAGGTCACCTTCGACGGCGACCCGTACGTCCGCACCCGGCCCCTCGGCCCGCTGATCGCCGCGCTGCGTTCGCTGGGCGTCCGGATCGACGTCACCGGCACCGGCAGCCTGCCGCTGACCGTGGTCGGTGCCGGCCGGATCACCGGCGGCGAGGTGGTGATCGACGCGTCCGCCTCCAGCCAGCTGGTCTCCGGGCTGCTGCTGGCCGCCCCGCGCTTCGACCGGGGTGTCGTGGTACGCCACGTCGGCCCGCCGGTGCCGTCCGCGCCACACCTGCGGATGACCGTGCAGATGCTGCGGGCCGCCGGCGCGGCGGTCGACGACACCACCCCCGACCTGTGGACCGTCGAGCCCGGCCCGCTCACCGGCCGCTGCTGGGAGATCGAACCGGACCTCTCCGGCGCGGTGCCGTTCTTCGCCGCCGCCCTGGTCACCGGCGGCGAGGTGACCCTTCCGGGCTGGCCGCACAGCAGCGCGCAGCCGGTCGAGCGGCTCCGCTCGCTGCTGCAACGCATGGGCGGCGAGGTCACCCTCTCCACCGACGGTCTCACCGTGCGGGGCACCGGCGTCGTGCACGGCCTGACCGCCGACCTGTCCGACGTCAGCGAGCTGACCCCGGCCCTGACCGCGCTCGCCATGCTTGCCGACTCGCCGTCGGTCTTCACCGGCGTCGGGCACATCCGGGGTCACGAGACCGACCGGCTGACCGCGCTGGCGCGGGAGTTCGCCGCGATCGGCGCCGACATCACCGAGGCGCCCGACGGGTTGGAGATCCGGCCCCGGCCGCTGCGTGGCGGCGTGTTCCACACGTACCACGACCACCGGATGGCGCACGCCGCCGCGGTGGCCGGGCTCGCCGTGCCCGGCATCGAGGTGGACGACGTGGGGTGTACCTCCAAGACCATGCCCGAGTTCCCGGCACTATGGTCAGCGATGGTGACCGGCAAGAGCTGACGCGAGAAGGGGACAGGTCCTGGCGACCAGACGGCGGGAGTACGACGAGGACGACGTACGGGTCCGACCCGGAAAGTCGTCGCGCCCGCGTACGCGCACCCGCCCGCAGCACGCCGACGCCGTGGACGGCTTCGTCATCGCCGTCGACCGGGGGCGCTACCAGTGTGTGCTGTCCGGGGCCGAGCGCGGCGTGGTCGGCGCCGACCTGCCCACGATCACCGCCATGCGGGCGCGTGAACTGGGCCGCAAGTCGGTGGTGGTGGGTGACCGGGTCAGCCTGGTCGGGGACACGTCAGGCGCGGAGGGCGCCCTCGCCCGGATCGTCCGGATCGCCGAGCGCCGCTCGGTGCTGCGCCGCACCGCCGACGACGACGACACCACCGCCGAGGGCCGGCTGGAACGCGTGGTCGTGGCCAACGCCGACCAGTTGGTGATCGTCAGTGCGTTGGCCGACCCGCCGCCGCGCACCGGGTTCATCGACCGCTGCCTGGTCGCCGCGTACGACGCGGACGTCGAGCCACTGCTCTGCCTCACCAAGGCCGACCTGGCCGGGCCGGAGGAGGTGCTCGGCTACTACACCGAGCTGGAGCTGCCGTACGTGCTGAACCGCCCCGACTCCGACCTCGACGCGCTCCGCGCGCTGCTGAGCGGCAAGGTGTCGGTGCTGGTGGGGCACTCCGGGGTGGGCAAGTCGACGCTGGTCAACCGCCTCGTCCCGGACGCGCTGCGCGCGGTGGGCGTGGTCAGCGCGATCGGCCGGGGCCGACACACCTCGACCAGCGCGGTGGCGCTGCGGCTGCCACCGGTGCCGGGCGTCGACACCGACCCGGGCTGGATCATCGACACTCCGGGGATCCGCAGTTTCGGGCTGGCCCACGTCTCGGCCGACAGCCTGCTGCACGGCTTCCCCGACCTGGTCGAGGGCACCGTCGACTGCCCGCCGAACTGTCCGCACACGGCCGACGAGGCCGACTGCGGGCTGGACGCCTGGGTGGCCGCTGGCAGGGCCGACCCGCGTCGGCTGGCGTCGTACCGCCGGTTGCTCGCCTCCCGTGCCGGCGACGGCGACGCGCGCGGCGAGAGCGACCAGCGCGGCCCCGGCGAGGGTGACCGGCGCGGGCCCGACGAGTGACCCGCCGGGCGTCGGCTAGGTTGCCGGCATGACCGGGTACGCCGACGACCTCGCCCTCGCCCATCTGCTCGCCGACCGGGCCGACGCCATCGCCACGGCCCGTTTCCGGGCACTCGACCTGCGCGTCGAGGCGAAACCTGACCTGACCCCGGTCTCCGACGCGGACACCGCCGTGGAGCGGGAGATCCGCGCGCTGCTGGCCGAGCACCGGCCGGCCGACGGGCTGCTCGGTGAGGAGTACGGCGCACAACCGGCCAGCGGGCCGGGTGACCGCCGGTGGATCGTCGACCCGATCGACGGCACCAAGAACTTCGTGCGGGGCGTGCCGGTGTGGGCCACCCTCATCGCGCTGTACGACGGGGAGCGCCCGGCGGTCGGTGTGGTGTCCGCGCCGGCGCTGGGCCGACGCTGGTGGGCGAGCGCGGGCGGGGGCGCGTACGCCGGTCCGGGGCCGGGCGCTGGCGTGCGGATCGGCGTGTCGGCGGTACGTCGGATCGCCGACGCCAGCGTCTGCTACTCGTCGCTGACCGGATGGGAGAGCGCCGGCCGGCTGGACGCGATGCTCGATCTGATGCGGGCCAGTTGGCGCAGCCGCGCGTACGGCGACTTCTACGGCTACATGCTGTTGGCCGAGGGCGCACTCGACGTGATGGTCGAGCCGGAACTGTCGCTGTGGGACGTGGCGGCGCTGGTGCCGATCATCACCGAGGCGGGTGGCACGGTCACGGATCTGCACGGTCGACCGTCGCCGACCGGTGCGCCGGGCACCGAGAGCAGCGTGGTGGCCACCAACGGTTCCCTGCACGCCGACATCCTCGCCCGGCTGGATCGACCAGCCGAGCGCTGACCCCCGGCAACCTCTATCCTCGCCAGGTGGTCTCCTCCGGCTGGTGCTTCCTCGCGGCGATGATCGTCGCGTACGGCTTCGCCAACCTGCTCCAGTCGGTGGCCGCGGCCCGTACGACCGTGCACCACACCTTCGATCCGGGCCTGCTGCTGCGGCTGGCCGGGCACCGGACGTACCTGGTCGGGCTGACCTGCCAGATCGGCGGTTTCGTGCTCGCCTTCCTGGCCCGGCGGGACCTGCCGCTGTTCCTGGTGCAGGCCAGCGTGGCCGCCGGGCTCGGGGTGACCGCGATCCTCGGCGTGGTGGTGTTGAAGTGGCGGTTGCCGGTTGCCGAGGTGGCGTTGCTGGCGCTGCTCTTCGCCGGGATCACCGCCCTGGTGCTGTCCGCCCGACCGGCGCCGTCGAAGCAGCTCGGGACGGCCGGTTCGGTGGCGCTGCTGGTGGCGCTGGGCGTCATCGCGGTGCTCGGCGTCTTCGCCGTCCGGTTGCACGGGGCACCGGGGTCGGTGGCGCTCGGTTCGCTGGCCGGGCTGGCCTTCTCGGCGGCGGCGGTGGCGGCCCGTCCGCTGGCCTCCGCGCCGTCCGCCGAGGCGTTCCTCGCCGACCCGCTGCTCTACCTGCTGATCGTCCACTCGATCGTCGGGCAGTTGCTGCTCGGGCTGGCCATGCAGCGGGGCTCGACGACCGCCGCGGTCGCCGCGATGGACGCGGCCGGGGCCGTGCCGGCGGCGATCGTCGGTCTGCTGCTGCTCAACGACAAGATCTGGCCCGGGCGGGAGTGGCTGGCCGCGGCGGGTTTTCTGGTCACCCTTGCCGCGGTGATCGGGCTGACCCGGTACGCGCAGCCCCAGCAGCACCGCGCGGCGCCGCGCCGCCGGGACCCGGCAATGGTTGGCGCCGGCCGGCCTGTCTGACCGGCGCCCGTCCGCGTCACGCCTCGACCGGCTTGCGCCGGCTCACCACCCGCTCGTAGAGGCGCTCCAACGCGCCGGCCGTCCGATCCCAGGTGTAGCTGCTGCGGACCCGGTCCACCGCCGCGTGACCGTACGCGAAACGGCCGGCGTTGTCGGACAGCAGCCGCCGCAGCGAGACCCCGAGCGTCCGCACGTCGCCGGGCGGCACCAGTCGACCGGTGACCTCGTCGACGACGGCGTCCGCGAGGCCGCCCATCGCGTAGCCGACCACCGGCACCCCGCAGGCCATCGCCTCCAGCGACACCCGGCCCGCCGAGGAGTAGTGCGGCGTGCAGGCCACCACGTCCGCCGACCGGTACCAGGTGGCCATCTGGTCGTGCGGCACCGCGCCCACCAGGCGTACCTGGTCGGCCACGCCCACCTGCTCGGCCAGCTCCCGCAGTCGGCGCGCCTCGGCGTGGTTGGCCAACGCCTCGGCGGGCGGACCGCCGGCGATCACCAGCTCGGCGGCGCCGACCAGCCGCATCGCCCGGATCAGGTCCTCCTGGCCGTGGCCCGGGGAGAGCCCGCCGACGGAGAGGATCCGCGAACGCTGCTCGCGCGGCGCGGCCTCACCGTCGGGGTGGAACTGTCGGGTGTCCACTCCGGCCGGCACCATCGCCACCGAGCTGCGTTGCAGACCCATCCGGGTCAGCTCGTCCACCTCGTCGTTGCACTGGGCGACCGCGATGTCCACCGCCCGGGTCAGCGCGCGTTCCAGGGGGATGCGCTCCCCCGGGCCGTCGTACCGGCCGCCCAGGTGGCGCAACTGCTCGACCCCGAGTGAGTGGAAGGTCTGCACCACCGGGATGTCGGTCTCCCGGACGGCGTTCGCGGCGGCCAGGCCGCCGACCCAGTAGTGCCCGTGCACCACCTCGGGTCGCCAGGCGCCCGTCCACTCGTCGGTCAGCCAGCGGCCGAATTCCATGACGTGCGGGATCAGCTCGGCGGTGGGCAGCGGGGTGGCTGGCCCCGCGGACACCCGGTGCACCTGGTAGCCGTCGATGTCCGTGACCACCGGCAGCCCGGGGTCGTCCCGACGCTCGTAGATCCGGACGTCGTGGCCTCGGCCGGCCAGCTCGGCGGCAACCCGCGCGATGTGCTGTTGGGTACCGACCGGCGGGCCGTCGGCGTGCCGGTACGAGCTGGTGTGCGCGCAGACGAGGCCGACGCGCATGGGTCACCTCCCTGCGTTCTTTACCTCGGCGGTGGTCCTCCCGGTCAGAGCGTCCCATTAACCGAACGGCCGGGAGTCGAAACCTGGCAGATCGGGAACAGTCCGCGCAGGTGCCGCCGACGCTTGCGCCGCGACAAGCATGTCGACAGGGCATCGCATGATCAGGTGCCGGCCGGTGGTATGAGCAGGCCCGACCGGGGGTACCGCTGAGAAATGCCGCTCACCCGCAGTCTCGACGAATCGATCGTGGTGATCACCGGCGCGTCCAGCGGAATCGGCACGGCCACCGCGTACGCGCTGGCCCGCCGGGGCGTCGCCGTCGTCCTGGCCGCCCGCAGTGAACCAGCGCTGCGGCAGGTGGCCATACGCTGCCAGGAGCTGGGCGGCCGGGCGCTCGTCGTACCGACCGACGTGACCGACCTGGAGTCGGTACGGCAGATGGCGGACCGGGCGGCGGCCGAGTTCGGGCGGATCGACGCCTGGGTGAACAACGCCGCGGTGAGCGCGGTGGGCCTGTTCGACGAGATCCCGATCGCCGAGTTCCGCCGCGTGCTGGAGGTCAACCTCCTCGGCGCGGTGCACGGCATCAAGGCCGCGCTTCCGTACCTGGGGGCGGCCGGCGGCGGTGTCCTCGTCAACAACGCGTCGGTGCTGGCCGAGGTGGCGATGCCGTACCAGTCGGCGTACAACGCCACCAAGCACGGCATCCGGGGGCTCGCCGACACGGTCCGGCAGGAGCTACGGGTCACCGGGCGGGGTCAGATCTCCGTCTGCACGGTTCTGCCCGCCACCATCGACACCCCGTTCTTCCGGCACGCGGCCAACCACACCGGCCGCGAACTGGCGCCACCTCCGCCGGTGTACCCGCCGGAGGTCGTCGCCGAGACGATCGTCCGGCTGCTGCGCCGGCCCCGCCGCGAGGCGTACGCGGGTGGCGCGGCCCGGCTCATCGGCCTGCAGTGGCGGCTGGTGCCCGCCCTGGTCGAACGCACCCTCGCCTGGTACGCCCACCGCACCCAGTTCGGCCCGGGCGCGCGGATGGACGGCAGCGGCAACGTGTTCCACGCCGACGCCGAGGCGCGCCGGGACGGCGGCTGGCACGGCCGGCGTCGCCAGTTGGTGCGGATGACCGCCGCGTTCGGCCTGGCCGCCGCGGGCACCGCGGTCGGCACGATGGCGGCCATCAACCGCCGGTCCCGGTTGGTCCGCTGATGTCGGGCGTCGACCGACCGGATGCGGCACTCGTCACCGGCGCGCACAATGGGGCGATCATGCCGACCGCTGCGCGTTGCCTCGTCGAGATCGACGAGTCGTCGGCGGTGGTCCGGTTGACCGGTGTGCTCGACGGTGGCGCGGTGGCAACGGTCCGCGCGGCGCTGCTCACCCGGTTCGCTGACCGTCCCGGCCCGGTGGTGGTCGACCTGACCGGAGTGCGGATCGCCGATCCGGCCGCCCGGGAGGTCTTCGCCGAGGTGCGCCGGGAGGTCGCCGACTGGCCGGCCGCCGACCTGCTGCTCTGCGATCCCACGGTCGCCGGTCCCGACCGGCCGGACGCCGCGCCGGCGGGTGTCCCGGCCTGGCCCACCCTGGACGGCGCGCTGGCGGCGCTCGCGGCGACACCGTTGGCGGCGGTGCTCACCGCCGACCTGGACCCGGCGGTGGGAGCGGCCCGGGAGGCCCGCGAGCTGGTCACCACCGGCTGCGAGCGCTGGGGCATGCCGACCCTCGTCGACCCGGCGTGCATCGCGGTCACCGAGATGGTCAACAACGTGGTGGCGCACGCCCGGACCGCGATGACGGTACGGCTGGCCCCGCACGACAGCACCCTGCACCTGGCGGTCCGTGACCACTCCCCGCGGCGGCCGACGTTCGCCGGGCTGTCCCCGCCGGACCGGGTGGGCGGCCGGGGTCTGCTGCTGATCGACACGGTGGCCCGCCGGTGGGGCAGCAGCGCCATACCGGACGGCAAGGTCGTCTGGTGTGTGCTGCACCCCGACGACGAGGCCGGCTGACCTGCCCCGGTTACGGCGGGAGGGCAGCGGGTAGTGATCAGACATGCGCGACAACGAGTACCCGACCCCCGTGTCCGACACCGAGTCCCAGGGGCTGCCGGACACCGCCGATGACGACTCGACCGCCAACGACGACGTCCTCACCGGGCGCGAGGCGGACGGCCCGGACCCGGCCCAGCTACCCGGTGACCGGACGCCGGTCGCGGTGGACCGGTTCGGGACCACCGCCGAGGAGCAGCTCGACGGCGAGTCGTTGGACTACAAGCTCGACCGGGAGGTCTACGAGCGGCCGGCGGACGACCCGCTGGCCGGGACGATCGACCCGAAGATCGCCTTCGAGGCGGACAATCTGGAAGCCGCGGCGGAGGCCCAGCTCGACGCCGACGTGATGGACCCGGGGCCCACCTCCGACCCGAACTCGCCGGTCTCCCTCTACGACCACGGTCAGCTCGGCACGGTGGCCGACGCGACGGTGGGCCGGCTCGTCGAACCGGACGAGGGGGCGCACACCGACCAGGAGACCGACTCGGTGGCGTACGACGCCGGCTCGGCCGGTGGCGGGGCGAGCGCCGAGGAGCTGGCGATCCACGAGACGGAGCCGCCGCGCTCGGTGTGAGGCCGGGTCAGTCGTCCAGTCCGCGTTCGATGGCGTACCGGGTCAGCTCGACCCGGTTGTGCAGTTGCAGCTTGCCCAGCGTGTTCTGCACGTGGTTCTGCACGGTGCGGTGCGAGAGCCCGAGCCGCTGGGCGATCTGCTTGTACGACATCCCCTTCGCCACCAGTCGCAGCACCTCGGTCTCCCGGTCGGTGAGCCGGGGTGCGCCCGGTTCGGCCGTACCGTCGCCGGGCTCGGCCACCGGCCCGGCGGCCAGCCGGCGGTACTCGCCGAGGACGAGCCCGGCCAGGCCGGGGGTGAAGACCGGGTCGCCGGCCGCGGTGCGGCGGACGGCGTCGAGGAACTCGGCCGGCGCGGTCGACTTCACCAGGTAACCGGTGGCTCCCGCCTTGACCGCGTCCAGCACGCTCTGATGTTCGCCGCTGGCGCTGAGCATGAGCACCCGCACGTCGGGCAGCGCCGCGCGCAGCCCGAGGATCACCTCGACCCCGGAGATGTCCGGCAGTTGCAGGTCGAGGACGACCACGTCGGGGCGGGCGGCGGCGGCCACCCGGACCGCCTGCCGCCCCTCGCCGCTTGTCGCCACCACCAGGAAGCCGGCCTCGGTCAGGTCGCGGGCCACCCCCTCGCGCCACATCGGATGGTCGTCGACGACCATCACCCGCACCTGCGTCATCGCCGCGCCCTCGGCACGGTCAGTTCGATCTCGGTGCCGGCCTCCGGCGCCGAGATGATCCGGACCGTCCCGCCCAGGTCGGTGACCCGCCCCCGGATCGACTGGCTCACGCCGAGCCGGCCCTGTTCGGCGGCCTCGGTCAGCCGGCCGTCCGGGATGCCCGGCCCCTCGTCCCGGATCGACACGGTCACCGTCGTCCCCTCGTCCTCGATCAGCACCCAGGCCCGCCCACCGGCGTGGCGTCCGACATTGTCCAGGGCCGCTCCGGTCGCCGCCGCCAGCTCCCCGGCCACCTGGCGGGGCAGCGACACCGGCGTGGCGGGGGCCGAGAGCGACACCGCCGACGAGGCGTACCGCCCGAGCAGGCTCCGCAGGTCCACCGCGTCGCTGTCCGATCCGCCGGGGGTGGCGGCGCCCGCGATGAGCGCGCGCAGCGCGGCTTCCTGCTCGCCGGCGAGCCGGGCCAGCTCGCCGGCCTCGCCGGGCAGGGCCGCGCCGCGTCGCTGCACCAGCGCCAGCACCTGGAGCACCGAGTCGTGGATGTCCCGGGCCAGCCGCTCCCGCTCGCGGGTGGCCGCCTCCAGCTCGACCGCGCGTTGCAGCCGCTCCTCGGCGGCCACCGCCAGCCGGGCCACATGCCCGACCACCACACCGGCGAGCAGCATCAGGATCACGCCGGTGAACGAGGACTGGCCGATCCGTTCCCTGGTCGCCAGGTCCGCGCCGGCGACGACCAGCGCCGCCACCGTGCCGCGCCGCCGGCCGCCGGAGACGGCCCAGGCCAGCACCGGGCCGGCCATCCAGGCCACCCCCAGGGTGGGTACGCCGTGTGCGAGCGCCGTCCGGCCGACCACCCACGGGGTGGAGAGCACGATGGCGACCACCACCGCGAGGTCGGCCAGCAGCAGTGGCCAGCGCCGCCAGGCCGGGCGGGCGTAGCCGACTGCGGTCGCGGTGGTCCAGGCGATCATGAGCAGGACCAGGGCGCCGGCGGCGTACGGGTGGGCGTAGCGGTCGGCGTCGCGTACCGAGAGCACGCAGACGTACCCGAGGGACGCCACCCGGAACACCGCGAGGGCACGCCAGAGCGGCACCTCGAAACCACCCGGCGGTGACGACATGGCGGTCAGGATGCCATAGCGGGGCCGGGCGCGCGGCAGCCGGCGAGTGCGGTTCGGGAAACCCTGACGTACGGTGGAAATGCCGCGAAATACTCCGAGATTCGCCGTCGGGACGGGCCCATGACGAACGCAGATCCGCACGCACCGCGTACGGTTGTGCCCATCGAACCCGCCGTCCTTATCGCCGAGGCCTTCGACCAGGCCCAGGTGACCGAGATTCGACACTCGGTCACCTCCTGCGCACACGCCTGCGGGCTGACCGGCCAACGCCTTGACGACTTCGTGCTGGCGATCAACGAACTGATCACCAACGCGGTGCGGCACGGCGGCGGGCGGGGCTGGCTGCGGCTCTGGCAGGAGCCGGGGGCACTGGTCTGCGAGGTCGCCGACCACGGGCAGGGGATCAGCCCGCAACGGCTGGGCGACCGCAGCCGGCCGGCCCCGGACACCGCCGGCGGCTGGGGCCTCTGGCTGGCCCGTGAGCTGACCGACGCCATGGAGGTCGCCACCGGCACCGCGGGCACGACGGTCCGCATCATGGCCGGCCTCACCAACCACGACCGCACCTCGCGCTGACCGACCGCCACCCCCCGCCCGCTGACGGGCGAGGGGCGAGGGCGGGTCAGGCGAACAGCGCCGAGACGGACTCCCCGTTGTGTATCCGCCGCATGGCCTCGGCCAGCGCGGGAGCGACCGAGAGCACCTGGAGCTTCGGCACCCGCTTGTCGGCGGCGATGGGAACCGTGTTGGTGCAGACGATCTCCAGTACGCCGTCCTGGTCGCTGAGCCGGTGCAGGGCGTCGCCGGAGAAGAGGCCGTGCGTACAGGCCAGCCGGATCGAGCGGACCTTCAGACCGCGCAGGTGCTCCATCAGCTCGACCACCGTGCTGCCCTTGGCGATCTCGTCGTCCAGAACGATGACGTCCCGGTCGGCCACCTCGCCGATCACCGCACTGATCTTGACGAGATCGTCGCTGAACCGCTGTTTCGCCCCGGCCGCCACAGGCGTGCCCAGCAACCGGGCGAAGGCGGCGGCCTCCTTGGCGTTGCCCAGGTCGGGCGAGACCACCACGGTGTCGCTCAGGTCGTAGCGGCGGAAGTGGGTGGCCAGCTCCCGCAGCGCGTGCAGGTGGTCCACCGGGACGCTGAAGAAGCCGTGCACCTGCGGCGAGTGCAGGGTCATCGCGAGAACCCGGTCCGCGCCGGCCGAGGTGAGCAGGTCGGCGACGAGCCGGGCGCCGATCGAGATCCGGGGTGCGTCCTTCTTGTCCGAGCGGGCGTACGCGTAGTGCGGCAGCACCACGGTGATCCGGCCCGCGGAGGCGCCCCGGGCAGCGTCGATCATGAGCAGCAGCTCGACCAGGTTCTCCTGCACCGGCGGCACCAGCGGCTGGATCAGGAACACGTCCCGCTCCCGGCAGTTGGCCTGCAACTGGACTTCCAGGCAGTCGTTCGCGAACCGGGAGACCCGCACCGGATGCAGCGGTACCCCCAGATGGGCGCAGATCTCGGCGGCGAGGTCGGGATGGGCGGTTCCACTGAAAACGGCGATGTCACGCACGTTCGCACATCGTAGGCGACGCGTCGGCCGACGTGACGGCGGTCGCACCGCACCGCCGGTCCGGGTACGGTGCTGCGGTGACCCCCGAGTACGTCGCCGCCATCGACCAGGGCACCACCTCATCGCGGTGCATCGTGTTCGACTCCGCCGGGGACATCGTCGCCGTGGCCCAACGGGAACACCGGCAGATCTTCCCCCGCCCCGGTTGGGTGGAGCACGACGCCGAGGAGATCTGGGACAACGTCCAGCAGGTGGTCTCCGAGGCGCTGCGGGCCGCCGGCACCGACGCGGCCCGGCTCGCCGCCGTGGGCATCACCAACCAGCGGGAGACCACTGTCGTCTGGGACCGGGCCACCGGCCGCCCGGTGGCCAACGCCATCGTCTGGCAGGACACCCGCACCGGGCCGCTGCTGCGCGAGCTGGCCTCGACGTACGGCGAGGAGCGGTTCCGGGCCCGCACCGGCCTGCCGATGGCCACCTACTTCGCCGGGCCGAAGCTGCGCTGGCTGCTCGACGAGATCGACGGCCTGCGGGAGCGCGCCGAACGCGGCGAGGTGCTGTTCGGCACCATGGACAGCTGGCTGATCTGGAAGCTGACCGGCGCGCACGTCACCGACGTGACGAACGCCAGCCGGACCATGCTGATGGACCTCACGACCCTCGACTGGGACCCGGAACTGCTGGACGCGATGGGCGTACCGGCGGCGATGCTCCCGGAGATCCGCTGCTCCGCCGAGGTGTACGGCACGGCCAACGGCGTGCTCGCCGGGGTGCCGGTGGCCAGCGCGCTCGGCGACCAGCAGGCCGCCCTGTTCGGGCAGACCTGCTTCCAGCCGGGTGAGGCGAAGTGCACCTACGGCACCGGCAGCTTCCTGCTGCTCAACACCGGCGCCACCCCGGTCCCCTCGACGCACGGCCTGCTCACCACGGTCGCCTACCAGATCAAGGGCCAACCCCCGGCGTACGCCCTGGAGGGCGCCATCGCCGTCACCGGCTCGCTGGTGCAGTGGCTGCGGGACAACCTCGGGTTGATCTCCTCCGCGGCCGAGGTGGAGGCCCTGGCCCGCACCGTGGACGACAACGGCGGCTGCTACGTGGTGCCGGCGTTCTCCGGGCTGTTCGCCCCGCACTGGCGCAGCGACGCGCGCGGCGTCATCGCCGGCCTGACCGGCTACATCACCAAGGGGCATCTGGCGCGGGCGGTGCTGGAGGCGTCGGCGTGGCAGACCCGCGAGGTGGTCGACGCCATGGACGCCGACTCCGACGTGGCGCTGCGCCGACTCCGGGTCGACGGCGGGATGACCGCGAACGTCCTGCTCATGCAGTTCCTCGCCGACGTGCTCGACGTACCGGTCATCCGCTCCCGGATCACCGAGACCACCTGCCTCGGCGCGGCGTACGCGGCCGGCCTGGCGGTCGGCTTCTGGCCCGACCTGGCCACCCTGCGCGCGAAGTGGCGCTCGGACGCGCAGTGGACGCCAGCCATGGCCCCGGAGCTACGCGAGCAGGAGCTCCGCCAGTGGCGCAAGGCCGTACAGCGGACCCTCGACTGGGTGGACTGAGGGCGGGGTCACTCCCAGCGGTTGCCGGTGAGCTTCTCGTACACCTCGACGTAGCGGGCGCGGGTCGCCTGGACCACCTCGTCCGGCACGTCCGGGGCCGGGGGCTGCTTGTCCCAGCCGCTGCCGGTGGCCCAGTCCCGCACGTACTGCTTGTCGTAGGAGAACTGCACCCGGCCCGGCTGGTACGACTCGGCCGGCCAGAACCGCGACGAGTCGGAGGTGAGCAGCTCGTCGGCGAGGACCAGGGTGCCGTCCGGCGCCCAGCCCAGCTCGATCTTGGTGTCGGCGATGAGGATGCCCCGGTCGGCGGCCAGCTCGGCGCCGCGCCGGTAGATGTCGATGGTGATCTCCCGCAGCCGCTCGGCGGTGTCCTGACCGACCTTCGCCACCACGTCCTCGAACGTGATCGGCTCGTCGTGCTCGCCCATCGGCGCCTTGCTCGACGGCGTGAAGATCGGCTCGGGCAGGATCGACGCCTCGTCGAGCCCTCGGGGCAGAGTCACGCCGGACACCGCGCCGGTGCGCTCGTACTCCCGCAGGCCGCCGCCGGTGAGGTAGCCCCGGGCGACGCACTCGACCGGGACCATCTCCAGCCGCTGGCAGCGGATGGCCCGCCCGGCGAACTCGGCGGGCACGTCGGTGGCGGAGATGACGTGGTTCGGCACCAGGTCGGCGAGCTGCTCGAACCACCAGAGCGAGAGCGCGGTGAGCAGGCGACCCTTGTCCGGGATCGGCGTCGGCAGCGCCACGTCGTAGATCGAGATGCGGTCCGAGGCGACCAGGATCAGGTCGTCGCCGTCGGCGTAGACGTCCCGAACCTTGCCCGAGTGCAGAAGTTCCACGCGCCCTAGTACACCACGCGGCATCGGGGAGGCTGATTCGACCACCCGCGCCGGGGTCGACGCCCGGGGTGACCGGACGGACGTTGACACCCTCCTGCGCCGCCTGCGTGAATGGTCCGACCGCCGCCCACGCAGGTGCCAGGAGACCCCCGTGCCCGTTGTTCGACCCCCGCTCGGCGCCGACCCGGGCCGACGCCGCCTGCTCGCCGCGCTGGCCGGCGCTCCCCTGCTGGCGTCCGGCGGGCTGGCCGGGTGCAGCGACGGCGCCACCACGTCCAGCCAGGACGGGCCGGTCGAGCTGTCGGTCTTCTGGTGGGGCGGCGCGAGGCGGGCGGAACTCACCGAGAAGGCGCTGCGGCTCTACTCGGCGCGCAACCCCCGGGTCACCTTCCGGGTCACCTGGCAGGGCGCCGACGGCTACTACGAGCGGCTGGCCACCCAGGCGGCCGGCGGCAACGTGCCCGACCTGATCCAGATCGACGACTCGGTGCTGACCGAGTACACCCAGCGCCAGATCATCCTCGACCTCACCGACCGCGTCGCCGACCACCGGGTGGACCTGAGTGGCCTGCCGGAGGGCCTGATCCGCTACGGCACGGTGGACGGCCGGACGACCGCCGTCGCCGCTGGGCAGACCCTGGCGGCGGTGGTCTTCAACCGGGACCTGCTGCGGGAGTTGCGGGTGCCGGAGCCGCGCGCGGCGATGAGCTGGCCCGAGTACATCTCCTGGGCGGCGCAGGTCACCGAGGCGGGTGACGGCCGGGTGGCCGGCACCATGGACGCGTCCGGCGACTACCGGGCGCTCTGGCTGTGGCTGCGCTCCCAGGGCGGCGAGTTCTACCGGGGGCGGCAGTTGGGCTTCGGCGCGGACGAGCTGATCAGCTGGTTCGAACTCTGGCAGCGGGCCCGCACCGACCGGGCGACGCCCGGCGCGGCGCTGATCGAGCAGGCCGACAGCGGCGAGCTGGCCCGGCAACTGGTCGTCACCGGACTGACCGCCGCGTCCTTCGCCTGGTCGCACCAGCTGCCGGAGCTGCAACGACTCACCGGGGCCGAGTTGGGCGTGGTCGGCTTCCCCGGCCCGCCGGGAGCGCAGTGGGCGAGAGCGTCGATGTACTGGACGGCGTTCCGGGGCACCCGCCACCCGGACACCGTCGCCGACGTCATCAACTTCCTGACCACGAACGGCGAGGCCGGCACCGTCCTCGGCCACGAGCGTGGCCTGAACCCCAGCCTCGCCGTCCGCCGCTACGCCGACGGCAGCATCACCGACCCCGCCCAGCGGCGGGCCGCCACGTTCGGCGCCAGCCTCGCCGACCAGCTCGGGCCGGCGCCGGCGCCCCCGCCCAAGGGACACGCCCGGGTACGCACCCTGCTGGTCACCGCCGCCGAACGCATCCGCGTCAAGCGTGACGGCACCCGCGAGGCCACCGCGCGTTTCCTGTCCCAGGCCATCGCGGCACTCGCCGACTGAGCACCGGGCCGGTCAGCGCGGCGGGCCACCCCGGCGGTTGCGCGTCAGGCGCAGCACCAGGAACACGATCAACCCCACCACCACCAGGCAGCAGAGCAGTCCGAGGAATCCGAAGCCGCCGCCGCGGGACCGCCGCCGGGCCGCCTCCACCACCAGCTCGCCGGTGCCCGTGGACGCCCAGGCCGCGACGGGCACGAAGACCGCCAGCACGACCGTACCGAGGACCGCGCTGAGCCGGCCCCACCACCTACCGAATGAAGACATGTGCCCATCCTCGCCGAAGGGCGCAACCTCGGCACGTCGGTCGCTGCCGAATTCACGGGACCGGGCGGGCCACGACGCGGTGACGGTGACTCACAGTGGACGTCGAGCGCGCGCCGGCGTACCCCTGATCGTCACCGCTGACGGCGGGACCGGGCGGAAAGCGGAAAAGCCCGCCCCCGGCGAACCGGAGACGGGCTTTTCGTTCTCGTAGCGGGGACAGGATTTGAACCTGCGACCTCTGGGTTATGAGCCCAGCGAGCTACCGAGCTGCTCCACCCCGCGTCGACTGGTTAACCCTAACCCATCCCTTTCGACGATGATCGGGCGGGGTCGACCCGGCCGGACGTCGAATTCCGGAATGTCGAAAGCCCGCCTCCGGCGAACCGGAGACGGGCTTTTCGTTCTCGTAGCGGGGACAGGATTTGAACCTGCGACCTCTGGGTTATGAGCCCAGCGAGCTACCGAGCTGCTCCACCCCGCGTCGGTTCGCTAACCGTAGCGCACCGACCCGGGACACCGCAAAGCGACTCCGATTCCGCTCTCAGTCGAGCCAGTTCTCGATCGCCGTCACCGCCCGGCGGCTGTCGGCGTCGACCTGCGCGCGCTGGGCCGTGGTGTACTCCCAACCCTGCTCCCAGAGCACCGTCACCACGTCGCCGATCCGGACGGCCCGGACCAGCCGCACCTCGTCCGCTCCCGGCTCGCCCATCCCGTCCGGGTACGGAGACCGCATCTCGAACAGCACCGACTCGTCCCCGTACTCCCCCGAGGTCAACAGCCGCTGCCGCCACGTCCGGGCGTCGTCGGACAGTTTCTGGGTGGGACAGTCGCGTACGGCCTGCCGCAGCTCGCGCAGCGCGTCGTCGGCGCGGCCGGTGCGGTAGATGGTGATGGTGTGCCGGTAGCTGCCGTCCGGCACACTCCCCGCCGGCGCCTGCGGCGTCTTGTAGGCCAGGAACCGGCCGCGCCGCTGGACCACGGCCGAGTCGCTGGGATAGCGGGCCCCGCAGAGCGCCGGCAACATCGCCGACTTCGCCCACGATTCCATGTCTCTGTCGTTGGCCGGGGCCAGCGTGAAGAAGGCTCGATCGGGGATCGAGGTGGGCTGCCGGGGCGCCGCCGCGCCGGTCGCCGAGGCGGGCGGCCCGCCGCCCGACGGGCTGTTCGCCGCAGTCGGCGACTCTGCCGACGGCAGGGTCGAGGAAACGGACGGCGACGGCCGGGGAGTCGAGGGGGTCGGCAGCGGCCCGGGGGTGTCCGCGGGCGGGGGCAACGGCGCGGACCCGTCCGCCGGGAACGCGAGCCGTCCACCGACGGCCACCCCGCCGAGCAGCACCGCCACCGCGACCGCCGTGCCGGCGATCCGGAGCCGCGCCCGCCGGTCGGCACGCCGCCGGACCAGCTCGGGGCGGGCCACCTGCACGCCGTCGGCGTCGACGGTGAGCGACCGGTACAGGTCGGAGATTTCAGCTGACATCGTTCGCCTCCAGCGCCTCGACGGAGAGGTCGGGTAGCAGCGCGGCCAGTCGGGACCGCCCCCGGGACAGCCAGGACTTGACGGTGCCGACCGGGACGCCGGTCTCCCGGGCGATCTCCTCCACCGACATGTCGAAGAGGTAGTGCAGGGCCAACGCCTGCCGGTGGGTGGCCGGCAGCTGGCGCAGCGCGCGAACCAGGAGCACGCCGTCCTCGCTCGGCGGCGGAGCGTCCGGCTGCGGCCCGGTACGGCTCAGCACCGAGCGCCAGCGGTGCAGACGCCGCCAGCGGTCGGTCGCCAGCCGGGCCACCACGAGACGCAGCCACGCCTCCGGCGCCGGATGCTCCGACAGTCGCCCCCACTGCCGCCAGGCCCGGGTGAAGGCCTCCTGCACCAGGTCCTGCGCCTCGGTGTGGTCACCGGCCACCGCGTAGGCGTACCGCATCGTCCGCCGGGCCGTGCTGCGGTAGAACTCGTCGAAGCTCTGCGCGTCCCTCACGACTGGTCCCCCTCGTCCGCGCCCCGTCGCAAGGAGGACGGCGGGCCGTTGCCGCAGGTTGCGGGCCCGCCGCCGCTGTCGGGGACGCGACAGGCGAGGAAACGGCGGAGCCCCCGCCGTACGGACCGATGCGGTCCGTACGGCGGGGGCTCCGAGGATGCTCCCGTTGGCGGGTCAGCCGCCGGGGCTCGGCGTCGGCCCGCCGCTCGGCGCGCCCGCCGGATTGGCGGCCTGCTGCGCCTGCTGGAACGCGGTAAGCGCCTCGTCCAGCGCCTTGAGCGCGCGACCGTACCGCTCGAAGTCGCCGGAGGCCTGCGCGGCGCGGACCTCGGTGATGGCGGCCTGCACCCGGTCCGCGGCGGTGGCCAGCTCACCGGTCGGCGCCGGCGCGGTGGTGCCACTCGGCGTCGGCGTGGGCGACGGCGTGCCGGTCGGCGTCGGCGTGGTCGGGTTGCCCCCGGTGGTCGGGGGCGGTGTCGCTGCCCCTGCCCGCTTGCCCTGCTCGACCAACTGCTTGATGCCGTCGTTGATGTTGTCGGCCAGCGCCACGAAGGAGCCGCCGTCACCGTACGAGAGCAGCACCTTCTGCAACAGCGGGTACGCGTCCTGCTGGTTGCTCTTCACATAGACCGGCTCGACGTAGAGCATGCCGTCGGCGAAGGGCAGCGACAGCAGGTTGCCGTACTGCACCTGCGCCTGGTTGCTGGAGAGCAGGTTGAGCTGCTGGCGGATGTTCGCGTTGTTGGTCATCTGCTGGTGCACCTGCACCGGGCCGGAGATCCGGGTCTGGTCCGGCAGCTCCAGCACCTCCAGCCGGGGCTTGCCGTCGACGTACGACCCGGAGATCAGCGCGGCGAGGTTCTGCCGACCGTTCGGGGTGACCGCGGAGGTGAGCTGGAAGCGCGGCCCCTCCTGCCCGGGGAACTGTGTGAACAGGTAGTACGGGGGCTGCTTCTGGCCGCTGTCCGGCGCGTCCGGCACGTTCGGCACCTGCCAGAAGTCCTGCGCGGAGTAGAAGTCGCCCGGGTTGGTCACGTGGAACTTGGTGAGCAGGTTGCGCTGCACCTTGAACATGTCGGCCGGGTAGCGCAGGTGCTCGGTCAGCTCGACCGGGATCTCCGCCTTCGGCAGCACCAGGTCACCGCCGAACGCCTTGTTCCACGCCTTGAGCACCGGGTCGGTGTCGTCGTACTCGTACAGCTTCACCGTGCCGTCGTACGCGTCGACGGTGGCCTTCACCGAGTTGCGCATGTAGTTGACGTTCTCCCGGGCCAGCTGGAAGGTGCCCCGGTTGGTCAGCTCGTCGGTGGTCTCGGTCTGGAGGTTGACCCGCTCGGCGTACGGGTAGGTGGCCGCCGTGGTGTAGCCGTCGACGATCCACTGCACCCGGCCGTCGACCACCGCCGGGTACGGGTCGCCGTCCAGGGTGAGGAACGGCGCGACCTTCTCCACCCGGTCCCGCGGGTTACGCACGTACAGCAGCTTGGAGTCCTTGTTGACCGCCTCGGAGAGCAGGAAGTTCGACTCCTGCTCCTTGATGGCGTACAGCAGCCGCCGGGCGAAGGAACCGATCTTGACGCCGCCCTCGCCGGTGTAGGTGTAGGACTCGCCGCCACCCTCACCGACCGGCCTGTCGAACTCGGCCTTCTTGTTCGGGTCGGACTGCCCGACGATCGCGTAGTCGTCGGCCGCCATCCGCTCGCCGTAGTAGATGCGCGGCTGCTTGGCCGGGATCTGCTCGGTCTGCGACGAGCACGCCTCCTGGGTCCGCTCGCCCAGGAAGCCGGACACGAAGAACGGCTGCCCGCCGCAGACCACCTGGTTCGCCGGGGCGGCCACCAGGCCGTACCCGTGGGTGTAGACGGTGTGCCGGTTGATCCAGGTGTTCTGCTGGTCGGTCAGCTCGCCGTAGTTGATCTCGCGTACGCCCACCACGTAGTCGGAGGTCTTGCCGTTCACCCCGTACCGGTCGATGTCCAGCTTGGGGCCGAAGTCGTAGAAGCCCCGCACCTGCTGGAGCTGGGTGTACGTCTCGCTCACCAACTGCGGGTCGAGCAGCCGCACGTTCGACACCACCGACGTGTCGGTGGCCAGGTTCGCCGGTGGGGTGAGGTTGTTCGCCGCGTACGGGGTGGTCTCGGTGACCGCCAACCCGAACGCCTCGCGCGTCGCGTCGATGCTGCGCTGGATGTACGGGGCCTCCTTGTCCTTGGCGCTCGGCTTGACCTCGAAGGTCTGCACCGCCCAGGGGTAGATGCCGCCGATGGCCACCGCGGACACACCGAGCAGGGCCAGCGAGATGCCCGGCCAGACCAGGTTCCGCATCCAGGCGTTCGAGAACACGATGATCGCGATCGCCACGACGATCGAGATGTACGCCAGGATCTCCTTCGCCGGCAGCAGCGCGTTGACGTCGGCGTAGCCGGCCCCGTACAGCTTGGCGCCCTCGTTGTACTCCAGCAGCATCGCGCGCCGGTCGAGGACGTACGCGACGGCCTTGAGCAGCACGAAGACCGCGACGAGGCTGCTCAGGTGGGCGCGGGCCGCGTTGCTCATCCGGTCCCCGACGCCCTGGAGGCGGACCCCGCCGAACAGGTAGTGCACCGCCAGCGCGCCGATCACGGCCAGCACCACGGCGGTGAAGGCGACCCCGAGCAGGTAGCGCCAGAACGGCAGCTGGAAGACGTAGAAGCCGAGGTCCACCCCGAACTCCGGGTCCTTGATCCCGAAGTCGCCGCCGTTGCGGAACAGCAGCCACTGGTTCCACCGGTTCTGCGCGGACAGGCCGGCGAACAGCCCGATCACGGTGGAGGCCAGCGCGATCCAGGTGCCGAGGCGCGGGGTGAGCGCCATCCGGTACCGCTCCAGGGTGGCCTGCTCGACCGAGTGCGGCCGCAGCCGGGGCCGCAGCCGGTACGCCAGCCACAGGTTGCCGCCGACGACCAGCGCCATGCCGAGGCCGATGACCAGGAAGAGCAGCAGCCGGGTCAGCAGCACACCGGTGAAGACCTCGGTGTAGCGGACCTCCTCGAACCAGAGCCAGTCCGTCCAGGCCTGGACGCCCCAGCCCAGCAGGGTGAAGAGCACGAACACCCCGACCAGGACAGCGATGGTGACGCGGCCGCGCCGACTCATCCTCGGGAGGGGGCTGCTGCTACGCATTACCACTGTTGGCTCCGCACGCTCGATGTGATCGGCTCCGACCAGGCACCCAGAGTACGGGGTCTTCCTGAACGTGTCGGGGCACGGTCACACCGGTCAGCAGCGGGTCGGCTGGCCCCCCGAACGAAGGGTGTCCAGGGCGGTCAATGCCTCGTCCAACGAGCCCACCCGCAGCAGCGGCAGGTCGGGCTGCGGATTGCGTACGGCCTCGGCGCAGTTGTCGGCCGGAACGAGGAAGACCTTCGCCCCGGCGCGCTTCGCGCCCACGAGCTTCTGCGCGATCCCGCCGATCGGGCCGACCGCGCCCTCGTCGTCGATGGTGCCGGTGCCGGCGATGACCTTCCCGCCGGTGAGGTCGGCCGGGGTGAGCTTGTCGACGATGCCCAGGGCGAACATCAGCCCGGCGCTCGGCCCGCCGATGTCCTCCAACTCGATGTCGAGCGTGAACGGGTGCGGCTGCTGCTGGTCGATCTCGACGCCGATCCGCGGCCGGCCGTCCTGCTCGCGGCTCGTCACCGTCGCGGTGGCCGGCGCGCCGTCGCGGGTGTAGCCGATGGTCAACGCCGTACCGGCCGGCTTGGCCCGGACCAGCTCGGTGACCTTCGCGCCCACCGGCACCGGTTGACCGTCGACCGAGGTGACCACGTCACCGGCCTTGAGCGCACCGGCGGACGGCCCGTCCGCGGCGACGGTCTTGACCACCACCTGCACCGGGAAACCCAGCTCGCGGAGCGCGGCGGTCTCCGCGCTGGTCTGCGACACCTTGAAGTCCTCGGCGTTGCGCTGCTCGACCTGCTCCGTCGACTCGCCGGGCGGGTAGACCAGCTCGCGCGGCACCACCGCCTCGTCGTCGGAGAACCAACCGGCGATCGCCGACCGGAGCCGTACCGTCGGCTGCACGCCCACCGTGGTCAACCGGAGCTGGCCGGCGGAGGTGGACGTGTCCCTTCCGGAGACCTTGATGACCTCCTTGCCGTCGGCCGTGCCAAGGGTGTTGACCGTCGGACCAGGCCCGAGAACCACGTACGGGATCGGCACCCGGAGCACGCCGATGCTCAGCAGGGCGGTGAACAGGGCACCGAGCAGGACCGTCAGGCCACGACGTCTCATGCGGCAGAGCGTACCGACCGGTCGACGCCCGCCTGCCGGATGCGCCACGCGACTTCGCCCTCAGCGCAACGCCAGCGGCGACGACCTGGGGCGTGGCGCGCGTACCGTAGACGTCGTGCCTGATATTCCGTTCGGTTTCGCGCTCCCGGGTGGGCAGCCACCAGACCCCAACGATCCCGCGCAGATGCAGCAGTTCATGTCGCAGTTGCAGCACCTGCTGTCCGCGCCGGGCAGTGGGCCGGTCAACTGGGACCTGGCCCGTCAGGTCGCGGCCAGCCAGCTCGCGGCCGCCGGCGACCCGGCGGTGTCGCCGTACGAGCGCCACGCGGTCGAGGAGGCGCTACGCCTGGCCGACCTGTGGCTGGAGCCGGCCTCCGCGTGGCCGTCGGGCATCCAGACCCCGGTCGCCTGGAACCGCAATGAGTGGATCTTCAAGACGCTCGACGTGTGGCGCAAGCTCTGCGACCCGGTGGCCAGCCGGATGGTCGGCGCGATGGGTGATTTGGTGCCGCCGGAGGCGCGCGCCCAGCTCGGCCCGATGCAGTCGATGGTCGCCACCCTCGGTGGGGCGCTCTTCGGCGGTCAACTGGGTCAGGCCCTCGGGTCGCTCGCCGCGGAGGTGCTCTCCGCCGGCGACATCGGCCTGCCGCTCGGCCCGGCCGGCACGGCCGCGCTGATCCCGGCCAACATCCGGGCGTACGGCGAGGGCCTGGAGCTGCCCGAGGACGAGGTACGCCTCTACGTCGCCCTGCGTGAGGCCGCCCACCAGCGGCTGTTCCAGCACGTCCCGTGGCTGCGCGGGCACGTGCTCAACGCGGTGGAGACGTACGCCTCGGGCATCCGGGTCAACCGGGAGGCGATCGAGGAGGCGATGGGCCGGGTCGACCCGACCGACCCGGAGTCGATGCAGGCCATCGCCCTGGAGGGCATCTTCACGCCGGAGGACACGCCGGCGCAGAAGGCCTCCCTGGCCCGCCTGGAGACCGCGTTGGCCCTGGTCGAGGGCTGGGTGTGCCACGTGGTGGACAGCGCCGCCAGCGACCGGCTGCCGAACGTCGTGCGGCTGGGCGAGGCGTTCCGTCGTCGCCGGGCCGCCGGTGGTCCCGCCGAGCAGACCTTCGCCGCGCTCGTCGGCCTGGAACTGCGTCCGCGCCGGCTGCGCGAGGCCGCGGCGCTGTGGGCCGCGCTCACCACGCACCGGGGCATCGAGGGCCGTGACGCCGTCTGGGGGCACCCCGACCTGCTCCCGTCGGACGACGACTTCGCCGACCCGGTCGCCTTCGCGATGAACGACATGGACCTGAGCGAGCTGGACAGCTTCGACTTCACCGCTCCGGGCGGGGTCGAGGAGAAGGCTCCCGGTCAGCCCGACGAGACCGACGACGAGGGCGACGCCAAGCCCTGACGCCTCGACCGGGTGCCCGCGCCGTCCGGCGCTGGGCACCCGGACCGGTCAGGCGGGACGGCCCGAGCCGGAGAGCAGGGCCCGGGTGGCCTCCCAGCCCTCGAAGGCCGGGTCCAGGGTGGCGAGGTCGGCCGCGCCGCGCATCCGCCGCCAGCCGGCCGTGACGGCGACGTCCGCTGGGCGGGGCGCGCCCGAGCGCGCGTCGGCGGGTGTGGCCGTGTCCAGGTCAAGCGGGGGCAGCCAGGCCGGCGCCGGCAGCCGTACGGCCACTCCGAGCAGCCCTGGACCGCCGCCCTCGACCGGGGCCACCGCCACCGGCCGGGTGGTGAGCGGGCGCAGCAACTTGCCGATGGTCAGCGCGGGAACGTCGGGCACGTCGGCGGCGAGGACCGCCGCCTGGTCGTAGCCGTCCAGCGCGGCGAACACCGCGTTCGGCGTCGGCTCGGGCACCTCGTACACGGTGGTGCCCGGCCAGACCAGCGCGTCCGCGAGGGCGCGGTCGGCCGGGGTCACGGCGACGGCGACCTCCACCTCGTTGAGGGTGGCGATCAGGTCGACGACGTCCTCGGCGAGCGCGGCCCGCCAGTCCGCCAGGTCGACGCCGGGGGGCGACCAGTGGACCGGCCCGAGCAACGCCACCACCACTCGCCGCGCCATGCTCCGACCCTAGCGCCCCACCGGAGCCGGACACCGCGCCCACCCGGCGTCGTCGGGCCGGGGGTCAGGAGGGTACGGGGGCGCAGGACGCGGCGGCCACGCCCTCGAGGTAGCCGCGGGCGCGTTCCGCCTTGGGGTAGCGACCCACCAACGCCCAGAACCGGGCGTTGTGGCTCGGCACGATGAGGTGCGCCAACTCGTGCAGCAGCACGTAGTCGATCACCCACTCGGGCATGTCCTGCACCCGGTGGGAGATCCGGATGCTGCGGTCGGCGGGCGTGCAGGAGCCCCATCGGCCGTTCTGGTTGGTGACCCACCGCACGCTCGCCGGCACCGCACGCGCCCCGTACCCGCCGAGGTAGAGGTCGATCAGTCGGGTGGCCCGGGCCAGCAGCTCGGCGTCGGAGCGGGCCAGCCGGCCCTCCCGGGCGGCGAGCCGGGCGAGCATCCGGTCGACCCACTCGCTCTCCTCCGCGCGGGAGAACTGGTCGGGGATGAGGACGACGACACGCTCACCGTCGCGGTACGCGGACACCGTGCGTCGTCGGCGCTGGCTGCGCCGTACCTCGACGACCGGCTTGCGCGTCCCCGCCATCACTGGCCCGCGCAGCCTCGGCTACGTGTCACGACAGAAAGCTAATGCGTACTGACCAGGGGTCCGCAAGAGTCAACCGCACGACACGCGCCCAGAAAATGGTGATTGGTCGTCCAGCGTCCTGAAAATTTCTTGACCGGGCGCCGTCCCGCGCACCCGTCACCCTTCGTGAACACCGGGCGGGCGCGTACCGCCTCCACCGTAGGTGATCACCGTCGTGGACGCGCGCGGGGGCACCCGCACGGGTGGCTGAGAGGGTTTGGTCGGCGTGTCCCCGCCAAACTGACTTATCCGACCTATTTCGCCATGCACACTCTCGACGTCGACTTGCTCACAGTGTCGATGCACAGCTGACATGGAACTGCCCAGACCTGGGTAGGGTCCGCGGACCAGCGGTCACGAGGGTGGCCGTGGAGTGAAACCCAGCGCCGGCGCCCCGTGTGGTCCGCCGCAGGGCACCCCGCCGGGATCGTATAGACCGGTGGACGAGACGAGGAGGGGCACCGTGGCCGACCAGGCCCAGAGCTACAACGGTTACTGCGTGAAGTGCAAGGAGAAGCGGGACTTCGAGGGACACGTCGAGGTCTCGAAGACCGGTATGAACATGGCCAAGGGCAAGTGTCCGGTGTGCGGCACAACAGTGAACCGCATCCTGGGCAAGGCCAAGGTCTGACCCGTTCGGGCGGACGGGGGCGGGGTGGCCGACGGCCACCCCGCCCCCGTCCGCCGTTCGGGCGTGGACACACTGTCGGGTCCAGGACATCACTACCGACGAGTTGTGGATAACCCGCCAAATCCTGTGGACAACGCTGGACAGCAGCCCGGCCACCTGTGGACAACGATCGACCGAGAGCAGAGACGCGGTCACGATCAGTCATCATGAGTCGTACCGCGCTGCCCCGCCCGACCCTGCTGCCCGGCCTGCACCGGCTCTGGCGCGACAGGCACACCCTGCAACTCGGCGTCGGTCCCCGGCCCGCCGTGCTGCTGGAGCTGGCCAACCCCCGGGCCGCCGGTCTGCTCGACCTGCTCGACGGCACCCGTAGCGAGCGGCAGGTGCTGGCACAGGCGGCCACCGCACAGGTCGCCGCCGACGATGCCCGTACCCTGCTGGCCGCTCTGCGGGCCGCGGGCCTGCTCGTGCCCGCGCACAGCCTGCTGCCCCGCGACCTGGCCGGCCCGCTCCGAGCCCGGCTCGCCGCCGAGGCGGGTGCGCTGGCCCTGGCCGCGGCCCGACTGCCCGGCACCCCGGCGCAGGTGCTGCGACGCAGACGAACCGCGCGGGTGCTGCTCACCGGTGCCGGCGCGCTCGGCGCGGCGCTGGCCGTCGGGCTTGCCCAGTCCGGCGTCGGGCAGGTGATTCCGCACCTCACCGGCCCGGTACGCCCCGTCGACCTGGTCGGCACCGGCATCCCGGCCAGCGAGTTGGGCCGCCCGCTGGCCCCGGCGGTACGGGCCGCGCTCGACCGGGTCGCACCGGGCACCGGCACCCACCCCGGCCGCGCCGCCCGTGTCGACCTGGTGATCCAACTGGGCACCGATCGTCCTCCCGCGCTGCTCGCCGCCGGTCTCGCCCAGCGCCGCCAGCCGCACCTGCTGGTCACCCTGCGCGAAGGCGTACCGGTCGTCGGGCCGCTGGTCCGCCCGCCCGTCGGCCCCTGCCTGCACTGCGTCGAGTTGCACCGGGCCGACCGCGACCCGGCCTGGCCCCGGCTCGCCGCCCAACTCGCCACCGCCGCGCCGGCCCCCGCCGGTGCGACCGGCACACTGCTCGCGGCGACCGGGTACGCGCTCACCGAGGCGCTGACGCATCTCGACGGCGGCAGCCCGGAGACGCTCGGCGGCGCGATGGAGATCGCCGGCGCCGGCCGGTTCCGCCGTCGGGGCTGGCCACCACATCCGGCGTGCGGGTGCTCAGAGCGCCGAGTGTGTGCACCAGCCCGGCCGCACGGCAGCAGCGGACCCCTCCGGTCGGTAACAATGACCGGGTGACCGACATCCCGCGCCGGGCCGTGTCCCGGACCGCCAAGCTCGCCGCTCTGCCGCTCGGCTTCGCCGGCCGGACCGTCCTCGGCATGGGAAAGCGTGTCACCGGGCTCGCCTCCGACGTGATCTCGGCGGAGATCCAGCAACGCACCGCCGAGCAGCTGTTCAGCGTCCTTGGCCAGCTCAAGGGCGGTGCCATGAAGTTCGGCCAGGCGCTGTCGGTCTTCGAGGCGGCCCTTCCGGAGGAGATCGCCGCGCCGTACCGCCAGGCGTTGACCAAGCTCCAGGAGGCGGCGCCGCCGCTGCCGGCCGCCAGTGTGCACAAGGTGCTGGCCGAGCAGCTCGGCCCCAACTGGCGGGACCGGTTCGTCGAGTTCGACGACACCCCGGCCGCCGCCGCCAGCATCGGCCAGGTGCACCGGGCTCGGTGGCGGGAACCGGGCTCCGACGCCTCCGGTGCGCCCAACGGCCGTGACGTGGCCGTCAAGATCCAGTATCCGGGGGCCGGCGACGCGCTCCTCGCCGACCTCAAGCAACTCTCCCGTCTGGGCGGGATGTTCCGGGCCATCCAGCCCGGCCTGGACGTCAAACCGCTCCTGGTCGAGCTGCGCGAACGGATCACCGAGGAACTGGACTACGAACTGGAGGCCGAGTCCCAGCGCGCCTTCGCCGCCGCGTACGCCGACGACCCGGAGATCTACATCCCGGCGGTGGTGCACGCGGCGCCCCGGGTGCTGGTCACCGAGTGGGTCACGGGCACGCCGATGGCCGACATCATCCGGGAGGGCACCGAGGAGCAGCGGGACGAGGCGGGCCGGCTGATGGCCACCCTGCACCTCTCCGCCCCGCAGCGGGCCGGGCTGCTGCACGCCGACCCGCACCCGGGCAACTTCCGGCTGCTGCCGGACGGCCGGCTCGGGGTGATCGACTTCGGCGCGGTGGCCCGGATGCCGGAGGGCACACCCGAGCCGATCGGCCGCATCGCGGCGCTGGCGCTGCGCAACGACGCCGCCGGCGTGGTGCAGGGCCTGCGGTCCGAGGGCTTCATCGGCGCCACCGACGACATCGACGCCGAGGGGGTGCTGGAGTTCATCCGCCCGATGCTGGAGCCGATCGCCACCGACGGGTTCCGCTTCACCAGGGCGTGGCTGCGCGGCGAGGCGGCACGACTGGCCAGCCCCCGCTCCCCCACGTACCAGCTGAGCCGGCAGCTCAACCTGCCACCGTCGTACCTGCTCATCCACCGGGTGACCCTCGGGTCGATCGGTGTGCTCTGCCAGTTGGAGGCGAAGGCCCCGTACCGGGGCATCCTGGAACGCTGGCTGCCCGGCTTCGCCCCGGTGGCCTGAACGTCACGAAGGGCGGGTGCCGGTCGGCACCCGCCCTTCTTCGCGGAGTGGTACTAGAGAACGCCCAGGTCGCGTGCCGACTGGTTACGGCCGTTCAAGGCGACGGTACGGGCGGATCGGGTTGCCTCAGTGCTCGTGGTGGTACGACCGGCCTGAGGCCGGCGCATTCGAGCCCGGGACAACGCTTCGTGGAGTAGTTGCATCTCGAAGGCTCCAGTCGGGACGTTCAACATCGTCTTCTCACTAACTGCCGGTGTGCCACCGGCGTCGTTGGTACGGAACGGGAACATGTCAGGCTGCCAGCCGGACCGCGCCACGCACCTCGGACAGCCCACTGGCCGCCAGGCGCGCCTCGGCCTCGACCCGGAGCGCGGCGTCACGGGCGACGTCCTCCTTGCGCGGGCGGCCACGGGGCCGCTTGCGCGGGACGACCGCGCCACGCTCGAAGATCTCGCCGCCCCAGACGCCCCACGGCTCCGCCCGCTCCACCGCCCCGGCCAGGCACTCGACGCGCAGCGGGCAGTCCCCGCAGAGCGACTTGGCCAGCTCGAGCTCGGCAGGCGAGTCGGAGAACCACAGGTCGGGGTCGAACTTCCGGCAGGGCAGGTTCGCCTCCAGCTCGACGCTCACATCGAGGGGGGCCAACGCCAGACTCATCTCCCGGTCACCTCTCTCTCACTTCGATCTCGTGGATCGCATTCCGACGTACTTCGGCGGGGCAAAAAACTGAGGCCGCGGATCCCGGTAAGCGGGTTCCGCGGCCTCGAGGTGAGCCGGTGTCTGATGATCAGACCGGTTTACCTCGAGGTGGAACGCCGCGGACATCCGTGCGCCGCTTGACGCCATTGATGTCCATGCCCGTGATGCCACTGGTCCCGTTGAATCCGGTGGGCGCGACGGCCAGGGTCAGCTCGGCCTGAACCTGGTGCACCTGCGGAACCGACGGTCGTGCGGCCGCGAGGGCCACCCGGACAGCCGACAGCGGAGCGTGGACAGACGGCATCGCCGTCAGACGCTCATAGGTGAAGATCTCCACGGTGGCCACCTCCCTCACGTTCCTCGAATCGACTGGACCAACCCCCGTGAGCAGCCGGAATGGCGCCGCTCGCGTGGTGTGTTCTGAGGCTATTCCTCGCCTGGGGGCGAGGGCAAACGAATTTACGACTGGATTTCGAAAGTTTTCTCCGGGCAGACATCGTCCACCCCGGCGCCTCCCACGAGCGCCAGCACCGACTCCCCGTACAGCCCCAACTTGCGCGGGCCGATGCCGGCGATGGCGATCAACTCTTCCGGCCGGCCGGGACGCCGCTCGGCCAGCGCGGTGAGCGTCGCATCGGTGAAGACCACGTACGCCGGGACCTTCTGCGCCCCGGCCACCCGCTGCCGCCACTCGCGCAGCCGTTCGTGCAGCTCGTCGTCGATGTCGGACGGGCAGGTGGGGCAGCGGCCCAGCTTGCGGTCCGGGCCGGCGAGCAGGGTGGCGCCGCAGATCCGGCAGGACACGATCTGCGTGCGCCGCCGCTCGGGGCGGCGGGCGGGACCGGCGCCGCCGGCCGCCCGCTCGGTGCCGCCGGAACGGTCCAACTGGGGCAGGAACCGCGACGGACGCCGGGCCCGCCCGCCCGGCGAGCGCGCGGCGGCGTACGACAACCAGAGCCACTGCCGCGCCCGGGTGATGCCGACATAGAGCAGCCGGCGTTCCTCCTCGACCTGCTCGACGGTCTTGGCGTACGTGGTGGGGAGGGTGCCCTCGGCGAGACCGACCAGGAAGACCGCGTCCCACTCCAGACCCTTGGCCGAGTGCAGCGACGCCAGCGTCACCCCGTCCACGGTCGGCACGTGCTGCTGGGCGGCACGGTTGGCCAGCTCCTCGGTGAAGTCGGTGAGGGTGACCGGGCGTTCCACCGAGGCGGCCTCGCCGATCGGCACCACCTCGGGGGTTGCCGCGTACTCCTCGGCGAGCTGGACCAGCGCGGCCAGCGCCTCCCAGCGTTCGCGGGCCGCGCCGCCGGCCGGGGGCGCGTCCGGGGACCACCCGACGGCGGTGAGCGCCTCGACGACGGCGGTCGGCAGCGGCGTCTCCCCCGGGATGGAGCGGGTGGCCGAACGCAGCGCCACCATCGCCTGGCGCACCTCGACCCGCTCGAAGAAGCGCTCCGCGCCCTGCACCACGTACGGCACCTCAGCCTCGGTGAGCGCCTTCTCGTACGCCTCGGACTGCGCGTTGACCCGGAACAGCACGGCGATCTCCTTGGCCGGCGTGCCCGCGTCGATCAGGGACCGGCAGCGCGCGGCCACGGCGTTCGCCTCGGCCGGCTCGTCGGTGAAGATCCGCAGATCGGGGTCCGGTCCGGGTGGCCGCTGCCCGCTCAGCTCCAGCCGCAACCGCGCCTCGGTGCCCCGGGCCTGCGAGATCACCGCGTTGGCCAGGCCGACCACCTGCGGCGTGGAGCGGTAGTCGCGGACCAGCCGGACCACTGTGGCGTTGCGGTGCCGGCGGGGGAAGTCGACCAGGTACGCCGAGGTCGCCCCGGTGAACGAGTAGATCGTCTGGCTGGCGTCGCCGACCACGGTCAGGTCGTTGCGGCCGGCCAACCAGGCTTCCAGCAACCGCTGCTGGAGAGGGTTCACGTCCTGGTACTCGTCGACCACGAAGTGCCGGTACTGGGTGCGGATCTGCTCGCCGACGTCCGAATGTTCCTCGATACCCCACACCGCGGCCCGCAGCATGTCCTCGAAGTCGATCACGCCGTTGGAGCGCTTGAGCTGCTCGTACGCGGCGAAGACGTCGGCCACCTTCGTCGGCTCGTGTGGCGTGTCCCGCAGTGCGCGGGCCGCCGCCACGACGTACTCCCCCGGTTCGACGAGCGACGACTTGGCCCACTCGATCTCACCGGCGAGGTCCCGGGCTGCGGCCCGGTCGGTACGCAGACCGACCCGCGCGGCGGCGAGGGTGACCAGCCGTACCTTGCTGTCCAGCAGCTCGGGCATGGCCCGGCCGGCCAGCAGCCGGGGAGCGAAGTACCGGACCTGGCGCAGCGCGGCGGCGTGGAACGTCCGTGCCTGCACGCCCCGGACCCCGAGCAGTGAGATCCGGTGTCGCATCTCGGCGGCGGCCCGGGCGGTGAAGGTGACCGCGAGCACGTGCCGGGGGGAGATCTCGCCGGAGAGCGCCCGGTGGGCGATCCGGGAGGTGATCGCGCGGGTCTTGCCGGTGCCGGCGCCGGCCAGGATGCAGACCGGGCCGGCGGGTGCGGTCACCGCGGCGCGCTGCTCCGGGTCCAGCCCGGCGAGCACCTGTTCCGACGCTGAGTGAACCACCACAACCAGGAATCATCTCAGCTCCTCCGGACGTTGCAGCGAACAGCCTCGGCTTGATCCGCAAGCCGGCGGTCAGAGGAGTTGGAGGATCCGACCATGCTGACGATGTATTCCACCCCCTGGTGCGGCTACTGCCACCGGTTGAAGTCGCAGCTCGACCGGGAGGGCATCGGGTACGAGGTGGTCGACATCGAGCAGGACCCGAAGGCCGCGGATTTCGTGATGAGCGTCAACGGCGGCAACCAGACGGTGCCGACGCTGCGCTTCGCCGACGGCAGCGCCCTGACCAATCCCTCGATCACCCAGGTCAAGCAGCACCTGGAGACCCTCACCGCCTGACGCGGGTTCGTTCTCGACGAGCGGCCGTCCCATCCGGGGCGGCCGCTCGTCGTGTCCGGCAACGGTCAGGGTTGGGGTGGCCGGCGAAGGCCGGTGCCCACCGGCGTGTCGGCGTCCTCGACGGGGCGTCGGGGCGCGGGCAGGGTCGGACGGGTCGGCGGTGTGGGTGGGCGGGCGCCGGTCGGGGCGCTCAGGTGCCGGCCCCGCCACAGGTAGCCGCCGGCGGCGAGGGTGGCGACCCCGACCAGCGCGAACAGCATCCGGTAGTCCAGCACGCCGACGAGCAGGGCACCCGCGCCGATGGAGAACGCCTGCGGTCCGCTGATCACCGCCTCGGTGGCGGCGGCGACCCGACCGACCAGCGCGGGAGGGGTACGTCGCTGGATCAGCGTGTGCAGACCCACCATGGTCAGCGGGAGCGACACGCCGGCCAGCAGCACCGCCGCGAACCCGAGACGGAGATCGGGGTACGCGAGCGCGAGCGCGGCCGGGCCGAAGAGCGCGACGCCGGTGGCGAGCGTGCCGACCTCACCGATCCGGCGGACCACCGCCGGTGAGCAGAGCCCGCCCAGCAGGCCACCCACACCCTGCACGGTGACCAGCACGCCCACGAACGCCGCGTCGCGGTCCAGTCCCTGGTCGACGTAGGCGAAGATGAGCGACTCGCTGAAACCCATCACCAACGACCCGAGGCCGTACCCGAACAGGGCCCGGCGCAGGGCCGGCTCGCCGGCCAGGTGCCGCAGCCCGGCGCCCAGCTCGGCCGGCCAGCGCAGCCGCACCGTCGGCGGCGGGGGCTGCGGGGTGGGCAGCGCGCTCACCACCGCGGCAGCGGTCAGGAACCCGATCATGCCGATCCCGGCCAGCGCCCAGCCGCCGATCGCCGCGTAGAGCGCCGCACCGGCCAGCGGACCGATCAGCCGCAGCCCCTGACGTACGGTCTGGAGCGCCCCGTTCGCCTCGGCCAGCAGCTCCACCGGCACCAGTTGCCGGATCAGCCCGCTGAGCGCCGCGCTGAGCGTGATGTACGACAGTCCGTACAGGGCGGCCACCAGGTAGACGAGCCACACGTCGCCGGCGTCCCGGACGGTGAGCAGTGGGGTGAGCAGCACCGCGGTGACGAGGTTCGCGGCCACGAAGAACTGTCGACGCGGGTAGCGGTCGACGAACCATCCGACGAGCGGCGCCAGCGTCATCGGCGCGATGACGGCGAAGATCGTGGCGCCGGCGAGCCCGTCGGAGCCGGTGAGGTCCTTGACCCAGATGGCAAGCGCGAGCAGCAGGATCGACTCGGCGGTCATGCTTGCCAGCAGGCCCCCGAAGAGCAGACGGAAGTCGGGTCGGCGCAGGACGGTGCGCATGGGTCCCTCCGGCGGGATGGCGCGCCCGGGTGGGCGGGGTCGACGGGGCTGCGACCGGGGGTCCGTCGTGCTGCGGCGTACCCGTGGTCCATTTTTCGCAAGACACGCCCCCGCCGGAACCTCCGACGCCGGTCGCGCCGTCCATACTGACCGTGGGGGGCGAATTTCATACAGTTACCGTCGCGTCTGCGTCGGTCGACGGGAAAGAGGACACCGTGCCTCCTGCCGCACCCAGCCCGATCCTGCGTCGTCGCCGGTTGGGCATCGAGTTGCGCCGCCTGCGCGAGGCCGCGGGCTTCACCGGTGACCAGGTCATCGAGCGCATCGGTTGGGCCTCCGCGTCCAAGCTGTCCCGACTGGAGAACGGTCGCAGCCGCCCGGACCCGCAGGACGTGGGGGTCCTGCTCGACCTGTACGGCGCCGACGCGGCGCTGCGCGAGGAGCTGCTCGGGATCACCGGCGAGGCCGGCGACATGCGGGGTTGGTTGAAGAACTTCCCGGTGATGACCCTGCAACAGCGCAGCTGGGCGGAGCTGGAGGCGGGCTGCGCGGAGATCTCCGAGTACAACCCGGTGCTGGTGCCCGGGCTGTTGCAGACCCCCGGGTACGCCCAGGTGCGGATCGTCTCGGCCCGGCGGGTCGGTGCGGGGGCCGGCGAGCCGGAGCCCGGCGACGAACCCGAGACCGAGGTGCAGGCGCGGCTGGCCCGCCAGTCGCTGCTGACCCGGGAACCCGACGCGCCGCGCTACACGGCCGTGCTGGAGGAGGCGGCCCTCGGCCGCCGGGCCGGGCCGCCCGACGTGCTGCACGAGCAGTTGCTCCAGCTCTGCGACCTGGCCCTGCTGCCCAACGTGACGCTGCACGTGCTGCTGCGGGACACCCAGATCGGCGATTGGTACCTTCCGCCGACCGCGTTCTCCCTCTATCGGTTCGCCGATCCGCTCGATCCGGAGACGCTGGCCATCGAAGGGGGCTTCACCGACGTCATGTCGTCCGAGGCAATCACTCTAAATCGCTATAAAGTGGTGTTCGAGTGGCTATGCACGGCGGCACTTAACGAATCGGACACCCTCTCCTGGCTGATCGAGGCGACGGGACGGCTGACCGAGGCGGCGTCCCCATCCACAGTGGCGTTCGGTCCGGCAACGGCGCCGGCCCAACGCCGCCGGGCTGCGGGGCGACTGACGGACCGGTGATCCACGGGGGACCGCCGTCGGGGCGTGCGGCACCACTCGTCCCATCGGATCGGTTCACACCAGGAGCAGACCATGAACGACATCCGCAACACGCCGTCCGTCTCCGCCCACTCGTTGGCGGACGCCCCGTGGCGTACCAGCACACGCAGCCAGACCTCCAACTGCGTCGAGGTCGCCCCGCTGGGCACCGGCCCGTCGGCGGTCGCGCTGCGCGACAGCAAGGACCGCGGCGGCCCGGTGCTGCTGTTCAACCGGGCAGGTTGGCTCGGCTTCATCACCGGAGCGAAGAAGGGCCAGTTCGATCTGAACTGATCCGGTGACCACCACGGGGCCGTCGGCGAATCGCCGGCGGCCCCGCTGTCGTACGCGCCGCCAGCCTCGCTGAGCAGGCATCGGTTGATCGGACGAGGCTCGCAACCAATAGGCGCGTTTCAGTTGCTGAGACGAACACGCGGCGTAACATGACCCTCGAGTACGTGGAACTTCCACATTGGCTCATCCGTCGCGGTTCATCCGGAGACCCTCATGCGGTTCCTGATCGTTCGCACCGACATCCGCGCCGTCGCCGACGGTGACATCGCCGCCGCCTGGGCGGACGGCAACCGCCTTCGCGACGAGACGACCCAGCCTGAACCGCGCCGGCAGATCGTGCACGCCGAGGACCGGGACGCGGCACTGCTTCTGGCCCGCGCGCTCGCCACCGTCGGCGCCGTACGCGCCGGCCGGCAACGCGTCAAGGTCCTGCCGCTCAGCGAGCCCCGCCCCGCCTTCCTACGCAGACCGGGCCGCACCGGCCCCTGACCACCAGACGTCCGTCGTGGTCGGAGCGGCTCCCCCGCCGTGTTCCTTGCCTTTCGACCATGACGGCCCGTGTTCCCGGCCCGTGACCGCCGCGGCAACGGCGGCCACGGGCCGGGACCGTGCTCACCTGTCGCCGTCCACCCAGCCGTCGAGCCAGCGGTGGATGAGGAACAACGCGATCGACGACGGTGGCGGCAGGATCAGCCGAGCCCCGTCGCCGACGTCCACGGTCCGTCCCGCCAACGCCGCCCCGATCTCCCGGCGGGAGAACCACCGGGCGTACGCGATCTCCGACGGGTCGACCCGGACCGGATCCTCCGGGTCCGCGGTGGCCAGGAAGCCCAACATCAGCGAGCCGGGGAACGGCCAGGCCTGGCTGCCCGCGTACCCGATCCGCTCGACCCCGATGCCCACCTCCTCGCGGACCTCGCGCAGCACGGCCGCCTCCGCCGACTCCCCCGGCTCCACGTAGCCGGCCAGGCAGGAGTATCGCCGGCCGCCAGGGGTGCCCGGCCAGCCGGCGTTGTTGCCGAGCAGGCAACGACCGTCTGGCCCGTCGACCCCGTCGTGCACCAGCACGATCATCGCCGGGTCGGTGCGCGGCCAGATCCGACCGCCGTTGCGGTCCACCCGGGACCAACCCGCCTCGTCCATCGCCGTCGGCGCACCGGTGCTCGCCGAGTAGCCGTGCCGGGTGTGCCAGTTGACGAGCGCCAACGCGGTGGTGAAGATCCCGGCCTCCCGGTCGGCGAGCAGATGCCCCACCTCACGCAGGTTGACCGCGCGGGTGCCCGGCAGCGCCGGCAGCGGCGCGTCGACCGCGAAGACCGGCACGCCGTCCGGCTCGACGCCGAGGAACATCGCCATCGCCTCGGACCCCACCGGCACGTCCGCCGCGCCGAACAGCACGAGCGTCGGAGGCGACGCGTCGGTACGGGCCAGCGTCCGCCCCTCGTCGGTCGAGTCGAGCAGCAGCACCCGGGCACGCAACCACGCCTCGGTCAGCCACTGCGAGTCGCCCCGCCGGTGCGCCGCCCGGTCCAGTGTCGACCGGGCCAACGGTGGCGCCGCCTCCCCGCTCACCGCACCGGCTCGGTACGGATCGGGGTCAGCGCGGCCAGGCCCGGGGCGACCCGCTCGGCGTCACCCAGCACCACGAGCGCGGCGCGGGACGGCGCCAGGTAGCGGGCAGCCGCCTCCGCGACGTCGTCGATGCTCGCCTTGGCCAACCTCGCCGCGTACTCGGCGAGGAAGTCCAGGCGCAGCCCGTTGCCCGCGTACGCGCTGGTCAGCGCGGCGAGACCGGCCTGCGTGGACATGCCGAGCTGGAGGGTGCCCAGGGCGTACTGGCGTGCCTGCTCCAACTCCTCGGGCTTCGGCGGCAGCGACGCCAGGCGGCCCAGCTCGTACGTCGTCTCCAGCAACGCCGGGCCGGTGACCTCGGTGGCCACGTCGGCGCCGGCGACCAGCACCGACCCGGCCACCGAATGCTCGATCACCGAGTGCGGCCCGTACGTGTAGCCCTTGTCCTCGCGGATGTTCTCCACCCAGCGGGAGGAGAAGTACCCGCCGAAGATCAGGTTGGCCAGTTGCAGCGGGGCGTGGTCGGGGTCGGTGCGTGACACCGCCGGCAGCGCGATCCGCAGCGAGGACTGCACCGAGCCGGGCCTGTCGACAAGCAGCAGCGGCCCCGGCTCCAGCGGCGGTGTCGCCGGCAGGTCGGCGGTGCGACCGGCGCCGGTCCACCCACCGAGCGCCCGCTCGGCCGCGTCCAGAGCCTTCTCCGGCTGCACGTCGCCGACAAGCACCAACTGCGCGCCCGTCGGGTGCACCCGCTCGGCGTGCAGGGTCCGCAGCGCGGCCGGCCGGACGGCGCGGATCTGGCCGGGCTCCGGGGTCTGTGTCGCGTACGGGTGCCGGCCGTAGATCCGCTTCAGCAGCGCCTCGCGGGCGAGGTGCGCCGGCTGGCTCTGCGCCACCTGGATCCGGTCGACCAGCCGGTCCCGTTCGGTGGTCACCTCGTCGGTGGGGTAGCTGGCGCCGGTCAGCACCTCGGCCAGCAGCTCCAGCATCCGGTCCAGGCCGGTGACGAGGCCGGCCCCGGAGAGCATCAGCCGGTCCGGGTCGACGCCCGCGGCGAGCCCGCCGCCCACCTTCTGCAACTCGGCGGCGATCTGCACGCTGGTCATCGACTCGGTGCCGGACAGCATGGTCTGCGAGAGCATCGCCCCGCGAGCCAGGTTCGCCCGACCGAACGGGATCCAGAGGCGCAGCTCGATCAGGGGCACGGCGGGTCGGCGTACCGCGATCACGGTGAGGCCGTTGCGCAGCGTGCGTTCGGCCTGCTTCGGCACCTTGAGCTTGCGGTTGGGGCCGAGCGGAGGAAGCGTCCGCGGCGCGGTGGGGGCGGTGGTCGTCGCGCTCATCGGGCACCTCCGGGGATGACCTCGACCACGGCGCGGCGCTCCGGTCGCAGGGCGGCGGCGGCGATCTGGACCTGCTCCTCGGTCACCTCGCCGACCAGCTTCGGCAGGTCGTTGAGCAGGCCGGGCTCGCCGCGTTGCTGTTCCAGTACGGCCATCCGCAGCGCCCGGCCGAGCACCGCGTCGGTGTCGCGCAGCAGGTGGGTGGCCATCCGGGCCTGGGTACGGGCCAGCTCGCCGTCGGTCAGACCGTCGGTGGCCAGCCGGTCCAGTTCCTCGTCGACGGTGCGCAGCACCTTGTCCACGTCGCCGCCGGGCGGCAGGTGCGCCTGGAGCAGCAGCGCGGTGGGGTCACGCACGTCGAACGGATCACCCATGAAACCGAGGTAGCCGCCGAGGCTGGTCACCGAACGGTCGCGCTGGACGAGCCGCTCGACCAGCCGCGACGCGTCGCCGTCGGTGAGCACCTCGGCGAGCACCACGTACGGCAGGTAACCGGCGAAGTCGGTGATCGGGTCGGGCACCCGCCAGGCCCCGGCGACCGCCGGCAGCGGCGCCAGCTTGTCGGTGTACGAGGTGCGCCGCTCGGTGGTCAGGTCGGGCTCGGTGAAGTCGGGTCGCTTCGGCGCGGGGCGGGCCGGCACGTCGCCGAAGTGCCGGGTGACCAGTTCGGTGGCCTCGGCCACGTCGATGTCACCGCTGACGGCGAGGACCGCGTTGCCGCTGGCGTAGTAGCGGCGGAAGAAGTCGGCGGCGTCGGCGACCGTCGCCGACTCCAGGTCGTCGAAGGAGCCGTACCCGTCGTGCGCGTTGGGGAACGTGTCGAACATGACCGGCGGCAGCGTCAGCCACGGAAACCCGCCGTACGGGCGGTTGAGCACGTTGACCCGGATCTCCTCCTTGACCACGTCGACCTGGTTGCGCAGGGTCTCCTCGGTCAGTCGGGGGCCGCGCATCCGGTCGGCCTCCAGGAACAGCGCGCGTTCCAGCGCGTTGCTCGGCAGCGTCTCGAAGTAGTCGGTGTAGTCCAGGTGGGTGGAGCCGTTGAAGGTGCCGCCGGCGCCCTGCACGTGCCGGAAGTGGGCAAGCTTCTCCAGGTTCTCCGAGCCCTGGAACATCAGGTGTTCGAAGAGGTGGGCGAAGCCGGTGCGCCCCTCCGGCTCGGAACGGATGCCGACGTCGTAGACGACCGCCACCCCGATGACCGGGGCACTGCGATCGGGGGTGAGCACCACCCGCAGGCCGTTGTCGAGGGTGAACCGCTCGACCGGGTACTTCGTCGCTGGAATTCTGGATCTCCGCGCCGCCACGGGACTGACCCTAGCGCGTCGGCACCCGCGCCACCGGCGTCCTCCGCGGAGCAGCAGTCGCCGGTTTGGTCGCCGGCGCACGGACGTCGATCCGACCCGCCGCCTACCCCAGCAAATCAGTGGGAAATACCGACATATCTGAGACGGGCCATCCCGGCATGTGGATGACCCTTGACGCTGGCCGGGGGCTGGCCCACTCTTCCTACCAACTAAGTAGGAATACTGCGGATTGGATGGACGATGAGACGGCTTCCCTTGCGCCGGTTGGTCACCCTGGCCACCCTCGCCGCCATCGGCGCGGCGACCCTGGGCAGCACCGCCGCGTGCGGCGACGACAGCGAGGACGCGGGCGGCAGCTCCGGCCCGGTGACGCTGCGCCTCGGATACTTCCCCAACATCACCCACGCCCCGGCGGTCGTCGGCGTCGAGAAGGGCATCTTCGCCGAGAAGCTCGGCACCGACGTCAAGCTCGACCCGAAGACCTTCAACGCCGGCCCGGCCGCCATCGAGGCCGTCTTCTCCGGCGCGCTCGACGCCACGTACATCGGTCCGAACCCGACCGTCAACGCGTTCTCCAAGTCCAAGGGCGAGGCCGTCCGGGTCGTCTCCGGCGCGGCGTCCGGCGGCGTGGCCCTGGTGGTCAAGCCGGGCATCACCGGCCCCCAGGACCTGAAGGGCAAGAAGATCGCCACCCCACAGCTGGGCAACACCCAGGACGTGGCGATCCGCTACTGGCTCAAGCAGCAGGGGCTCACCACCACCAAGGAGGGCGGCGGCGACGTCAAGATCGTCCCGCAGGAGAACTCCCAGACCGTGGAGACGTTCAACAGCGGTGCGATCGACGGCGCCTGGGTGCCCGAGCCCTTCGTGTCCCGCCTCGTCAACGCCGGCGGCAAGGTGCTCGTCGACGAACGCGACCTGTGGCCGGACAAGAAGTTCGTCATCACCAACCTGCTGGTCAGCACGAAGTTCCTCAAGGCGCACCCGGACGTCGTGCAGAAGCTTGTCGACGGCCAGGTCGCCGCGAACGAGTTCGTCAACAGCAAGCCCGACGAGGCCCAGCAGGCGATCTCCGACGCCATCGGCAAGATCACCGGCAAGCCGCTCGACCTGAAGCTGATCAAGCAGGCGTGGCCGACCCTGGAGTTCACCAACGACCCCATCGCCACCTCGCTCAAGGCCGGCCTCGACCACGCCGTCGAGGTGGGACTCACCGAACCGGTCGACCTCAAGGGCCTGTACGACCTCAAGTACCTCAACACCGCCCTCAAGGCCGCCGGCAAGCCCGAGGTCACCCAGCCATGACGTCGACCACGACGACGCCGCCGAGCGCGACCACCGCGGTCGCGCTCTCCGGCGTGACCAAGGTGTACGGACGCGGGGCGAACGCCGTACTGGCCCTGGACGGGGTGTCCCTGGACGTCGCGCCTGGCGAGTTCGTCTGCCTGGTCGGCGCGTCCGGCTGCGGCAAGAGCACACTGCTCAACCTGGTCGCCGGGCTGGATCGGCCCAGCGGCGGACAGATCGCCCTGGCCGGCGACGCCAACCCCGGGCTGATGTTCCAGGAGCCGGCGCTGTTCCCCTGGCTGACCGTCGACGGCAACGTGGAGGTGCCCCTCAAGCTGCGCGGGATGCCCCGGGCCGAACGACGCGAACGGGTCGCCGAACTGCTGCGGACCGTGCACCTCGGCGACTTCGGCCGCAAACGCCCGCACGAACTCTCCGGTGGCATGCGGCAACGCGTCGCGCTCGCCCGCACCCTCGCCCTGGACACCCCGGTGCTGCTGATGGACGAACCGTTCGGCGCACTCGACGCGATGACCCGGGACATCCTCCACGACGAGCTGGAACGGATCTGGTCCGAACGGAACCTATCGGTGCTGTTCGTGACGCACAACGTCCGCGAGGCGGCCCGGCTGGCCGACCGGATCATCCTGCTCTCCAGCCGCCCCGGACGGATCATCTACTCCACCGAGGTGAACATCCCCCGCCCGCGACGGATCGACTCCCCCGAGGTCGCCGCCATCGCCGCCGAGGTCACCGAACGGCTCCGTACGGAGGTGGGCCGCCATGGCCAGTGACACCCTCACCAGCTCGGCGCGTACCGACGCGCAGATCTCCGGCCTCGACGCCCTGGAAATCGCCGGCCGGGACAAGGAGGTCTCCCGGGGCGCCCGGTTCTGGGCGGCGACCTGGCCGAAACTCGCCGCGCTGGCCATCGCCATCCTGGTCTGGCAGCTGGTCGTCTGGTCAGGCTGGAAACCCCCGTACTCGCTGCCGGGTCCGCTGGTCGTCGGCCGCGAGCTGGTGGCCCAGGCCCAGGGTCCGCAACTCTGGGAGGGCCTGCTCACCACGCTGCGCCGGGCCGCCGTCGGGTACGTCTTCTCGGTCGCCGTCGGGCTGCTGCTCGGCCTCGCGGTCGCCCGGTCCACGGTGCTCCGGGCCGCCATCGGCTCGATGATCACCGCGTTGCAGACCATGCCGTCGATCGCCTGGTTCCCGCTGGCCATCCTGCTGTTCGAGCTGAGCGAGAAGGCGATCTTCTTCGTGGTGGTGCTCGGCGCGGCGCCATCCATCGCCAACGGGGTGATCTCGGGTGTGGACTACGTGCCCCCGCTGCTGGTGCGAGCCGGACGCAACGTGGGTGCCCGAGGGCTCAACCTCTACCGGTACGTCATCGCACCGGCCGCCCTCCCGGCGATCATCGCCGGACTCAAGCAGGGTTGGGCGTTCTCGTGGCGCAGCCTGATGGCCGGCGAGCTGATCGTGGTCGGCATCTCGCAGACCTCGCTGGGCGCGCAGCTCACCTACTCCCGCGAACTCTCCGACGCCCCCTGGCTGCTCTCCACGATGATCGTCATCCTGGTGCTCGGGCTGGTCGTCGACGCCGCGTTCGGGGCGGCCGACAAGGCGATCCGGCGGCGCTGGGGCGTACTGGACCAGGCTGGTCAGTGACGTGTACGTCTCCGCGCGCAGCGACTACGCGCTCCGGGCCATGCTCGCCGTCGCCGCCGCCAGTGCCGGCGACGGCGAGGGCGGCGCCGGCGAGTTGGTGAAGGCGGCCAGCCTCGCCGAGGTGCAGGGGATCCCGCTCAGCTTCCTCCAGGGCATCCTGCTCGACCTGCGCCGCGCCGGACTGCTGCACAGCCACCGTGGCGCCGAGGGCGGGTACGCGTTGACCCGACCAGCGGCGGACATCACGGTCGGGGACGTGCTGCGCGCGGTGGGCGGCTCGCTGACCACCGTGCGCGGCCTACCGGCGGAGCGGGCCGGCTACCACGGGGTGGCCGCCGGGCTCACCGACGTCTGGCTGGCGGTGCACGGGGCAATAGCCACAGTGGTCGACAGCACGAGCCTGGCCGACCTGCTCACCCGCGACCCGAGCGGTCACGCCCGCAGCACCTCCTGAGCAGATCCTGATCTGATCGTCGGAGAAACGGCGCCACTTCCCGCATGATCGCGCTCGATCATGGATGTAGTGGTCTGGTCCGCGCTGCGAAGGGCCTGTTTCCCGGATCGAGCACGATCTTGCACGGGCAGCCACGCGCGGCACGGACAGACGCGCGGAACGGACAGACGCGCGGAACGCCGAGGCGCAAGCGGTAGAGGTGGAGGCGGTGTGGTCGGGCCGGTGCCCCGCCGGCCCGACCACACCTCGTACCGATCCTGACCGGGCCTGCCCCTCCGCCGGCACCGGTCGGCCGGTCGCTGCTCAGCCCCGGTGTGCGACGGCCGGGCCGGAGCCCGGGTCGCCGGGGCTGCGCAGCTCCACCAGGCCGGCGGGAGCGTTGCCCGCCGGGGTGGCATGCCAGGGTGTGAAGGCCGCGACCATGGCGAGCAGCAACCCGGCGAGCGCGACGGCGACCACCAGGATCAGTTCGCGCAGCGCCCCCGAGCCGGCTTCGCCCGCCATGGTCACCCCTCCCGTGCCGGGTCCCCCGCCCGGCTGCCCCCGTTGGCCAGCTTCGACCACCCGGCGTGTGGACGCAGTCGGCCAGCCGACCGCGCCGAGGCTGATTACCGACTCAGAGGCACCGGTCGCCGACTGCCCACACCCGACGGCCGGTCAACCACGAGGGCTACCGACCGCACCACCGGAGAAGCGCGCACCGATCACAGACCCCGCACACGAAACCGACCCGCCCCGCCGAGGCGGAACGGGTCGGTCGGGGTGCGGAAGATCAGACGGTACTGGGGCGGCGCGGACGGCGGGACCGGCCCGACGCGCGGTGTGCGGGCCGGGCGGCACCGTCGGCGGCCGAGCCACCGGAGGCGCGTACCCGACCGGCCGCCACCGACGGCGCGACGATGGTCACCGGCACGCCGGACGGCTCGCGGGCACCGGTCACCCGGGCCAACGCTCCGTCGCCGAGGCGCACCTGGACCGACTCCGGTCGGATGCCGGCGACGGCCATCAGCCGGGACACGTCCCGGCGCTGCTCGGGCAGGACCAGGGTGACCACGCTGCCGGACTCGCCGGCCCGGGCGGTACGGCCGCCCCGGTGCAGGTAGTCCTTCGCCTCGGTCGGCGGGTCCACGTTGACCACCATGTCGAGGCCGTCCACGTGGATGCCCCGGGCGGCGACGTCGGTGGCGACCAGGGCGGTCACCTGGCCGTTGCGGAACTGCTCCAGGATGCGGGTGCGCTGCGGCTGGGACTTGCCGCCGTGCAGCGCGGCCGCGCGTACACCCTTGGAGAGCAACTGGCGCGCGAGCCGGTCGGCGCGGTGCTTGGTGCCCATGAACAGGATGGTGCGGCCCTCGCGGGCGGCGATCCGGGTCAACGCGTCGGGCTTGTCGATGGCGTCGACGTGCAGGACGTGGTGGGTCATCGCGGTGACCGTTGCGGTGCCCGGGTCGACCGAGTGGGTCACCGGGTTGCTCAGGAAGCGGCGGACCAGCCGGTCCACGCCACCGTCCAGGGTGGCGGAGAAGAGCATCCGCTGCCCCTGCGGCGCGACCTGCTCCAGCAGCTTGGTCACCTGCGGCAGGAAGCCCATGTCGGCCATCTGGTCGGCCTCGTCCAGCACAGTGATCTCAACCTGGTCGAGCCGGGCGTCGCCACGGTTGATCAGGTCGTGCAGCCGGCCGGGGGTCGCCACGACGACCTCGGCGCCGGCGCGGAGCGCGTCCGCCTGGCGCTGCAACGACAGCCCGCCGACGACTGTGGCGCAGCGCAGCCCGACGGCGCGGGCGTACGGGGCCAGCGCGGTGGTGACCTGCTGGGCCAGCTCACGGGTCGGCACCAGCACCAGGGCCAGCGGGCGACCCGGGCGGGCCTTGCGGCCGGCGGTGCGCGAGAGCAGGGGAAGCCCGAAGGCGAGCGTCTTACCGGAGCCGGTACGACCCCGGCCGAGCACGTCCCGGCCCGCGAGCGAGTCCGGAAGAGTCGCCGTCTGGATCGGGAACGGCTCGGTGATGCCCTGCGCGGTCAGGGCGCTCAGCAGCGCCGGCGCCAGACCGGTATGGGCGAAAGACGGAATAACTGTGGTCACGCAGAAGCCTTCCTCGACGCGGAACGTGTCGAGGGAGGGCGCCGAAGTCGGCGCTGTCAACCGGCTGCGCAAGGCAGCCAGGACTCACAAGCACGAACCGATTGGAGTACGGGCCGGCCCGCCACCGGGCCGACGCCTGCGGAGGCAGGCGGCGGCGGGGCGGGCCGGTCCCGTCACCGTCACACCCGGAGGGCGCGACAGGTAATGCTGACCGATCCGAAGATCAGAGCGGGCGGATGTTCTCCGCCTGCGGGCCCTTCTGGCCCTGGGTCACCTCGAACTCGACCCGCTGGTTCTCGTCCAGGCTCCGGTAGCCGGAGGACTGGATCGCCGAGAAGTGGGCGAAGACGTCAGCGCCGCCGCCGTCGGGGGTGATGAAGCCGAAGCCCTTGTCAGCGTTGAACCACTTCACGGTGCCAATAGCCATGTGTTTCGTCTCCTTGACGGAACGTCGGACTCGCACTTGTTGCGTGTCCGAAGAGGAGCGCTCCGCGCGGAAATGCGCGAATCGCCTGTCGCTGCTGGTCGCCCCGCCCGGAGAACTCCGGACACAACAAAGAGCGCCTGGGGCCACAATTCCCGCCAGGCGCACACAGAGTCTCTGGTAACCAAAACTGCAACCCGTTCAAGCTAGCACGGATTTCCCCTCAGCGGTCAAGCTTGGGCAGAATCTTCGGGCAACTGGCTGATCATGGCGGTGAGCCCTGTCACATCCAGCAGGTCGGCGGGGCGAACGGTCGTGCCGTGCCGGACGTAGTGGAACGCCGCGCCCACCCGGTCGACCGGCACCCCGGCCAGCTCCGCCCAGGCCAGTCGGTACACGGCCAACTGCACCGCCGCTACCTGGGCCGCCGGCCCGGTGGGCTGCCGACCCGTCTTCCAGTCGACCACGTCGAACCGACCACCCGGCCGGGCGAAGACGGCGTCCATCCGGCCCCGCACCACCACCCCGGCGATCACCGTGGCGAACGGCACCTCCACCTCCACCGGCGCCCGGTCGGCCCACTCGCTGGCCAGGAAGCGCTCCTGAAGCTCGACGAGCGCCTCGTCCGGTGCGGCGTCCGCGTCCGCAGCGCCGGGCAGCTCGTCCAGGTCGAGCAGCCGGTCGGCGCCGAAGCGCTGCTCCAGCCACGCGTGGAAGGCGGTGCCCCGACGGGCGTACGGGTTGGGTTCGGCGGGCACCGGACGGCGCAGCGTACGCGCCAGCGCCGCCGGATCGTTGCGCAACGCGACGAGCTGGGTGACGCTCAACTGCCCCGGCAGGGCCACCTCGACCGCGCCGGAGAGCCGGGTCAGCTCGGCCCGCTCGGCGAGCAGCAGATCAGCTTCGCGCCGCCAGCGCGCCACCTCCGGATCGGGTTCCGGCTCGGCCGTCGCCTCCGTGGGCCCGGCGACCACCGGCCCCACCGGCCCGACGGCCAGCGCAGCCGGGCCGTCGGTCATCAGACGGCGGACCAACCCGGCCGCCTCGGCCAGCGCCGGTCGGCGACCGCCCAACGGGTCAGCCGGCCACTCGGCGCGGAGCACCACCTCGGCCGTCGGGTTCGTCGCATCCGGGGTCGGCTCCGGCGCCCACGCGTCGACCAGGTGCCCCGGCCCGCCGTCCAGGCAGGCGTCGTACACCTCGCGCAGGAAGACCGACGGGCCGCGCGGCCGTTTCGTGCCCTCCCCCCACCAGTAGCCGGAGCAGAGCAGCAGCCGGCGCGGCCGGGTGACCGCCACGTACGTCAGCCGGCGTTCCTCCCGCTCGTCGTGCGCCCGCCACGCGTCGGTGAAGTCGGTCACCGCGCGGGCCACGGCCCGCTGGTCCCCCGCCTCGTCGAGCATCAGCTCCGGTAGACCGTCGGCGTCGCCGCGCAGCGGGAACGGCAGCACGCCCAGCCCACCCAGCCAGTGATCGGAGTTGCGCACCGGCCCCGGCCACGAGCCACGGCACAGCCCGGCGACCGCCACCACGTCCCACTCCAGGCCCTTCGCGGCGTGCGCGGTGACCACCTGGACGGCGCCCTCCACCACCTCGACCTCGCCGGGGGCCAGGCCGCGCTCCTCGTCCTCGGCGGCGGCCAGATAGGACAGGAAGCCGGACAGGGTCGCTCCCGGGGTCTCCCCGCTGAAGCGGGCCGCCACGTCACCGAGGGCGTCCAGGTGGCCACGGGCCAGTCCGGCGTCGCCGGCGCCGTCCCGACCGGCACGCACCGCGACCTCCACGTCCAGGCCGATGGTCCGTTCGATGTCCGCGATCAGGTCCGGCAGCGCCTGGTCCAGCCGGTAGCGCAGCAGCGCCAGTTCCATGCCGTACGCGCGTAGCCGCGCGAACCCCTCCGCCGAGTACGCCTGCGCCGGCCCCAGGTCGGCCAGCGCCTCCACCAGGGTCGCCTCGTCCAGCAGGTCGGGGGTGATCTCCGGGGTCTCGTCGGCGGCCATCTGCCGTCGGGCGTTGGCGATGGCCCGGGCCCGCCGGTGCAGCGCCACCAGGTCCCGTGGCCCGATCCGCCAGCGGGCGCCGGTGAGCAGGCGCAGCAGCGCGGCGCCGTCGGTCGGGTCGGCCAGCACCCGCAGCGTGCACACCACGTCGCGGACCTCGGGAGTGTCCAGCAGGCCACCCAGTCCGACGACCTCGACCGGTAGGCCGCGCTCGCGCAGCGCCGACTCGATCGCCGGGATCTGGCTGCGGACCCGGACCAGCACGGCAGTCGTCGGGCGCTGCGCCACCGGAATGTGCTCGGGGGCCGCGCCGGGCATCCGGGCCGCGCCGCGCCAGGCCGCGAGCACGCTGTCCGCGATCCAGGCCGCCTCGTCGGCGTACGTGTGCAGCAACGCGCAGTGCACCGTGCCGCCGGCCGCCCCCGCGGGGCTGCGGTGCGGGATCGGGTCCAGGACGGTCAGCGCCGAGCGCAGCTCCGGCACCCGGGCACCGGCCGCGCGCAGCGGGGTGGACAGCGCGTTCGCCACCCGGAGGATCTCCGGGCGGTTACGCCAGCTCGTGGTGAGCCCGAGCGCACGCGCGGGTTGACCGTCGGGTCGCGCGAACTCGGTGGGGAACCGGTCCAGTGTGCCCGCGCTGGCCCCCCGCCAGCCGTAGATGGACTGGCACGGGTCACCCACCGCCGTCACCGGGTGCCCGCCACCGAACAGCGCGTTGAGCAGCACCACCTGGGCGTGGCTGGTGTCCTGGTACTCGTCGAGCAGCACCGCGCGGAAACGGTCCCGTTCGATCTCGCCGACCGCCGGGTGGTCCCGGGCCACCCGCGCCGCCCGGGCCAGCTGGTCGGCGAAGTCCATCGCCTCGAAGTCGAGCTTGCGCCGGGCGTACGCCCGGACCAGCGGCAGCAGACGCAGCCGGGTCTGTTGCAGGGCGAGCGCCTTGCGCACGTCGGCGTACACCCGCCCCGGGCGGGACTGCACCTCGGCGAAGAAACGGCCCGTCCAGGCGGCCAGCTCGTCCGGGGCGACCAGGTGCTCGTCCAGCTCCCCCGCGAGCGCCAGCACCGCGTCGGTGATGGTGCTCGGCATCCGGTCCACCTCGGACATGTCACCGTCGTAGTTGCGTACCAGCAGGTCCACCAACTGCCAGCGGGACGCCTCGGTGAGCAGCCGGGTGGACGGCTCGTAGCCGGCCCGCAATCCGTGTTCGGTGACGATCCGCCCGGCGTACGAGTGGTAGGTGGAGACGGTGGGCTCGCCGGCGAGCGGGTCGTCCAGCGGGTCGCGGCCCTGCCGGCCGAGACGGCGGATCAGCTGGTCGAGGCGGGTACGGACCCGGTGCGCCAGCTCACCGGCGGCCTTACGGGTGAAGGTCAGGCCGAGGATCTGCTCCGGCCGCACGTACGAGTTGGCGACCAGCCAGACCACCCGGGCGGCCATCGTCTCGGTCTTGCCGGAGCCGGCCCCGGCCACCACCAGCAGCGGCTCCACCGGGGCGGCGATGATCGCGGCCTGTTCCCGGGTGGGCGCCGGCAGCCGCAGGAGTTTCGCCAGCTCGACGGGGGTGTACCGGGGGCCGGAGTCGGCGAGCCGAGGTGTCGGCGCCGGGCCGGCGCCGAACAGGGTGGGCTGGGTCACGGTGTCGCCTCGGCTCCTGACACCGGCTCACTCCTCGCCCTCGGTGGCGCGTCGGACGGTCGGCGGTTCGACGACCTGGCGCCCCTGCCCGGAGACCGGGCAGCTGGTGCGCACCGGGCAGACCCGGCACTTCGAATTGGCCACCGCGGCGAAGGTGGCAGCGGCCATCGTATCGGCGGTACGCCGGACCAGCGCGGTCGCCCAGCCGGCCGCCGGGCCCTCCCCCGCCGCCGGCTGGTTCTGTTCGCGGGCGTCCTTCGCCGAGGTGCCGAGTTGCACCAGCGCGGCGCCCCCGGACTCGTCGCCGAACTCGGCGAACGCTCCCGCCTCCACGGCCGCCTGGTAGGCGCCGAGCTGCGGGTGCTCGGCCAACTCGCTGCCGGTGACCGCGGTGGACTTGCCGGTCTTGAGGTCGATCACCACGAGCCGGCCGGCCTCGTCGACCTCCAGCCGGTCGACGCGACCGGTCAGGTCGACCGGCCGTTGTGGGTCGTCGAGCCGGACCGCGAACTCGTGCTCGATGGCGAGCAGCCGGCGCGGGTTGGTGGCCAGCCAGCGCAGCAGCTTGTCGACCATCGCCTCGGCGCGTTCCCGTTCCGGGCCGGCCATCCAGCGGGCGGCCAGCTCGATCGCGTCGAACCGGGCGGCGACGTAGTCCAGGAGGGCACCCCGGTCGGCGCTGGCGTCCTCGGCGAGCATCGCGGCGGCGTGCACCAGGTTGCCCACCCCCTGCGCGGTGCTGGTGGGGCCGCTGCCGCCGTGCCGTTCCAGCAGCCAGCGCAGGCTGCACCGCAACGCGCTCTCCATCGCCGACGGGGTGACCCGCACCGCCTTGCCGTCGTCCACCAGCGGCCGGTCGTCGGAGAGCGCGCGCAGCCCCCACCAGTCGTCCGGGTGTGCGCCGGGCACCCCGGCGGCGGCGAGGCGGGCCAGTTCGGTCGCCGCGGCGCGCCGCCGGGCCGCCGGCACGGCCGGGTCGGTGACGGCGGTACGCAGTTCGGCGACAAGTGCCGGCAGGGTGAGCGCCCGGGGTGGGCGGGTCACCGGCAGTGCGCCGGGACTGTCCCCCTCCCCGTCGCCGTCCGCACCCTCGTCCCCGCCGGACGTCGGACCGTCGAGCGGGTCACCGGTCGGCGGGCCGGTACGCGGGCCGGGCGGTGGCGTGGACGGCGGGGTGGGTGGCGCGGGCGGTGCCAGCTCGTGCAGGAAACGGCTCGGCTGCTCCTCGTGGTCGTCGCCGCCGACCGCCGCGGACGCCACCGCGCTGACCAGCAGGCGGTGCCGAGCGCGACTGATGGCGACGTGGAAGAGGCGGCGCTCCTCGTCCAGCAACGCCGAGGTCTGACCCACCACGTTCGCCGCGTTCGCGCCGCCCACGGACCGGCCGGTCAGTACGTCGACCAGCCGCTCCGAGCCGAGCAGGCTGCCGCGCAGCCGCAGGTCCGGCCAGATGCCCTCCTGCACACCGGCCACCGCGACCAGGTCCCATTCCAGGCCCTTCGCCGCGTGCGCGGTGAGCAGCCGTACGGCCGCACCCCGGTCGGCGGTCGGTGCGATGGTGTCGGCCGGCAGGTCCTGGGCGAGCACGTGGTCGAGGAAGACCTCGGTACGGGCACCGGGCAGCCGGTCGGTGAAGCGCGCCGCCGCGTCGAAGAGCACAAGTACCGCGTCGAGGTCCCGGTCGGCCGCCTCCGCGCGTCTGCGCCGGGCCAGGTCGCCCTCGCCGGCCGCCGGCCGCCCCTGACCGATCGCGCCGGCCCAGCGTTCGGCGAGCCCGCTGGTGTCCCAGACCTCCCACAACACGGTTTCGGCGGTCGCGCCGGGTTGGGCGGCTGCGTCCCGGGCAGTGGCCAGCAGACCGGCCACCGCCTGCGCCGGCTCGGCCCACCGCCGGTCGATGCCGGCCAGCTCCGCCGGGTCACGCAACGCCTCGACGATCAGCTCGCCGGACGGACGGCGATCACCGCGGGCCAGCGCGAGCGCGCGCAGGCCCTGCCGCAGCCGCCGCTCGGCCAGCGGGTCGGCACCGCCGAGCGGCGAGTGCAGCAACGCGACCGCCGCCTCCTCGTCCAGGTGTTCCGGCTTCAGGGCGCAGCGCAGCAGGAGCAGCAGGGGTGCCACCGCCGGTTGCAGGTGCAGGGGCAGGTCCTCGCCGTGCACCACGGTGGGTACGCCGGCAGCGTGCAGCGCCCGTTGCAGGGTGGGCAGCTGCAACGCGGTGGACCGCACCAGCACCGCCATCCGTGACCAGGGCACACCGTCGAGCAGGTGGGCGGAGCGCAGCGCGTGGGCCAGCCAGGCGGCCTCGCTTGTCGCCGAGCGGAACGTGTGCACCTCGACCACACCTGGCGGCGCGTCCGGCAGGGGGTGCAGCCGGCGGTGCGCCGCCGGGCCGCGCAGCCGGCGGCCGAGCCGGGCGATCGCGGCGAGCAGTTCGGGACCGGCCCGGTACGACGTGCTCAGCAGCACCTGGGCCGCCGGTGCCCCGGACGCCGTCCGGAAACGGTGGCTGAACGTGCTCACCGCGGCCGGGTCGGCGCCCCGGAACGCGTACGTGGACGAGTCCGGGTCGGCGAAGGCGACAAGCGACGTGCCCCCGCCGGCGATCACCGAGAGCAGCTCCAGTTGGGCGGGGTCGGTGTCGGCCAGCTCGTCGACGTACACGTGGGCGAGGCGGCGGCGCTCGGCGGCCAGCAGCTCCTCGTCGTCGCGCAGCAGCCCGGTGGCGGCCCGGACCAGCTCGGCCGGGTCGTACGCGATGGAGCCCCGGTTGCTGACGTCACGCAGCGCGAGCACTGCCACGTACTCCCGCAGGAAGCGGGCGGCGGCCGGCCAGTCGTCGCGGCCGAGCCTCTCGCCCAGCCGGGCCAGGTCGACCGGGCCGACGCCGCGTTCGGCGGCCCGCATGAGCAGGTCGCGCAGCTGACCGGCGAAGGCGCGGGTCCGCAGGGCCGGGCGCAGGTCGTCCGGCCAGCCGACCGGGTCGTCCTCGGGCTCCTCGCCCACCACGTCCAGCAGCTCTCGGATGATCAGATCCTGCTCGGGGCCGGTGAGCAGGCGCGGCGACGGTTCGCCCCGCTCGGCGGCGGCCCGGCGGAGCAGCCCGAAGGCGTACGCCGGGAAGGTGCGCACGAGCGGCTCGCGCAGGACCCGGTGGCCGTCCTGCGCGACGCGGGCCTCGATGCGGTGGCGCAGCGCGGTGGCGCCCCGGCGACCGAAGGTCAGCACCAGGACCCGTTCGGGGTCGACGCCCTCGCGCACCCGGGCGGCGACGGCCTCGACCAGGGTGCTGGTCTTGCCGGTGCCCGGGCCGCCGAGCACCAGCATCGGCCCGTCGGTGTGCCCGACCACCTCGGCCTGCACGGGATCGACACGCCAACCGGCGGGACCCGGCCCGGAAGACGCGCCGCTGCCGGCGGCCACTCCGGACCGCCGCACCAACCGGTACGCCTGCATCAGCTCATCCCATCAAACCGGTACGACACTCGCCCACCCCAACCCCACCGCATCCAGCCCCGTCGATCATGAGGTTGGCGGCGCGACACGCCGGGCGCGGTGCCGCCAACCTCATGAT
>NZ_JBEXGP010000026.1:0-76767 GCF_040607375.1 Micromonospora sp. NPDC005298
ACGTTGATGTTCTTGCCCTGCACACTCAGGGCGTTGCGGGTGGCGGCGGGGCCGCAGTAGTAGAAGTTCGGCTGCGCCTCGTAGCGCACGCCCAGCTCCCGCTCGCTGGCGGGCTTGCGGTCGGCCTGGGTCTGCGATGCGGGCTTGGCGCTGGTCGGGGCGGCGAAGGCGGTGGTGACGGGTCCGGCGATGGCGCCGCCGGTGAAGGCCAGGCCAGCGGCGGTCAGGGCGGTCTTACGGATCAGATCGGTACGCATGATGGCGTGCTCCTCTGCCTGTCGGGGGTACACGACACACCCCGGGGGGTGTGGGGCGTGCCGCACGTGCAAAGCGGGGGGAAGTCTTCTCACCCGGCGGCCCGTGCGGGCCGGCATCGGGAGACTGTGCAACAGCCGGGGGCGGCGGACCATTCCAGGCCTCACGGCAGGCGGCTGCTTGGTCGTGCCGGGGGATGTAACCGCGGCGGCCGGGCCGGTGTTCCCCGGGGGCCACCCTCGCCCCCGCGACCCGAAGTCGCGGCGGCATGCCACGTACAACGACCCCGCCCGGCCCCCGATTCCGCCCCCAGGGTGGCCCCGCCCACGGCACAAACCTCACAACGGCGGACACCACACATCAGCGCACCCGACCCGAACCCGACAGCAGACCCACCCGAACCCAAACTGCCCCCCGATCCCACCCACCCGAACTCAAACGCCCCGCCCACACCTCCCGAACCCAACCCCGACCACACCACCGAACCAACTCCGACCAAACCCATCCGAACCCAAAACCCCGACCACATCACCCGGCCGGACCAGTCTTCAAACCGGGCAATGCCACCGAAACCACACTCGACAACCCGAAGATCGCACTCGATCCAGGAAAGAGGCCCCTCGGCGGCGCGGGGAGGCCACTACATCAGGGATCGAGCACGATCATGCGAGCAGGGCCGGGTCCGCCCGGCAAAGGCCCTGCCTAGTGATCCCGCGCGGGGCGGCACGTTGCGGAGCCGGTCGGCCGCGAGCAGGCCGCCGCCGGAAAACGCGAGCAGGCCGGCGCCGGACGCCGCGAGTAGGCCGCCGTCGGAGAAGCAGCCGCGTCGGAGCAGTCTCAGAGCACCACCGGATCGGCGTGGACCTGCCCGCTCAGCGACGGGCGTCGTCGTGCCGCACGGTGTCGGTCACTCGTCGGAGGCGGAGCCCCGCGCGCCCTCCACAGGGGAGGTTTCCCCAGCTTGGGCGTGGCGTTCCAGGAGCCGCTGGCGGATCTCCTCGGGGGTGTACGCGCGCCGCCGTCGTTCGGCGCGGGCGATGACCACGCCGGAGGCCGCGACGCCGGCGAGGCCGGCCAGCCCGAGGACCTTCCACCACCGCATCCGTTGCCGCATCGGCCTAGGGTAGACCCTCATGAGCATCAGCCTGGATGAGGCCGTCGAATTGACCCGCACCGGTGACGTGTGGGTGTTCCGGGGCCGTAGCGTGCCGGACCGGGCGATCCAGTTGACCACCAACAGCCCGGTGAACCACGTCGGGATGGCGGTGGTGCTGGACGACATGCCGCCACTGATGTGGCACGCGGAGTTGGGCCGGTCGTTGCCCGATCTGTGGTCGGGCGGTCATCAGCGGGGTGTGCAGTTGCACGACCTGCGGGACGCGGTCTGCGTCTGGGCCAACCGGTACGGCCAGCGGGCCTGGTTGCGGCAGCTCGACCCGCCTGCGGACGGGGAGATGGAACGGGCCGTGCTGCGGACTGTCGCGCGGCTGGACGGGACGCCGTTCCCGTCGACGGCGCAGCTGGCGTGGCGGTGGGCGCGGGGGCGGGTGCCGACGTTGCCGCGTCCCGGGCGACTGGCGCGTCTGGCCGGCCTGCCGGGGAGAAGAGGCGAGCCGGGACAGCCTTTGGGCGCGGGCGAGCCGGCGCAGTCGGCAGGGGCGGGCAAGCCGGGACAGCCCCCGGGCGCGGGTACGCCGGCAGGAACGGGCGAGCCGGGTAAATCGGGTCAGGCGCGGGAGCGGGCGTTGGAGACGGCGTACTGCGCGGAGGTGGTGGCGGTGACCTACGAGGCGATGGGGTTGCTGCCGCCGGGGAAACGTCCGAACTGGTACGACCCGGGGCGGTTCTGGAGCGGGGACGACCTGGGTCTGGCCTCGGGTGCGCGGTTGGGTGCGGAGATCGAGGTCCGGGTTCCGGCGCGTTGAGGTTTGACCTGGCTGGTGACCGGCAATTGCTGTCGCCGTGAACGCCTCCACCGATCTCGACACTCTGGCGGACTTCTTCGACCGGTACGGCGTGGCGCTGGTCTCCGGTGACCTGCCGGCTCTCGCCGGCTGCTACGCCCTGCCCGGACTGGTGGTGGCCGACACGTACAGTTTTTCGTTCAGCTCGCCGGCGGCCGTCGCGCTGTCCTTCGTGGGCGCCGCCCCGGACTACCAGGACCGGGAGCTGGTCGCGGCGCACGCCCGTATCGAGGACGTCCAGCCGTTGTCCGCGATGCTGGCCATGGTGGCGGTGGAGTGGGAGTTCCTGGACAGCCGGGGGTGTGCGGTGCCGGGGGAGCGGTACCGCTATCTGCTGCGTACCGCCGATGCGGAGCCGGTCATCTGCACGGTCGTCCGGACGGCCTGATCGGCCGGGCCGTCTGCGCGACCGGCCCCTTCGCGGTGTCGGGTGGGCCGATCGGCCCGATCCGTCGTTGCTGGCTACGCTGGCGCGTCGGTGGGGACGAGGGGAGACCTGATGGCGGTGCGGCCGGAGGGTGCGGCAGAGGTGCGGACGGCCCGGGTGTTGGCGTCGGTGCCGTGGGTTGTGGTGCTGCTCGGCGTGTGTGTGCTTGTGGCGTTGCTGGTGGTCGCGTTGCTGTCGTTCCGTACCCGGGAGCGGGGTGACGGGCCGCGGGCCGCGCCGCCGGTGTTCCTGCCGACGGTGCCCGCGGCCGTGTCGCCGACGGGTGGGCCGACGCCGGCGGGGGTGGAGCGGCGGACGGTGTCGCCGCGGCCGTCGCGGAGCGGTCGGACGCCGTCGCCGCGGGTCGCCACGGCGTCGCCGTCGGCCACGCGGGTGAGCGCCCCGGCGGTGGCGCCGACGCCGGCGCGGACGGTGAGCGCGCGGTACGAGGTCGGTACGGACGGCCGGGACGGGACCGAGGCGGTGCTGTCGGTCACGAACTCCACGAGCCAGGCGGTGGAGTGGCGGGTGGAGTTGGCGTTCGACGACGACATGTGGGCTCTGCGGGTGTCCGACGACTCGGGGGTTTCGGTGTGGGGGCGGGGTGACGGCGAGTTCGTCGTGCGGGGTACCCGTTCGCTGGCCCCGGGCGACACCAGGACGCTGCGGTTGCGGCTGGGCTGGGGCGAGTCGGGGACCCGGCCGCTGCGGTGCACGGTCAACGGCGTCAGCTGCCGCCTGGGCTGATCGTCGGCGCTTCCCGGGCCCGGCCGTCGATCGCTACGCTGCCCGGACGGTCCGCTGAGGGAGGTACATGTCCGGCATGCGTCGTGCCCGTCGACCGTCCCGTGGTCCGGTAGCCATCGCGTCGTCGCCCTGGATCGTGGTGCTGGCCGGTGTCGTCGTGATGGTGGTGCTGCTCATCGTGGCGTTGGGCGCGTACCGGGGGCGGAGTCCGGCGTCGGACGCGGGGTCGCCCCCGCCGGCGTTGCCGTTGCCGCGGGTGCCGTCGGGTGAGCCGGCACCGGCGGCGACCGGGTCGTCGGCTCCGGAGTTGCGGCCGGGGCTGTCGCCGCGCGCGAGTGGGGTGCCGTCGAGCGGCCCGGCGGTGACGTGGGCACCGACGGTCGCCTCGACGCCAGCGCGGGAGCCCACGCGCGCTCCGCAGGCTCCGCCGCCGGTCAGTGGCCGGTACCGGGTCGTGCAGAGCTTCGACGGCGGGTTCATCGGCGAGGTGCTGGTCGTCAACGCGTCGGGCGTGCGCCGTGGTTGGTCGGTGCGGTTCGAGTTCTCCGGCGGTGGGCGGTTGGTGACGACCTGGGTGGAGGGTGTGCCACAGGGGACGGTGCGGCAGTTCGACGGCGGTTTCACGTACGTCAGTGGGGTTGACGTGCCGCCCGGCGGGTCGGCGGCGCTGCGCTTCCATCTGGAGCGGGCGTCCGTGACGCCGCGTGGGTGCACGGTCGACGGGGTGCGGTGTAGCGGGTTCTGATTGCCGCTTCCGCAAGGACGCTGCTTTGTTGCGACCATGTTTGCAAGGTATTGCAGAATGTTTCGGCAAGGGTTAGCGTGCGGCCAATCCACCAGAGGAAGGCGTCGATGAAACCCCCGCCGATACCGCGCACCGCCCTGCTGGCTCTCGTCTCACTGCTCACCGTCACCCTCGTCGGCGCCCCGGTCGCGGTGCGCCAGCTCGGCGCCACCGGCGATCCCCGTCCGTCCAGTGCCGACACGCTGGCCGCCGCCGGCGCCCTCCAGTGGCGCGACGAACCCACCGCCGACGCGTTGCTGAAGGCGGGCGACACCTCCGCACGTGCCGAGCAGTTCTACTTCGTCCTGCCGGACCGGTTCGCCAACGGCGACCCCCGCAACGACCGGGGCGGCCTCACCGGCGACCGGTTGCGCACCGGGCTCGACCCGGCCGACAAGGGCTTCTACCACGGCGGCGATCTCAAGGGCGTCATCGACAAGCTCGACTACATCCAGGGGATGGGCACCACGGCCATCTGGCTCGCGCCGATCTTCAAGAACCGGCCCGTGCAGGGCAGCGGCGACGACGTCTCGGCCGGCTACCACGGCTACTGGATCACCGACTTCACCCAGGTGGACCCGCACTTCGGCACCAACGAGGAGATGAAGCGGCTGGTCCGGCTCGCCCACCAGCGCGGCATCAAGATCTACCTCGATGTGATCGTCAACCACACCGCCGACGTCATCAAGTACGCCGAGGACAGGTACGCGTACGTGGACAAGGCGACCTCGCCGTACACCGACGCGCAGGGGCGCGCGTTCGAGGACCGCAACTACGCCGACGGCAGCCGGGCCTTCCCACCGGTCGACCGGGAGTCGTTCCCGTACACGCCGACGTTCGCCGAGCCGGGAGACGCCACCGTGAAGGTGCCGGCCTGGCTCAACGACGCCACCATGTACCACAACCGGGGCGACTCCACCTTCGCCGGCGAGAACAGCGAGTACGGCGACTTCTTCGGCCTCGACGACTTGTGGACCGAGCGTCCCGAGGTGGTCCAGGGGCTGACCAAGGCGTACGGGGACTGGATCGGCGCGACGGGCGTCGACGGGTTCCGGCTGGACACCGTGAAGCACGTCAACATGGACTTCTGGCCGCAGTTCAGCAGGGGTATCGAGCGGGCCGCCGAGAAGGCCGGCAAGAAGGACTTCTTCATGTTCGGTGAGGTGTACAGCGCCGACCCGGAGATCAGCTCCAGCTACGTCCGGCAGGGCGGCCTGCCAGCCACCCTCGACTTCGCCTTCCAGGAGGCCGCGCGGGGCTACACCGCCGGCGCCGGCTCGGCGAAGGCGCTTGCCGACGTGTACGCCCGCGACGACCTGTACGCCGCCCGGGACACCGACGCCGGTCGGCTGACCACGTTCCTGGGCAACCACGACATGGGCCGGATCGGTTCGTTCATCGCCGGTGGTGGCACCGGTGCGGGCAGCCATCTGCGGCGTGACCAGCTCGCCCACCAGCTGATGTTCCTCACCCGTGGCCAGCCGGTGGTCTACTCCGGCGACGAGCAGGGCTTCACCGGCCCCGGCGGTGACAAGGACGCCCGGCAGGACATGTTCGCGTCGAAGACCCCCGACTACCTCGACGACGACCTGCTCGGCACCGACCGCACCCACGCCAGCGACCAGTTCGACACCGGCCATCCGCTGTACCGGACGATCGCCGAGCTGGGCCGGCTGCGCCAGGCGCACCCGGCCCTGCGCGACGGTGTGCAGGTCACCCGCTACGCGGCCGACGGCCCGGGTGTCTTCGCCGCGTCCCGGATCGCTCCCGGCGACCGCACCGAGTACGTGGTGGCGGTGAACAACGCCGACACCGCGCAGACTGTCACAGTGGACACCTGGTCGGCCGGCACCACCTTCACCGGCATCTACGGCGGCTCGGGCACCGCAAGGGCCGGCGCCGACGGCAGACTCACCCTCACCGTTCCGCCGCTGTCGGCGGTGGTGCACCGGGCCGGCACACCCGTGGCGCGGCCCGCCGGCAAGCCCACCATCACCATCACCAGCCCGGCTCCGGACGCGCCGGTCGCCACCCGGGCCACCGTCACCGCGCAGGTGACCGGTGACCCGCTCGCGACCGTCACCGTCGCGGCCCGGGTCGCCGGGGGGAAGTGGACGCTGCTGGGCAGCGCCGACCGTGCGCCGTACACGGTGCAGCACGACCTGACCGGCCTGGCCGGCGGCACCCGCGTCGAGTACAAGGCGGTGGTCCGCGACGGTCGGGGCCGCACCGCCACGGCCCGGTCCACGGCCGTCGTGGGTACGCCGGCACAGGGCAGTTCCCGGGACTGGGCGGTGGTGCACTACCAGCGCCCCGCCGGTGGGTACGACGACTGGTCGTTGTACGCGTGGGGTGACATCGACCCGGCGTACGTCACCGAGTGGCCCACGGGGCAGCCGTTCGCGGGCGAGGACTCCTACGGCCGGTTCGCGTGGGTGAAACTCAAGCCGGGCGCCAGGTCGGTGAGCTTCCTGGTGGTCGACTCCGACGGGAACAAGGACGTCGCCCAGGATCGCAGCATCGACGTCACCTCCACCGGCGAGATCTGGCTCAAGCAGGGTGACCCGACGATCTACCCGAGCCGGCAGGCGGCCGCCGGTGCACCGGCCCCGCCGGTCGAGGAGGGCACCGCCGTGCTCCACTACCGGCGGGCAGACGGCAACTACGACGGCTGGGGCCTGCACCTGTGGGACGGCGCGGCCACCCCGACCGACTGGGCGAGCCCGCTCAAGCCGACCTCGGTCGACGCGTTCGGCGCGGTGTTCCGGGTGCCGCTGGCGGCCGGGGCCACCGGGCTGAACTACATCATCCACAACGGCGACACCAAGGACCTGCCGGACGACCAGCGGCTCGACTTCGCCAGCGCCGGCCGGGAGGTGTGGCTGCTCGCCGCCACGCCGGGCCGCCTGCTGCCGACGAACGCGACCAGCGCCAGCGGGGACACCGACATCAGTCGACAGAAGGCGCACTGGATCGACCGGTCCACCGTGGCCTGGCAGACCGGACCCACCGACGGGAAGACGTACGCCCTGGTGGCCGCGCCGGCCGGCGGGGTCGGCATGGTCGACGGCGAGCTGACCGGCACGTACACCAGTCTGCCGTTGTCCGCGCAGCGCAACGGGCTCACCGAGGCCCAGCGGGCGGCCTTCCCGCACCTGTGGTCGTACCGGACCTTCACGCTCGACCGTCGTGACCTGGCCAAGGTCCCGGCGGCGCTGCGGGGGCAGCTGCTCGTCACCGAGCGCGACGCGGCGGGCGCCCTGCTCGGCGCGACCGGCGTGCAGATCCCCGGCGTGCTCGACGACGTGTACGCCCGGGCCACCGACGCCACGCTCGGCCCGACGTTCGCCGGCCGTACGCCGAGCCTCGCGCTGTGGGCGCCGACGGCCCGGATGGTGGCGCTGCACCTGTTCGACTCGCCCACCGCCCAGCCGACGACGGTGCCGATGCGCCGTGACGACCGCACCGGTGTCTGGTCGGTACGCGGCAGCCACGCCTGGGTCGGGAAGTACTACCGCTACCAGGTGCAGGCGTGGCAACCGGCGGCGCAGAAGATGGTGACCGCCTCGGTGACCGATCCGTACTCGGTGGCCCTCGCGGCGGACTCCACGCACAGCCAACTGGTCGACCTGAACGACCCGGCGCTGGCCCCGGCCGGCTGGCGTACCCTGCGCAAACCGGCGCCCGTGCCGGCGGCGAAGGCGCAGATCTCCGAGCTGTCGGTGCGGGACTTCTCGATGGCCGACGACACCGTGCCGGCCGAGCGGCGGGGGACGTTCCTCGCCTTCACCGACCCGAAGACCGCCGGGATGACCCACCTGAAGGCGCTCGGCGACGCCGGTGTCACCCACCTGCACCTGCTGCCGGCGTTCGACTTCGCGACCATCCCGGAGAAGCGCGCCGACCAGCGCCAGCCGGCCTGCGACCTGGCGGCCCTCCCGCCGGACTCCGCGGAACAGCAGAAATGCGTGGCGGCGGTCGCCGAGACCGACGGCTACAACTGGGGGTACGACCCGCTGCACTACACCGTGCCCGAGGGCGGCTACGCCGTCGATCCGGCCGGCGCGGCGCGGACCACCGAGTTCCGCCGGATGGTCGCCGGGGTGAACGACGCCGGCCTGCGGGTCGTCATGGACGTCGTCTACAACCACACGTCGGCCGCCGGCACCGACGACACGTCGGTGCTCGACCAGATCGTGCCCGGCTACTACCACCGGCTGCTGGAGGACGGGACGGTGGCCAACTCCACCTGCTGCGCCAACACCGCCCCTGAGCACGCCATGATGGGCAAGCTGGTGGTCGACTCGCTGGTCACCTGGGCCAGGCAGTACAAGGTGGACGGCTTCCGCTTCGACCTGATGGGGCACCACCCGAAGGCGAACATCCTGGCCGTCCGCAAGGCCCTGGACCGGCTGACAGTCGCCCGCGACGGCGTCGACGGCAGGGCGATCCTGCTCTACGGCGAGGGGTGGAACTTCGGCGAGGTCGCCAACGACGCCCGGTTTGTGCAGGCCACCCAGGCCAACATGGCGGGCACCGGCATCGGCACCTTCAACGACCGGCTGCGCGACGCGGTGCGCGGCGGTGGCCCCTTCGACGCCAACCCGCGCGTGCAGGGCTTCGCGTCGGGGCTCTACACCGACCCGAACGGCGACGCCGTCAACGGCTCGGCTGCCGAGCAGAAGGCCCGACTGCTGCACGCCCACGACCTGATCAAGGTGGGGCTCACCGGCAACCTGCGCGGCTACCGGTTCACCGACACCGCCGGACGGCAGGTCACCGGGGCGCAGGTGGACTACAACGGCTCCCCGGCCGGCTACACCGCCGCTCCGGGGGAGGCCGTCACCTACGTCGACGCGCACGACAACGAGATCCTGTACGACGCGTTGGCGTACAAGCTGCCGCAGGGCACCTCGGCGGCGGACCGGGCCCGGATGCAGGTGCTGGCGCTGGGCACCGTGGTGCTGGGGCAGAGCACCGGGTTCGTCACCGCCGGCACCGAACGGCTGCGGTCGAAGTCGCTGGACCGCAACTCGTACAACTCCGGTGACTGGTTCAACCAGATCCGCTGGGACTGCGAGCAGGGCAACGGCTTCGGCGCCGGCCTGCCACCCGCGCCCGACAACGAGGACAAGTGGTCGTACGCGCGGCCGCTGCTGGCCGACCCGGCGCTGGTGCCGGACTGCTCGGCGATCACCACCACCGACGCCCGGTACGCCGAGCTGCTGCGCATCCGGGCGTCGTCGCCGGTGTTCGGTCTGCCCACGGCCGAGCAGGTGCAGCGGCGGGTGGCGTTCCCGCTGTCCGGGGAGCGGGAGACCCCGGGCGTCCTCACCATGACCCTGGACGCCCGTGGCCTGGGCGGGCCGTGGACGTCGGTGACCGTGGTCTTCAACGGCACCCCGACGGCGGCGACGCAGACGGTGACCGGTCTGCGCGGCGCGGACGTGGCACTGCACCCGGTGCTGCTGACGTCGGCCGACCCGGTGCTGCGCACGGCCGCTTTCGACCGGGCGTCCGGCACGTTCTCGGTGCCGGCGCGCAGCGTGGCGGTGTTCGTCCAGAAGTGACGACGGACCGGCCCCCTTCCGCGAGGTGCGGAAGGGGGCCGGTCCTTTCGTGTCGGGTCGTGCCCGCTGTCACCCGAGGGTGATCAGGCGAAGCAGTTCTCGATGGCACCGCCCGGGATGGCCAGGCAGTTCGTCGGACGGTTGGCGGTGATCGCCGACTTGTCGTCCACGTTCACCTCGCCGAAGAAGGTGAAGACACCGCCCGGGGCGAAGGTGGAGAAGTTGTGGGCGACAGTCGTCTTCGACAGGGTGACCTCGCCGAAGATGTCGAAGATGCCGCCGCCGACCCCGATCGGGCCGATGGCCCGGTTGCCGACGACATCGCTGTCGCGCAGCGTGGTGACGCTGTCGGCGTTGAAGAGCCCGCCGCCGAAGAAGCCGGCGGTGTTGTCCTTGATGCTGCTCTTCTCGAACGTGACGGCACTGTCGAAGGCGATGGCGACACCGCCGCCGACGCCGGCCGTGCTGTTCTTCTCGACCGTGACGTTGTGCAGGTTCAGCTGGCTGTCCGCCGCCGCGAGACCACCACCGGCGAGGATCGCGGTGTTCGAGGCGAACTTGGTCTCGTACGCCGTGGTGTTGCCACCGATGTCGAGCAGGCCACCGCCGAAGCCGAGCGTCTCGTTGTCGGTGATCTCGGCCTTCTTCAACTCGACTGTCCCGCCGTCGACGTCGTCGGTGAAGATCGGGGCGGCGCCGTTGGAGATGCCGCCACCGCCGATGACCGCGGTGTTGTCGGTGATCTTCGACTCCTCGACCTTGAGCAGGCCGGCGTTGAAGACACCACCACCGAAGAAGAAGGCGGTGTTCCGGGCGACGGTGCTGTGCCAGATCTTCGTGGTGCCGAAGTTGGCCACGCCACCGCCGTTGCCGCCGGACTGGTTCAGGACGACCTCGGACTCCAGGATCTCGGCGGTGCCGCCCGGCTGGACCAGGATGCCGGCGCCGTCGGTCGGCTCCGGCTCCTCGACGAGCGGCGTGACGACGCCACCCTGAGCCTTCGGCGTGGCCTTGGGTGCGGCCTTCGGCGCCGCCTTCAGGCCCGCCTTCGGGTTGGCCTGGCGGGCGGTGAGCGCCTGGTTCAGCGGAACGCCCGCCTTCACCTGCGCGGCGATCGCCTCGGAGTCCGAGTAGGACGCCCAGACGGCTGCCGGCTCGACCGCGTCGAACAGTTCGAGGGTCTGCCCACCCTTGATGGTCAGGCCCTTGATGGTGAGGTGCCCACCGCTGCCGACGTTGAGGATCCGGAAGTAGTCCGCCGTGGCTTCCCGGGCGATCGTCGTGTGCTCACCCTTGAGGGTGATGTTCTCGGTGATCACCGGGAGGCCGTTGCCCTGGTAGTCGTTGCGGCTCAGGTTGTAGGTGCAGCCCTTGGCCAGCTCCAGCACACCGCCGTGCTTGTTGTTGGCGAAGACGATCGCCTGGATCAGCTTGTCGGTGTCGCAGGGCACCTCCTTCCCGCGCTCGTGGTCCTTGTCCCGGTCCTTGTCCCGGTCCTTGTCCCAGTCGCGTCCCTCGTCGCCGCGCTGGTCACCGTCCTTGCTCACCTGCGCGGTGTTCCAGTTCAGGCCGACCGCTCCGGCGCTGCTCGCGACGCCCACCGCCGCGAGACTGACCACGCCCGTCAAACCGGCCACGCCGCTGGCGAGCCAGAGCTTGCGGCGACGCTTGGCCGCCGCCCGCCCGGAGGCTTCGTTGTTCGTTAGGTAGTTGGACATCGGAGCTCTCTGCCCTCTCCTCGTACCAGACAGGGTCGCCGCCCTCAGGCGGGCGTCCCCTGCTACAAATCGGTTGTAGCTCCCAAAACCAACTTATGAGAATGTTCCTCGCCTCGCGGGCTTATCCGAAACAACCCCACATTAGGTTCGTAGCGGGCCGGCAAGGGTCGGGAAGCCCCGGCGGGGGACGCGCCCCCCAAGCGGGCCGCAGGGCCGGTGAGCAGCCCAAATGGGTACGCCCCTCCGCGCCGACGACCGGCTCGGAGGGGCGCGCCCTCTATGTGGATCAGCCACCCGTTCCGGTCAGAAGCAACCGGGAACGTTCAGGCAGTTGGTGGGGCGGTTGGCCGACACCGCGGACTCGTCGTCAAGTCGTACGAAGCTGCCGAGGCCGTTGGAGATCCCACCCGGCGGCAGGGTCGCCACGTTGTGCGAGACCGTCGTCCGGCGCAGGGTGACCTCGCCGCCGTCGGTGTTGTAGAGGCCGCCGCCGCTGCCGAGCGGCCCGACGGCACGGTTGCCGACCACCTCGCTGTCGCGCAGCGTGGTGACGCTGTCCTCGTTGTAGAGGCCGGCGCCGAAGAACCCGGCGGTGTTGTCCTTGACCGTGGTTTCCTCGATCGTCGCGGTGCTGTCGAAGGTGACCGCCACGCCGCCACCCACACCGGCGGTGCTGTTCCTGGACACCGTGGCCCGCTCGAGGGTGAGCTGACTGTCGGCCACGGCCACCCCGCCGCCGGCGAGAAGGGCCGTGTTGTCGCTGACCGTGGTCTGGTGCAGCGTCGTGGTGCCCTCGACGTCCAGGACTCCACCGCCGAAGCCGAGCGTCTCGTTGTCGGTGATCTCGCTCTTGTAGACCCAGACCGAGCCGCCGTCGACGCCCTCGGTGAGGATCCCGACCGCGCCGTTGGCGACGCCGCCACCACCGATGATGGCCGTGTTGTCCTTGATCTTCGACTCGTCGACCTGGAGCACCCCGGCGTTGAAGATGCCGCCGCCGTGCAGGAAGGCCGTGTTGTGCGCCACGGTGGTCTTGCTGAGCCTGGTGCTGCCGAAGTTCGCCAGCCCGCCACCGTTGCCGCCGGACTGGTTGTAGAGCACCTCGCTGTCCAGGATCTCCGCCCGGCCACCGGGCTGCACCAGCACCCCGGCGCCGTCGTTGGTCCCCGGCTCCTCCACCAGCGGCGTCACCGCCGGCCCGGCCGTCGCGGGCTTGACCGCCGTACCCGTCGCCACCCTGGCCGCCGTCGTGACCACCGACTTCGCGGCGGGCTTGGCGGCCGTCGTGGCCGGCTTGGCAGCGGTGGTCGCTGCCGGCTTGGCCGCTGGCTTGGCGGCGGTGGTCGCTGCCGGCTTGGCCGCTGGCTTGGCGGCGGTGGTCGCTGCCGGCTTGGCTGCCGCCGTGGTCGGCTTGGCCGCGGCCGTCGTGGTCGGCCTGGCCGCCGTGGCCCGGACCGACGTCGAGTACGGGGCCCACACCGTCGCCGGGTCCACGGTCATCGCCTGCTGGAGGGTCTGTCCGCCCCGGATGCTCAGGCCCTTGAGGACGAGGTCCCCGCCTGGGCCGACGTTGAGGATGCGGAAGTAGCCGGCGGTGGCCTCACGACCGATGGTGGTGTGCTCGCCCTTGAGGGTGATCGGCTGGGTGATGACCGGGAGGCCGTTGCCGTCCTGGCTGCGGGTCAGGAGGTAGGTGCAGCCCTTGGCGAGTTCCAGCACGCCGCCGTCGGTGTTGTTGGCGTACGTGATCGCCTGGATCAGCTTGTCGCTGTCGCACGGGACCTGCGTGCCGCGGTCCTTCTCGCCGTGCCCGTCGGCCCGGTCGTCGAAGCCGCTCCAGTCGTCGCCGCTCCACTCGTCGTCCCGGCCGCCGCTCTCCGTGGCGCCGTCGGCGTTGGCCCCGGCGTCGCTGACGTTCTGCCGGTTGGTCGACGGCTGGGCGTCGGACACCCGGTCGGAGCTGGGCTTGTCGTCGCGGGCGGCAAGGCCGCCGAGGGCCGCGAGGCCGACCACGCCTGTCAGTCCGGCCACGCCCGCGACCCAGAGCGCCCGTCGTCGTCGTGTCGGCGGAGCTGTCGAGGCCCCGCCGTCGGTACTCGTTACGTCATTGGACATCAGAGCCTTCCGCCCTTTCCTGATACCAGACGGGATCGCACCGCCCGAGGCGCCACGACCAGCTACAAACAGGTTGCAGCTTCTGATCCCCACCGTATGAGAACCATCTTCGCGATGCGGACGTATCCGAGATAACCCCGCATTCGGCACACTGAGGGCAGGCGCGGTCAACCCGGCCGGCGCGGCAGGAAGGGGCGTGAGCAGCACGAACGCGGACGGACGGCAGGCTACGACCTCGCCGCCCGACGGCACGGCGAGAGTGGCCAGGTGTGCCGTCGAGGCGCGCGGTGCCCGTCACCTCGCCGAGCGGAGAACGTCGCGACGCGGACCACCCGACGGCAAAAGGGCGAGGTCCCGGTCGACGTCGTGGGACGTCGACCGGGACCTCGGAGACTCGTGTCGCGGTCAGCCGGGCAGGCGGGGACCGGCCTCACGCTGCTCGGCCAGCCAGGTCTCCACCTCGTCGGAGGTACGCGGCAACCCGGCCGAGAGGTTCACCGCACCCGTCGCGGTCACCAGCACGTCGTCCTCGATGCGTACACCGACGCCGCGTAGCTCCTCGGGGACCAGCTCGTCCTCCGGCTGGAAGTACAGACCCGGCTCCACGGTGAGCACGTAACCCTCGCCGAGCGCGCCGTCGCGGTACGTCTCCTTGCGGGCGTTCGAGCAGTCGTGCACGTCGATGCCGAGCATGTGACCGAAGCCGTGCAGCGTCCACCGCCGGTAGACGGTCGACTTCTCGTCCATCGCCTCGTCCACGCTCACCGGCAGCAGCCCCAGCTCGGACAGGCCCTCGGCGAGCACCCGCATGCAGGTCAGGTGGACGTCCTTGAACTTCACCCCGGGGCGGATGGCCTCGATGCCGGCCTGCTGCGAGGCGTACACGATGTCGTAGACCTGGCGTTGCAGGGCGGTGAACCGGCCGCTGACCGGCAGCACCCGGGTGACGTCGGCCGTGTACAGGTTGCGGCCCTCGACACCCATGTCCATGAGCAGCAGGTCACCCGGACGGGTGGCGCCGTGGTTGTGCACCCAGTGCAGGATCGTGGCGTGCTCGCCGGCGCCGACGATCGAGCCGTACCCGACGTCGTTGCCGTCGTGCCGGGCGCGCAGCGCGAAGACGCCCTCCAACAGCCGCTCGGAGACCGCCCGGTCGGCCGGCAGGATCCGGGCCACGTCCTCGAAGCCGCGTACGGTGGCGTCGATCGCGTCCTGGAGCTGGCCGATCTCCCACTCGTCCTTGACCAGCTTCATCTCCGAGATGGCGATCGCCAGCTCCCGGTCGCGGGCCGGCTGCCCCTCGGCACGCACCCCGTCGTACGGGCGGACCGAGGTGTCGACCCGGGCGTCGAAGCCCCGCAGCACCCGGGTACGCCCCGGCGCCAGGTCGGCCAGCGCCGCCTCCAACCCGGTCAGGTCGGCGGTGGGCAGCCCCAGCTCGGTGGACTTCTCGCTGAGCGTGTGCCGCCGGCCCACCCACAGCTCACCGTGGCGACTGCGGAAGAACTCGTCGGTCTCCCGCGACGAGCGGGGCCGCATGAACAGCGTCGCGTCGTGCCCGGAGCCGTTCGGGCGCAGCACCAGCACGCTGTCCGGGTCGTGGTCACCGGTGAGGTAGGCGAAGTCGCTGCCCGGCCGGAACGGGTGGTCGGTGTCGTTGGCCCGGACCTTCTCGGTGCCGGTCGGGATGACGAGCGTCTCGCCGGGGAAGGCCGCCGAGAGCGCCGCCCGCCGCTTGGCGTAGTTGGGCACCTCGGCCCGAGGCGCCACCGGCAGCGCCGTGTCGCGCCAGCCCTGCCGCATAAAGGACAGGAACGCCTCCGGGAAGTCCGGATCGTGCGATTCCGTACCGTCCGTCGGCGTACCGTCGGTGCGTCCCTCGGTCATTGCGCCGCTCCCCTCCGCTTCGTTGCTGGTCCCGACGGTACCGCGCGCCCGGTTCGCGGTGGCGCCGCCCGGGAGCGCTCCGGATGCGCGGACGGCTGCGACGGGCCCGTGGCGCGCGTGGGAAGATGACCACCATGTGCGGACTCCTGGCCTTCTTCAGCGCGAACGGCAACGCCGCCGCGCACCGCGACCACATCGCCGGAGCGTTGGAATGCCTGCACCACCGCGGCCCCGACGAGACAGGGGTCGAGGTGGTCGGCGACGCCTCCGGCCGGTACGCGGACGGAGTGTTCGCCCACAAGCGGCTCGCCATCATCGACGTGGCGTCGAGCCACGAGCCGCTGCCCTACGCGAACGGCCGTTACCTGCTGACCTTCAACGGTGAGATCTACAACTACATCGAGCTGCGTGACGAGCTGGTCCGGGACTTCGGCGCGCAGTTCGCCACCGCCGGTGACGGCGAGGTGATCGTCGCCGGCTACCACTACTGGGGCGAGCAGGTGCTCACCCGGCTGCGCGGCATGTTCGCGTTCGTCATCTGGGACCGGCAGGAGCGGCGCGCGTTCGGCGGCCGCGACTACTTCGGCATCAAGCCGCTGCACTACCTGGAGACCGCCGACGGCCTCTACCTGGCCTCGGAGAAGAAGGCGCTGCTGCCGTTCGCGCACAGCAACTACCAGGGCGACGCGGGTGTCGACGCGGCCAACCTCAGCCACTACCTGACCCTGCAGTACGTGCCGGAGCCCGGCACACTGCACAAGGGCATCAGCCGGATCGGCTCGGGGGAGTACCTGACCTGGACGCCGGGCGGGCGGATCGACGTACGCCGGTGGTATCGGCCGGTGTTCCGGCCGGCGCCGGTCGACGACGAGCAGAAGCTGTACCACGAGATCAGGGAGACGCTTCGCGAGAGCGTGCGCATGCACATGCGCTCCGACGTGCCGGTGGGCTCGTTCCTGTCCAGCGGCATCGACTCCACTGCGGTGGTCGCGCTGGCCCGCGAGTTCAACCCGAACATCCTGACCTTCACCGTCGGCTACGACGTACCGGGGTATTCGGAGATCGACGTCGCGCAGGACTCGGCCCGGCACCTGGACGTCACCACCATCCCCACCAAGATCGGTCCGCAGGACATGATCGACGCGCTGCCGAAGATCGTCTGGCACCTGGACGACCCGGTGGCCGACCCGGCGCTGGTCCCGCTGTACTTCGTGGCGAAGAAGGCCGCCGAGCACGTCACCGTGGTGCTGTCCGGTGAGGGCGCCGACGAGTTCTTCGGCGGCTACACGATCTACCGCGAGCCGCTGTCGCTCGGCACCGTCAACGGCCTGCCCGGCGGGGTGCAGAAGGGTCTGCGCGCGGTCTCCAGGGCGATCCCGCAGGGCGTCAAGGGCAAGAGCTTCCTGGAACGCGGCACCACGCCGATCGAGGAGCGCTACTACGGCAACGCCCGGATGTTCACCGAGGAGGAGAAGCAGCACCTGCTGCGTCGCTACGACCCCTCGGTGCGCTACACCGACGTCACCGCCCCGATCTACGCCGAGTGCACCGAGCTGGACGACGTCACCAAGATGCAGTACGTCGACCTGTACACCTGGCTGCGCGGCGACATCCTGGTCAAGGCCGACCGGATCTCGATGTCGCACTCGCTGGAGGTGCGGGTGCCGTTCCTCGACCGCGAGGTCTTCGACGTCGCGGCGAAGATCCCGGTGGACCTGAAGCTGCCGCCGCGCTCGGACGCCACCAAGTACGCGATGCGTCAGGCGTTGCAGGGTGTCGTGCCGCCAGCCATCGTCAACCGCAAGAAGCTGGGCTTCCCGACCCCGACCCGGGTGTGGCTGCGCGGCGAGATGTACGAGTGGGCGCGGCACGTGCTGAGCACCTCGGGGGCCGGTGACCTGCTCGACCTGTCGTACGCGCTGCGGCTGCTCGACGAGCACAAGCGGGAGGAGGCCGACCACTCCCGCAAGGTGTGGACGGTGCTGATCTTCTGCATCTGGCACGCCATCTTCGTGGCCAAGACCCTCGACCCGGGCATCCAGCGCAACCAGTCCGCCCTCCTCACCAAGCCGGTAGTGGGTTCCATGGTCCGCTGACCCCCACCCAACCCTGTTGATCAAGAGGTTTGCGTCATCCGGAGCGGTTCCGGTGACGCAAACCTCTTGATCAACTAATGGGGAGTTGTCGTTAGCGGCGGGCGCAGGTGACTGTGGGGAGTCCGTTCGTTCCTGAGGTGCTGGCCAGGAAGCCGAACGTCGTGGTGCCCTCCGGTGCGACAGTGCCGTTGTACGCGACGTTCGTCGCCGTCACCGACGCGCCGGACGACGTCTGGGTCGCACCCCAGATCTGACTGATCGACTGCCCGTTGGGCCAGGTCCAGCTCGCGGTCCAGCCGTTGAACGGCGTACTGCCGTGGTTCATGATCATGACTTCGCCCTGGAAGCCGCCCTGCCAGGCGCTGGTCACCTTGTAGACCGCCATGCAGTCCCCACCGGCCGGCGGCGGGGTGGTGGTCGTCGGCGGCGGGTCGGTCGGCCCGGGCGTGGTCGGGGTGGGCGTCGGGGTGGTCGGCGTCGGGGTCGGGGTCGTGCCGCCCTTGATGCCGGTCACCTGACCGTTGCCACCGTCGAACACCACGTCGGAGCAGCCGAAGAAGTTCTCCTGCGAGTCCGAGCGGACCCAGCGGGAGTAGATGATGTGCTGGCCGCTCTTGCCCGCCGGCAGGTTGCCGCTGAAGTAGTAGTGCCCCTCGTTGGTGCCGACCGAGCCGCGCTGCGGCGGGTTGGTCACCGTGAGGAACGGCTGCTCCTCCAGGTCACTCCAGGCCAGCGCCCGGGTCGGGCTCCAGCTGTTCTTCGTGATGTAGAAGTAGAACGTGCCCGGGTGGTGCGCCCAGTTGCTGTACCGGAAGTCCAACCGCGCGCCGGAGGTCAGGTGGGTCAGCGGCCAGTCGGTGCGCGGCAGGTCGTAGCCGCGGTAGCCGGTGTTGCCGCCGCTGCACAGCTGGCCGTCCGGGATGAAGCCGGTGGTGCGACCACCAGCGTCGGAGCGCAGCACGCTGAACCAGTTGTAGAGCGAGTTCGCGCCGCTCTGCGCCACGGCGGCCGAACACGCGGGGTTGGTGGGCCGGATCTCGCCGGTCTGACTCAGGCCGTCCTGCCAGCACAGGTAGGTGCGGCTGCCCGGGGTCATCGCGGCGCCGTGCGCGGCAGCCGGCTGGGGGCTCGACGCCAGGGCGACGGCGCCCAGAGCGAGGGTAAGGGCCGCGGTGAGCAACGCGGCCGTACGGGAACGGTTCACGGGATCTCCTGACTCGCGAGGCGTGCCGCCCGAGCCGCCCCGCCCGAACGGGTGGGATGTGGCGATCACGGCGACGTGCCAGGCCGGAGCGGCCATGGACGTGCGCCATCAGCGGTCCTGTCACGGACCGGCGCCCTCGCGTCGAACACCCGGCAACCGGCGGCGCGGCAGCCCTCGCACCGCCCGGTATGCGCCATCCCACCATGCCGCCCGGTCGGCACGCAATAGTCGATCCTCGATGTGTCGGACCGCCCGCAGCGCCACGGTCTGCGGCATATCCTGCCAAAAAGGAAGAATGGCAGCGGGGAGGTGCGGTGCCGGACGTGTTCGACGAGATGCACCGCCGCTGCCGCGCGGGCGAACGGGTCGCCCTGGCCACAGTCGTGGCCACCTGGCGCTCCGCGCCACAACCACCCGGCGCCGCCATGCTCGTCGCCGCCGACGGCACGGTCACCGGCAGCGTCTCCGGTGGCTGCGTCGAGGCCGACCTGTACGAACGCGCCCGCCGAATCCTCGACACCGGCGCACCCGAACTCACCCGCTACGGGGTCAGCGACGACGACGCGTACGCCGTGGGGCTGACCTGCGGTGGCGTGCTCGACGTGTTCGTGGAACGGATCGACCCCGATCGCCGTGCCGAACTGGAGGCGGTCCACGCCGCCCGCCGCGCCGGACAACCCGCGGCGGTGATGACCTGCGTGGCGGCCGACGCCGGCGAGGGCGCGGCACCGGCCGACCCGGCCCGACGGCTCGGCCGGCGACTGGTGCTCACCGGCGACGAGGTCACCGGATCGCTCGGCGACGACCGGCTCGACGACGCCGCGGCCACCGACGCCGGCGGGCTGCTCGCCGCCGGACACAGTGGCCTGCTGCGGTACGGCTACCACGGTCAACGCCGGGGCGTCGGCATCAGCCTCTTCGTGACCGCGTACGTCACACCACCCCGGATGATCGTCTTCGGGGCGATCGACTTCGCCGCCGCCGTGGCCCGGATCGGCGCGTTCCTCGGCTACCGGGTCACCGTCTGCGACGCCCGACCGGTCTTCGCCACCGCACGGCGGTTCCCCGACGCCGACGAGGTCGTCGCGCAGTGGCCGCACCGCTACCTGCGGAGCGAGCTGGACGCCGGGCGGGTCGACGGACGTACGGTCGTCTGCGTGCTCACCCACGACCCGAGGTTCGACGTGCCGCTGCTGGCGCTGGCACTGCGCCACCCGCTCGCGTACGTCGGTGCGATGGGCTCGCGGCGCACCCACGACGAGCGGCACAAGCTGCTGCGCGAGGCGGGACTCAGCACCGCGCAGCTCGCCCGGCTCGCCTCCCCGATCGGGCTCGACCTCGGTGGTCGTACCCCCGAGGAGACCGCGGTGAGCGTGGCCGCGCAGATCGTCGCGGCCCGGTGGGGCGGGTCCGGTCGCCCGCTGACGGCGCTCGCCGGGCCGATCCACGAGCCCGCGTAGCGCGGCGTTGCGCCGCCTTCCACACCCGCCGGCCCGCCCGCTGTGCCAGCCTGGTGCGGCGGCCGGTGACGGCCCGCGACGACGAAGGGAGCGGCATGGGATACGCGGTGGTGCTCGGCGAGGCGCTCGTCGACCTGCTCGACGGCGACTGCGACGGCGAGCGGGTGTACCGGCAGGCCATCGGTGGCGGCCCCCTCAACGTCGCCGTCGGCGTGGCCCGACTCGGCGGCGCGGCGCAGTTCGTCGGCTCGCTGGGAGACGACGTGCTCGCTGGCCGGATCCGCGCGTTCCTGGCCGCCGCCGACGTCGGACTGGCCGGCACGGTCACGGCGCCGGTGTCCACCTCGCTGGCCGTGGTCACCCACGCCGGCCCGGAACCCGACTTCCGGTTCTACGGCGAGCCGCCCTCCTACGGCCTGCTCGGCCCGGACGACCTGGACCTGGCGCTCGTCGAGGGCGCCGACGTGCTCTACTGCGGTTCGGTGGCGCTGCTGCGACCCCCCACCCTGGCCGCCGCCCGCCGCGCCTGGTCACTCGCCACCGGTCTGCGGGTCTTCGACCCGAACGTACGACCCCGGCTGCTGGACGGGCCGGCCGCGCTGGCCGGGCTGCGCGAGGTGGTGGCCGAGTTCGCCACCGGAGCGCACGTGGTGAAGGTGAGCGGCGCCGACGCGCAACTGCTCTACCCGGGCGAGCCGGCCGAGGGGGTGGCCGCGTACCTGCGCGAACTGGGGGCCGCCACGGTCGTGGTGACACTCGGCGCGACCGGCGCGGTGCTGGCCGCCGCCGACGCCGACCCGGTCCTCGTGCCGGCGCCCAAGGTCGACGCGATCGACGCCACCGGCGCGGGGGACTCGGTGATGGCCGCGTTGATCGCCGACCTGCTCGTCGACGGCGAACCGACCGACCCCGACGGCTGGATCGCGCGCGTCGCGTTCGCGCTGCGGGTGGCCGGCCTGGTCTGCGAATCCCCGGGCGGCGCCACAGCCATGCCCACCCGCCCCGCAGTAGACCGCCGCTTCAAGCCCTGACTCCGCGCCCGCGCGCCCGCGCAGCCTCGCGCCCCCCGGCAGTGCAAGATCGCCGCAGGGTTCGGGGGCTAGGGCTCGCCGTTCAGTTCCTGGTAGCCGCGCTTCGCGGCGACCAGGGCGGCGCGGGCCCCGAAGGGGGCCTCGGCAGCCACCCGCTCGGGCGGCGCGCTCCCGGTGTGCGCGGCCCGGATCAGCCAGGCCAGCCGTACCAGCTCGGCGTGCTGGGCGCGGACGAACTCGACGTCCACCGGGTCGCCGTGACCGGGCACGACCACCGTGCGCGCGGTGGTCAGCCGCAGCAGGTCCGCGACGGCGTCCGGCCAGCGCAGGGGGTACGAGTCCTCGAAGGCGGGCGGCCCGCTCTGCTCCACCAGGTCCCCGGCGACAAGCACGTCCGCGTCCGGCACGTGCACCACCAGATCGGCGTCGGTGTGCCCGCGACCGGGGTGCCGCAGCAGCACCCGCCGGCCACCCAGGTCGATCTCCGTCTCGGTGTGCACGGTGTGCGTCGGCGCGAGCAGTGGTGTGTCGGCCAGCTCGGCGGCGAGCGCCGGATGGTCGTGCCGCAACTCCTCGTACGCCTCCCGGCGCAGCCGCTCCGGCTGCTCGCGCAGGGCCGCGGCGGCGAGCGCGTGCGCGTACACCGGGCGGGGTGGGTCGTCGGCGAGGACCGCGTTGCCGAAGCAGTGGTCGTAGTGGTGGTGGGTGTTCACCAGGGTCAGCGGACGGTCGGTGACCGTCCGGACGGCGTCGCGCAGCTCGACGGCCTGGGCGGCGGACGACAGCGTGTCGACCAGCAGCGCCCCGTCGGCCCCGACGACGAGCGTGACGTTGACCCGCAGCAGGGGCTCGCGCCGCACGTACACCCGGTCGGCGACCTCGACGAACCCGGCCGTCACGAGGACCGCCCGGCGCGTTCGACGAAGCGTTGCCGGTCCACCAGGATCCGGTCCACCCGGCCCCGGGCCACCGTCTGGTCGCCGTCACTGACGGTGACCTCGAACGACAGCCGCCGGCCGTCGACGGTCGCCAGCAGCGCCTGCGCCCGGACCGTCCGTCCGACCACCGTCGGCGCCAGATGTTCCAGCTCGACGCGGGTGCCCACCGTGGTCGACCCGGAGGGCATGTCGATCGCGGTTGCCGCTACGGTGGCCGCCTCGACCAGCGCGAGCACCCGGGGAGTACCCAGCACCGGTACGTCCCCGGAACCGACCGCCTGGGCGGTGTCCGAGTCACTGACTGTCAACTCGACCTGGGCGGTCAGACCCGGCGCGAAGGCCGGCTCGAGCTGCTCCTGCATGGTCGTCAGCCTAGGTGCTCGTCGGGGCCGCCGAGCACGCGCCCGGTGATCCCGGCGCACCCGCCCGGAACGACCGACGGGTGGTCCCCGTCGGTCGATGCCGTATCCGTCGTTAACCTTGACCGCGATGGCCGTCGTGACTGACCCCCAACCCCCCGCCCGGACCGACCCGCCCGCGTCGCCCGACGGGGGCCGTCGGCGCGTCGTCGCCATGACGATCTGGGCGGTCGCCTTCGTCGCCGCGTGGCTGGCGATCGGACTGCCCACCGACCCCGCGTACGCCTTCGTCTGGATCTGGGCGGGGACGATCGCCTGGAACAGCGACCGGCCGTGGCGCAGCCACCTGCGCTTCGCCCGGGACTGGGTGCCCGTGGTGCTGCTGTTCGTCGTCTACAACCTCTCGCGCGGGTTCGCCGACAACGGCGCCACCCCGCACGCGATGGAGCTGATCGTCGCCGACCGGTTCATGTTCGGCTGGGCCACCGGTGGGGAGGTGCCCACCGTCTGGTTGCAGGAACACCTCTACCGCCCGCAGGTGCACTGGTGGGACGTCGCGGCGAGCTGGGTGTACTTCTCGCACTTCGTGGTGGCGTTGGCCGCCGCCGCGGTGCTCTGGCTGCGGGACCGGCACCGCTGGGCGGCGTACATGCGGCGTTGGGGTTTCCTCTGCGCCGCCGGGCTTGTCACCTACTTCGTCTACCCGGCGGCCCCGCCCTGGTGGGCGGCGCAGAACGGGCTGCTCACCGAGGTCGCCCGGATCTCCACGCGGGGTTGGAAGGCGTTCGGCATGCACGGCGCCGGCAACGTCCTCAACGCCGGTCAGATCGCCTCGAACCCGGTCGCCGCGATGCCGTCGCTGCACACCGCGTGGGCGCTGTTCGTGGTGCTGTTCTTCCTGACCACCACCCGTCGCCGCTGGTGGCCGCTGCTGCTCGCGTACCCGCTGGCGATGACGTTCACCCTGGTGTACTCCGGTGAGCACTACGTGATCGACGTGCTGGTCGGCTGGGCGTACGTGGGGATGACCTTCCTGGTGGTCGGCCTGGCCGAGCGTGCCTGGAAGACCCGGCGGAGCCGCCGCTCACCCCAACCCCCACCCCCGGACCCTGTCGATCATGACGTTGTCGCCAGCGGGGAAGGCGTGTCGCGGCGATGACTTCCTGATCAGCGGGTGCGCAGGCGGGCGGCGTGCGCGCGGGCGGTCAGCTCGGCCGCCAGCGCCCAGGCCTCCGCCACGTCCCGGTCCTCGGCGGCGGCACCCGCCCCGCCGGCGGTGTCCGCGTGGACCGTGGCCAACCCCAGCCGGCGCTGCACCGGCCCCTGCACCACCCGCACGCTCTGGATCCGGGCGTACGGCACGACCGCCAACTGCCGGGTGAGCAGCCCCGACCGGGTGGCGAAGACCCGCTCGAACAGGCCCGCGCCGAGCGCTCCGCGCCCCAGCGGGTGCAGCCAGCGGGTACGGGGTGGCGGCGGGGTCAGCGCCAGCGCGTCCAGGTGTACGCCCGGCAGCACCTCGGCGACGATCATCGCCGCCGTCGGCAGGTCACCGACCGGCAGCAGCCGATCCGGTCGGTTGCGGTCGTCGGCCTCGGCGAGCGAGTACCCGGCCACCTCCAGCCGCAGCCGCAGCCAGCCGTTCACCCGCCACAGCAGCGGCCAGGTGGCCCGCACGGTCTGCACCCGCTCCAGCGGCACGGTCTGCGCCCGGGTCTCCAGCAGGCCGTTGTGCACCCGCAGCGTGCCGCCGTCGCGGCCCAGCCGGAAGTTCCAGTCGTCCAGGACCCGCCGGATCGGTTGCAGCAGCACACCCGCCATCGCGGTCACCGTGCTGGCCACCGCGACGAACGACCACGACCCGGCGGTGAGGAACTGCGCGACGACGAAGGCCACGCCGAACGGGAGCAGGAACGCCTGCGGCGTGAGCAGTTGACTGACCAGCAGGTCCCGGTTGCGTACGGCGTGCAGGGGCCGGCCCGGGACGACCGCCGCCGTCGGTGCCGACCCGGCGGCGGTCGCGGACACCGCGCCGCCCGGCGTGGACGGCTGCGCCACCCGACCGGCCAACGCCAGTAGCCGCTCACGCAGCCGGGCCGCGTCGGCCACCCCGAGGTACGCCAGCGGCGCCTCGGTCTTGCCCCCGCCGACCACCTCGAGCCGCAGCTCGGCCAGGCCGGTGAGCTGGGCGAGCAGCGGCCGGACCACCTCCACGGCCTGCAACCGTTCCAGCGGGATGGCCCGGGTACGCCGCCAGAGCAGCCCCTCGTGCACCCGAAGCTCGCGGCCCACCACGTGGTAGCCGGTGTTGTACCAACTGACCACCGACAGCACGGTGGCGCCGAGCGCCAGTACCGCCACCATGGCGGCGAACCACCCGAAGCCGACCCGGGACAGCGTCGACCAGGACAGCCCGGCGATCACCACGACCAGCGACTTGGCGCCGTGCAGCACCGGGCTGAGGGGGTGCAGGCGCTGCCGTGGCTCGGTGTCGGCGCCCGGTGGCGGCGTCGGCCAGGAGTGGGGGACGGCGTGGTGCGGCGGCGCGCCGACGGGCGGCTCGGCCGGATGGTCGCTCATCGGGCCGGCCCCCGACGCCGATCCGGTCGGGGCGTCACAGGCCCTCCGCCCGGTCCTCGCCGAGCGCGGTGAGCCGGTCGCGCAGCCGGGACGCCTCCGCCGGGCGTAGCCCCGGCACCCGTGCGTCGCTCGCCGCCGCCGCCGTGTGCAACTGCACGGTGGCCAGGTCGAAGGCGCGTTCCAACGGGCCGGCGCTGACGTCGACGAACTGCATCCGCGAGTACGGGACGATGGAGAGCCGCCGGACCAGCAGCCCGTGCCGGACCAGCAGGTCGTCCTCCCGTTCGGCGTACCCCCAGGCCCGCACGGCGCGGACGATCGCCACGGCCCGCCACAGGCCGAGCAGCGCGACGACGGCGAGGGCGAGCCCGAACAGCCAGTGGCCGCTCAACGCCCAGCCGACGGCCGTGACCGCCAGCCCGATGGCCACCACGATCGACAGCCGGATCAGCTCCACCCAGATCAGGTCGGTGGAGATCGACTGCCACTGGACCGAGGCCGGCCAGGGCTCCAGCGGCCCGCGCCCTCCCGAACCGGGCGGCAGCAGGCCGGGCGCCGGCAGGTCGGGCGCGCGGTGGTCGGCGGGCGGACCCGGCCGGTGCCCGGGAGGCGGCAGCGCGCCCGGCGGCAGCGGCGCGGGCGACGGGACGTCGGGCGGGGCGGGCTCCGGGCCGGGCGCCGGGAACGCGCCGGGCGGCGGCTCGACCGCGGGTGGGGCGCCCGGAGCGGGCGGCCGGGACGGGAAGGTGGGGCCGGGGGAAGCCGGAGGGTCGCCGCTCACATGTCGAGGGTAGGCGATCCGGGCACCGGGTTGACGGCGCGCAGGAAGCCGCGGGCGTCCAGGAAGTCGCCGAGGCTGCCCCGATGGTCGGCGCAGGCGAGCCAGGTCTTGCGGCGATCGGCGTCGTGCAGACGCGGATTGTTCCACTCCAGGGCCCACACGGCCGCGGCCCGGCAGCCACGGGCCGAGCAGACCAGGGGCTCGTCGGCCGGGGAGGGGATGCTCATCCGGGCCAGTCTAGGGCGGCACGACGGAGAGCTAGAGCGCCGGGCGGCCACGGGGGGAGCCGCCCGGCGACGGGGTGAATCGTACACGCGGCGGGCGGGTCCGTGTCCACCCGTGACGGGCGATTCGGCCGCCGAGGACGGCGCGGCGAAAATCGGCTTCTCCCCGCCACCACACTCAGGTAGGCGTGCGAGTCTTGATACCGCACCAGCCGCGACGACCAACGAACGCTGTGGAGGACCGGTGGCCCAGCCGACCACGCCCGACGCTCCGACGCCGAACGGGGCGTCGGCCCCGGAGAAACCCGCTCCGGTGACGACTCCCGCGCAGGACGCCGGGCTGCTGGAGAAGGCGCTGTTCGAGATCAAACGGGTGATCGTCGGGCAGGACCGGATGGTGGAGCGGATGTTCGTCGCGCTGCTCGCCCGTGGTCACTGCCTGCTCGAAGGTGTGCCCGGGGTCGCCAAGACCCTGGCCGTGGAGACCCTCGCCAAGGTCGTCGGCGGCTCGTTCGCCCGGGTGCAGTTCACCCCGGACCTGGTGCCGGCCGACATCATGGGCACCCGGATCTACCGGCAGTCGAGTGAGAAGTTCGACGTGGAGCTGGGGCCGGTCTTCGTCAACTTCCTGCTCGCCGACGAGATCAACCGGGCTCCGGCCAAGGTGCAGTCGGCGCTGCTGGAGGTGATGAGCGAGCGGCAGGTGTCCATCGGCGGGGAGAGCCACCGGGTGCCCGACCCGTTCCTGGTGATGGCCACCCAGAACCCGATCGAGCAGGAGGGCGTCTACCCGCTGCCCGAGGCGCAGCGGGACCGGTTCCTCATGAAGATCGTGGTGGGCTACCCGACCGACGCGGAGGAACGGGAGATCGTCTACCGGATGGGCGTGTCCCCGCCGGAGCCGACCGCGGTGTTCGACACCCCCGAGCTGATCGCCCTGCAACGCAAGGCCGACCAGGTCTTCGTGCACAACGCGCTCGTCGACTACGCGGTGCGTCTGGTGCTGGCCACCCGCGCCCCGGCCGAACACGGCATGCCGGACGTCGCCCAGCTCATCCAGTACGGGGCCAGCCCGCGCGCCTCGCTCGGCCTGGTCCGCGCCACCCGCGCCCTGGCGCTGCTGCGTGGCCGCGACTACGCCCTGCCGCAGGACGTGCAGGACATCGCACCGGACATCCTGCGGCACCGGCTGGTGCTCAGCTACGACGCGCTCGCCGACGACGTACCGGCCGACCACATCGTGCACCGGGTGATGTCGACCATTCCGCTGCCGGCGGTCGCTCCCCGGCAGCAGGCCACCCCGCCGCCCACCGTCGCGCCGCCCGGCGCCGGATGGCCCGGGCAGCGCCCGTGACCTCACCCACCCCTCGTCCCGCCCCTTCCGCCGACCGCAGTGAGGCCGTGCTGTCCCGGCTCCAGTTGCTCGTCACCCGCAAGCTCGACGGCCTGCTCCAGGGCGACTACGCCGGTCTGCTGCCCGGTCCGGGCAGCGAGGCGGGGGAGTCCCGCGAGTACCGGCCCGGCGACGACGTACGCCGGATGGACTGGCCGGTCACCGCACGGACCACGACGCCGCACGTACGGCGTACGGTCGCCGACCGGGAGCTGGAGACCTGGCTGGCGCTGGACCTGTCGGCCAGCCTCGACTTCGGCACCGGGCAGTGGCTCAAGCGGGAGGTGGTGGTGGCAGCCGCGGCCGCCATCACCCACCTGACCGTGCGCGGCGGCAACCGGATCGGCGCGGTCATCGGCACCGGCGGCGGCGCTACCGCCCCGACCCGGCGCTGGCGGGGTGGCCCACCACCGCCCGGGCCGGGAGTGCTCACCCGGCTGCCCGCGCGCTCCGGACGCAAGGAGGCGCAGGGCCTGCTGCGTGCCGTCGCCGGCACCGCCATCCAGCCCGGCAGGGGTGACCTGGGCGCCCTGGTCGAGATGCTCAACCGCCCGCCCCGCCGACGTGGGGTGGCGGTGGTGGTGTCGGACTTCCTCGCTCCGGCCGAGCAGTGGAGCCGGCCGATGCGCAAGCTGCGCGTACGCCACGACGTGCTGGCGATCGAGGTGGTCGACCCGCGTGAGTTGGAGCTGCCCGACGTGGGGGTGCTGCCGGTGGTCGACCCGGAGAGCGGGGAGCTGCACGAGGTGCAGACCGCCGACCCGCGCCTGCGGCGGCGCTACGCCGAGGCCGCCGCCGCCCAGCGGGCCACCATTTCCGCCGCGCTACGGGGCGCCGGCGCGGCCCACCTGCGTCTGCGTACCGATCGAGACTGGCTGCTGGACATGGTGCGTTTCGTCGCCGCGCAGCGGCACGCGCGTACCCGGGGGACGACACGATGATCCGATTTCTGCAACCGTGGTGGCTGCTGGCCGTGCTGCCGGTGGTCGCCCTCGCCGCGTTCTACGTGTGGCGGCAGCTGCACCGCCGGGCGTACGCGATGCGGTTCACCAACGTGGACCTGCTGCGCACGGTGGCGCCCAAGGGGCTGGGCTGGCGTCGGCACGTGCCGGCGACGGCGTTCCTGCTCTGCCTGCTGGTGCTCGCGACCGCGCTGGCCCGGCCGGCGGTGGACACGAAGGAGCCGCTGGAGCGGGCCACGGTGATGCTCGCCATCGACGTGTCGCTGTCGATGCAGGCCGACGACGTGGCGCCGAACCGGTTGGAGGCGGCGCAGGAGGCGGCCAAGCAGTTCGTCGCCGAGCTGCCGGAGAGCTACAACCTGGGCCTGGTGTCGTTCGCCAAGGCCGCGAACGTGCTGGTGCCGCCGGGCAAGGACCGGGCCGCGGTGACAAGCGCCATCGACGGGCTGGTGCTGGCCGAGGCGACCGCGACCGGCGAGGCGGTGTTCACCTGCCTGGAGGCGATCCGGGGGGTGCCGGCCGACGGCGCGGCGGGCATCCCGCCGGCCCGGATCGTGCTGCTCTCCGACGGGTTCCGCACCTCCGGCCGGTCGGTGGAGGAGGCGGCGGCCGCCGCCCAGGCGGCGAACGTGCCGGTCTCCACCATCGCGTTCGGCACGGACACCGGTCAGGTCGACATCGGTGGGCAGCTCCAGCGGGTGCCGGTGGACCGGCTGGCCCTGGCCGAGCTGGCCGAGACCACCGAGGGCTATTTCTACGAGGCTGCTTCGGTGAGCGAGCTGAAGCAGGTCTACCAGGACATGGGCAGCTCGATCGGTTTCCGGACCGAACCCCGCGAGGTGACCCAGTGGTACGCCGGGGTGGCGCTGCTGCTGGCGCTCTGCGCGGGTGCGCTCAGCCTGCTCTGGTCGTCGCGGATGCTCTGAGGCGGAGGCGTCGACGCCGGATGCTCAGGGACGGAGGCGTCGACGCGGACGCGTCCAGCGCCGGGCCGGCGGCGGGCCGATGGCGACCGCCGGCCGGCGCGGTCAGTGACCGCCGCCGGCCAGGACGAAGACGACGGCCACCCAGACGGCGGCGAGGGTGAAGCCCAGCGGGGCGACGTAGCGGCTCATGGACGGCTCCGGGTGGCGGCTGGACGGTCCGCGAGCGGGGGCGGACCGCAGGGGGTGAGGACGCGCACACGAAGTCGTGACCGGGCGGCTCCCGGCGACCGTCCGGAGGATCGGACGGCGCGGCGCACGCGCCCCGGCGTCGGCCGGGGCGGTGGGGGAGCGGAGCGGGGTCAGCTCGCCAGACTGAGTCGTGGCTCAGCGGGGCTGACCATCGGCCCGGCCACGACTGGGAGGATCGCTATCTCGCACAGCGATCACCTCCTGCAAGTCGGCCCGGCCGGAACGTCGATCATCGTACACCTGAGGTGTCGGGCGGACGCACTCGGCCGACCGGTCGGCGGCCCGTCCACCGCCCGGCCGCCACCGCACCCCCGCGCCTCCTGCCGGCCCGCACCAGGGTGACCAGCACGAGGGCGAGCAACGGCAGCCAGCAGCAGCGCGCCAGCACCCACGCCGGGCCGTCCGGCGCGGTGTGCAGACCCGGCAGCGCCACGCCACCCCGGGCGGTGAGAGCGGTCACCGCGACCAGCACGGGCTGGTGCCACAGGTAGATCCGCACCGCGTGGCGGTTCGCCCCGCGTACCGCCCGACCCGGCGCCGGGCGGGCCAGCAAGCGCTCCAGCACGGGACGGGCCAGCAACCCCAGCCCGACCTGCGTGACCGCGAGCGCCACCGCCAGCAGCGACGGCGGGTTCAGGTTCGACACCCCGGCGCCGGGCACCCCGACCGCGCTGACCGGGTACCCCAGCGCCAGCAACCCGGCCAACGCGGCGGCGCCACCGACGGCCAGCCCGGCCGCCGACCGCCGGCCCGCCAGCCGCCCGTCACCGTGCGCCAGACCGAGCAGGTACGGCACCGCCCAGGCCACCAGCACCGTCACCGGCGGCACGTCGACGCCGTCCGGCAGCACGCGGACCGCCAGGTCCGTCCCCGCCACCACGACCACCGCCGGTACGACGCAGCGTGCCAGCCCCCACCGGCGTACCGCCGCGCGCAGCGGGCCGCTCAGCGCGACCAGGACCACCAGGGGTGCCAGGAACCACAACGGGCTGACCGCGAGCCGCAACGCAACGGCGAGCGTGTCGTCCGGGGTGCCGACGACGGTCGCGGCGAGCAGCACGGCCGCGCCCACGCCCAGCAGGGCCACCACACCCAGCAGCAACCGGCGCAGCCGCCCGGCCAGCCAGCCCGACGGACGGCCACCGTGGCGGGCCAACGACCGGGCCGAGCCGAACCCGGCGGTGAAGAAGAACAGGCCGAGGGTCTGCAACACCCAGGTCACCGGGGCCAGGCCGGGCAGCGCGACAAGCGGACTGGCCAACCGCAACCCGCCGCCGTCGGTCAGCACCAGCGCCGTCACCAGCCAGTGCCCGAACACCACCCCACCGATGGCGTACGCCCGCAGCGCGTCGACCGCGCGGTCCCGCCTCACCTGGGGTCCCCGACCGGGTCGACGCCCAGCACGACCGCCGCCACCGCGAGCAGCGTGGCGCTGCCCGGGGCCAGGTAGCCGTCGTGCCCGGCCACCCCGGTCACCGGCAACGGCCGGGCGCCGAACGCGGGATCGCCCGGCCGGCGGCCGAACCCGACACCGGGCAGCCGCACCGGCGGCACCCGACGGATCCAGTCGGTGGCCGCCTCGGCCGCCCAGAACCGTCGCCCGCCGGGCACCTCGTCGGCACGCTGCACCCCGGCGCCGATCCCGCCGAGGCTGACGACGTCGGTGACCTGGGCCGGGGCGTCCACGGCGGCCAACGACACCACGAGCGCGCCGTAGCTGTGCCCGACGAGGGTGATCGCCGCCCCCGGGCGGCGCGACGCCAACTCCCGTAGCAGCGCGGCCAGCCCGGCCGCGCCGCGCCTGGCGCTGACGTCACCGGCGGCCGTCAGCACCCCGTCGGGCGGGTCGTAGCCCAGCCAGGCCAGCACCGCCACCCGCGCCGCCGGGTCGGCCGCCCGTACCTCCCGGTAGAGCTGCCCGGCCTGCACCGCCGGCGCCCGCCGGGCCACCCCACCCAGCCCCCGGTCGAAGTCGGCCAGCGTGCTGCCCACCCCCGGCACCAGCACCGCGATCCGGTCCGCGCCCGCCAGGTCACCCAGCACCTCGACCGCGCGGCCGTCGCCGCGCTCGTCGAACAGCAGGAACCGGCGCCGGTCCGCCACCCAGTCCGCGTACGGAGGGCCGGCCGCGCGCATCGCCGCCGCCATGACGGGGTACGCCTCGACGAACCCCGCCGCGGCGACCGGCTCGGATCGGCCCGGCAGGACCAGGTTCACGCCGAGCAGCGCGGCCAGCGCCACCCGGCTGGCACCTCGTCGTCGCATCACGTTCTCCCTCCGGAATGTCGTCCGGAGCGACAGTGCGCGAAGGGGCGGGTGCCGGTCGTCGTCCCGCGGAGCCGTTCGAGGGCTGGCTCCCCGGTGCTACTCGCCGGCGGCGACCAGACCCGTCTCGTACGCCAGCACCACGGCCTGGGCCCGGTCGCGCAGCCCCAGCTTGGCCAGGATCCGCCCGACGTGGGTCTTCACGGTCTGCTCGGCCACCACCAGGTCGCCGGCGATCTCCGCGTTGTTGCGTCCCCGGGCGATCAACCGCAGCACCTCGGTCTCGCGGGGCGTGAGGCCGGCCAGGTCGGTGGGGCGGGGACGGCGACGGTCCGGGCGGGCCGCGAACTCGGCGATCAGCCGGCGGGTCACCGCCGGGGCGAGCAGCGCGTCCCCGGCCGCCACCACCCGCACGGCGTGCACCAGGTCGGCCGCCGGGGCGTCCTTGAGCAGGAAGCCGCTCGCCCCGGCGCGCAGCGCCTCGTACACGTAGTCGTCCAGGTCGAAGGTGGTGAGGATGAGCACCCGGGGGCGCTGCGCGGACCGGTCGCCGAGTAGCTTGCGGGTGGCCTCCAGCCCGTCCATGACCGGCATCCGCACGTCCATCAGCACCACGTCCGGGTCGAGCCGGCGGGTGGCGGCGACGGCCTGCGCGCCGTCGGCGGCGTCACCCACCACCAGCAGGTCCGGTTGGGCTGCGAGCAGCGCGCCGAAACCCTGCCGCACCATCGCCTGGTCGTCCGCGATCAGCACCTTGATCACGCGTCCCCGCCCTCCGCGTCGTACGGCAGTTCGGCCGTCACCGCGTAACCCCCGTCGGGCAGCGGCCCGGCGGTGAACGTACCGCCCAGCGAGGTCGCCCGTTCCCGCATGCCGGTCAACCCGTGCCCGGCGCCCGCCTCGGTTCCCGGCCCCACGTCGTCGGTGGGCGCGTTCAGCACCCGTACCGTCAGCGTGGACGGGCCGGCGTGGACGGTGACCCGCACCGCGGCCCCCGGCGCGTGCCGGGCCGCGTTGGCCAGGCCCTCCTGGGCGATCCGGTACGCGGCCAGCCCGACCGGCGCGGGCACCCGCCCGCCGTCGAGCGGCCCGGCGTCCAGGGTCACCGGCAGCCCGGCCCGACGGGCGGCGTCCACCATGGCGCCCAGGTCGTCCAGGTCGGGCTGCGGCGCGGTCTGCGGGCCGGTCGACTCGCTGCGCAGCACCCCCAGCAGCCGCCGCATGTCGGTGAGCGCGTCGCGCGCCGAGTCGGCGATGGCGGCGAACTCCGCGGCCGCCGGCGCCGACACGTCGGTGAGCCGGTACGGGGCGGTCTCCGCCTGCACGGCGATCAGCGACATGTGGTGGGCCACCACGTCGTGCAGCTCCCGGGCGATCCGGGTGCGTTCCTCAAGCACCGCCCGGCGCTCCTGCTCCCGTTCGCTCACCTCGGTCTGCGCGGCGAGCGCCCGCCGGGACAGCCGGTTGCGCCGGAGCAGGTCACCGACGATCGCCAGCGCGCCGAGCAGCGCCAGGACGGCGGCCCGGTTCTCCGGATGCACCAGGATGAGCACCGGAACTGCGGTGATCGCCACCACCCAGGCCAGCACCGGCCGGTCGACCCGCGTCAGGACCACCGCGACGACCGCCACCGACCCGAGCGCCAGCGGCGGGGTCCACGGTCCGGGTGAGTCGGCCGGCGCGTTGAACGTGCACACCAGCAGGGCCAGCACCGTCAGCCGCCAGGCCAGCAGCGGACGCCGGGGCAGCGCCAGCAGCGGCGCCACGGTCATCGCCGCGAACAGCACCGCGACCGGGGTCGGCAGACCCCAGTCGGTCTCCACGGCGAGCGTGATCCAGAAGAAACCGAGCGCGGCGAGCAACCCGACCGGTGTGGCGTACCGGGCCAGCCCGGGCCGGCGGGCCAGCAGCGGCCGGCCCGGCGGGGCGTCCGGGCCCAGCAGTGTCTGTCGCAGGGCCTCGAGGGCCGCGACGATCGGTTGCCGGTTCACCACCGGGAGGCTACGGGCCGACCCCCGGTCAGGGCGTGCCACCAGGGGTTGATCCCCGTGTCGTACCCCGGTGTGACACGACTCCCGTTAGCGCTTACCTGCCGGTAACGCCTAGGCTCCGACGCGTCCGTGCCGACCATTCGCAAGGGGGAACAGTGGCCCGTACCGTGCTGGTGACCGGGGGCAACCGGGGGATCGGCCTGGCCATCGCGCAGGCCTTCGCCAAGCAGGGCGACCGGGTGGCGGTCACCCACCGCAGCGGCGACGCGCCCGACGGGCTGTTCGGCGTACGCGCCGACGTCACCGACGCCGCCTCGATCGACGCCGCGTTCACCGCCGTCGAGGCCGAGCTCGGCCCGGTCGAGGTGCTGGTGGCCAACGCCGGCATGACCGACGACACGCTGCTGCTGCGGATGTCCGAGGAGCAGTTCACCGGTGTGGTGGACACCAATCTCACGGGCGCGTTCCGGGTCGCCAAGCGGGCCTCGGGCAAGATGCTGCGCGCCAAGTGGGGCCGCATGATCTTCATCTCCTCGGTGGTCGGCCTGTCCGGCGGGGCCGGCCAGGTCAACTACGCCGCCAGCAAGGCCGGCCTGGTGGGCGTGGCCCGCTCCATCACCCGGGAACTGGGCAGCCGCAACATCACCGCGAACGTGGTGGCGCCCGGCTTCATCGACACCGACATGACCGCCGGCCTCTCCGACGACCGCAAGGCGGAGATCCGCAAGTCCATCCCGGCAGGCCGGATGGCCAGCCCGGACGAGGTCGCCGCCGTGGTCACCTGGCTGGCCTCGGACAGCGCCGGGTACGTCTCCGGTGCCGTCATCCCGGTCGACGGCGGCCTCGGCATGGGCCACTGACCATTTTGACTACGGAGGAAATCTGCGATGTCCGGACTGCTCGCCGGTAAGCGGCTGCTCGTCAGCGGCGTCATCACCGACGCTTCGATCGCCTTCTCGGTGGCGAAGCTCGCCCAGGAGAACGGCGCGCAGGTCGTGCTCACCGGCTACGGCCGGCTCTCCCTGGTCGAGCGGATCGCCAAGCGGCTGCCCGAGCCGGCGCCGATCATCGAGGTGGACGTCACCAACACCGAGCACCTCGCCGGCCTCGCCGACCGGGTCCGCGAGCACGTCGACGGCCTCGACGGTGTCGTGCACTCGATCGGCTTCGCCCCGCAGAGCTGCCTGGGCGGCGGCTTCCTCGACGCGCCGTGGGAGGACGTGGCGACCGCCCTGCACGTCTCCACCTTCTCGTACAAGTCCCTCGCGATGGCGGCGCTGCCGCTGATGTCGTCCGGCGGCGCGGTCGTCGGCCTGACCTTCGACGCGACGAAGGCGTGGCCGGTCTACGACTGGATGGGCGTGGCCAAGGCCGGCCTGGAGTCCGCGTCCCGCTACCTGGCGATGCACCTGGGCAAGCAGGGCATCCGCAGCAACCTCGTCGCCGCCGGTCCGCTGCGCACCATCGCCGCGAAGTCCATCCCCGGCTTCGACCAGTTCGAGGAGGCCTGGGCCGAGCGGGCGCCGCTGGGCTGGAGCCTCACCGACCAGGAGCCCGCCGCACGGGCCTGCCTGGCACTGCTGTCCGACTGGTTCCCGGCCACCACCGGCGAGATCGTGCACGTCGACGGCGGCTACCACGCCGTCGGTTCCTGACGGTGTAAGGAAGGGCCCCCTGTTAACGCCTGCGGTATAGCAGGGGGCCCTTCCTTGCACTGCGGATCGGCCGGGAGCAGGGGGCGTCGCCGGGCCGTCCAGGTCGAGGGGACAGAATGACCCCATGTCGTACGACGCGGTGGTGCTGGTGTCCTTCGGCGGGCCGGAGCGGCCCGAGGACGTGATGCCGTTCCTGCAGAACGTGACCCGTGGCCGGGGCGTGCCCCCTGAGCGGCTGGCCGAGGTCGCCGAGCACTACCAGCACTTCGGCGGGGTGTCCCCGATCAACCAGCAGTGCCGCGACCTGCTGGCCGCCGTCCGCGCCGACTTCGCCGCGCACGGTCTCGACCTGCCCGTGTACTGGGGCAACCGCAACTGGGATCCGATGCTCGCCGACACGGTGACGCGGATGCGCGACGACGGGGTCGCCCGGGCGTTGGCGTTCGTCACCAGCGCGTACGGTGGCTACTCGTCCTGCCGGCAGTACCAGGAGGACATCGCCGCCGCCCGCGCCGCGGTGGGCCCGGACGCGCCGGTGATCGAGAAGCTGCGCCAGTTCTGGGACCACCCCGGTTTCGTCGAGCCACACGTCGACGCGGTCCGGACCGCCCTGGGTCAGCTCGACCCCGCGAAGCGGGACAGCACCCGGCTGGTCTTCACCGCCCACTCCATTCCCAGCTCGATGGCCGCCAACGCCGGCCCGCACGGCGGCCGGTACGAGGCGCAGCTGCGCGAGAGCGCCCGCCTGGTGGCTGCGGCAGCCGCCCCCGACCTGCCGTACGACCTCGTCTGGCAGAGCCGCTCCGGTCCGCCGCACGTGCCGTGGCTGGAACCGGACGTCAACGACCACCTGACCGCCCTCGCGCAGGACGGCACGACGAGCGTGGTGGTCAGCCCGATCGGGTTCGTCTCCGACCACCTGGAGGTGGTGTGGGATCTGGACACCGAGGCGCTGGAGACCGCCAAGCAGCTCGGGCTGGACTTCGTCCGGGCCGCCACACCGGGCACCGACCCGCGCTTCGTGACCATGGTCCGTGAGCTGGTCACCGAGCGCACCGACCCGGACGGCGCGCAGCTGCGCCGCCGCCTCGGCGAGCTGCCGATGTGGGACACCTGCCCCACCGTCTGCTGCGTGCCGACCCGTCGCCCGACGCCTGCTGGGAGCACCGATGCATGATCGCAAGCCGGTGCAGAGCTGGCTGACCGACATGGACGGCGTGCTGGTGCACGAGGGCCAGCCGGTGCCGGGCGCGCCGGAGTTCGTCAACCGGCTGCGCGCCTCGGGCAAGCCGTTCCTGGTGCTCACCAACAACTCGATCTACACCCCGCGCGACCTGACGGCCCGGCTCAGCCGGATGGGGCTGGACGTGCCGGAGGAGTCGATCTGGTCGTCCGCGTTGGCCACCGGGCAGTTCCTCGCCGACCAGCGGCCGGGTGGCACCGCGTACGTCATCGGGGAGGCGGGGTTGACCACGGCGTTGCACGCCGTCGGGTATGTGCTCACCGACTTCGCCCCGGACTACGTGGTGCTCGGTGAGACCCGCACCTACAGCTTCGAGGCGATCACCAAGGCGGTCCGTCTGATCAACGACGGGGCGCGCTTCATCTGCACGAATCCCGACGTGACCGGCCCGTCGGTGGAGGGCGCGCTGCCCGCCGCCGGCTCGGTCGCCGCCATGATCTCCAAGGCGACCGGTGTGGAGCCGTACTTCGTCGGCAAGCCGAACCCGATGATGATGCGTTCGGCACTCAACACGATCAACGCCCACTCGGAGAGCACCGCGATGATCGGTGACCGGATGGACACGGACATCCTGTGCGGCCTGGAGGCGGGGCTGGAGACCATCCTGGTGCTCACCGGCATCAGCAGCCGCACCGAGGCGGAGCGTTACCCGTACCGTCCGTCCCGGATCATCAACTCGGTCGCGGACCTGCTCGACGAGGTCTGACAGCGCGCTCCCGGCGTGGGGCGACCGGTCAGGGGCGCAGTGGGGCGTTGCAGGCGGCCACCAGCGCCTGCCGGCAGGCCGCGGTGAGCGGGCGCAGCGCGGCGTCGCGCTGCTGTGCCTCGTAGTTGTTGATCGCGCCGCCGGGAGCGGCGTGTCCGGCCAGCGCGAGCACCCGGTCGAGCACCGCGGCGCGGGCGAAGAGCCGACGGGCCCTCGGGTCGAACCCCGGTGGCAGATCGGTGGTGCCGTCGGGTCGGCGCAACGCGGCCAGCGCACCTGCCAGCTCGGGCCGCCACTGGGCGACGTCGAGGCGGGTCAGCGCGGCGGTCGTCTCGGCCAGCGCGGCGGCCAGCTCGGCTTCCGCCTCGGCGGCGCCGGGCAGTGAGAGCGACGCGGCGGGGGCGTTGGCCGGCAGCGGGTACACCCGCCACAGGACGGTTTCGAAACAGTCCCCGGAGCCGGAGGTGTGCGAGCGGACCTCCGGGATCAACCCGAGCCCGCCGGCGACAACCGCCTCACCCGCCACCAGTGCCGCGCCGGCGAAGTCGCCGGGGCCGGGCAGACCCCGGGGGTCGCCGGGTGCGGGCAGCACCAGGCGGATCTCGTCGGGGGAGAGCTTGGCCAGGGTGGGCAGCGCGGCGCCCAGTGGGACGTCGGTCCAGGTGCCCGGGGCGTCCGCGACGAGATGTTCCTCGTCGCCGGCGATGGCGTCGGCGACCTCGTCGTACGGCACCAACCCGGCGCGCCACGCGCGCACCCAGGCAACGAACCGGCTCGACCGGCGCGGCGCGAGTGTGGCCGCGCCCGTTGCGGGGGTGGACATGCCGAAAGGGTACGTGGTCATGACCGGCCCTGTCTCGACTGCCGCTCCGGCCGCCCTGCGTGCCCCGAACTGCCCCCTTCGCCCGATCCCGCGCGCGGCGATCTGTCGCCGTTCGCGGCCGAGCACTTCCCCTTCATGAGCCCGAGCTTCGCGGAGATGGACACCCCGACCCTCGTGGTGGCCGGCGATCGGGACGCCTCCCCGTTGTCGGTCCGGGGGCCGGACTGGTTCACCGACGCGTACCACCTCAGCCCGGGCAGCAAGAGCCTGCTCACGCTGTTCGGCGCGGAGCACTCGCTCGGCGGCATCTCCGACTACGAGGCCAGGGAGACGACGGACGAGAGCCCCGAGCGGGTCGCGCTGATCCAGCGGCTCACCTGGGCCTACCTCCGCGACGCGCTCGGCCTGAAGGACTCGGTCTGGCCGGCACCTGTCGACACCGACCTGGGCCGCCTCGCATCCACCTCGTGATCGGCGCGGTGGGGCGGTGTGTCGGGGGGCGGGGTGATCGCGCGGGAGTTAGCGTGATCGACATGGCGGGGCGATACGGCGAGGACGTGTTGGCGGGGGACTGGCGGCGGCGCAGGGTCACCCCCGAGGTGGACGCCGAACCGGACCTCGTGGTCGAGGACGCCGACTCCGGGTTCTGCGGTGCGGTGGTCGGGTTCGAGGCCGGTGCCGTGGTCCTGGAGGACCGGCACGGCAAGCGGCGCAACTTCCCGCTCCTGCCGGCGGCTTTCCTGCTCGACGGCAGCCCGGTCACCCTGCGCCGCCCCACCCGCGCCCCGGTGCCGGCGGCCCGCCGACGTACCGCGTCCGGTTCGGTGGCCGTGGACAACGTCCGCGCCCAGGTCGCCAAGGCGAGCCGGATCTGGGTGGAGGGCATCCACGACGCCGCGCTCGTCGAACGGATCTGGGGCGACGACCTGCGGATCGAGGGCGTGGTCGTGGAGCCGTTGGACGGCATCGACGAGCTCGACGCCGCCGTCCGCGACTTCGGCCCCGCGCCGACCCGGCGACTCGGCGTACTCGTCGACCACCTGGTGCCGGGCAGCAAGGAGAGCCGCATCGTGGCCCGGGTCACCTCGCCGTACGTGCTGGTGACCGGCCACCCCTACGTGGACGTGTGGCAGGCGGTCAAGCCGGCGGCGCTGGGTATCGCGGCGTGGCCGGTGGTGCCGCCGGGGCGACCGTGGAAGGAGGGCGTCTGCGCGGCCCTCGGGGTGGCCGAGCCGGCCGACATGTGGCGGCACATCCTGTCCCGGGTGAACAGCTTCGCCGACGTGGAGACCCCCCTGATCAACGCGATGGAACGCCTCATCGACTTCGTCACCGAAGCGCCCTGACAGCCCGATCCTCAGGCGGCGGGTCAGGGGACCTCGTCGGGACTGCGCGTGAAGACGAACGTGGCGATGTCGATCGCCACCGCCCGTCCACTGTCGTCACGCCGTACCGTCAGGATCTCGCCGTTCTCCGGGCCGGAGCATCCCCGCCAGCGGTCCGTTCCCTCGGCGGTGAACCGGCTCACCCGCTCACCGCGCACATGGGCCACCAGGTCGCCCGCGTCCCAGCTCAGGTCCAGTGACGTGCCCATCCACCACCAGCGGCCGGTCAGCTCGGTCAGGCCGGTGGCGGGCTGGGCGGTGGCCGGCCGCCACGGCTGCGCGAACGCCGGCTCGGCGTCCAGCACGGTGGTCAGCAACCGGCGGCTGAGCCCGGTGATCGGGAAGCCGTACGAGTTGGCGAAACCGACGACGGCGGTACGGGTCGGCCGGTGCACCGTGAGGGCGGCCACGTACCCGGGCATCGAGCCGCCGTGCCCGACGTACACGCGCTCACCATCGCGGTAGAGCTCCAGCCCCAGGCCGTGCCCGCCGGTCCAGGAGTCGAGATCGCTGATCACCACGGGGGCGCACATCTCGGTGAGCGTGGCGGGGGTCAGCACCGACGGGTCGGGGTCGGCGAGGAAGGCGGCCCACCGGCCCAGGTCCTCGATCGTCGACCAGAGCTGCCCGGCCGGGGCCATCGCGCCGGTGTCGGTACGCGGCTCCTCGCGCAGGGTGCCGTGCCAGGGGTGCACGACGTAACCGCGGGCGTACGGCTCGGTGGCCGCGTACGTGGTGCGGCGCAGGCCCAGCGGGGTGAGGATCCGCTCGTCGAGCAGGTCGTTCCAGGGTGTCCCGGTGAGTCGTTCGAGCACCCCGCCGAGCAGCCCGTACGCCAGGTTGGAGTAGTGGTACGCGGTGTGCGGCGGATAGGCGATCTTTTCGGCCGTCACCCCGGCGAGCAGGGTTCCCAGGTCGACGCCCGCCGCCCGTTCCCACCAGTCGCCCTCGGGTTCGCGTTGCATCCCGCTGGCGTGCCCGAGCAGCTGACGCAGGGTGAGCGAGCCGACGTCGGTGCCCGGCAGGTGTTTCTCCACCTCGTCGTCGACGTTGAGGCGGCCGGCGTCGCGCAGCTGCATGACCAGGGTCGCGGTCATCGTCTTGCTGATCGAGCCCAGCCGGTACTGGAGGTCGACGCCCGGGTGGGGGTGTTCGCCGGCGGTGGCCAGGTGCGCGAGTGTGCCGTCGCGGACCACGCCCAGCACGAGCGAGGGGACGCGCCCGTCGGCCTGCGCCTGGGCGACCCGGGTGTCGATCTGTCGGATGGTCTCGGGCAGCAGCGTCAACGGGATCTCCTCGTTCGGCCGTTCGGATTCGATGGACGGTGGTCGCTCCGCCGAGCCTACTGATCATCGCGGGTGGGCTGCTCGTGCATAAACGTGTCACCCTTGCGGTGTGGACGCCGTGGTGTGGATCGTTTTGGGTGTGGTGCTGGCGGTCGCCGAGATCTTCACGACGACCCTCTTTCTCATCATGTTCGGGGTCGGTGCCTTCGCCGCCGCGGGCGCTGCCGCTCTGGGCGCGCCGGTGGCCGTGCAGGCGCTGGTCTTCGCCGTCGTGTCGGCGCTGAGCCTGGTTGTCGTCCGACCGGTCATCCGGCGGCACAGCCGGTCCGCGTTGGAGAGCGGCGAGCAGCCGTTCGGTGTGGAGGCGATCGAGGGCTCCACGGCGCTGGTGCTGGAACGGGTGGACGCCGACCAGGGCCTGGTCAAGATCGACGGGGAGCTGTGGACCGCCCGGTCGTACGACTCGACGCAGACTTTCGAGCCCGGTCAACGGGTTCGGGTGATAAAGGTCAGGGGCGCGACAGCCCTGGTGTGGCAGGACGATGTTTCTTCCGCCGGCGAGCTGCCGGAAGCGAGAGGGTGAACGGATGACGGTCATCGGTGTGCTGATCATCGCGGTGGCGTTGATCGCCGTGATTACGCTGGCCAAGGCGGTGCGGATCGTGCCGCAGCAGCGCCAGGATGTGGTGGAACGGCTCGGTAAGTACAAGCGCACGCTCAACCCCGGCCTCAACCTGCTGGTGCCGTTCGTCGACGCGGTGCGCACCAAGGTCGACATGCGCGAGCAGGTGGTCAGCTTCCCGCCGCAGCCGGTGATCACCTCGGACAACCTGGTGGTCTCGATCGACACCGTCCTCTACTTCAAGGTGGTCGACTCGGTTCGGGCGACCTACGAGATCTCCAGCTTCCTGCAGGCCATCGAGCAGCTGACCGTCACCACGCTGCGTAACGTGATCGGCTCGCTGGACCTGGAGCGCGCGCTGACCAGCCGGGACGAGATCAACCGGCACCTCTCCGGTGTGCTCGACGAGACCACCGGCCGCTGGGGCATCAAGGTGACCCGGGTCGAGATCAAGGCGATCGAGCCGCCGGCCAGCATCCGTGACTCGATGGAGAAGCAGATGCGCGCCGAGCGGGACCGTCGCGCGGCGATCCTGACCGCCGAGGGCCACAAGCAGTCGGTGATCCTCACCGCCGAGGGTGACAAGCAGTCCGCGGTGCTGCGGGCCGACGGTGACCGGCAGGCCCGGATCCTGCAGGCCGAGGGTCAGGCGAAGGCGATCCGGACGGTCTTTGACGCGATCCACCAGGCGAACCCGAGCCAGAAGGTGCTCGCCTACCAGTACCTGCAGGCTCTTCCGCAGATCGCCCAGGGCAGCGCCAACAAGGTCTGGATCGTCCCGGCCGAGCTGACCAAGGCCCTGGAGGGCATGGGTGGCGCGCTCGGCGGGCTGAGCCAGATGGTGGGGGACCTGCCCGCACCGGAGGCGGCCGCGCACGCGAGCCAGGTCGAGCGCGAGGCCGCGGAGGCAGCGCAGGCCGCGGCGGATGCCGCCCAGCAGATCCACGACGAGGTACGCGTCGCCGAGGCGCAGGCCACCGGCGGCAACAAGCCGCAGGGGCTGCCCGCACCGGAGCCGGTCTCGCCGGACAGCCTGGTCAACGACCCGACCGACCAGCGCGAGCGCGGCTGACCCGTACACCCGGCCGCCACGGCGGCTAAATATGAAAAGTGCTCATGGGGCGCTCCGATGCCTGCCACGATCGGTCCTAGGACGGGTGGTGACCAGGCAATCGGGGCGCCCCGGCGCGTCTCGCACCGCTCGCGGACGAGCGAGGTGACGCATGAAGGATCCGGCGAATCGGATGTGGTCCTCGGCCCCCGTGCCCGGTGCGCACGACCCGGTCGCCCCGCTGGGCTCCCGGCGCGGCGGAGGCGGTTTCGGCGTACTGCCGTTCGTGGGTGAGCCGACCCCGGCCGGCCCGGCCACGAACGCCAGTTGGGCCTGGTCGATACGCCGGTTCGCGCGGGCCGCGGTGTGGCTGCTGCCCGCGTACGCCATCCTCTACGGCGCGGTGGCGATGGCCAGCGACGGAGGGGTGGGCAACGACCCGTATCCGGCCGACGGCCGGGCGGCGTACCTGGTCGGCTGGGTGGCCGCGGTGTGGCTCGGCCTGCTCGCGCTGCTGGCGCTCGCCGGGCTGCTGGCCGCGACCCGCAGCCGCCGGGTGGCCGCCGCCGGCCTGCTGGTCAGCATCGCCGGCACGGTGCTGATGCTGCCGTTCGCCGGGCTCGCCGAGCAGACGTCGGTCTTCGGCACCACCGCGCGCTCGCTGGTGCTGCTCGGGGCGACCTTCTACAGCGTGGGTTGGTTCCTCACCGGCTGGGCGGTGGCCCGTTCAGGCGCGTTCAGCCTCGGTGACGGCGTCATGCTGATCATCGCCGCGCCGCTGCTCGGCCTCGGAGGGGCGCTGATCGGCTCACTCCAGACCTTCGGCGCGATCTTCGTGCTGGTCGCCGGCATCGGCATCGGCTACCGCTCCGGCCGCCTGATGCCCCGCGAAACGGCACGCGACGCCGCCTCCGCCAGCCTCACCACCCCAACCCCCTAACCCACCCACCCACCCTTTCCTGGTGATCATGAGGTTGACGGGCGATTCCGTGATCAAAGCGCCGGCCAACCTCATGATCACCAGGGGCTCGGGGATGGGGATTGGGGATGGGAGGGCCGTGAAGTTGCTGACAGTTGGGCCGCGGCGGTGGTCGGTTGGCGTTTTTTGTGGCAATCCTGGGTTGCATGGCCGCCTCCCGCTCGCCGCTGTCGCGGCTGTTCACCGTGCTGCTCGCCGGCCTCCTGGCCGGGTTGGTCCTGGCGGTCGCCGCGCTGCCGGGCAACCTGCTGCTCGGGGTCGCCGCGCGCTCGGCGCTCGGGTCGTACGCCTCGTTGCCCGACGCACTGCGCACCCCGGCCACCCCGCAGCGGTCGTACCTCTACGCCAACGACGGCAAGACGCTGATCACCACCTTCTACGACGTGAACCGCACCGACGTCGCGCTGGAGGACATCGCCCCGGTCATGCGGCAGGCCATCGTGGCGGCCGAGGACCGGCGCTTCTACGACCACGGTGGCGCTGACCTGCGCGGCCTGGCGCGGGCGCTGGTGGCCAACGTCAAGGGCGGCGGCACCGAGCAGGGCGGCTCGACGCTCACCATGCAGTACGTCCGCAACGTCCTCAAGACGGACCCCGACCGCACCGCCGAGGAGCGGGCCGCCGCGACCGACCCCACCGTCGGGCGCAAGCTCCAGGAGATCCGGTACGCGGGCGCGCTCGAGAAGAGCCTCGGCAAGGACGAGATCCTCGACCGGTACCTGAACATCGCCTACTTCGGCTCCGGCGCGTACGGGATCGCGGCGGCCAGCCAGCGCTACTTCGGCAAGGTCCCGGCGCGGCTGACCCTCGCCGAGTCGGCGCTGCTCGCCGGCCTGGTGCAGTCCCCGGACGCGTACAGCCCCATCGACGGCGACAGGGACGCGGCCCTCGCCCGCCGGTCGTACGTGCTGGACTCGATGGTCGCCACCGGGGCGGTCACCGCCGCCCAGGCCGCGCAGGCGAAGTCGGAGCCGCTGACCCTGCGCCCCACCGCGCAGCCCAACGGCTGCACCGCCGTGTCCCAGGGGCACGACGACTGGGGCTACTTCTGCGACTACCTGCGCCGCTGGTGGGTGACCCAGCCGGCGTTCGGGGCCACCGTGGCCGAGCGTGAGCAGGCCCTGCGCTCGGGCGGCTACACCGTGATCACCTCGTTGGACCCGAAGGTCCAGGCCACCGCACAGCAGCAGGCCACCAAGGTCTACGGGTACGACAACAAGCGCGCCCTGCCGATCGCGGCCGTGCAGCCGGGCACCGGTCGGGTGCTGGCGATGGCCGTCAACCGGCACTACAGCCTCGCGGACAACCCGGCCGGCCAGGCGAACTACCCGAACACCGTGAACCCGCTGATCTCCGGCGGGACCAGCGTCGACGGCTACCAGGCGGGGTCGACGTTCAAGCTGTTCACGATGCTCGCCGCGCTGGAGTCGGGCCGTACGCTCTCCACCGGCTTCGACGCCCCCGCCAAGCTGCCCACCCGGTACCCGGCCGAGGGGCCGGGCAGTTGCGACGGCCGTTGGTGCCCGGCGAACGCCAACCCGGACTGGATGGACGGGTACCGGATGATGTGGGACGGCTTCGGCCGCTCGGTGAACACCTACTTCGTCTGGCTGGCCGAGCAGGTCGGCCAGGACAAGGTCGTCGAGATGGCGCAGCGGCTCGGCATCACGTTCCGCGCCGACTCGGAGGCCGCGTTCGCCAAGGACAACGCCGCTAACTGGGGTTCGTTCACCCTGGGCGTGGCCGCCACCACCCCGCTGGACCTGGCGAACGCGTACGCGACGGTGGCCGCCGAGGGCACCTACTGCACGCCGCTGCCGGTGGTCTCGGTGACCGCCGCCGACGGCGAGAAGGTGCCGGTGGGGGAGCCGTCCTGCAAGCGGGTCCTGGAGGCCGACGTGGCCCGCGCCGCGACCGACGCCGCCCGGTGCCCGGTGGGGCAGCAGTCGCCGTACGGTCAGTGCAACGGCGGCACCGCCACCGGTGTGGACGACATCCTCGACGGTCGGCCGGTGGCCGGCAAGACGGGCAGCTCGGAGCAGAACTCCACCGAGACGTTCGTCGGCTTCACCCCGCAGGTCGCGGTGGCCGGCATCGCCGCCAACCCGGACGACCCGGCCGACTCGGTGGGTTCCGCGGTGCAGTCGAAGGTGATCGACGCGGTCGCCCGGGTCATCGCCACCGCCGTGAAGGGCCAGCCGGAGAAGGCGTTCGTCGCGCCCAGCCGGGAGCTGGCCGGCGAGCCCCGCCGACCGGTCGAGCGCGCCCCCGTGGTGCCGGATCGCCGGCCCACCCAGGAAGACCCCCGCAGCGCCCTCCAGCGCTGGCTGGACCGCCGCGGCTGACCTCGCGAGACGACGGCGCCTCCCCACCAGCGGTGGGGAGGCGCCGGCCGAAGCGGTGCGTGCCGCCTACTTGCGCTTCAGCTGGTCGAAGTCGACCACCTGGCCCTCCGGCGGCGTCTTCACGTCGTCGAAGGTCGCGCCGAACTCGCTGAACGTGATCTGACCGGCCGAGTCCTGGCTACCCTCCAGCCGGACCGGGTACGGCTAGTCCAGGGTCATCTTCTTGCCGTCGTCGTCGACGTCACCCACCAGGTGGTAGGACTTGGCGTTCCGCACCGCCGTCGTGGCGCGCTGAAGCACCTCGTCGGGTGCGAGTGCGGCGACGCCGTTGTCGGCGGGGGCCGTCGATTCCGGCTGGGCGCCGTCACCGTCGCCGCCCCCGCAGCCAGCCAGCAACGCCGCCGCCACCACGGCGACCATGCCTCGTCTGATTGTCGTCGATCTCATCGTCAGCTCCCTCGTGCCACCCCCCGTGGGTGAAGCGACAGGCACGTACCCCTGATCGATCTTTCGCAATCCGTCGATCGGCGTGGGGGTCGACGTCAGCGGAGCCGGGTGGCGGCAGGCCGGCCCCGGTCAGCTCTCCCGGCGGCGGGGGCGGTAGCTGGCGATCGTGGCGGGTAGGCCGCGGCGGATGATGCCGGCCCAGTCGGTGTCACCGCGCAGCACCGCCGCGGCGGTCTTGCGGGCCTGCTCGGCGGTGAAGTGCGGCGGCAGCATCAGCTCGGCCGGGTCGACCAGCGCGTTGATCACCACCGGTCGGTCGGCGGTGAGTGCCCGGTCCCAGGCCCCCGGCACCTGCTCGGGCGACTCGACCAGCTCGCCGTGCAACCCGAGGACCTCCGCCCACCGGTGGTAGGCGATGTCCGGCAGTTGCTGGCTGTCCGGGAACATCGGCGTCCCCTCCGAGGAGCGCTGCTCCCAGCTGACGAACGCCAGGTCCCGGTTGTTGAGCACCAGCACCACGAACCGGGGGTCGGCCCAGCTGCGCCAGTACTTCGCCACCGTGATCAGCTCGTTGACGCCGTTCATCTGCATGGCGCCGTCGCCGATCAGCGCGACGAGCGGCCGGTCCGGGTGGGCGAACTTGGCGCTCAGCGCGTACGGCATGGCGCCGCCCATGGACAGCAGCGTGCCGGAGAGGCTGGCCAGCATTCCGGGGCGGACCTGGATGTGCCGGGCGTACCAGGCGGTGGTGGTGCCACAGTCGACGGCGAGCATCACGTCGTCGGGCAGCCGCTGGTTGAGGGTGTGGAAGAGCAGTTGCGGGTTGACCGGGTCGGCGCTCTGCTCGGCCAGGTCGCGCTGCGTCCGGCGCCACGCCGAGGTGGTCTCGGCGACCTTCGCCCGCCAGGCGGTCGGCCCGGGGCCGGGGCCCAGCTCGTTCAGCAGCGCCCGCAGGGTGGGGGCCGCGTCGCCGGTCAGGTTCACCTCGGTCGGGTAGCGCAGTCCGAGCTGGGTGCCGTCGAGGTCGATCTGCACGGCGCGGGCCTGCCCGGGCGGCGGGTAGAACTCCGAGTACGGCATGTTGCTGCCGACGATCAGCAGCCGGTCGCAGCCGGTCATCAGCTGCCAGCTCGGTCGGGTGCCCAGGAGTCCGATCGCGCCGGTGACCCACGGCTCGCGGTGGTCGACGGCGGTGAAGCCGAGCAACGCGGTCGCCACCCCGGCGCCGAGCCGGTGGGCGATCTCGCGGACCTCGTCGCGGGCGCCGAGCGCGCCCTGCCCCACCAGCATCGCCACCCGCTCTCCGCCGCGCAGCACCTCGGCGGCGCGGCGTACGTCCGCCTCCGGTGGCACGGTCGGCGCGCTGCTCGGCGCGTTGCTGGTCTGGTAGTAGCCGTGCGCGTGCGGCGGGTCCACCACTGCCGGCTCGTCCTGCACGTCCAGCGGCAGGATCAGGGCGGTCACGGTACGCCGGGCCAACGCCGTGCGGCAGGCCCGGTCGACGAGGTGCCGGACCTGCGCCGGATTGTCGAGCTGGGCGAGGAACGCCGCGGCCACGTCCTTGTAGAGGGCGAGCAGGTCGACCTCCTGGTAGTAGCCGCCGCCCTCGGCGGTGGTCGCCGTGTGCCCGACTAGGGCCACCACCGGCTGGTGGTCGAGTTTGGCGTCGTACAGCCCGTTGAGCAGGTGGATGGCACCCGGACCGCTGGTCACCAGCGCGCAGCCCAACGGGCCACCGCCGTACTTGACGTGCGCGGAGGCGGCGAACCCGGCGGTCTCCTCGTGGCGTACCTGGATGAACTGGGCCCGCTCGCCGGCGCGTTGCAGCGCGGAGGTCATGCCGTTGATGCCGTCGCCGGGATAGCCGAAGTAGCGGTGCACACCCCAGCTCGCCAGCCGGGACACGATGTGGTCCGCGACTGTCGGGTTCCGGGGCAGAGGGCCGGTCTCGTACGGCACGGTGCGGTCGGTGCTCACCTGGCTGCTTCCTTCCGTCCGGTCCGGTTCTCCCTCGGTCGTTCCCCTTCTCCATCGGACAAAACACCACGCGGGCCGGGCTGCGGAGGCCGGACGCGCCGTCCGGCAGAATCGTCGGGTGTCCGTCCACCAGATCACCGATCCCGACGACGAGCGGATCGCCGACTACCGCGCGCTCACCGACGTCGAGCTGCGCACCCGCTGGGAACCGCCGCACGGCCTGTTCATCGCCGAGGGGGAACTGGTGCTGCGCCGGGCGCTGCGCGCGGGATACCCCGCCCGGTCGTACCTGGTGGACGCCAAGCGTGTCGACCAGCTCGCCGACCTCGACGCCGGCGACACGCCTGTCTACGCCGCGACACCCGACGTGCTGCAACGGGCCACCGGGTTCCACGTACACCGGGGAGTGCTTGCGTCGTTCCACCGCCGGCCGCTGCCGACGGCGGCCGAGGTGCTCGACGCCGCGCGCCGCGTGCTGATCCTGGAGGACGTCAACAACCACACCAACCTGGGGGCGATCTTCCGGGGGGCCGCCGCGCTCGGCATCGACGGGGTGCTGCTGTCGCCGTCCTGTGCCGATCCGCTGTACCGCCGCAGCGTGCGGGTCAGCATGGGCGAGGTCTTCGCCATGCCGTACGCCAAGCTCGATCCCTGGCCGGCGGGCCTGGACCAGGTACGACAGGCGGGTTTCACGGTGTTGGCCATGACGCCGGCCCCGGACGCCGTACCGATCCAGCGGCTGACCCCGGCGCAGCGTGGGCGGGCGGCGCTGCTGCTCGGGGCCGAGGGGCCGGGCCTCACGGCGGCGGCGCAGTCCGCCAGTGACGTCCGGGTGGTCATCCCGATGCGGCGTGGAGTGGACTCGTTGAACGTCGCCGCCGCCGCGGCCGTGGCGTTCTGGGAACTGGGTCGCGACGATCAGCTTGCATGACCATGCGTCTTGTTGAATAATCTTTCCCGTGTCCAAGGTTCTCACCTCCCTGCCCATCGGCGAACGTGTCGGCATCGCCTTCTCCGGCGGCCTCGACACCTCGGTCGCGGTCGCGTGGATGCGCGACAAGGGCGCCGTCCCCTGCGCCTACACGGCCGACATCGGCCAGTACGACGAGCCCGACATCGCCTCGGTGCCCGGTCGCGCCCTCAGCTACGGCGCCGAGGTCGCCCGGCTCGTCGACTGCCGCGCCGCCCTGGTCGAGGAGGGTCTGGCGGCGTTGACCTGCGGGGCGTTCCACATCCGTTCCGGCGGGCGCGCGTACTACAACACCACCCCGCTGGGCCGGGCCGTGACCGGCACCCTGCTGGTCCGGGCGATGATCTCCGACGACGTCCAGATCTGGGGCGACGGGTCGACCTTCAAGGGCAACGACATCGAGCGGTTCTACCGGTACGGCCTGCTGGCCAACCCGCAGCTGCGCATCTACAAGCCGTGGCTCGACACCGCCTTCGTCACCGAACTCGGTGGCCGCAAGGAGATGTCGGAGTGGCTGCTCGACCGTGACCTGCCGTACCGGGACACCACCGAGAAGGCGTACTCCACCGACGCCAACATCTGGGGCGCCACGCACGAGGCGAAGACCCTGGAGCACCTCGACACCGGCATCGAGACCGTCAACCCGATCATGGGCGTCCGCTTCTGGGACCTGTCGGTGGAGATCCCCACCGAGGACGTCACGATCGGCTTCGACCAGGGCCGCCCGGTGACGATCAACGGCAAGGAGTTCGGCAGCCCCGTCGACCTGGTGCTGGAGGCCAACGCCATCGGCGGTCGGCACGGCCTGGGCATGTCCGACCAGATCGAGAACCGGATCATCGAGGCCAAGAGCCGGGGCATCTACGAGGCGCCCGGCATGGCGTTGCTGCACGCCGCGTACGAGCGGCTCGTCAACGCCATCCACAACGAGGACACCCTGGCGAACTACCACAACGAGGGCCGCCGCCTCGGTCGCCTCATGTACGAGGGCCGCTGGCTGGACCCGCAGGCGCTGATGCTGCGCGAGTCGTTGCAGCGCTGGGTCGGCACGGCGGTCACCGGCGAGGTGACGTTGCGGCTGCGCCGGGGCGAGGACTACTCGATCCTGGACACCACCGGCCCTGCGTTCAGCTACCACCCGGACAAGCTGTCGATGGAGCGTACCGAGGACTCGGCGTTCGGCCCGTCGGACCGGATCGGCCAGCTCACCATGCGCAACCTGGACATCGCCGACTCGCGGGCGAAGCTGGAGCAGTACGCCTCCCTCGGCATGGTCGGCGGCGGGGCTCCGCAGCGGATGATCGGCGCCGCGCAGGCGGCCTCGACGGGGCTGATCGGCGCGATGCCGGAGGGCGGCGCGGAGGCCATCGCCTCCCGGGGTGTCGCCTCCGCCGCCGACGAGGCGCTCGACCGGGCCGCCATGGAGTTCGGCGTGGACTGAGCACCACCCCGGCGCGTCGAGATCCGGCATCACGGACGGTAGCGTTGCGGCCGTGTTCCCTACCGTCCGTGAGGTCCTCGCCCTGGATCCGGTCCGCCACGGCGCTCCGCGCGTCGTCGCCGGAGACGCGGGGCTGGACCGGCCCGTCCGCTGGGTGCACGTGGCCGAGGTGCCGGACATCGCCACCCTGCTGGGCGGCGGCGAGCTGGTCCTCACCACCGGCATCGGCCTGCCGGGCGACGACGCGGGACTGCGGGCGTTCATCGGGGACCTCGCCGACGTCGGCGTCTCCGGTCTCGTCGTCGAGCTGGGCCGCCGCTACGTCAGCGGCGTGCCCCGGGTGATGGCCGCCGCCGCCGAGCGGCGCGGGCTGCCCCTGGTGGAGCTGCGACGGGCCACCCCGTTCGTCCGGATCACCGAGGCGGTGCACGCGTTGATCGTCGACGCGCAGCTCACCGAGCTGCGCGCCACCGAGGAGATCCACCAGCGGTTCAACGACCTCTCCGTCGAGGGTGCCGACGCCGCCGAGGTGATCCGGCAGGCCGCCGAGCTGTCCGGCTGCCCGGTGGTGCTGGAGAACCTGTCCCGGCAGGTCCTCGGGTACGACCCCGCGGGTGAGAGCGCCGAGCTGCTGCTCGACGGCTGGGAGCAGCACTCGCGGCGGATCCGGCCGGCCGGGCGGACCGCGTACGACCCGGACAGCGGCTGGCTGGTGACCACCGTCGGCGCCCGTGGGCAGGACTGGGGGCGGCTGCTGCTGCGCTGGCCGGCCAGCGGCGACGTGCCCACCCGTGCCGGTGAGCCGGCCGGTGGCCCGCCCACCCGGCTCAGCATCCTGATCGAGCGGGCCGCGTCGACGCTCGCGCTGGGCCGGCTGATCCGCCGCGACGCCGAGGGTCTGGAACGGCAGATCCACCGCACCCTGCTCACCGCGCTGCTCGACCACTCCCGGCCGGTGGACGAGGTGGCGCTGCGCGCCAAGGCGCTCGGCGTGCTGCTCGACCGGCGGCACCTGGTCGGTGTGATGGTCCGCCACCGCGCGGACGACCCCGCCGGGGAGGTCGGCCCCGAGGCCGGTCAGGCCCGACTGCGCGACCTGTCCGAAGCGGTCGGTCAGGCCCTGCGGGAGGCGAAACTGACGGCGCTGACCAGCGCCGTCGACGACAACTCGGTGGGCGCGCTGCTGGCTCTGACCGACCCGGCCGCCGAGGACCGCGCGCTGTCCGCGTTCGCCAGCGCACTTCGTCGGGTACGCCTCGACGCCGGCTCCGGCCGCGCGCCCGCCGCCGGCGAGGCGTCCCGGTCGGCCACCGGCGCTGATGTGTCGCGCCCGGCGCCCGGTGCGGAGCCCGCGCGGGCGGTGGCAGGTGTCGACCCGTCCCGGGGTGGAGGCGGTGGCGGGGTGATCGTGGCCGCCGGGTCCGGCGTGAGCAGTCTGCGCGAAGCCCGCCGGTCGCTGGTCGAGGCGCGGCAGATCGCCGAGGCCGCCCGCCGGGACCGGCGGGACCTGCCGATCTTCCGGCTGCCCCACGTCGGCCTGGCCGGGCTGCTGCACCTGCTGCGCGACGAGCCCCGGTTGCAGACCTTCGTCGAGGGCGAACTCGGCGCGCTGCTGGAGTACGACGCCCGGCACCCTCGGGAGCAGCTGCTCGACACCCTGCGCGCCTACCTGGAGCAGGGCCGCAACAAGTCCGCAGGCGCGGCCGCGGCCCACCTGTCCCGCCCGGCCTTCTACGAACGTCTGGCCCGCATCGCCCGAATCCTCGACGCGGACCTGGACTCGGTGGAGACCAGCCTCTCCCTGCACGTGGCCCTGCTGGCCCTGGAAGCGGTCCGCACCCCCTGATCCGGCCGACCCCGCCGGCCCTCCCAGCCACCCGCGTTGATCATGAGGTTGTCGCCGTGACACGCCGGTGCGAGTGGCGACAACCTCATGATCAACGGGGGAGGGTCAGGCGCCGAGGGCGGTCAGGGCCTTCGCATAGGTGGGCGGGATGTGGTTCGGGCCGCCGGGGGTGAAGACGTCCGAATTGGCCACCGCCGACCAGGCCGTGGCCGGTACGGCGTCGACCAGGGCCCGGATCACCGGGGCGTCGCGCCACTGGTCCTGTTCGGCTAGCAGGCCGAGGGCCACCACCGACTCCTCGACCTCGCCGACGCACTCGAACGGCTTGTGCCCGTCCACGCCGAGCAGCTCCCGGTAGCCGGGAATCTGCTCCGGGTCGGCCAGCAGGTCACCGCCGAAGATGCCCACCACCCGCTCCCGGGCCATGAACGGCGCCATGGCGAGGAAGACGAACCGGCACTTCGGGCAGTCCCGGCACCAGCGCTCACTCGCGTCGCGCAGCTTGAACGCCTGGTTGCAGCTGGTCACCACGTCGTCGTACCTGGTGAACTCGGCGAACAGCCGGGCGATGTGCAGCTCGGACAGCGAGCGCAGCAGTGAGAAGTACGGTTCGGTCAGGCCGGCGTGCTCGGCGAGCGACGCCCGCAGCAGCCCCTCGGCCTCGACTCCCTTGGACCACTGGTGGTTGATCTCGTGGCCGTCCCAGACGAGGTTCGGGTCGGACGCCGAACGCTCGTTCGACATCACCACCGGGCCCAGCCCGTGCAGCACGGCCGTGGCCACCGCGATAAGCGAGTTGATCGCCGTCACCGGGATGTGCCCGTTCAGCGCGCCCGACGCGTTCAGGTCGAACAGCACCGGGTCGATCCGCCGCCGGGCGGCCAGCGGGGTCAGGCCGGACGCCTCGTTCACCGAGACGATCACGTGGTTCGGGTTGACCGAGAACGGCACCGGATCCAGGTCGGCGCGGCGCAGCGCCTCCAGGCTGACGATCGAGTCCTTGCCGCCGCCCACCGCCGAGAGGGGGCGACGGTCGGAGTCGTCGTACACCCGGGGTGGCGTCACCACCCCGGCCGGGACCTCCGGGCGGAGCTGGAGTACGTGCGGCAGCTGGTTGCGGTACGCGTACTCGGCGAGGCCCTTGGTGTAGACGGCCGTCACGTAGTCGACGGTGGCCGCGCCCAGCGGCGCCGGCAGCACCAGCCGGGGCGGTGCGGCGGCCTTGTAGTAGCTGACCCCGGCGACGAGGTGCAGCACCTCCAGCACCCGGTCGAGGGTCGCTACCGTCTCGTCCGACGGCGGCTCGGCCGGCAGCGGGAGGGTGATCACCTCGGTGAACCGCTGCTCACCGGCCGGGCCGGTCAGAGCGTAGTCGAACAACACCTCGCCGGTGGCGAAGTCGATCGAGTAGGACGGAAAGGTGAAGGCGTCCATCCGCCGGAGCTGCTCGTTGGGCACACGCCATACTAGGCCCTGGTTCGTCCGGCCGTGTCCGGACCGGGCCCGCCCAACCGTCGTCGTGATGTCCGAGGAGAGTCCCGTGCGCCTGTCTGACCTGCGCGGACGTACCGTCGCCGTCTGGGGGACCGGTCGGGAGGGCCGGGCCGCTGTGACCGCGATCGCCGCGCACGGCCCGGCCCAGCTGGTGGCCGTGGACGACAGCGCCAACTTCCTGTCGCTGCCCTGGGATGGCCCGCTGGCCGAGGCGGCGCCGCTGGTCACCGGCGAGGCGGGGTTCGAGCAGCTCGCCGCCGCCGACGTGGTGGTCCGCTCGCCGGGCGTGCCGCAGACCCACCCGTGGCTGGTCGAGCTGCGCCGGCGCGGTGTGCCGGTCACCCAGGGCACCGCGCTGTGGATGGCCGACCACGCGGCGCGCACCGTGGGGGTCACCGGCAGCAAGGGCAAGAGCACCACCTCCAGCCTGATCAGCCATCTGCTGACGGCGACGGGCCGGCCGAACGTCTTCGGCGGCAACATCGGCGTGCCCACCCTCGACCTGCCCGAGTCCGAGCTGTACGTGCTGGAGCTGTCCAGCTACCAGTGCAGTGACCTCACCGACTCGCCCCGGGTGGCGGTGGTCACCGCGTTGTTCCCCGAGCACCTGGACGCGCACGGCGGGGAACGCGAGTACTACCGGGACAAGCTCAACCTCCTCGCCCACGACCCGGAGACGATCGTGGTCAACGGCGGCGATCCCCGGCTCGCCGCCGAGCTGGGGGAGCTGCCGGCGGTGCGGGCCGGCCGTCCGGACACCGCCCACGTCGCGGCCGGCGCGGACGGCACGCCCTGGTTCCACCTCGGCGACCAGCCGCTCTTCCCGCGCGCCGTGCTGCCGCTGGTGGGCCGGCACAACGAGGGCAACCTGTGTGTCGCCCTCGCCGTGCTCGACGCGCTCGGCATCGACGTGGTGTCCGAGAAGGACAGCCTCGCCATCGCCGTCGCCGAGTTCCAGGGGCTGGCCCACCGGCTCACCGAGATCACCGACCCGTCCGGCCTGACGTTCGTCGACGACACGCTTGCCACCAGCCCGTACGCGGCCATGCACGCCATCGACGCGTACGAGGGGCGGCCGTTGACGGTGATCGTCGGCGGCAACGACCGGGGGCTGGACTACGCCCCGCTGGCTGAGCACCTGGCCGAACGGGAGCTGACCGTGATCGGGATCCCGGACAGCGGCGCCCGCATCGTCGAGGCGCTCGCCGGCCTGCCCACGGTGCGTACCGAACTGGTCGACGACCTGGTGGACGCGGTCCGGCTGTCCCGGGAGGTGACCCCGGCCGGCGGTGTGGTGCTGCTGTCGCCGGCGGCGCCGAGCTACGGCCGGTTCCGCAACTTCGAGCACCGCTCCGAGGTGTTCGCGCAGGCGGTCGCCGACACCGCCGGCTGAGTCAGCCCCGGTCGGCCGGGCTGGGGTCCGGTGACTGCATTCCGGGCAGCAGCACGGTGTCGGTGTCGTCTCCGTCCTCGGGTGGCGCGGGTGCGACGGGTTCCGTCGTGGCACCGGAGGGTCGGTGGTTCTTGTCCGGTGTCCAGGCGAATGCGAGTGCCCCGCCGGTCAGGGCCAGCAGCATCCCGACCACGAAGCCGCCCAGGTTCGAGGTCAACCAGGAGACCAGCCCGAGTACCAGCGAGACCACGGCGTAGAAGATCCGCTGCTGCGGAGTGGTGAGCAGCAGGACCCCGCAGATGACCAGGATGGTGGGTACCAGGTAGGCGGCGAGCCCCTGCGGCCCGATGTGCAGCAGCACACCGAGCGGCGCGCGGAGGGTCGCCAGCATCTCCGCGCCTCCGAGAATGAGCAGCACGGCGGCGGTGAACGGGCGGGCCCGCCGCCAGCGGCGCCACCGCCCGCGGGATCCGCGGACGGCCGGCGCTGTCTGGTGTCGTTCGCTGCTCACGTCAGCACCCGTCGGGGGTGAACGCCATGCGCAGGTTTGGCAGGTTGAAGACGGCCGCCGTGGTGGCGTAGTTGTTCTGCCGCAGGTTCTCGATGACGACCGAGTCCGCCTGCTGTGAGAAGACGCCCGGGTTGCCCTTCACACCGGGCACCTTGTCCAGGGTGCTGGCGTCCTGTCCGACGTCGATGTTGCGGAAGGCGGCGTCACCGGCGACCTCGTCACCGTCGACGACCAGGGTCCGGGCGGTGACGGGCTTGTCGCCGCCGCCAGCGGTGATCTTCAGGAAGATGCCGCCGAGGTTGATGCTCTGGCAGAGGTTGGTCAGCTCGGCCTTGTCGATCGCCGAGACCATCACCAGGACCTGCCCGCCGGTGTCGCCCTGGTTGGGGCTGTCCGGGATCATCTGGTCGAGAGTGGCGAACTGCTCGAACCCGGTGCCGGTGAGCTTGTCGGCGGTGACGGTGAACGGCATTCCGGAGATGGCGAACTGCGCGCCCAGCACGCCCTGGGCGGTGAGCATGATCATGCCGGCGGCGCCGGCCAGGACGATGCCGAACGTGGCGGTGAACCGGCGCCAGCGCACGCCGCTGCGCGGCGGGTCGGGTGCGATTGGTGTGGTCTCCTCCGACATGGTGACTCCCTTAAGATCATTCGTCGGCGACAATGGGAATTGCGACCCTGATCTGTGGTGGTGGACGCAGAGCCGAAGTTACCGCCGAGTAAAGGGCAGGTCAACGGAGGGTGGCAGTTATTTGGGCGGTATTTGTTAAATGCGGCCAAAGTGAAAAACCGCTGCGGTTTCCGACCGGTGGTCAGGAGTGGTGGACCGGTACGCACGGCGCGGCCGTGCTCGGGCCGTCGTCCGGCCGTATCGGCCGGGTCGCCCGGGTTGCGCCCTCGGTGCCCAGGAACGGCGCCACGGCCGCGTAGGTGAGCACGGGCAGCAGTTGCGGCAACTCGGCCGCCCGGCCCTGCGCCACACGTCCCCGGATGGTGGCGTAGATGCCGCCGACCACGGTGGACACCAACTCGTCGCGGCCCACGTCGGCCAGCGTCGGCCCCGGGCCGGCGTCGGCGAAGAACCGGCGGAAGCTGCTGAGCAGCGCGTCGCGCTCGCGGCGGGCGTCCGGGCCGGCCGCGTCCACCTCGACGAGTGCCATGCGGGCGAACGCCGGCACGCTCGCCAGCACCTCCAGCAGGGTGCGCAGCGCGGCGCGTGCCGCGTCCGGCCAGGTCGGGCCGGCCTCGCGGTAGGCGCTCTCCATCAGCTGGGACACCACGGCGATCCCGTGCCGGTACGCGGCGAGAAAGGCGTCCTCCTTGCCGGTGAAGAGGGCGTAGAACGCCGGCCGGGTCACGCCCGCGGCGTGGCAGATGTCGCTGACCCGGGCGTTGTCGTAGCCCTTCGTCGCCACCTCGTGCACGAGCCCGTCGAAGAGGCGGTCGCGCTGGGTGGCGGCCACGACCTCCGCGGAGACCCGGCGTGGGCCGCGCTTGATCGCGCGGTCCGGGTCGCGGCCCGGGCGCGCGCCCGGCAGGGGCGCCGGCGGTGGGTGGCTCTGCGTGGTCAACTCATTGACCTCCTTTGATTCGTTGACTTTGCGACCCTCCGGGGTTTATAACTTTCCTCACGCTCAGTTGATACCCCCGTCACCTTTGGTGATCTCCCCGGATGGTCACCCCGACTCGTCGAAGGAGGGCTCGATGGCTGCCATTATCGCCGAACACGAACGCTCTCCCAATGCCGGAAAGGCGCAGGTGACGCGGCTACGCCGCAGTGCACCACGCCGCGCCGCCCGCTGACCCCGCGGCGCCTTCCGTCACCCGCGGTCGACCCGACGGTCGCCCGGCACCTCCACCACCACCGTCCACCATGGACGGCCACACTCCCCGCCCGGTCCTACCCACCCGGCGGTGACCGCCTGTGCGGTCCGCTCGTTCCCGTCCCACCACCGGAAGGAAACACCATGCTCAGGTACGGAAAGATCGGCGGGGGCCTCGTCGCCCTCGCGCTGCTCACCGGCCTCGTGGCCGGCACGCCAGCCTCCGCCGACCCGTCGGCCGCGCTCGCCGGCAACGTCCTGACCTACCCGACGGCCGGCGGCACCGCCGTCGCCGTCAACGACGTCATCCAGGCCAGCCTCAAGACCGGCACCAACGCCACCTTCTACAACTCGACCTCCGGCACCACCGGCATCAAGTGCGCCGCGTCGAGCTTCAGCGCCAAGGTGCTCACCAACCCGACCGCACCGGGCACCGCCACCGAGAGCCTCACCGCCCAGAGCTTCGGCACCTGCACCACGAACGTGTTCGGCACCACCGGGGTGCAGAGCATCGCCCTCAACAACCTGCCGTACGCCACCTCCGTCACCAGCGCCGGCGTGGTAAAGATCTCCGGCACCGCGGCGGCGCCGGTCCAGAGCACCGTCGTGCTGAACTCGCTGCTCGGCGCGATCACCTGCGTCTACCGGACCAGCACCAACAGCCTCACCGGCGCGGCGGCCAACGCCACCAACTCGATCACCTTCACCAACCAGCCGTTCACCAAGTTCTCCGGCCCGTCCCTCTGCTTCGGCACCGCGTACTTCTCGGCGACGTACTCGCCGGTGCGGGACAGCAGCAAGGGCAACGCCGCCGTCTACGTGAACTGACCCCCGTTCCACCGGGCCGGTGCGCGGCGATCCGCCGTGCGCCGGCCCCCGACCGTGCCCGGGTCAGCCGGCGGTCGGCGCCGCGTGCAGGGCGCGCATCGACCGGATGGCGGAGCGGATCTCCTGGAGGTAGCGCCCCGGCGTGAGCGTCTGCTCGGGCAGTACCGCCGGGTCGCTCAGCGCCGGGTCCACCCCGACGGTGTCGATGTGGCATCCGTACGGGATGGCCAGGGTGCGCAGCGCGTCGCAGTGCTGGAACGGCACGTAGATCGGCGCGGTGACCATCAGCACCTCGTCGCCCGGGGCGAGCTGCGCGTGCCCGGCCCAGAACCGCTGCGTGTCGGCGGTGTGCGCCCGCCGCCGGTCCGGTTCGCTGGACGGCGCGGCGAGTACCCGTACCGGCGGCAGGCCCGCCGGTCGGTAGGTTCGCGACGACCAGGAGTGGTGCGGGTGTCCGGCGTCGACGCCGTCGCGCTCCGCCGGCGCGGCCACCCCGAACACCCGCCGGACCGCCGTGTCCAGGACGTCGACCTCGGTGTCGTCGGCCGGCAGTCCGGCGTCGGCCAGCGTCGCGCGCTCCCACCCGGACAGCGGCCGGAAGCTGCCCAGCACGGCCACCTCGCCGCTGACCGTCAGGCCCGCGCGCAGCAGGTACGCGGCGTGGGCGACGCGGCGCACGCAGGCGTGCGCCAGACCGCCGAGCACCACCAGGTGGGCGTACGCGCCACGGGTCGGCGGCACCGGACGGATCAGCCCGAGCGCGGCTGCCGCGTCGAGCACCAGCGCGGCGGTGGCCGGGTCGAGGTCGGGCTCCCGGGCGTCGGGCCGTTCCCGGCCACCCCGGAAGTCCCAGTGTCGGGCGGAGAACTCGTCCAGGAACCGGAGCACCTCGGTGAGGTCACCGTCGGGCCAGGTGCCGCCGAAGCCGGCGACCAGGCGGCGGACCGGGTCGGCGCAGACCCACCCGGCGATGCCGGCGGCGGGCTCGCCCGGCGCGCCGACGGGCAGCGGTACGGGCAGCTCGGGCACCGCCGGATCGTACCGGGGCGTGGTTGCCGTCCCGTCATACGCCGAGCGCCGCCGGCGCCGGCGGGCGCTGACGCACTGTCAGGAGCGGATGCCCCCTGCGCTACACAGTGGCAGTTGTCCATGCCGGCCGGCGGTGGGAGCGTGCGGTATCCACGCATGCCGCTGAAGGGTTGCCACGATGACCGACGACCTGCTGGCCCGGCACCGGGCCGTGCTCCCGTCCTGGATGCCGCTGTACTACGCCGAGCCGATCGAGCTGGTGTCCGGCGCGGGCCGCCGGGTCGTCGACGCCCAGGGGCGCAGTTACCTGGACTTCTTCGGCGGGGTGCTGACGAACATGATCGGGTACGACATCCCGGAGATCCGGGAGGCGGTGGAGCGGCAGCTCGCCACCGGCGTCGTGCACACCTCGACGCTCTACCTGATCCGGCAGCAGGTCGAGCTGGCCGAGAAGATCGCGCAGCGCTCCGGCATCCCGGACGCCCGGGTGTTCTTCACCAACTCCGGCACCGAGGCGAACGAGGCCGCGTTGCTGGTCGCCACCAACCACCGCCGCTCGCACCAGATCCTGGCCGTGCGCAACAGTTACCACGGCCGGTCGTACGCGACGATGGGCGTCACCGGCAACCGCAACTGGTCGGCCAGCGGGCTCAACCCGCTCCAGGTGGCGTGGCTGCACTCGGGTGACCGGGTGCGCGGTCTGCTCGCGCGGCTCAGCGCCGAGGAGCAGGTCGACGCGGCGGTGGAGGACCTGCGCGAGGTGCTGGCCACCCAGACCTCCGGTGACGTGGCCGCGCTGATCGCCGAGCCGATCCAGGGCGTGGGCGGTTTCGTGCACCCGCCGGACGGGCTCTTCGTCGGGTGGAAGAAGGTCCTCGACGAGCACGGCATCCTGTTCATCGCCGACGAGGTGCAGACCGGCTGGGGGCGTACCGGGGAGCACTTCTGGGGCTACCAGGCGCACGGCGTCACCCCGGACCTGCTCACCTTCGCCAAGGGCATCGGCAACGGCTTCGCCCTCGCCGGGGTGGTCGGTCGGGCCGAGGTGCTCGAGTCGGTGCCGGCGATCAGCTTCTCCACGTTCGGCGGCAACCCGGTCTCCACGGCGGCCGGCAACGCGGTGCTCGACTACCTGCTCCAACACGACCTCCAGGCGAACGCGGCCCGCGTCGGCGCGATCCTCGCCGACGGCCTGCGGGCCGCCGTGGGCGGTCTCGACTGCGTCGCCGAGGTACGCGGAAAGGGGCTGATGCTCGGCGTCGAGTTCGTCCGGCCGGGCGGCAGCGAGCCCGACCCGGGGTTGACCAACCGGGTCTTCGAGGCGTGCCGCGCCGGTGGCCTGCTGGCCGGCAAGGGCGGCCTGTACGGCAACGTGCTGCGGATGGGTCCACCGTTGACGCTGACCGAGGAGGAGGCCCGCGAGGGTCTGGCGATCCTGGTCGACGCGATCCGCTCGTCGGCGGGGGTGGCGGCATGAGCATCGGGCACTTCATCGACGGCAAGCGGGTCGGCGGCACGTCCGAGCGGCGTGGTGACGTGTTCGATCCGGCGACGGGTCGGCGTACCGCCGAGGTCGAGCTGGCCTCGACCGCGGACGTCGACGTCGCGGTGCGGGCCGCCGCCCGCGCGGCCCGCGACTGGCGCGACGCGTCGCTGGCGAAGCGGTCGGCGGTGCTGTTCGCGTTCCGCGAGCTGGTGCACGCCCGCCGGGACCGGCTCGCCGAGGCGATCACGGCCGAGCACGGCAAGGTGCTCGCCGACGCCGCCGGCGAGGTGCAGCGCGGCCTGGAGGTCATCGAGTACGCCTGCGGCCTGCCCTCGGTGCTGCGCGGGGCGTTCAGCGAGAACGTGTCGACCGAGGTCGACTCGTACACGATCCGGCAACCGCTCGGGGTGGTGGCGGTGATCTCGCCGTTCAACTTCCCGGTGATGGTGCCGCTGTGGTTCGTGCCGGTGGCGGTGGCCTGCGGCAACGCGGTGGTGCTCAAGCCGAGCGAGAAGGACCCGAGCGCGGCGCTGCTGCTGGCGGAGTGGTTCGCCGAGGCAGGCCTGCCCGACGGGGTGCTCAACGTGGTCAACGGCGACAAGGAGGCCGTCGACGCGCTGCTGGACCACCCGGAGGTGCGCTCGGTGTCCTTCGTCGGCTCCACCCCGATCGCCCGGTACGTCTATCAGCGCGGCACCGCAGCCGGCAAGCGGGTGCAGGCGCTCGGCGGTGCGAAGAACCACATGGTGGTGCTGCCCGACGCCGACCTGGACCTGGCCGCCGACGCGGCGGTCAACGCCGGGTTCGGTTCGGCGGGGGAGCGGTGCATGGCCATCTCGGTGCTGGTGGCCGTGGAGCCGGTCGCGGACGCGCTCGTCGAGCGGATCGCCGCGCGGATGGCCGGCCTGCGTACCGGCGACGGGCGGCGGGGCTGCGACATGGGTCCGCTGGTCACCGCCGCGCACGCGGCGAAGGTGCGTTCCTACGTGGACGCCGGGGTGGCCGCCGGCGCGGTGCCGGTGGTGGACGGGCGGGACGTGACACCGGACGGCGACCCGGACGGCTTCTGGCTCGGCCCGACGCTCTTCGACCGGGTGACCCCGGAGATGTCGATCTACACCGACGAGATCTTCGGGCCGGTGCTGAGCGTGGTCCGGGTCGGCTCGTACGACGAGGCGGTGGAGCTGGTCAACGCAAGCCCGTACGGCAACGGCACGGCGATCTTCACGAACGACGGCGGGGCGGCCCGGCGCTACCAGCACGAGGTGGAGGTGGGCATGGTCGGGATCAACGTGCCGATCCCGGTGCCGATGGCGTACCACTCGTTCGGCGGCTGGAAGTCCTCGCTCTTCGGTGACCTGCACGCGCACGGCGAGGACGGGGTGCGGTTCTTCACCCGGGGCAAGGTGGTCACCAGCCGGTGGCTCGATCCCCGGCACGGCGGCGTCAACCTCGGGTTCCCGACCCAGACCTGAGCCGGCCTTCGCTGATAACGGTTCGACCCTCAGGACTTGAAGTCCGGGCGCGGCTGTCGTAGAAATTCTTCAGCAACAGAGCTTGAACTGAAGAGAATCAACGTGCCTCGCGCGGCGGACGCCTTCCCCCACATCGGCGCTCCGCCCGACCCGACCCGAGGAGAACCGATGAACAGGCGTGACATCCTGCGGCGCAGCGCCGCCGCCGGCCTGCTGGCCACCCCCGCCGCCGGACTGCTGACCGGTTGCGCGACCGGCGGCGGCGACAAGGGCGACACCGAAACCTACAAGGGCACCAAGAGCGCCGAGAACCCGCTCGGCGTGAAGGAGGACGCCCCGCTCGAGGTGGTGATCTTCGGCGGCGGCTTCGGTGAGGAGTACGCCAAGGCCCACGAGGCCATGTACACCGAGAAGTACCCCAAGGCGAAGATCAAGCACTCCGCCACCCAGGAGATCAGCAAGACCCTCCAGCCACGTTTCGTCGACGGCACCCCGCCGGACGTGGTCAACAACTCCGGCGCCGGCCAGATCGACTTCAACGGCCTGGTCAGCCAGAACGCCATCGCCGACCTCGGCGAACTGCTCGACGCGCCGAGCCTCGACGTCCCCGGCAAGACGGTCCGGGAGACCCTGCTGCCCGGCGCGGTCGAGATCGGCTCGTACGACGGCAAGTTCCTGGTGATGAACTACACCTACACCGCGTACGGCATCTGGTACTCCAACAAGCTGCTCACCGACCGCGGGTGGACGTACGCCAAGAACTGGGACCAGCACATCGCGCTCTGCAAGCAGATCAAGGCCGCTGGCATCGCCCCCTGGACGTACGCCGGCCTGCACCCCCGCTACATGAGCTGGCCGCTCATCTCCACCGCGATCAAGCTCGGCGGCCCGTCGGTGGCCACCGCCATCGACAACCTTGAGCCGAACGCCTGGAAGTCCGACTCGATGCGTACCGCCGCCGACGCGTGGTACCAGATCGTCAAGGACAAGTACATCCTCGACGGCTCCTCCGGCCTCGACCACAAGCAGTCCCAGACCGCCTGGTGCCAGGGCAAGGCCGCCTTCATCTCCTGCGGCTCCTGGCTGGAGAGTGAGCAGAAGGACGTCACCCCGGCCGGCTTCAACATGACCATCGCCCCCACCCCCAGCCTGGGTAGCGGCGACAAACTGCCGTACGAGGCGATCCGGGGCACCGCGGGCGAGCCGTTCATGGTGCCCGCCAAGGCCCGCAACCTCGCCGGCGGCCTGGAGTACTTCCGCACCATGCTGTCCCGCAAGGGCGCACAGGACTTCACCAAGAAGGTCGCCAGTCTCACCGTCGTCGCCGGCGCCAGCGAGGGCGTCGACCTGCCGTACGGGCTGAACACCGTGGTCAAGGCCCTCGACGCGTCCGGCGCCAACGGCTTCAACTGGGTCTACAACAACTACTACCGCAAGCTGGAGCGCAACCTCGTCGACGCGGCCTGCGGCGAGTTCTTCAGCGGCCGGATCGGCCCCGCGGAATTCCTCGACCAGTGCCAGAAGGGCGCCGACTCGATCGCCCAGGACAGCTCGATCAAGAAGTACAAGCGAGCGGCCTGACCGCCCGGGCCGGTGGGGGAGACGACCACCCCCACCGGCCGTACCCCCTCGGAGAGGTCCTTCTCGTGAGACATGGCAAGTGGCCGCTGATCGTCACGTTCCTGGTGCCGCCGGTCCTGCTGTACGTGTTCTTCGTCGTCTCGCCGTACCTCCAGGCGTTCCAGATCTCCACCACCGACTGGCTCGGCTACTCCGCCGACGCCAACCAGGTGGGCCTGGCGAACTTCAAGGCCCTGTGGCGCGACGACTACGTCTGGAACGCGCTGAAGAACAACGGGATCCTGCTGGCCCTGGTGCCCGTGCTGACCATCGTGCTCGGGCTGTTCTTCGCCACCATGCTCGCCATGGGCGGACGCAAGGGCCGCGCCGGGGTCACCGGGGTACGCGGCGGCGCGCTCTACCGCACCGTGTACTTCTTCCCGCAGGTCCTCTCCGTGGTGATCATCGCGCTGCTGTGGAAGGAGGTCTACCACCCCAACAAGGGCCTGCTCACCAGCGCACTGCACGGCCTCGGCCTACCCTCGCCGACCTGGCTCGGCGACCCGGCGACCGCCTTCTGGTGCGTCCTCGCGGTGATGGTGTGGAGCAACGTCGGTTTCTACGTGGTGCTGTTCGGCGCGGCCATGTCGGCGGTGCCGAAGGAGATCTACGAGGCGGTGCTGCTCGACGGCGCGTCCCGGTTCACCACCCTGCGCCGGGTCACCCTGCCGCTGCTCTGGGACACCGTGCAGGTCGCCTGGGTCTACCTGGCCATCTTCGCCCTCGACGGGTTCATCCTCGTGCAGCTCATGACGAACGGAGGGCCGAACTTCTCCACCGACGTGATCGGCGTACGGATGTACGACACCGCCTTCGGCAGCGAGACCAAGTTCGGCTACGCCTCCGCGATCGGCGTGGTGATGTTCTTCCTGACCCTCTCGGTGGCCGTGCTGTCGCTGCGGATCGGCCGGCGCGAACGGATCGAGTACTCGTGACCACTCTGGATCAGCCCACCGTCGCCGCGCCGACCCCGGCCGCCGGCCGGGACCGTCCCGTGCGCCGGGAACTCGGCGTCGCCAACACCCTCTCGCACGGCTTCCTGCTGATCTGGGGCCTGCTCACCGTCCTGCCGCTGCTGTGGATGTTCCTCAGCTCGTTCAAGACAAACGGCGAGATCCTGGCCGACCCGTGGGGACTGCCGAGTGCGCTGCACTGGGACAACTGGGCGCGGGCCTGGACCGGCGCGCACATCGGCCGGTACTTCCTCAACAGCCTGGTGGTGGTCACCGGCTCGGTCAGCCTCACCATGCTGATGGGCGCCACCGCCGCGTACGTCTTCGCCCGGTACGAGTTCCGGGGCCGGCAGATCGTCTACTACCTGTTCGTCGGCGGGCTGATGTTCCCGGTGTTCCTCGCCCTCGTGCCGCTCTTCTTCGTGGTCCGCAACGCCGGCCTGTTCAACACCTGGGTCGGGCTCATCCTCGTGTACGCGGCCTACTCCCTGCCGTTCACGGTGTTCTTCCTGACCGCGTTCTTCCGGACCCTGCCGACCTCGGTGGCGGAGGCCGCGATGGTCGACGGCTGCGGTCACTTCCGGCTCTTCTTCCGGGTCATGCTGCCCATGGCGCGACCGGGAATGATCAGCGTGGCGATCTTCAACTTCCTCAGTCACTGGAACCAGTTCCTGCTGCCGCAGGTCCTCATGCAGGGCGACGAGTCCAAGTGGATGCTCGCCCAGGGACTGTTCGCGCTGTCGGTCAGCCAGGGCTACGCCGGCGACTACGCGCGACTCTTCGCCGGCCTGAGCATCGCGGTGCTGCCGGTGCTCGCGATCTACGTGGCCTTCCAGCGGCAGGTCCAGACCGGCCTGACCGCCGGGCAACTCAAGTAACAGCGACCGATCCCGATCGCCCAAGCGGGGGCCTTCAATCCCCGCCTGCCCGGCACTCGCCGGCCCAGGATCCGCGCACCTTCCGGAAAACCTGCTGCCTCAGCAGGTTTCCGGGACGGTGGGCGGATCCTGTCGTGTGGCGGCGGGCGTGGTGTCCCCGGGGTTGACGTGACGCGGTCGTACCCGCCTTGATCGTGCTCGATCCTGGATGTTGTGGCCTCCCGGCGCGAGGTAGGGACTACATCAGGGATCGAGCGCGATGATGCCGACTGGGCCGGCCCGCTGCGGTCCGCGCCGCCCCCCGCACGGCCCCGGCGCGACCCCCGCGGTCCTGCGCGACTCCGCGGTCCGTTCGGCCCCGCGCGGTCCGGCGCGACCTCGCGCGGTCCGGCGCGGTCCGGCGGGGTGGCGGTCAGGGGGTGGTGGGGAAGAGGCGGGCGTGCAGGGCGGTCGGGTCGGTCACCTCTGGCAGGTCGCGGGCGGCGAGCCAGGCTGCGGCGGCGGCCCCGTCGCCGGCGGTGCGGAGCGGGGCGTGCGGCCAGCGCTGGCCGATCTCGGTGCGGACGGCGGTGGCGAGTGGGGTGTCCGCGGTGAGCAGTCCGCCGCCGAGCACGACGGGCGTGTCCGCTCCGGCGGCACGGATGCGGCCCACGCTCCGGGCGAGGTGCGCGGCGGCTTCGGCGATGAGCGCGGTGGCGACCGGTTCGCCGTTGGTGGCGGCGGTGACGACGATCGGCGCGAGTCGGGCCAGTTCGACGGGGGGTCGTCGGGTGACCGCCTGGATGGTGGCGTCGACGGTGTCGCGGGGGCGGGGGGCGATGTCGGCGCTGCCCAGCAGCTCGGTGAGGACCGCCGTGGCCAGCGTGCCGGGGGTGTGGCCGGCGTCGAGGTCGGCGAGGAGCCGGCGGACCGCCTCCCGGCCGAGCCAGTAGCCGGATCCGGCGTCGCCGAGCAGCCAGCCGTGACCGTCGGCGACGCGGTCGAGTCGCAGGTCGGTGACCTGTGCGGTGATCGCGCCGGTGCCGGCGATGAGGATCGTCCCGTCGGGCTCGGCGGTGCCGGACGCGTACGCGACGAGGGCGTCGCCGTGCACGGCGTACGGGCAGCGTAGGCCGGCGTCGTGCCAGGCCCGGTCGAAGGCGGCGCGTCCGGCCGGGTCGGCGAGCAGGCGGCCGGCTCCGGCCAGCCCGATGGTGCCGGCGGCCACCCGGGTCGGGTCGATTCCGTGCAGCGCGGCGCGCAGTGCGGTGAGCAGTTCGGCGGCGGCCCGTTCGGCGCCGTGGCTGGTGGGGTTGCCACCGCCGGCGCGGCCGGTGCCGAGGCGTTCGCCGGTGGGGGTCAGGGCGGTCGCCCGGGTGGACGTACCGCCGACGTCGAGGCCGACCACGACGGTGTCGGACATCGGCACGGGCCTCCTTGCGCAGCGCGGCGACGGGTCTGTTCATGCTGGTCCGCACCGCCGCGCGGGGCAAGGTCCGGGGGTGCGACGGCTTGTGCGCCAGGTAACAGTTTGAAAACTTCGCCCACGGTCTTGACACGGAGGGGCGTTTAGTAAGAAATTTTACCACTGACAGTTAACAGTCCTTCGAAAATGCGAGGCGTCGATGGTTGATCATGAGGTGGACACCGCCGCGGGGACCGCGGTGGTCGACGCCGACGCGATCGACCGGCGCGGCAGCCTCGGATCAGCCTCCGACGGGGTCCTGGCCCGGGTCCGCAACGGACTCGACGAGCTGACCGGCGCCCTGCGCCGGGTCGCCGACCACGTGCTCAGCGACCCGGAGGCCGCCGCCCGATCCACCATCGTGGAGCTGGCCGAGCGCAGTGGCACCTCACCGGCGACCATCACCCGCTTCTGCCGGGCGATGGGCTTCGAGGGGTACGCCGACCTGCGCCTCGGCATCGCCTCCGAAACGGGTAGGGCGCGCTCCGCCGGCTGGACCGTCGACATCGGACGCGAGATCCAGCCCAGCGACCCGCTGGCCCGCGTGCTCGACCAGATCATGGCCGCCGACACCCGCGCCATGCACGACACCGCCACACTGCTGGACCTCGCCGAGGTGGAACGGGCCGCCGTGGCGATCGCCGGCGCGAGTCGGGTGAACATCTTCGGCGCCAGCGGCAGCGCGCTGGTCGGCGAGGAGATGCAGTTCAGCCTGCACCGCATCGGTGTCGCCGCGTGGGCCTGGAACGACGTGCACGAGGGGCTGGCGAGCGCCGCGCTGCTGCGCCCCGGAGACGTGGCGCTGGGCATCTCGCACACCGGGCAGACCCGCGAGACGATCGAGATGCTCGCCGAGGCCGGCAGCCGAGGCGCCACCACGATCGCGCTCACCGGCTTCCCCCGCTCGCCGCTGGCCGAGCTGGCCGACATCGTGCTGCTCACCGCCAGCCAGGCGACGACCTTCCGGCCGGACGCGCTCTCCGCCCGGCACCCCCAGCTCGTGGTGCTCGACCTGCTCTACATCGCCGTCGCGCAGCGCACCCACGACCGCGCCCACGCGGCCTTCCAGCGCACCGCGCAGGCCGTCGACGGGCACAAGGCCGCGAAGGGAGCCACGGCATGATCAGCGCACAGGGGTACGCGGACGCGGTCCGTCCGGTCCTGGACCGGCTGCTCGACACCGAGGCCGACGGGATCACCCGGGCCGCCGACCTGATCGCCGGCAGCCTGCGCGACGGGGGCGTGCTCCAGGCGTTCGGCGCCGGGCACTCCGAGGCGTTCGCCGCCGAACTGGTCGCCCGCGCCGGTGGGCTGGTCCCCACCAACCGGCTGTCGGTCCGAGACCTGGTGGTGCACGGTGACGCCCCGCGCCACGTGCTCGCCGACCCCAAACTGGAACGTGACCCCTCCATCGCCCACCAGATCTACGCGCTCGCGGCACCCCAGCCGCGCGACGTGTTCGTGGTGGCTTCCCAGTCCGGCATCAACGGCTCGGTGGTCGAGCTGGCGGCGCTGGTCACCGAGCGCGGTCACCCGTTGATCGCGGTCACCTCCGTCGAGCACACCGCACGGGTCGCCCCGCGGCACCCGTCCGGTAGACGGCTCGCCGACCTCGCCGACGTCGTGCTGGACAACGGCGCGCCGTACGGCGATGCACTGCTGCCGCTCGAGGGCGGCGGCGCGGTCTGTGCGGTCTCCTCGGTCACCACGGCGCTGCTGGCGCAGCTGCTGACCGCGGAGGTCGTACGACGGTTCCACCAGGCCGGAGAGGTGCCCCCTATCTACCTCTCCGCCAACGTCCCCGGTGGGGACGAGCACAACCTCGCCCTCGAGTCGCGGTATGCCGGGCGTCTCCGGCGTACCGCCTGACCCGAAATTCCACAAGGAGAGACGACGATGTCGATTACCCCCGAACACCCGGCCGCACTCGACCGTCGCACGGTGCTGCGTCGTGCCGCCGCCGTGGGTGTGCTCGCCACTCCGGCCATCGGCCTGCTGGGCGCCTGCGCCACCAGTGGCAGCGACAAGGAGAACGAGCAGGTCGCCGGCGGCACCAAGAGCGAGAAGAACCCGCTGGGCGTCAAGGAGGACGCGCCGATCGAGGTGGTCATCTTCAACGGCGGCTACGGCGAGAAGTACGCCACCGACGTGCACGAGCCGCTGTACAAGAAGGCGTTCCCCAAGGCGGAGGTGAAGCACCAGGCCACGCAGGCCGTCTCCACTGTGCTCCAGCCGCGGTTCGCCTCCGGCAACCCGCCGGAGTTCGTGAACAACTCGGGCGAGAAGCTGATGGACTTCGGCGCGCTCGTCGCCGACGGTCAGCTCCAGGACCTCACCGAGCTGTGGGACGCCCCGTCGGTGGACGACCCGTCCAAGAAGGTGCGCGACACGGTCGTGCCCGGCACCATCGAGGCGGGCTCGTTCAACGGCAAGCCGTTCGTCCTGTACTACGTCTCCACCGTCTTCGGCATCTGGTACTCGGGCAAGCTGTTCAAGGACAACGGCTGGGCGCCGGCGAAGACGTGGGACGACTTCATCGCCCTGCTCACCTCGATCAAGGCCAAGGGAATCACCCCGTACGGCTACGCCGGGGCGAACGCGGCCTACTACCAGTGGAACGTGATCCTCACCCAGGCCGCCAAGATCGGTGGCACGGACGTGCTCAAGAACATCGACAACCTGGAGGACGGCGCCTGGAAGCAGGACGCCATCAAGCAGGCGGCCGCGGCGTGGGCCGAGGTCGGCGCGAAGTTCAGCGACAAGAGCTTCGAGGGGCTCAAGCACACCGACGTCCAGCTGCGGCAGAACCAGTACAAGGTGGCGTTCTACCCCAGCGGTGACTGGCTGGAGGGCGAGCAGAAGAAGGACACCCCGCCCGGCTTCGACTACCAGCTCATGCCGGTGCCGAGCCTGACCGCGTCGGACAAGCTGCCGGCCACGGCGCTGCGCGCCACCGCGGGTGAGGGCTACTTCGTCTCGGCGAAGAGCAAGAACCCCAAGGGCGGTCTGGAGTACATGCGCCAGATGCTGTCCAAGGAGGGCGCGAAGGGCTTCACCGAGGTGGTCAAGGCCCCGACCGTGGTCACCGCCGGTTCGGAGGGCTTCGCCTTCCCGCCCGGTGTGGCCAGCTCGCAGGCCGCCCTCAAGGCGGCCGGTCAGGACGTGTTCAACCTGTACTTCGACGGCTGGTACAAGGAGCTCGACACGGAGGCGCGGACCGCCACCAACGAGCTGATGTTCGGCCGGATCAACGCGGACGCCTTCGTGGAGCGGATCCAGAAGAAGGCCGACGCGATCAAGAAGGACAGCTCCGTCACCAAGTTCAAGCGCTGATCGATCGGAGCTAGGGTCATGCGGCACGGCAAGTATCCATTCGTGATCGGGTTCCTGTTCGCCCCGGTCGCGCTGTACGTGACATTCGTGATCTGGCCATACGCGCAGGCGTTCCAGATCTCGATGACCAACTGGCGAGGGCTGTCCGCCCCGCAGTGGGTGGGGTTCGACAACTACCGGAGGCTGCTCGACGACGGGGCCTTCTGGAAGGCGGTCCAGCACCACGGCGTACTGCTGCTTGCCCTGCCGCTGATCACCGTCGCCATCGCCCTGTTCTTCGCCTTCCTGCTGAACGTGGGCGGCAAGAGCAGCGGCGGGCAACGCCAGGGGGTCTGGGGGGCGAAGTTCTACCGGGTGGTGTTCTTCTTCCCCCAGGTCCTCGCGGTGGCCATCATCGCGGTGCTGTTCCAGATGGTGTACCGACCGAACGAGTCCGGCCTGATCAACGGCGTGCTGATGGAGTTCGGCCTGGATCCGGTCCTCTTCCTGGTCAAGCCGAACCTGGCCCTGTGGTCGATCATCGCGGTGTTGGTGTGGCAGGCGGTCGGCTTCTACGTGGTGCTCTTCTCGGCGGGGATGGCCTCCATTCCCGGTGAGATCTACGAGGCGGCCGAGATGGACGGGGCGACCAAGGTGACCCTGTTCTTCCGGGTGACCCTGCCGCTGCTGTGGGACACCCTCCAGGTGGCCTGGGTGTATCTCGGCATCGCGGCGTTCGACGCGTTCGCCATCGTCGCGGTGCTCTCGGTGGACGGTGGCGGCCCGGACGGCGCCACCACGGTCCTGGCCATGGAGATCTACCGCAACGCGTTCGTCTACTCGAAGTACGGCTACGCCTCGGCGATGGGCGTGGCGCTGTTCTTCCTCACCCTCACGTTCGCGGCGCTGACGCTGCGGCTCACCAAGCGGGAAAGCGTGGAGTACTGATGAATCCGCAGTCGACGCTGCCGCCGACCCCGGCGGCGCTACCGCCGAAGACCGGTGATCCGTCCGCCCCCGCCGGGCCGGGGCGTAAGGGCCCCCGCTCGGAGGTACGGCTCTTCGCCGGCCTGGGGCACATCGCGCTCGCCGTCTGGGCGGTGATCGTGATCGTGCCGATCCTCTGGACCTTCCTCGCCGCGTTCAAGAACACGAGTGAGATCTTCAGCAGCCCGTGGACGCTGCCGGCGGAGCTGCGCTGGGAGAACTTCGGCCGGGCCTGGACGAAGGCGAACGTCGGCCGGTACTTCCTGAACAGCGTCATCGTGGTCTCGTGCAGCACGTTCCTCACCATGCTGCTCGGCTCGATGGCCGCGTACGTGCTGGCCCGCTACAAGTTCTGGGGCAACCGGGCGGTCTACTACCTGTTCGTCTCCGGGTTGGCGTTCCCGGTCTTCCTGGCCCTGGTGCCGCTCTTCTTCGTGGTGAAGAACCTGGGCCTGCTGGACACCCACACCGGCGTGGTGCTGGTCTACACCGCGTACTCGTTGCCGTTCACGGTGTTCTTCCTGGCCGCGTTCTTCAAGACGCTGCCGTCGTCGGTGGCCGAGGCGGGCATGATCGACGGCTGTGGGCACACCCGGCTGTTCTTCCAGGTGATGATGCCGATGGCCAAGCCGGGCCTGATCAGCGTGGCGATCTTCAACATCATCGGCCAGTGGGCGCAGTACCAGTTGCCGTTGGTGCTGCTCTCCAACGCCAAGGACAAGTGGGTGCTCACCCAGGGCATCGCCGACATCTCGGTCAACGCCGGCTACGAGGCCGACTGGTCCGGGCTGTTCGCCGCGCTGACCATCGCCATCCTGCCGATGATCATCGTGTACGCGGTGTTCCAACGTCAGATCCAGGCCGGCCTCACCTCCGGCGCGGTGAAGTAACCCCGGTCACCTCGGGCGCTCGTCGGCCTGCGTGTGCCAGGAGTGCCAGAGTGCCGCGTACGCCCCGTCGGCAGCCACGAGATCGTCGTGGCTGCCGATCTCGGTGATCCGGCCATCGGCCAGGACGGCGACCCGGTCGGCGTCGTGCGCGGTGTTGAGCCGGTGCGCGATCGCGATGACGGTCCGCCCGGCCAGCACGGCCGCCAGGGCCCGCTCGGTACGCCGGGCGGTGCTCGGGTCGAGCGCGGCTGTGGCCTCGTCCAGGATCAGGGTGTGCGGGTCGGCGAGCACCAGCCGGGCCAGGGCCACCTGCTGGGCCTCGGCCGCGCCGAGTTGCCGCGCGGCGTCGCCGAGGGCGGTGTCCAGGCCGTCGGGTAGCTCGGCGTACCAGTCGGCTCCCACGGTGTGCAGCGCGGCGCGCATCTGCTCGTCGGAGGCGTCCGGCGCGGCGAACGAGAGATTGTCCCGGACCGAGCCGATGAAGACGTGGTGTTCCTGGGTGACCAGGGCGATCCGCCGCCGACGTTCGGCGGGGTCGAGCTCGGTGATCGGGCAGCCGCCGATGCTGACGACACCCCGGCGTGGCGCGTCGATCCCGGCCAGCAGCCGGGCCAGGGTCGACTTGCCCGCGCCGGACGGGCCGACGACAGCGAGCCGTTCACCGGGCCGCACCTCCAGGTCGATGCCGTGCAGCACGTCGTGCCCGCCGGCGTAGGAGAACCGCGCCCCGCGGACGACGAGCCGCTCGCCGCGTGAGCTGGCCGTACGGCCGGACGGCTCGGTCGGGACGAGGCCGACGCCCAGCACCCGGGCGTACGACGCGAAGCCGCGCTGCGCCTGCTCGGTCCACTGCAACAGCCGGTCCAGCGGCTCGATTGCCTGTTGCAGGTAGAGCGCGGCGGCGACCACCGCGCCGAGGGACACCAGGTCCCGGCTGAGCAGGTAGCCGCCGACGAGCAGGACCATGGCGACCGGCAGCGGGTAGCTGGCCTCCACCACCGAGAAGAAGACGGTCCGCAGCGCGAGGGTGGCCCGTCGCGCTCGCCACACCCGGGCGACATGGCCGGTGCCGTGCCGGATCCGGTCGTCGGTCAGCCGCAGCGCCTCCACGGTGCGCGCGCCCTCGGCGGTGCTCGTCAACGTTTCGGTCAACTCGGCCGCCGCCGCGCCCTCGGCGAGGTACGCCGAGCTGGCCCGGCGCAGGTACCAGCGGGTCACCGCCACGATCGAGGGCAGCCCGGCCAGCGCCGCGAGCCCGAGCAGCGGATGCAGCAGGAACACCGCCCCGAACAGCAACGTCAACTGCACCGAGGCGATGACGATCGTGGGCACCACGTCGCGGACTGTCGTCCCGACCGTCGCCACGTCGACCGAGCTGCGGGTCGCCAGGTCCCCGGCGCCGGCCCGCTCGACCACCGAGACGGGCAGCCCGAGCGTGCGGGTGACGAACTGTTCACGCAGCTCGGCGACGGCCCGCTCACCGAAGCGGTGACCTGCGTACTGGGCGTAGCGGGAGAGCAGCGCGCTGACCAGGACGCTGCCGGCGATGGCCAGCGCCAGCCGGTCCACCGTGGCCACCGAAGCGCCCGCGGTGACCCGGTCGACGATGGTGCCCAGCAGCCACGGCGGGGCGAGCCCGGCGAGCGCGGCGGCGCTGTGCAGCGCCAGCACCACGCCGACCGCCCGACGATGCCGGCCGATCATGTCCCGCAGAGCCCGCCGTACGGTGCCGCGGTCGGCCACCGGCAGCCGGCTCACCGGTACGCCTCCTCGGCGTCGGCGGGTCGCCCGTCGGCGGGCTCGTCGCTGCCCCGGGCCACCAGGTGCCGGTACTCCGGATCACGGTCGAGCAGGTCGGCGTGGGTGCCCACGGCGCTGATCCGGCCCCCGCTCAGGTGCGCGACCTCGTCCGCCCGGCCGAGCAGCAGCGGCGACGTGGCGATCAGCACGGTGGTCCGCCCGGCCCGCGCGGCCCGCAGCCGCTCGGCGATCCGCGCCTCGGTGTGCGCGTCCACCGCGGAGGTCGGGTCGACGAGGATCAGCACCTCCGGCTCGGCCAGCAGCGCGCGGGCCAGGCGTACCCGTTGGCGCTGACCCCCGGAGAGCGTCCGGGCGCGGGCGTCCAGTGTGGTGTCCAGCCCGGCCGGCAGGGCGTCGACGACGTCCTGGGCCGAGGCGGTCCGCAGGGCCGCGCCGATCCGTTCGTCGTCGGCTCCGGGTCGCAGGACGTCCCGCAGCGTCCCGGCGAAGAGGTACGAGTCGTGGTCGGCGACCAGGATTCGGGCGCGGACCTCGTCCAGGGCGATCCCGCTCAACGGCACGCCGCCCCAGGTGGTGTGGCTGGCGACGTACCGGCCGAGCCGGTCGGCCAGTGCCACGGCCGCCGCCGGGTCGTCGGCGGCCACGCCCGTCAACCGGCCGGCGCGTACGGTCAGCCCGGTCACCGGGTCGTGCAGGTCGGCGGGGCCGGCCGGGGCGGCCACGCTCTCGGGTTGGCGCGCGTCCGGGACGGCGCCCGGCCAGCGACGACCCGGCCCGCCCACGTCGTCAGGTGCCACGTTGAGCAGGTCGGCGATCCGTCGGGCGGCGACCCGCCCCCGGATCAGCTGGTGACTGCCCTCCAGCAGGAACCAGATCGGCACGAGCAGGCTCGCCACGTAGCCGTAGACGGCGACCAGTTCGCCGACCGTGGCGGTGCCGCTGACCGCCATCCGGGCCGTCAACCACACCACCGTCGCCAGGAACAGCCCGGGGATGGCGACCGTCGCCGCGTCAATCCAGCTCACCACCGCGCCGACCCGGTACCCCTCGGCGCGCAGGCCCTGGGACCGGGCCGCGTACCGGTGGGCGAAGAGGTCCCGTCCGCCCACTCCGGCGAGGACCCGCAGGCCCGCCACGATGTCGCCGGAGCGGGCGGTGAGCGCGCCCTGTTGTTTCCGGTACACCGATTCGGCCCGTTCGAGGCGGCGCAGCAGCGGCCCGACGACCAGACCGACCGCCGGCATCCCGACCAGCACGCAGAGCGCGAGCACCGGGGAGATCGACCAGAGCACCACGGCGACGACCCCGTACGCGACGACCGCGCCGACCCCCGGCCCGGTCAGCGTCAGCACCTGCGCCGACCAGTCGATGTCGGAACCACCGATGGTGGCCACCTCGCCGGCGGCGGTCCGGCGTGGCAGCGCCGCACCGACCCGGGACAGGTGACGCAGCAGGACCTCCGCCGAGCGGGCCTTGGCGTCCTCCCGGATGAAGGTCATCGTGCGGTGCCGCATGGTGCCCAGGTACGACAGGGCGACTCCCGCGACGACGATCGCCGCGACCCAGAAGGCCAGCGCGCGTGGGTCGCGGGCGCCGAGCCCGTCGTCGACGGCGCGGGCGATCAGGTAGGGCCGGGCCGCCAGCCCGACCATCCAGGCCGTGCCGAGCAGGCTGCCGCGCAGCACGCGCCCGGGTTGGCAGCGGACCAGCCACCACAGATACCGCATCGGGCCGCGTGTGTCGGGAGTGCCGGGCTCGGAGTGCGGGATCTGCGGGGGCACCCGATCACGCTACCGATCGTCTGGCCGGCCCACCGACCCGTTTTCCTGTCGCAGGGGGAAGGCAGAATCACATTCGTGCTGGTGGCGGTGGTGGCGGGCGAGCGGGGTGGGGGAGAGCTGCGCCCACTCGACGCCGCGGGCCGCCCGCTCGGCCCGGTCGAGACCGTCAGCGACCTCGCGGCGGCGGTGGCCGCGCGGGAGGCCGCCGAGCACCCGCGATGGGTCTGGTCCACGGCCGGCGCGATCTATCAGGGGCTGCTACGGGCCGGCGTGCGGGTCGAGCGGTGCCACGACGTGGAGCTGACCGAGGCGCTGCTGCTCGGGCACGCCGGCCGCTGGGGTGAGCCCCGCTCGCTGGCCGCCGCCTGGGCCCGCCTGCGCGGCGGGCCGGTGCCGCCCG
>NZ_JBEXGP010000027.1:0-73380 GCF_040607375.1 Micromonospora sp. NPDC005298
GGCCGGCGGATGTTCCGCTCGACGGTGCTGGGCTGCGCGGCCGGCCTGCTGCTCGCCCTGGACGGCTTCCACCTGGTGCCGGCGGGTTCGGGCCGTACGCCGAGGCGGCCCGGGACGTGCTGCGCGGCATGGTCGCCTCCAGTCAGGAGCCGATCGCCGGCGGCCGGCACAAGGTGTTCGGCCGTGCCGACCTGAACGTCGTACCGACCACCTCCACCATCGCCTCGCACCTGCCCCGGGCGGTCGGGATGGGGCTCGCCGTGGAGCGGCTGCGCCGCCTCGACAGCGCCGGACGGCGCACCGGCACCGAGGCGCGGATCGGCAGCGGCGGCGGTGCCGCGCACGCCCCGTGGCCGTCGGACGCCATCGTGGTCTGTTCCTTCGGCGACGCCTCGGTCAACCACGCGAGCGCCACCGCCGCGTTCAACACCGCCGGCTGGTACGACCATGCCGGGCTGCGCATCCCGGTGCTCTTCGTCTGCGAGGACAACGGGCTGGGCATCAGCGTGCGCTCCCCGCAGGGTTGGGTGGAGGCGACGTTGCGGGCCAGGCCGGGCATCCGCTACTTCAGCGCCGACGGGGCCGACCCGGTGCAGACGTACGCGGTGGCGACCGAGGCGGCGGCCTGGGTGCGCCGGCATCGGCGGCCGGCCGTGCTGCACCTGCGCACCGTCCGGTTGATGGGGCACGCCGGCGCCGACGCGGAGTCGGCGTACCGCAGCCCCGCCGAGCTGGCCGAGGACCTGGCCCGGGATCCGGTGGTCGCCACCGCGCGGCTGCTCGCCGAGGCCGGTGTGGCAAGCGGCGAGGAGCTGCTGGGCCGGTACGACGAGACCGGCTGGCAGGTACGCCGGCTGGCCGAGGAGGTGCTGGGCGAGCCGAAGCTGGCGTCCGCGGCCGACGTGGTGGCCGCGCTGGCGCCCCGGCGTCCGGTGCGGGTGGCGCGGGCGGTGGCCGACGCGGCGGCGCGGGCCAGTGGGCCGGGCGCGGCGGCGCGCGAGGAGTCGTTCGGGGGTAGGCCGCCGGAGCTGGCCGGCCCGTTGACCCTCGCGCAGAGCATCAACGCGGCGCTCGCCGACGGGATGCTCGACCATCCGCAGATGGCCGTCTTCGGCGAGGACGTGGCCGCCAAGGGCGGCGTGTACGGGGTGACCAAGGGGTTGCGGGACCGGTTCGGGGCGGCCCGGGTCTTCGACACCCTGCTCGACGAGACGTCGGTGCTGGGGCTCGGGTTGGGCGCAGGGCTGGCCGGGATGCTGCCGGTGCCGGAGATCCAGTACCTGGCGTACCTGCACAACGCCGAGGACCAGCTGCGCGGCGAGGCGGCCACCATGCAGTTCTTCTCCCGGGGGGCGTTCCGCAACCCGATGGTGGTGCGGGTGGCCGGGTTGGCGTACCAGGAGGGGTTCGGCGGGCACTTCCACAACGACAACTCGGTGGCCGTACTCCGGGATGTGCCGGGTCTGGTGGTCGCGGTGCCGGCGCGGCCGGACGACGCCGCGCCGATGCTGCGGACCTGCCTGGCGAGCGCGGCGGTGGACGGCAGTGTCTGCGTGTTCCTGGAGCCGATCGCGCTGTACCACACCCGCGACCTGTACGCGGACGGTGACGGTGAGTGGCTGGCCGGTTATCCGGAGCCGGGGGCGTGGGTGGCCGGGCACGTGCCGGTGGGCCGCGCCCGGGTCTACCAGGTGGGCTCGGCCGACGACCTGACCATCATCACCTTCGGTAACGGGGTGCGGATGTCGTTGCGCGCGGCTGCGGTCCTCGCCGAGGAGGGGGTGGGCACCCGCGTGGTGGACCTGCGCTGGTTGGCGCCGCTGCCGGTGGCGGACATCATCCGGGAGTCCTCGGCGACGGGTCGGGTGCTGGTGGTGGACGAGACGCGCCGCTCCGGCGGGGTCGGCGAGGGGGTCATCGCCGCGCTCGTCGACGCCGGATATGTCGGCGCCGCACGTCGAGTAGCCGGAGTTGACTCGTTTGTACCATTAGGTCCGGCAGCACGTCAGGTTCTGGTCTCCGCGGAAGCCATTACCGACGGTGCCCGTACGCTGCTGGCACGGTAAATTCCGTTCCACCCGGTGCGCCACTTGCGCGCAGAGGCACAAGTGTGTGGACTTTGCCTGACGGCGTCGGTCCGACGCCGCGAGCAGGGACGAGATGAGGAGGCACGCGACAGTGAGCGCGACCGCTGGTCAGGCCGCCGACGGGGTACGCAGCCTGGCGGACCGGTTCGGAATCGAACCGGGGATGGTCGTCATGGAGATGGGGTACGACGACGACGTCGACCAGGATCTCCGCGACGCCCTGACCGACCGCTGTGGAGAGCTTGTCGACGAGGACACCGACGAGGTGGTCGACGCGGTGCTGGTGTGGTACCGAGACGGCGACGGTGATCTCTTCGAACTTCTCGTCGACGCCCTTGGCCCGCTGGCCGACAACGGGGTCGTGTGGCTGCTCACGCCGAAGGCGGGGCGTGACGGGCACGTCGAGCCGAGCGAGGTCGCGGAGTCCGCGCCCACCGCCGGCCTCCAGCAGACCTCGACCGTCAACGCCGGCCGGGACTGGAGCGGTGCCCGCCTGGTGCTGCGCCGCGGGGCCAAGGCCAAGAAGTAGCCCTCCAGCCGCTCCACACGCCCGGCGGTCGGTACCGCCGGGGTGTGGCAGGTTGGTGCCACCCCCGAACCGACCGAGGAGTTCACATGCCCATCGAGGTGGGTGCCGAGGCACCGGACTTCGTGTTGAAGGACCAGAACAACCAGCAGGTCCGGCTCTCCGATTTCCGCGGTCGGCGTACCGTGCTGCTGGTCTTCTACCCCTTCGCCTTCACCGGCACCTGCCAGGGTGAGCTGGCCGAGGTGCGGGACAACCTCGACCAGTACGTGAACGACGACGTCCAGGTGCTGACGGTCAGCGTCGACTCGGTGTTCAGCCACAAGGTCTGGGCCGACCGGGAGGGCTACCAGTTCCCCCTGCTGGCCGACTTCTGGCCGCACGGCGCCGTCGCCCAGGCGTACGGGGTCTTCAACGACGTCGCCGGCATGGCCAACCGGGGCACCTTCGTCATCGACCGCGACGGCGTGGTCCGCTTCGCCGAGATGAACGGCCCGGGCGAGGCCCGCGACCAGCAGGGCTGGCGCAAGGCCATCGCCGAGGCGGCCGTCTGACCGGGGTACGCCGTGCGTCCGGGCCGGCGGCAAGCAGGTAAGCTTGCCAGCCACCGGCCCGCCACACGGGGCGTTCCGGGCGCGTAGCTCAGTGGGAGAGCACCCGCCTTACAAGCGGGGGGTCGCAGGTTCGAAACCTGCCGCGCCCACCATCGGGCAGCAGAAACCGCCCCGGGGAGATCGTTCCTCGGCGTGGTGAGACTCTCGCGCGTTCTGCTGGCCGCGAAGAGGACTTTCAGCGGCTTCGTCCGCCGGTCATGCTGGCTCGATGGATTCGCCAAGAGGCCTTACGTCCCAGGCCCTGCTCACAAGCCTCTACGCGGCCTTCAACGAGCGTGACATTCCCACGCTGCTGGCCGCCATGACGCCGGATGTCTCGTGGCCCAACGGTTGGGAAGGAGGCGTCGTTCGCGGCCGCGAGGAGGTGAGCGCCTACTGGCGCCGACAGTGGGACCAGATCGAGCCCACTGTCACGCCGACCGCGTTCACCACGGAGGCCGACGGCCGCATTGCGGTCACCGTTCATCAGACGGTCCACGACAAAAGCGGCGTGAAGCTCGCCGACCACACCGCCACGCATGTCTACCGCCTGGACAAGGGACTGGTGACAGAGATGGAAATCCGAGACTGACGCAACGTCCTCTCATGCCGCAGGAGCTGTTGGGTTCCCGTTGCCGACGGGCAGCACAGCCCCGTCAGGGCTCCGGCAGAGAGTCGGGCCATTAAACTCCGCGCATGCAGCATTGCCGACTGTCCTCCGCCAAACGCACAGCGATCGGGGCGGTGCTGCTGGTCTTGGCGGTAGCCGGCTGCAACTCCACGGCGGAATCGTCCTCCGGTGCCAGGTGGTCGAGCCCTGACCCCGCCGCTACCGCGACCTCCTCCCGCGCTGCTTCCCCCTCCAGTCCCCGTGACGCCGAACCTTCCGCATCTCCCGCCCCCACCGCAAACAAGTCCCAGGAGCCCAAAGCGGCACAGAGGACGCAGGCACCGAGCGGGGCCGGCACCAAGTACGCGGCGTGTGCCGACGGCGACTGCAAGGTGTCCTTCTCCGGTTCGGTCACATTCCCACTCGGCAGCTGGACGGTGTCGTCCTCCGTGGAGGATGGCGGTGTCAGGGTGCGACTGACCAACGCCAATGGCAGGGGCGGCGGTGGCGGCTTCATGGCAGGCCCCGGGTGCAGTGTGGCGATCCACGCGGACGGCGGCGGGCGAGTCGGGTGCGACCAACCCGGAGCCGAGCCCAAACCGGGAGGGTGGGTCGTGCACCTGCTGGAACTGAACGGGGACAAGGCGGTCATCCGAGCGATCCTGGGCTGACTGCGCAACGGCGCTCGCCCCGGGCATGACCGCCGAGGATCGAGTGCCATCGACTCCAGCGGAATACGATCGAGTCGTGGCATTGGCGGAGACCAGGCTGGTCTTGATGGGGTCACCTGGTGCGGAGACGGCTGCGGTGGCCGATCATCTCGCCGCCCGGCTCGGACTTCCCTCGATCGCCATCCGGGACGCGATTCAGTCAGCGGTGCGCGCGGGAACGGAACTCGGCGACGATCTGCGCCGGTTCATGAACGCGGAGCGGTTGCCACCGCCCGAGCTTCTCGCCGCGATCGTGCGGCGCCGCCTCGGCGAACCCGACGTGGTCGACGGCTTCGTGTACTGGACGGAGTTCCCCACGCTGTCGGTGATGCGGTCGCTGGAGACCTTGGGGATCCACACGGTCGAGCTGGTCCTGGCCGATGCCGAGGCAACGCGGCGTCTGACTGGACGCCGCACGTGCCGGGGCTGCGGGATGATCTGGCACATCGACTCGTCACCGCCCCTCGTCGAAGGTGTCTGCGACAGGTGCGGTGGCGGGTTGTTCCATCGTGACGACGACGCTCCTGCCGCCGTCGCCCACCGGTTGAGCGTCTACCACACGCACTGCACCCCCGTTCTGGCCCGTTACCGCGCCGCAGGTCTCCTGATCAGCGTCGACGCCACCCGTCCGACAGAGGAGATCGTGACCGAGCTGACCAGTCGGCTTGAGGGTGGTTGAGCACAAGCGGGACCGCTAGCCTCGGACCCCATGACGTACGCGGACGAGAACGCTCATCGCGAGCCGCCGATCGCGGGCGACGAGACGGCCACCCTGCTGGACTCCCTGGACCGCCAGCGGGCCACCCTGGCGTGGAAGACCGGCGGGCTGGACGCCGCCGGTCTTCGGGAGACGCTCGGCCCGGAGTACGCCCGGCACGTCGGGCACGCCGATCTGATCCGGGGAGTCGGTGGACGGGCTCACCGGTGACGACCCGCCGCGCTGAACGGGGCTACTTAGTGACGAGGTTGCGCAGCGCCGCGATGGCCGCCCGGTCGCTGACCTCGGCGTAGATCTTCTTGTCGGCGCCGACCATGACGACGTACGGGCACTTCTGGTCGTCGCCGGGCATCGTCTTCTCCAGCAGCTTGCGGCCTGTCGCCGCCTCGTACACGCGCAGACGCCAGCTCGTCCGCACCAGCGTCAGGGTCTGCGGTTTCGGGTCGTCGAACTTGCAGGTGCGGATCGTGGAGCCGGCGCTGACCCGATCGAGGCAGGCGACCATCTGCACCGAGCGGGGGTCCTCCGACGCCCACGTCTGTTCGACCTTCTTGGACAGACCCAGGTCGTAGTAGTAGCCGTCGTCCTTGTAGCGCATCCCCGGGGTGTCCGACAGGAGCAGGACGACCGGGTGCGGCGCCTTGCCGGCCCGTTTGGGCAGCTCCGGGTAGTAGATGTCCTCGTCGCACACCCGGTTCAGGTCCTCGATCTTCTCCGCCGGGTACGCGCTGGCCTGCGGGCCCTGCACGACGGGTTCCTCGGCGGGAATGCTCGCGGTCGGGCCACCGCCGCCGCTGCTGCGGGGTCGCACGGGCGCGGTGGTCTCCGGGCCGGACGCGGTGGTGTCGTCGCCGCGCAGCAGGAAGATGCCGCCGACCAGGCCGAGGCAGGCCACGAGCAGGAGGACCACTGCGCCCCCGACGACGGCGGCGACGATGGTCGTCTGGTTCGAGCCGGTGGGCGGCGGCGCGGCGGCCCAGCCGGGGGCCTCGGGGTTCGCGGCGGCCACGGCCGGCGCCGCCTCGACGGCCGTCGGAGTCTCCGCGGCGGGCGACGGGTCCGGCGACGGGTCCGGCGTCGGAGTCGGCTCCGCGGACGGGGTGGGGTCCGGCGACGGACCTTCGGCAGGTTCGGCACCGGTCATGGCGACGTCCTTTGTTGATCAAGGGGAGCCGTGACTGTATCAAGGCCACGTACGGAACGTGACCCCGTTTTCGGTCGTCCCCCTGCCGGCGCTGACAGCGTGGACGCGATGATGGGCGCGTGCAGGACACCGTCGCCGTCGCGCTGATCACCGCGCTGTCCACGTTGGCCGCCGCCGCCCTCACCGGGCTGATCGGCGCGTTCAGCACCCGCCGCCAACTGGCCCACCAGCTCGCCGTCGCCCGGCTGGAGAGCGCCGACGCGCGGGCGACGCGCCGGGAGGAGCTGCGCCGCGACGCGTACGTCGGGTTCCTGAGCGCCTGTGACCGGGCGTACCGGCAGTTGGACAGGCGATGGCTGGAGACCGGCGCGGACGGGCAGGGGTCCGGCTACGACGAGGCGTACTCGGCGATGCGCGGCGTGGACGAGGCGTACAACCTGGTGTTGCTGGAGGGGCCGGCGGACGTGGCGGCGGCGGCCCGGTCGGTGCTGGCGAGCCTCACGACGGAGTACGCCGACCAGCGCCGGTTCGGGGACGGGCCGGACGGCTCCGCGACGCCGCTGCGGGACAGGCACCGGGAACGCTGGCTCGCCGCGATCGAGCAACGGACCAGCCGCCGGATCTCCTTCGTCGACGTCGTCCGTCCGGTGCTGGGTCGGGACGGGTGACGCGGACGAGCGGGCGGTCGGCGCCGGTTCACCACCCGGCGCCGACCGGTGTCCTCAGCTGGTGAAGCCACCGTCCACATTGATCACCGCGCCGGTCACGTAGCCCGCCTCCGGACTGGCGAGGTGCGCGACGGTCGCCGCGATGTCGGCGGGGTGGGCGAAACGGCCGAGAGCGGTGAACCCGGCGATGGCCGCAGCGTTCGGTCCGTCCGCCGGGTTGGCGTCGGTGTCCGTGGGGCCTGGGTTGACCAGGTTGACGGTGATGCCGCGGGGGCCCAGCTCGCGGGCCAGGCCCCGGGTCAGCCCGACCAGGGCGGTCTTGCTCATCGCGTAGAGCGCCAGCCCGGGGAAGACCGCCCGTTCACCGACGTTGCTGCCGATGCTGATGACCCGTCCGCCGTCGCCCAGGTGTCGCAGCGCCGCCCGCACGGCCACGTACGGCGCCCGGACGTTCACCGCGATCGTCCGCTCCACCTCCACCATGTCGAGGTCCGCGGTGGCGCCGAACGGGAACACCGCCGCGTTGTTCACCACGATGTCCAGCTGGCCCATCTCGGCGGCGGCCCGGTCGACCGCGTCCGCCACGGCCGTCGGGTCCGCACCGTCGGCCCGGATCGCCAGGGCGCGGCGGCCCAGCGCCTCGATCCTCTTCACCACCAGCGCGGCCCGCTCCGTGTCCTGCCGGTAGGTGAGCACCACGTCGGCGCCGTCCTGGGCCAGGCGCAGCGCGATTCCGGCCCCGATGCCCCGGGAACCGCCGGTCACCAGGGCGACCCTGTTGTCGAGTGTCGTCGTCATGCAGACGATCATCTGAGGACGCCGGCCTGCCGTCTGGCGGTCATCGGACCCCTCGTTCGCACCGCCAGGTCCGAAATCCGCTCGGCCTATGCTCGGGATCAGCGCAGGTGGGGAGGAAGACCGTGGACCTGTCCGGCATCGAGGCCGTTCTGTTCGACATGGACGGCACCCTCGTCGACTCCGACGCCGCCGTCGAGCGGGCCTGGCAGCGGTGGGCCGCCGAGTACGGCGTCGACCCGGAGGCGGCGCTCGCCATCGCGCACGGCAGCCCCGCCGACCGGACCGTCCGCCGCCTGCTGCCCGGCCTCGACGACACCGCGGTCGCCGTCGCGTCGGCACGCCAGCTGGCGTTGCAGTACGACGACCTGTCCGACGTGACGGCCACCCCCGGCGCCCACGAGCTGCTGCGGACGCTGGCCCGGCTGGGGATGCCCTGGGCGGTGGTGACAAGCGCCGACGCCCGGCTGGCCAGGGCGCGACTCGGTGCCGCGGGCATCGAGCCCGCCCTGCTGGTCACGGTCGAGGACGTCAGCGTGGGCAAGCCGGCCCCGGAGGGGTACCTGCGCGCCGCCGCGCTGCTCGACGTGTCGCCGGCGCGCTGCCTGGTCGTCGAGGACGCCGAGGTGGGGTTGGAGGCCGGTCGCGCGGCCGGCGCGATGACGGCCGCGCTGAAGGGGCTCGACGGCGACCTGCGCCTCGACGACCTGGCGCACCTGGCTTACCAGCTGGAGTCGGCGCCGGCGTCACCGTGAGAAGCGGCAGGGGCGCCGGCGGGGTACGACGACTGGAAGGGTTGGTCGGGTGACGCTGACGTTGACGCCGATGACCGAGCAGGAACTCGCCCGGCTGCGCGGGCCGCTGCAACAGGCGTACGCCGAGAAGATGGTGGAGCAGCGGGGGTTCACCCCGCAGGCCGCCCTGGAGCACTCCGTACACCGGATGGGGGAGCTGCTGCCCGGCGGCGTCGCCACCGAGGGGGCGCTGCTGCGCGTGGCGCGGGTCGACGACACCGAGGTCGGCTGGATCTGGGTGACCCTGCCCGGTGCCGCCGGCGCGACCGACGCCCGCCGGGCCTGGATCCACAACATCGAGGTCGATCCGGCGCACCAGGGCCGTGGCCACGCACGGCGGATGATCCAGCTCATCGAGGTCGAACTGGCCCAACTCGGCGTCTCCGAGCTGGGGCTCAACGTCTTCGGGACGAACACCGTGGCGATCGGGCTGTACCGCAGCCTGGGCTTCGAGGTCACCGCCCAGCAGATGGCCAAGCGGATCGACCCGGCGGGCTGAGCCCGTCGGTCTCCCCGGCAGGACTGTTCACCTGCCCAGCGGGAAACCCGCGCGGACCGCACCTGGGGAGGAGCGACGGATGACGCACGGCGCCGGACTGACCATCGGTGTGCTCGGCTCGTACGGAGGCCGGAACCTCGGCGACGAGGCGATCCTCACCGGCCTGCTCGCCGACCTGCGGACGCAGGAGCCAAATGCCCGGATCATCGTCTTCTCTCGTAACCCGGAGCACACCCGGGCCGCCCATCCCGATGTCGAGGCGGTGCCCTGGGAGGGCGTCAGCCGCACCGACTCCGCCCTGGTGCTGGCCCAGCTCGACCTGCTCATCCTGGGCGGCGGCGGGATCCTCTACGACCGGGAGGCCCGCCGCTACCTGCGGGTCGTCCGGGTCGCCCAGGAACGTGGCCTGCCCCTGATCACGTACGCGGTGGGGGTCGGGCCGCTCAGCGACTCGGTGGACACCGGCATGGTCCGGGAGACCCTGGCCGGCGCCACCCAGGTCACCGTGCGCGACCAGGAGTCCCGGATGGTGCTGGAGGAGGCCGGGCTGCTCAACCCGATCACCGTCACCGCCGACCCGGCCTTCCTCCTCGAACCGGAGGACTTCCCGGCTCACCTGCTGAGCGAGGAGGGTGTGCCGGCGGGCAAGCGGCTGGTCGGCATCAGCGTGCGGGAGCCGGGACGGGCGGCCGAGCGCCTCGACGTGGACGGCTACCACCGGTTGCTGGCCCAGATCGGTGACTTCCTGGTGCACCGGATCGACGCGTACGTGTTGTTCGTGCCGATGGAACGCGACGACATCCGGCACTCCCACGGGGTGCTGTCGCACATGGTGGCAGCCGAGCGGGGGCGGATCCTGCACGGCACGTACTCGCCGCAGCAGGTGCTCGGGTTGATGCGCCACTTCGACCTGGCCGTCGGCATGCGCCTGCACTTCCTGATCTTCGCGGCGATGGTGGGCACGCCGTTCCTGCCGCTGCCGTACGCCGGCAAGGTCTTCGACCTGGCTCAGCGCCTCGGCGTGCCGGCCCTGCGCGGCGTGGAGCGGGAGGTCGAGGGGCCGCTGCTGGCCGAGGTCGACCGGCTGTGGGACGAGCGGGAGCAGCGCGCCGAGGCCACCGCACGTCGGGTCGCGGACGTCTGCGAGCAGGCCCGGGGCACGTCGGACGTCACCCGCGGCGTGCTGGACAGCCTGCGTAGCCAGACCCTGACCCGGGTCTGATCCGGCCCCGTCACATGGCCGGGCCGGTCCACCGGTAGCGCCAGTCACGGGATTCCTCCCGGGCGTTCTCCAGCTCGTAGATCTCGGCGTGGGCCAGGCCACCGGACCCGATGTGGTGGTGGGTCAGCGGCGGGCGACCATTGGGGTCCAACTCGACGGTGACGGTCTGCCCGTCCGCCGTGCCGCCGACGAGCAGGATCTGCACGGATGAAGCCATGCGCCCATCCTGCCTGCCGTACCGCCCGCCCGCAGCGGATAGCGGGGCAGCGCGGGCCCGCGTCGCGGCCTAGGGTCGGTGGATGGAGCAGCCGATCGATCCGACGCTCGGCCCGGTGCTGGCCCGCACCGGCGACGAGCGCGCCGTACTGGACTCCTTCCTCGACTTCCACCGCGCCGTGCTGCTGCGCAAGGTGCGCGGTCTCTCCGATGCCGACGCCGGCCGCCGGCTGGTGCCCTCGGCGACCACGCTCGCCGGTCTGGTCAAGCACCTGACCATGGTCGAGCGGAACTGGTTCCCGACCCTGCTGGCCCCCGAGGCCGGCGATGTCTACCTGACCGCGACCGAGGACGCGGTCGCGCACTTCACGATCGGCGACGAGGACACCGTCGCCGCGCTCGTCGAGGCGTACGAAGGGGCGTGCGCCCGGTCCCGGCAGGTCGTCGCGCGTTTCGACCTCGACCACGTGGTGCCGCACCCGCAGCTCGGCGAGGTGTCGGTGCGCTGGATCCTGGTGCACATGATCGAGGAGACGGCCCGGCACGCCGGCCACGCCGACATCCTGCGTGAGCTGACCGACGGGTCGACGGGCGCGCTCTGAGTCGAGCCGGCTGTCAACCGGTGGGCAGCAGGCCCGCCGGGTACTCCATCCCGTCGTGGGTGCAGGCCGCGGCGGCGACCCGCGCCGCGTACCGGGCCGCCTCCGGCAGCGGCCGGTCCCGCAGCCGGCCGGCGACCAGCCCGGCCACGAACGCGTCGCCGGCACCGTTGCTGTCCACCACCGGCCCCGGCGGGGCGGCCGGTGGCACCGGCAGCGACGAGCCGTCGCCCGGGTACAGGTCGGCGCCGTCCGCGCCCCGGGTCACCACCACCGGCCGGGGCGCCAGCGTGTCGGCGACAGCCGTGACTCTTCCGTCCAGCCGTACCCCGCTCACCAGGATCAGGTCGGCGACCTCGGCGAACGGCAGGTGGTAGGGGTTCTCGCCGTCCCAGTCGTGCAGGTCGGTGGTGAGCGCCACGCCGGCCGGAACTGCGGCCCGCACGGCGGGCAGCAGCGGCACCATCCAATCCATAATCGAAATGTGGACGTGCCGGGCGTCGCGGACCAGGTCGCCCACCTGCGCGGCGGAGAAGGGCGGATCACCCCGCCACGGGCGCGGGTCGTACAGCGAGGTGCGCCGCCCGTCCGGGTCCACCAGGTTCACCGACCGGCGGGTGCCGCCCGGGCTCTCGGCCAGCAACGCCGGCACCCCGGCCCGGCTCAGCGCCGCCCGGACGACGTCGCCGGCCGGGTCCGCGCCGAGGCTGTCGACCACAAGCACCCGCAGGCCGAGTGCCCGGGCGGCCAGCGCCACCCCGGCGCCGGTGTTGCCGATCCGCAGCTCGATCGGCTCGACGGTGTGCGAATCGGCGGCCGGTAGCGGCAGCGCGGGCACCCGGACCCGCACATCCACCCCGAGCCCGCCGAGGACCAGCAGATCGACCATGGCATCGACGCTACCCGGGGTCGCACCGTCGCGATCTTGCATGGTCGACCTCGGCACGCACCCACACACGGCGTCGACCGGAACGCCCGCTCGCGCAGACGGGCGGCGGTGCCTCGCCCCGCGTGTCCGCCTATCCTGGGCGTGGACGGCGACGAGGGGGAGTACGTGCTGGTCATCCACGGGCTGTGGTTGCCCAGCGACGGTTCGACGGGCGGTCTCGCGCTCTGGGGCGAGGACAGCGCCGCGCCGCCCCCTGCGGCCCGCTCCGGCCGGCCACCCCGGGAACGCCCGCATCCTTTCGCCGCCGGGCACACCGACCTGGCCGCCGTCCTCGCCGACGCCGCCCCGCCGGCCCGCCCGGACACCGCGCTCGTCACCCTGCCCACCCGGGCGGGCGCGCCGAGCGACTCACCCGAGCTGATCCGGACCGCCGTCGCACCCCCGGCCCGCGGCCGGCTCACCCTGGCCGCGTGGCGGGTGCCCGTCCTGGTGTACGCCCCGGACGACGCCCTCGTTCTGCTGCGCGCCCTGGACGAGCTTCCCGTGGTGTGCGGGGCCGCCCTGCGCCACCTCGCCGAGATTGCCGACTTCGCCGCCGACCTGGTGACCCGGGGCCGCGTCCTACCGGGCGTCGGCACTGCGGAACAGCTCGACGCCCTCGACCAGGTCACCGCCCGGGCGGTCTGGCGTCCGCTGCTGACCGGCACCGACGCCGGCTGGGCGCGGTCACTGGCGTTGGCCCTGCCACCCGCCGCCCGAGCCGTCGCCGGCGGCACCGAACTGACCGCCGGGACGCTCGTCGCGGACGCCCTCGACGCGTTGACCGACGCCGCCGCGCGGGCCGCTCTCGCCACCACCACGCTGGCGCGGGGGCTGCGTCCGGGCGGGCCGGCACCGGCCTGGCTGGCGGCGCTCGCCGGCCCGCACCGCGACTTCACCGTCGACCCGGCGGCGCTGGGCACGCTGCGTACCGAGCTGGACGCCTGGCAGCGCGACGCCGCAGGCGGACCGGTGCGGGCCAGCTTCCGGCTGGTGGAGCCGGCTCCCGAGGAGGTCACCGAACCGGTCCTGGCCACCCGCCCGACCGGCGACACGCCGACGCCGGTGGGCTCCGCGGGCGGCGGGCGGTGGCGGCTGGAGTTCGGACTGCAGCCGGCCGACGAACCGGGCCTGCACGTCGACGCCGGGCAGGTCTGGCGGGCGCCGCAGACCCTCGGCAACCTGGCCGGCCGCACGAACAGCCCACAGGAGACGCTGCTCGCCGAGTTGGGCCGGGCCAGCCGGCTCTGGCCCGACCTGGACGCCGCGCTGCGGACCGCCGCTCCCGAGGCGATGGAGCTGGACGTCGACGGCGCGCACCGCTTCCTCAGCGAGGGCGCCCCGGTCCTGCACGCCGCCGGGTTCGGTGTGCTGCTGCCGTCCTGGTGGCAGCGCCGCTCGGCGCGGCTCGGCGCCCGGTTGCGCGCCCGCAGCCGTACCGCGCCCGGCACGGTGGCCAGCGTCGACGCCGGTGTCGGCCTGGACGCCCTTGTCGACTACCGCTGGGAGGTGGCGCTCGGCGACCAGCCGCTGACCGCCGACGAGCTGGCGGCGCTGGCCGAGGTGAAGACCCCGCTGGTGCGGTTGCGGGGCCGGTGGGTCGAACTGGACCCGGGTCGCCTCGCGGCGGGTCTGCGGCTGCTCCGCTCGGCGGGGGAGCTGACCGTCGCCGACCTGCTCCGCCTCGGGCTGACCGACGGCGAGGACAGCGGGGCGTTGCCGGTGCTGGAGGTGACCGCCGACGGGGCGCTGGGCGATCTGCTCGCCGGCGCGGTCGAGCGTCGACTCACCCCGCTGGACCCGCCGCCGGGCTTCGTGGGGACGCTGCGGCCGTACCAGCGGCGCGGGTTGGCCTGGCTGGCGTTCCTGCGCTCGCTCGGGCTGGGCGGCGTCCTCGCCGACGACATGGGCCTCGGCAAGACCGTGCAACTGCTCGCGCTGCTCGCCGGTGACCCGCCGGACGCCGGGCCGACCCTGCTGGTGTGTCCGATGTCGCTGGTCGGCAACTGGCAGCGCGAGGCGGCGAAGTTCACGCCAGGGCTGCGTGTGCACGTACACCATGGGGCGGACCGGGCGCGGGGGGCGGAGTTCACCGCGGCCGCGCACGGCGCGGACCTGGTCCTCACCACCTACGCGGTGGCCGCCCGCGACGCCGTCGACCTGGCCGGCATCGACTGGCACCGGGTGGTGGTGGACGAGGCGCAGGCCATCAAGAACGCCTCGACCCGGCAGGCCGAGGCGGTCCGTGCGCTGCCCGCGCGGCAGCGGGTGGCGGTGACCGGTACGCCTGTGGAGAACCGGCTCGCCGACCTCTGGTCGATCATGCAGTTCGCCAACCCGGGCCTGCTCGGGCCGGCCGCGACGTTCCGCAAGCGGTTCGCCGAGCCGATCGAGCGCAACGGTGACACCGACGCCGCCGAGCGGCTGCGCCGGATCACCGGCCCGTTCGTGCTGCGCCGACTCAAGACCGACTCGTCGATCATCTCCGACCTGCCGGAGAAGCTGGAGATGGAGGTGCTCTGCAACCTCACCGCCGAGCAGGCCGCCCTGTACCGGGTGGTGGTCGACGACATGCTCAACCGGATCGAGACCAGCGACGGCATCGAACGACGAGGGCTGGTGCTGGCCACCATGACCCGGCTCAAGCAGGTCTGCAACCACCCGGCGCAACTGCTGCGCGACGGCTCGGCCCTGGAGGGGCGCTCGGGCAAACTGGCCCGGCTCACCGAGATCCTGGAGGAGGTCCTCGCGGCGGGGGAGCGGGCGCTGCTGTTCACGCAGTACGCCGAGTTCGGCGCGATGCTGCGCGGGCACCTGTCGGCGCGGTTCGGCCGGGAGGTGCTGTTCCTGCACGGCGGGCTCGGCAAGGCCGAGCGGGACGCGATGGTGCAGCGCTTCCAGTCCGCCGACGGCCCCCCGCTGTTCGTCCTGTCGCTCAAGGCCGGCGGTACCGGGCTCACCCTGACCGCCGCCAACCACGTGGTGCACGTGGACCGGTGGTGGAACCCGGCGGTGGAGGACCAGGCCACCGACCGGGCGTTCCGGATCGGGCAGCGACGGCGGGTGCAGGTGCGCAAGTTCGTCTGCGCCGGCACCGTGGAGGAGAAGGTGGCCGCGCTGATCGCCGACAAACGCAACCTCGCCGAACGGGTGGTCGGCACCGGCGAGCAGTGGATCACCGAGCTGTCCACCGGGCAGCTACGGGACCTGTTCGCCCTGGAGGCCGGGGCGGTGGTGGAGTGATGAGCACCGACCGGTTCGCCGACTACGGCCGGCCCCGCCGGGTCCAGGGTGGGTTGCGGGCACGCAGCGCCCGGGGCGCCATCGGCCGATCCTGGTGGTCGCGGCGCTTCCTGGAGGTGCTGGAGTCGTTCGCGCTCGGCACCCGGCTGACCCGGGGCCGGTCGTACGCGCGGGCGGGGCAGGTGCTGCGCCTCGACGTCGCGCCGGGGCGGGTCAGCGCCGAGGTGCAGGGCTCGCGGCCGCAGCCGTACCAGGTCTCGATCGCGCTGACACCGTTCCCGGCCGCGCTCTGGTCCCGGATCGAGACGGAACTGGCCGGGCAGGCGTTCTTCAGCGCGCGGCTGCTCGCCGGGGACCTCCCCGACGAGTTGGAGGAGCTGTTCGTCGCCGCCGGGGCGCCGCTCTTCCCGACCGGCGTCGACGAGCTGACCCAGCGGTGCAACTGCCCCGACTTCGCGGTGCCGTGCAAGCACCTCGCGGCCACGTTCTATCTGCTGGCCGAGGCGTTCGACGCGGACCCGTTCGAGCTGCTGCACTGGCGCGGCCGGTCCCGGGCTGACCTGCTCGACGAGCTGCGCGCCCGTCGTGCCGAGGCCACCGGCACACCGGCGCCACCCGAAGCGGTCCATCCATCCACACCGGACGACGATCCGTCCGCTGTGGACGTACCGGCGTCGCCGGCCGGCGCGGCCCGAGCGCTCGTCGGCCTGTCGGCGACGCCGATGGCCGAGGCGCCGGACCGGTTCTGGTCGCCGCCCGTGCCGCTGCCCGACCGGCCGCCACGACTGGCGACCGGCCCCGACCTGCTGCTGCGTCAGCTCGGCCCACCGGCGCCGGGCATCGGCGGGCCGGGGTTGCTCGAACGGCTGCGCCGCGCCTACCGGGCGTTCGGCCCGGCCGACAGGTGAGTCGTCACGTCCACCGGCGACGGAACCGCCACATGATCGCGGCGTTCGCCACCAGCACCACCGCGCAGATCGCCCCGGCGAGCCGGCCGGCGAACACGGTCATCGCCGGCAGCGACGCCCACAGCACGATGGTCAACAACATCAGGTAACGGCCCCGCCGGGCCCGGACCCGGTGGTCCAGCCGGGCGAAGAAGGCCGGGTCACTCTCCCGGAGCTGACGGGTGATCTGGTCGAACCTGCGCTGATCCTCTTTGCTGAGCATGGCGCTGCCTTCCCCTCACGCGTTCAGCGGTCCGGCGGCATACCCGCTGCGGCGGCGGCTCACGCTCACCCGCTGCTGCTACTTTTGCCTCGCACGAGGGCGTCTCACGTCTGGCTTATCCGAACCTTAAGTTTGCCTGTGGTGGTGAACGGCGCGGAAAGTGCCGGGTACGCCCCCACGGTCCGATCCGTGCCCGGCTGCCACACGTACGCCCTGCTGAGAAGGTGCGCGGCCCAGCGTGGCCAACCGTGCGCGGCGACCATCGTGGTGAGGGCTGTCTTAAGTGCCCCCACGAGGGCGTTCGGGCTGCCTTGAAGGCACCTGAGGGCTTGGTTACCTTGCCGTAGCAACCCCCCTCAGGCAACAGTCGCCGCACCTGCCGCACCTGCCCGGTCGCAGCTTCCGGCGCTCATCAGAAATCGGGATTGGTACATGGCCGACCAGAATGTGCCACCGCGTCGACCGCGGGACGACCGCGGTTGGGACGGACGCCAGCACCACACCGCGGACGGGTACGCCGAGAACACCTCGTCCGCGCCGTACGGGTACGACTCGCCCCACCCCCACCAGGGCGGCTACCCCGCCCAGGGCGACCCGCGTGACCAGTACGTCGACGGCTACGCGCAGCCCGCTCCCGCCCCACGCGGACCGCAGTGGGTCGGCCCGGAGGGACTCGGCCGTCCGGCCCCCGCCCGTACGGCCGGCACCGGACTGCCCACCCTGGACGATGACGACGAGCCGGGTCGCAAGGTCGGCCGGCGCAAGGCGATGGTCGCGCTCGGCGGGACCGCCGCCGTGGTGGCCGGTGGCGCGGCGCTCGCCATGACCCCGCAGATCCGCAGCCTCTTCGGCGGCGACGCGGCGGCCGGCGACGCGACCGGCAGCACGGTGACCGACGGCACCGCGGCGCGGCCCAGCGGCCAGCAGCCCAGCACGGTGCGCACGTACACCGAGCAGAACGAGAGCTACATGGGCTCGCGCGCCGGTGAGGCGCTGAAGAAGAACGCACCCACCGGCGGCCGGAGCTTCTCAGGCCCCGCCGCCGCGGCGGCGGCGACCACGGTGACCGTCAAGACGGTGCTGGCCAAGGACCCGATCCTGCACCTGGCCCGGCGGGCCACCTTCGGTGCCACGCCCGCCGTGGTCTCGGACATCAAGAAGATGGGCATCGACGGCTGGATCCGCGCCCAGCTGGAGCCGGACAAGCTCGAGCCGAGCAAGGCCGAGTTGAAGCTCGCCGAGCTGCCCACCCAGAAGCTCGACGTGCAGCAGTTGCGCGCCCAGCGGGACCAGCTCAACGACCAGGGCGCCCAGCCGGAGCGGGAGATGGTCGACGCCACCATCGCCCGGCAGATCTGGTCCAAGCGCCAGCTGTTCGAGGTGATGGTCGACTTCTGGAACGACTTCCTGCACGTCGCCGCCGACTTCGACGGCGGTGAGGTGTACCGCAACTCGTTCGACAAGGACGTGGTGCGCAAGCACGCCCTGGGCAGCTACCCGGAGATGCTTGTCGCCGCGAACAAGCACCCCGCGCTGCTGATCTACCTGAACCAGAAGGACTCCCGCAAGGACGCCATCAACGAGAACCTCGCCCGGGAGAACCTGGAGCTGTACTCGGTGGGCGTCGACGGCGGCTACAAGGAGCCGGACGTCCGGCAGGCGGCCATGCTCCAGACCGGCCGTGGTGTCCAGGACGGCAAGTACGTCTTCCGGCCCGAGCAGCACTACGTCGGCAAGGTGAAGATCCTCGGCTTCACCCACGCCAACAACTCGTCGGAGCCGAAGAAGGCCGAAGCGGCGATCGACGCGTACATCACGTACATCGCGCTGCACCCGTCGACCGCGAAGTACGTGGCGCAGAGCCTGGCCACCCGGTTCGTCTCGGACACCCCGCCGAAGTCCCTGGTGGACCGGCTCGCCAAGACGTACACCACGAACAACGGCATGATCAAGCCGGTGTTGATGGCGCTGTTCAGCTCCTCGGAGTTCTGGGCCGCCGTCGGTCAGAAGGTGCGCCGGCCGATGGAGTACCTGGTCGCCACGTACCGCACCCTCGGCGTGTCGCCGGAGGCGTCGCCGAAGCACAACAACGGCGACAACAAGCGCACCCCGTACGCCCGGGGCCTGCGGCAGATCCACGACAAGATGCGCGAGCTGGGCCAGTTCCCGATGGGCCAGCCCACCCCGGACGGCTACCCGGACGTCTACGTCGCGTGGACGTCGGCCGGCACCATGCTCAACGGCTGGAACGAGGCGGGTGAGCTGCTCGCCGGCTACCGCACCGTGTTCACGTACACGGCGCCGGAGAAGCTGGTCGCCAAGCCGCCGGCGACGGCCGGCGCGTACGTGGACGCCCTGTCCCAGCGGCTGGTGAACCAGAAGCTGAGCACCCGGGAGAAGAACCTGATCCTCGGCGTGGCCGGTGTGTCGGCGACCGCCAAGGTCGACGCCACGTTCAACGGGGCCATCACCGCCGTCGCGCGGGCGATCCTCGCTTCCCCCCAGCACCACCTCCGGTGAGGCACCCGATGGAGAAGACTGTGTACAACTCTTTCCCCCTGCACCCCGAATGCCCGGACCTGCGGCGGTTGGCCGACAACCCGACCGAGGCGCTGCTGCGTGCCGAGGCGGACATCGTCGCCGCCGAGAACGCCGCCGAGGCCGACAGGTACCGCACCCTGGAGGACCTGGAGGAGGCCCAGCAGGACGGTCGCGGCGTGACCCGGCGGACCTTCGTCGCCGGTGCCGCCGCCACCGCCACCGCCCTGGCCACCGCCCAGTTCGTCACCACCTCGGCGTCGTTCGCGGCGACCAAGACCGGCACCCTGATCCACGTCTTCCTCTACGGCGGGCTGGACGGGCTGAGCCTGGTGGCTCCGGACAACGACCCGGTGCTCGCCAAGGCCCGCCCCGACCTGCTGCTCGGCAGTGACTCGCTCGCCCTGAGCCGGGGCTTCAAGCTGACCAGTGCCTTCAAGCCGCTGGAGCAGTGGCTCAAGGCCGGCCAGTTGGGCTTCATCCCGGCCGTCTCCGACGAGCGGCTGTCGCGCAGCCACTTCCAGGCCGCGGACGCCTGCAACCTGGGCGGGCTGCCCAACGAGACCGGCGGCCGGGGCTGGCTCGACGGCCTGGTCGACAACCTTGGCAAGGGCACCGCGTTCCGCAGCGTCGGCATCGGCAGCACGCTGCCCCGCTCGCTCGTTGGCAACAACGGCGCGATCTCCCTGAACAACGTCGGGTCGCTGCGGCTCAACGGTGACGACCGGTTCCGGGCGGCCACCGAGAAGGCCATCAAGGGGCTCTTCACCGGGATCAACCACCCGGTCGAGGAGGCCGTGCAGGAGGGCATGGGCGCGCTGGCCACGGCGCAGAAGCTCGCCGCCAAGCCGTACCAGCCCGCCGAGGGCGTCACGTACGAGGGCGTCGGCCGGGCGTTCCAGCAGCTCGCCCAACTGATCAAGGGCGGCGCCAACGTCCGGGTCGCGACCGTCGGCATGGGCGGCTACGACACCCACGAGAACCAGGGCACCCAGAATGGTGGCCAGCTGCACCGCCGGCTGAACGAGTTGGCCAGCGCGATGGCGGCGTTCTTCACCGACCTCGGCCCGCAGGCCGCCGACGTGACGGTCATGGTGTCCAGCGAGTTCGGCCGGCGGGTCGGCTCCAACGGCGGCGGCACCGACCACGGCCACGGCGGCGTGGTCACGGTGCTCTCCGGCAAGAAGCTGGCCAGCTCGCTGCTGGGCACCTGGAACGGCCTGAGCAAGCTGGACTCCGGCGACGTGCCGGAATACAACAACATGTTCAACGTCTACGGCTCCCTGGCACAGGGCCGGTTCGGGCTCACCAATGCCGAGGTGCAGAAGGTGTTCCCCCGCATGAAGTACGCCCCGATGAAGCTGTACGCGTGACGTACCCGCACACCCACGCCGCCGGCCGCCGCACCGGGACCTCGTCCCGGCACGGCGGCCGGTCGGCTGCGCCCGTACCTCAGATCCCGGACCGACGCGGACCCGGCGGCCGGCGGCTGCTGGCCGCTCTGCTCGTGGTCGGCCTGCTCGCCGCGGTGCTGCCGTGGTGGCTGGGCACCCCCGCCGGGTCGCTGCGCAGCACCGCGGCGACCCTCACCGCGGCGGGCCGGATCACCGGCCTGGTCGCCGGCTACCTGCTGCTCGTGCAGGTGCTCATGATGAGCCGGCTGCCGGTGCTGGAGCGGTGGATCGGCGGCGAGCAGATGGCCCGCTGGCACCGCGACATCGGCGCCACCCTGCTGGTCGCGGTGCTCGCGCACCTGTCGCTGATCCTCGTCGGCTACGCCGACCTGCGGAACCACTCGATCCTCGCCGAGGTTGGCCTGCTGCTCGGCGAGTACGAGGACATGCTGTCCGCGTTCGCCGCCGCCGCCATCATGCTGGCTGTCGGGTTCAGCAGCATCCGGGCCATCCGGCGGGCACTGCCCTACGAGGCGTGGCACCTGCTGCACCGCTCCAGCTACCTGATCCTGCTGCTCGGGTACGGGCACCAGTTCACCCACGGCGCGCAGCTCTACCGGCCCGGCCCGGTACGCACCGGCTGGATCGCCCTCTACCTGCTTGTCGTCGCCGCCCTGCTCTGGGGTCGGGTGATCGCGCCGCTGGCGTTCAACATGCGCTACAAGCTGCGGGTCGCCGACGTGGTCGCGGAGAGCCCGGACACCATCTCCATCTACCTGACCGGCGAGCGGCTGGGCCGGCTGGCGATGCTCGGCGGCCAGTACTTCCGCTGGCGGTTCCTCACCCGGGGCTGCTGGTGGCAGTCGCACCCGTTCTCCGTCTCCGCCGCCGCGAACGGCCGCTGGCTGCGGCTCACCGTCAAGGTGGTCGGTACGCACACCGCGGACCTGCGTGACCTGGAACCGGGCACCCGGGTCTGGGCGTCCGGCCCGTCCGGCACGTTCACGGCCGCGCACCGGACCCGGGAGCGGGCGCTGCTGATCGCCGGCGGCAGCGGGATCACGCCGATCCGGGCGATGCTGGAAGAACTGCCGCCGGGCGCCGCGCTCATCTACCGGGCCCGCACACCCGCCGACGTGCTGCTCAGCCGCGAACTGGACTGGCTGGCCCAGGAGCGCGACACGTCCCTCTGGTACGTCATCGGCTCCCGCGACGACCCCGGCCCCCGCCAGCTCATGAGCCCCGACGGCATTCGCCAGCTCGTGCCCGACGTGGCCCGGCGGGACGTCTACCTGTGCGGGCCACCCGGGCTGGTCGAGCAGTCGGTGCGCGCGCTGCGCCGCGCCGGTGTGCCCCGCCGGCAGATCCACCTGGCCACGTTCGAGCTGTAGGAAGGGCATTCCATGCGCCGCGCGTTCCTCGCGATCACCGGCCTGGCGGCCAGCACCACCGCGCTTGTGGTGCTCAAGGGCTCACCGGACGCCACCCAGGTCGCCCAGAATCTGCCGACCGCTCAGCCCGTCAACCCCTCCGGGCCGGGCACCGACCCGAGCCTCGCCCCGGACGCCCCGGGAGTCGACCCGGCGGGTGCGGCACCGAAGCCGTCGGGAAGCGCCGAGGTGTCCACCTCGCCGAAGCCGGGCAGGACCACCGCCCGGCCCTCGGGCACCAAAACCACCGCGAAGGCCCCCTCCGCGCCGAAGACCACCACCAAGGCGCCGCAGCCGACCACCCGGCGGGTCACCGGGCCACCTGTCGACACGTCCGGACGGTACGGGGCCGTCCAGGTCCAGATCGTCATCTCCGGCACCCGCATCGTGGATGCCATCGCGCTCTCCCTGCCCAGCGGGGACGAGTCGGACATCCACAGCGCCGACGTCCGGAGCAGCTACGACGGCAGCGGTGGCGAGGTGGTCAAGAAGCAGAACGCCAACCTCAACACCGTCTCCGGAGCCACCTCGACCAGCAACGCCTACAAGCAGTCCCTGCGGGCCGCCATCGAGCAGGCGTTCTGACGTGCGGGCCGCGCTGACCCGACCGGGCCTGTGCCGGGTCGAGCAGATCATGGGTACGACGATCACCCTCGACCTCGCCGACGACCTGCCGCCGGAGCGTCTGCGCGGGTTGGCCGACGACGTCTTCGCCTGGATGCGCGAGGTGGACGCCCGGTTCAGCACGTACCGGTCGGACAGCGAGGTGTGCCGGTTCGACAGGGGTGAGGTGCTGCTCTCCGAGGCGTCGGCGGACCTGCGGTTCGTGCTGGAGGCGTGCGCCGACCTGTGGGGCGACACCGACGGGTTCTTCGACGCGTACGCCACCGGGCGGCTCGACCCGTCCGGCTTCGTGAAGGGCTGGGCGGCGCAGGTCGCCTCCGACCGGCTGCTCGCCGCCGGGGCGGGCAACCACTGCGTGAACGCCGGCGGCGACGTGCGGGTGCGGGGCCTGTCGCCGTCCGGGGAGCCGTGGCGGATCGGCATCCGGCACCCCTGGGACGCGATGGCGGCCTGCCTGGTGCTCACCGGGACCGACCTGGCCGTGGCCACCTCCGGCGTCTACGAGCGGGGACGGCACGTGCTGGATCCGCGTCGGGGAACACCGGCCGGCGGGCTGCGGTCGGTGACCGTGGTCGGGACGGACCTGGGGCTCGCCGACGCGTACGCCACCGCAGCCCTGGCCATGGGGGTCACCGGCATCGGATGGCTGGACCGCCTGAACGGCCACACCCACGCGGTGGTCACCGACGACGCCCGGCAGTACCACTCCGCCAACCTGCCCGCGACGGACTAGCCCCCACCCGCCCCGACGATCGTGCACTCCGGTGGTTGGCTCGCCGTTCTCCGCCCGGATCATCGCTACACGAAGTGCACGATCGGCGGGGATGAGGTGCCGGGGTCTAGCGCAGCGGGCGGTGGGTGCCGGCCGGGCGGGAGCCGGTGGGACGCGGGCGGCCGGGGCGGGAGCCGGTCGGCCGGGTGCCCGCCCAGCGGGGCCGCGGGTAACTGCGCCGGGGCGGTTCGGTACCGCCGGGATGAGACGCTCTGTCGTTGATGGACATCGTTCCCCCGTTCCTGGCGCTCGTACGCGCCGTCCCCCTGTCAACGAGGACCGGCGCTCCGGCGACGCTGTCGGCCACCGGATCGATCGGAGGCCCCGGTGGCGTCACATGCCGCGCCGGGGCAGTGGCAGGTGACCGGGGAACAGGTCGGGCGCGAGCGTCACGCCGCTGGCCCGCAACGCCTCGATCAGCGTGTTCTGCACGAGGTACGAGTCGGGAAGCTGCCAGCGGGCCTGCTCCGGGGCGACCGCCCAGCGGACCGTCCCCTCCGGCAGCCGGGTGGGTGGTGCGGGAATCCAGGAGCCCGGCCCGTGCCGGACCACGTGGAAGCAGTGCTCCAGCTCCGGGCGCAGGGGGTCGCCGGGGCGGACCAGGAACATCCACCGCCCGGTGGGGGTGACCAGCACGGGCCCGCGCACGCCGGTGCCGGCCGGGTGGACCTGCACCGCGTCGAGCACGTGCCGGCCGAGGTTCGCGGGCACCTCCAGCACGTCGAACGCGCGACCGGTGGGCAGCAGCACGCCGTGCGGGCGGTCACGCCACCAGGTCGCCACCCGGGCCGGGTCGGCGCTGGCGGCCAGCTCCCAGTTCTCCAGGGCGGGGTGGCAGCCCACTGTGGGACAGCCGGCCCGGCCGCACACGAAGCGGCTGCGGGCCAGACACGCGCCGGGCGTCACCTCCCAGCCGTGCACGGCGTACCGGATGGCGACCCGGCGCAGCCGGACGCGTTCCAGCGGCGACAGTTCGGCGACGCGCGGTCCGACGTTCCCCCACATGTGTGCCATCTCCCCTCGTCGGGCCCGGCGGACGCCAGGACGCAGTTCGAGCACCGTCACTGCCGTAACCCACGATCGTTGAGGTTGACGAACGGCTCGTGCAACTTGCACGAAAAGTACGAGGACTGGCTGTATGGCTGACGCACACGCTGTGCGATCGGCGAAACCTGAAGACGGACGACTGATCGCCGCACCCGCGGACATCGTCCCGGCCCGACGGGGTCGGTGACGGCAGGGGAGGGATGGGGAGATGGACGAGCTACCCATAGGACGGCGAGTGGCCTACTGGCGGGGTCGGCGCAAGATGTCGCAGCAGGTCTTCGCCGATCGGCTGGGCAAGTCGAAGAGCTGGGTGGACAAGGTCGAGCGGGGCGTCCGCCGGCTCGACAAGTTCTCCGTCCTCTACGAGATCGCCGACATCCTCCAGATGGACGTGCAACTGCTCCTGGGCAAGGACCCGGAGCGCCGCGCCGACGCGCTGAACTGCATCGACCAGATCGAGGTGCAGGAGATCCGGGCGGCGCTGGAACGCTACGACTCGATGAGCGCGTACTTCGACGCGGCGCCGTACCCGCCGCCGCTGGACGACATGCGCAAGGCCGTCAACCACGCCTGGCTCACCTACCAGTACGGCCGCTACGGCATGCTCACCCGCGCGCTGCCCAAGCTGCTGCGCGACGCCCAGGCGGCCGACGCCGCGTACGGCGGTGAACACGCCGCAGAGGCGGCCCACCTGCTCGGGCAGGTCTATCAGATCGCGTCGTCGGTGCTGCGCAAGCTCGGCGAGTGCGAGCTGGCCTGGTTGGCCGCCGACCGGTCGATGGCGGTGGCGCAGCGGGCCGACGATCCGCTGTTGGCCGGCATCGCCACCACCCGGGTCTGCAACGCGCTCGTCGCGATGGGTCGGGCCCGGCCGGCGCTGGAGCTGAACGTCCAGATCGCCAACCGGCTGGCGCCCACTGGCAGCGGCGGGGTGTCCCCGGCCCAGCTCTCCGTCTACGGGATGCTGCTGCTCCAGGGCGCGATGGCGGCCTCCCGCATCGGCGACTCGGCGAGCGTCGACGACCTGATCAGCGGCGCGGCGGAGGCCGCCGCCCGGCTCGGCGGCGACCACAACCACTACTGGACCTCGTTCGGCCCGACCAACGTGGAACTGCACCGGGCCGCCGCCGCTGTGGAACTCGGCGACGGGGGTCGGGCGGTGGAGGTGCACCAGTTGCGCATCCCCGATCCCGCCTTCAACGCGTTGCTCCCCGAACGCCGCGCGCACCACCTGCTCGACATCGCCCGCGGGTACGCCCAGATCGGCGACGTCGCGAACGCGGGCGAGGCGCTGCTGCGCGGTGACCGGCTCGCCGCGTCGGAGATCCGCTGCCGGCCCATCGCGCACGAGGTGATGTCGGACATCCTTCGTCGCACACGCGGTGCGCCGCCTTCTCCGATTGCGGAGTTGGCTGAGCACATGGGAGTAGGGGTATGAGCGCGGAGCCGGTCTGATGGCCGGTTCAGCGCACACCAGCGGGCACCGCGAGGTGCTCTATGTCATCGCCTGCGGTTCGCCGCTCGCCAGCAGGGTCGGGCACCTGGTCGACCTGGCCCAGCGGGACGGCTGGGACGTCTGTGTCGTCGTCACGCCGGACGGGGCCAAGTTCGTCGACCAGGCCGCCCTGGTCCGGCAGACCGGCCACCCGGTCCGAACGCACTACAAGAACCCCGGCGACCCGGACGTCCTGCCGCCCGCCGACGCCATGATCGTCTGCCCGGCCACCGTCAACACGGTCAACAAGTGGGCCGCCGGGATCGCCGACACGCTCGCCCTCGGGTTGCTGGTCGAGGCGCAGGGCAAGGGCACCCCCATCGTGGCGGTCCCGTACACCAACGCCGCGATGGCCGCCCACCCGGCGTTCCGGGCCGGCGTGGCCCGGCTGGCCGACTGGGGTGTGACGGTGCTCTTCGGTGACCACGTGGTCGCCCTGCACCCGCCGGGGACCGGTGAGCAGCACCTGCACGCGTTCCCGTGGCAGTTGCCGTTGACCGCGCTGCGCACCGTCTCCTGCCGCGTCGCCTGACCGCCCCCGGCGGGGTGCCCCGCGCGTCGGCCCACCCGGCGCGGCCGGGCCGGGCGTCGCCGCCCACGGCCCGTACGCCGGTAAGCTGGCCCGCCGTGAGCACAATCGGAACCACCCCCACGGTGTCCGACGTGGTGGCCGAGCTGGAACAGCGCTACCCGCCGGCCTGGGCGGAGGACTGGGACCGCGTGGGCCTGGTGCTCGGTGAGCCGGCCGCCCCGGTCCACCGGGTGCTCTGCGTGGTCGACGTGGTGCCCGAGACGGTCGCCGAGGCCCTCGCCGCCGGCGCCGACATGATCGTCGCGCACCACCCGCTGCTGCTGCGCGGGGTCTCCTCGGTGGCGCCGACGACGTTCAAGGGGCGCATCGTCCACCAGTTGATCCGCGCCGGGGTGGCGCTGCACGTGGCGCACACGAACGCCGACGTGGCGTCCCCGGGGGTCTCCGACGCCCTCGCCGCCCGGTTCGGCCTGACCGGGCTACGCCCGCTGCAACGGCCGGCGCCCGGCTCACCCGCGACCGGCGACGACCGGGGCTTCGGGCGGATCGGCGAGCTGCCCCACCCGATGACCCTCGCCGAGCTGACCCGGCACGCCGCCGCCGTGCTCCCCGTCACGTCCTGGGGAGTTCGCGCCGCGGGGGATCCCGGGCGTATGGTTCGTACCCTCGCCGTCAGCGGCGGGTCGGGGGACAGCTTCCTCGGCGCCGCGACCGCCGCCGGGGTGGACGCGTTCCTCACCGCCGACCTGCGGCACCATCCGGCCGGCGAGCACCTCGCCGCCGATGGTCCCGCCCTGATCGACGCCGCCCACTGGGCGACCGAACGACCGTGGCTGGACGACCTGGCCGCTCTCCTGCGGGAAGCGCTGGACGTCGAGACGCTGGTGTCCGACCTGGACACCGACCCGTGGACCGTACACGCCGCCGCACCCGTTGTGGACGACAAGGAGCCCGACCGTGAAGGCTGACCCCCAGGTGCAGCGCCGCCTGCTCGACCTCCAGGCCATCGACACCAACCTCGCCCAGCTCGCCCACCGCCGGCGTTCCCTGCCGGAGCGGGCCGAGTTGGAGGCGCTGGCCCGGGAGCTGTCGTCGCTGGAGGACGAGCGGGTCCGCGCCCAGGTGGCGGTCGACGACCTGGACCGGGACATCGCCCGGCTGGAGAAGGACGTCGAGCAGGTCCGTGCCCGCAAGGAGAAGGACCAGAACCGGCTGGCCGCCGGCACCGGCCCGGCGCGGGAGCTGGAGGCGCTCCAGCACGAGCTGGTCTCGCTGAACCGGCGCCAGGGCGACCTGGAGGACGCCGAGCTGGAGCTGATGGAGCAGCGGGAGACCGCCCAGGGCGTACTGGACGGCGTTGAGCAGCGACTGGCCGACACCCGGGACAAGCGGGCCGTCACCGAGCAGCGCCGCGACGACGCCCTGGCCGAGATCGCCAAGGAGGAGGAGTTCAAGCGCGGGGCCCGTCAGCCCCTCGCCGCTGACCTCCCGGCCGAGCTGGTCAACCTCTACGACAAGATCCGCGCGGACACCGGGCTCGGTGCCGCGCTGCTCACCACGGGCCGCTGCGGCGGGTGCCGGTTGGAGCTGTCCGGCGCCGACCTGGCCCGGATCCGCAAGGCAGCCCCGGACGACGTGGTCCGCTGCGAGGACTGCCGACGGATCATGGTCCGTACCAACGAGTCGGGCCTGTAGGTCGTGGCGCCGCGCGCGGTCGTCGTCGAGGCCGACGGCGGGTCCCGAGGCAATCCGGGGCCGGCCGGCTACGGCGCCGTGGTCCGCGACCAGGAGACCGGCGAGGTGCTCGCCGAGCGTTCCGAGTCGCTCGGCACGGCGACCAACAACGTCGCCGAGTACCAGGGTCTGATCGCCGGGTTGAGCGCCGCCGCCGAGCTGGGCGCCGCCGAGGTGGACGTCCGGATGGACTCCAAGCTGGTGGTCGAGCAGATGTGCGGCCGCTGGCAGATCAAGCACCCCGGCCTGCGTCCGCTCGCCGCCCAGGCCGCCGGGCTGGTGGGCCGGTTCACGGCGGTGCGGTTCGCGTGGATCCCCCGCGAGCAGAACCGGCACGCCGACGCGCTCGCCAACGCCGCCATGGACGCCGCAGCGGGTCGTCCCCCGGCGACTGCCGCCCCCGCCCGTGCTGCGACGACGGCCGCCACCAACCAGCCCTCGGCGGCGCCCGTCACCCCGATCGGCAGCGACCCGGCGACCGCGCCGGCCTCCTGGGAGCCACGGCCGAGCTTCACCGCCACCCGTCTCATCCTGGTCCGGCACGGCGAGACCCCGTACACCGAGCAGCGGCGCTACTCCGGGCGCGGCGACGTGCCGCTCTCCGAGCGCGGTCGGGCCCAGGTCGCGGCCACCGCCACCCGGGTGGCCGCGCTGGCCCCGTCCGTCGCGGCCGTGCTCAGCTCACCGCTGTCCCGGTGTACGGCCACCGCCACGGCGATCGCCGGTGCGCTCGGCGACGTGCCGGTGCGCACGGAGGACGACCTGATCGAGTGCGACTTCGGCGAGTGGGAGGGGCGCACCTTCACCGAGGTACGCGAGCGGTGGGCGGGGGAGATGGACGCCTGGCTCGCCTCGCCGCGGGTCGCCCCGCCCGGCGGTGAGTCGTTCACCCAGGTCGCCGAACGCGCGCACCGCGTGATCGCCGGGCTGGTCACGTCGTACCCCGGGGAGACCGTGGTGGTCGTCTCGCACGTCTCGCCGATCAAGCTGGTGCTGCGCGACGCCCTCGCCGCCGGCGACGGCTTCCTGCACCGGCTCTTCCTGGACGCGGCCGGCATCTCACTCGTCGACATGTGGCCCGACGGTGGCGTCGCGGTCCGCACGGTCAACGACACCGCCCACCTCGCCGCCCTCTGAGTCGATTCACCCTCCGGCCGGTCGGTCGCGCCGTTCGGCGCAGCCGGCCGGCCGCTCGGCGCAGCACCCTCTGATCAGGTCGGGTGACCGCCGTCACAGAGTCGTAGCCTCCGGCCGTTACATCGAGAGCCACGACTCCCCGGAGGTGTGTCAGATGGCTGCACCGGAACCGGAGGCGCCGCGCGCGGCGCCAACCAGGGCGAAGGACCACAGCCCCTGGAACTGGTTGCTCTTCATCCCGATCGTGGTGCCGCTGATCCCGGTCTTCTTCAATGGCGACTCGCCCCGGGTGTTCGGCTTCCCGCGCTTCTACTGGCTGCAACTGGCGTTCATCCTGCTCGGCGTCAGCACCACGACCCTGGTGTACCAGATGACCAAGAAGCGGGGTGATTCCTGATGTGGCGCGACCATCTCACCGAGATCATCGTCTTCTCGTTCCTGTTCCTGCTGGTCAGCGTGATGGGCTTCGTGGCCGCCCGCTGGCGGGCACCGAAGGACATGGCGCACCTGGACGAGTGGGGTCTGGGCGGGCGCAGCTTCGGCGGCTGGATCACCTGGTTCCTGGTCGGCGGTGACCTCTACACGGCGTACACCTTCGTGGCGGTGCCGGCGCTGATGTTCGGTGCCGGAGCGGCCGGGTTCTTCGCCGTGCCGTACACCATCGTCATCTATCCGCTTGTCTTCCTGGTGCTGGTGCGGCTCTGGTCGGTGTCGCACCGGCACGGGTTCGTCACGCCCGCCGACTTCGTCCGCAACCGGTTCGACTCGCCGGTGCTGGCGCTGCTGATCGCGATCACCGGCATCGTCGCCACCATGCCGTACATCGCGTTGCAGCTGGTCGGCATCGAGGCCGTACTCAAGACGATGGGCGTCACCGGCGACAACGCGCTGGCCCGGCACCTGCCGATCATCATCGCGTTCGCCATCCTGGCCGCGTACACCTACCAGTCGGGGCTGCGCGCGCCGGCGCTCATCGCGTTCGTCAAGGACAGCCTGATCTACATCGTCATCCTGGTGGCGGTCGTCTACCTGCCGTACAAGCTGGGCGGCTGGGGCGACATCTTCGCCGCCGCCGACGCAAAGTTCGACGCCTCACCCAACCCGAACGACGGCATCCTGCTCAACGGCAACAACCAGCTCCAGTACGTGACGCTGGCGCTCGGCTCGGCGTTGGCGCTCTTCCTCTACCCGCACAGCATCACCGGTGTGCTGGCCAGCCGGAACCGCGACGTGATCAAGCGGAACATGTCGGCGCTGCCCGCGTACAGCCTGCTGCTCGGGCTGATCGCGCTGCTCGGCTACATGGCCATCGCGGCCGGCGTCAAGCCGCTGCCCGGGGCCTCCGCCGGCAGCGTGGACAACAACACGGTCGTGCCGCTGCTGTTCGACCAGCAGTTCCCGGACTGGTTCGCCGGTGTCGCGTACGCGGCGATCGGCATCGGCGCGCTGGTGCCCGCGGCGATCATGTCGATCGCGGCGGCGAACCTCTTCACCCGCAACATCTACAAGGAATACCTGAAGCGGGACGCCTCCCCGGCCCAGGAGGCCACCGTCTCGAAGATCACCTCGCTGGTGGTGAAGGTCGGCGCGGTGGCCTGCATCGTCTTCCTCGACCCGCAGTTCTCCATCGACCTCCAGCTCATCGGCGGCGTGATCATCCTCCAGACGCTGCCGGCGGTCGCGCTGGGCCTCTACACCCGCTGGTTCCACCGCACCGGCCTGATCGTCGGCTGGGCGGTCGGCATGGGGCTGGGCATGTGGATGCTCTACCAGGTGGCCAGCCCGACGAAGAAGCACTTCGGCGGGTCCGCGTTCCCCCTGTCGGAGTTCGGCTTCGACACCACCAGGACGATCTACGTCGGCATCGTGGCGGTGGCGGTCAACCTGGCCGTCGCGGCACTGGTCACGCTGGCGCTGCGGGCCGCGAAGGTCGACGAGGGCGTCGACGGCACCGAGCCGGACGACTACTTCGCCGACGAGGGCGACCCCCGCGTCACCCCGGGCCCCGACCGCGACGCCGAGTCGGCCCGCGAACCGGTCGCCTGACAACCCCCTCCCGGGCGCCCGCCACCAGGGCCGGCGCCCGGGAGGACGCCCCGCGTCCGCCCTGCGTTGCGCTGCCCGCCTGCGGTGACCGTGCCCTGCGTTGCGGCGTCTGCCCTGCGTTGCGTTGCGGTGCCGGCCCTGCGTTGCGGTGCCGGCCCTGTGTTGCGGCGCCGGCCCTGCGTGCGGTGCCTGCCCCGCGTCACGCCCAAGATCGCGCACGAACATGGTTGTAGTGGCATCCCGTGCGTCCGACACCACTACAACAGTGTTCGTGCGCGATCTTGGAGGTGTGCGGCGTCGGTGAGTTGTTCTGGTACGAGCCGCGCTCTGGCACGAGCCGCGGTCTGGCACGAGCGCGGGTGTGCGTCGCGGGGAGTCTGGCGGGTGCTCGTGCGGGGTGCCGCCGGTCAGCGGGTGCGGTTGCGGGACACCAGGGCCTGGTTGAGGCGACCGAGGAGGGTTGCCAGGGCGGTGCGGTCCTCGGCGCTCCAGTCGGACAGCATGTCGCCGTAGAGCCGGGTGCGGGCGGACTGCACGGCGGCCATCCGTTGCAGGCCGGCCGCGGTGGGGGAGATGACCGTGCCGCGGCCGTCGGTCGGGTCGGGGGCGCGGACGATGAGGCCGTCGCGTTGCAGCGCGGACACCTGCCGGGTGACGGTGGAGCCGTCCAGGTTGAGCCGGGCGGCGAGCGCGGAGACGTTCTGCGGGCCGGCCTCGGCCAGGTGGCGCAGGATCACGTACGCCGCCCGGTCGAGCACCCGGTGCTCGGCGGTGCCGGTGGCGCGGCGGGTCGCCTCGCCGAAGCGCATCAGCAGGGCAACCTCCGTCTCGATGCGGCCGAGGGTGATCTCGTCGTCGTCACTCATAGCTGTATGATACAGAATAAGTACCTGTATCATACAGCTAATTGAGGAGTCGGAGTGGATCGGCGTTCCGAACCGAACCGCAGTGCCATCTACGCCACCACGCTGGTGGCCTTCCTCGCCATCGCCGGCATCGCCGTCGTCGACCCGATCCTGCCCGCCATCGGCGAGGCCATCGGCGTCACCGCCTGGCAGGTCGAGCTGCTCTTCACCGCGTACATCGCGGTCATGGCCCTGGGCATGATCCCGGCGACCCTGGCCAGCGGCCGCTTCGGCTTCAAGCCGGTGCTCATCACCGGCGTCTCCGTGGTCGGCCTCGCCGCGATCCTCGCCTCGTTCAGCGACAACATCGTGCAGCTCTCCGTGCTGCGCGGCGTCTGGGGTCTGGGCAACGCGATGTTCTTCGCCACCGCCATGGTGGTGCTGGTCAACCTGGCCCTCGACCGGGAATGGGTGGTCGGCCTCTTCGAGACCGCCCTGGGAATGGGTTTCGCGGTCGGCCCGCTGATCGGCGGACTGCTCGGTGAGATCAGCTGGCGGTTGCCGTTCTTCGTCTGCGGTGTCTTCATGGTCCTCGCCCTGGGCGTGGCCTCCCGCAAGCTCCGCGAGCCCACCAACCGCCAGGCCCCGGTACGCGTCGGCCAGATCTTCGCCACCTATCGCCGGCCGGCGTTCATCGCCCTCTGCGCGGTGACCGCCGCGTACAACTTCGTGTTCTTCGTGGTGCTCGGCTACACGCCGCTCTTCCTCGGCCTCGATGTCATTCCGCTGGGGCTGGCGTTCACCGGGTGGGGGCTCGGCCTGGCCGCCGGCATCATGGTGATCGGCCACCGGCTGGCCCACCGGATCGGCGCCGTGCAGACAGTCGGCGTGGCCATCGCCGGCCTGCTGGTCTGCATGGTCCTCTTCGCCACCTCCACCAGCACTGCCGAAGCGCTCGTCGTGCTCGTGCTCGCCGGCCTCTGCATGGGCCTGGCCAACGCCAACCTCACCGACTTGGCGCTCGGCCTCGGCTCCAGCGACCGGCGCGTCGCCACCGGCGCGTTCAACCTGGTCCGCTGGGGCGCCGCCGCACCGGCGCCGATCATCTCCGGCAAGCTCGCCGAGCAGTCGCTGTCGCTGCCCTTCTGGGTCGGCTTTGGGGTGCTCGCCGTCGGCGTGCTGGTCTACCTGGCCTTCGCGCACCTGATGGCCGCCGGCTACGGCGAACGGGTCCTCTGGTCCCGCTGGAACCGCGCCGCCGCCGACACCGAACACGCCCCGGAAGAGCCGGTGGGCGAGGCGTACTGACCGGGGGCGGCCGCTACCCGTTCAGGGCGCGCCAGAGCAGGTAGAGGCCGATCGCCGTACCGAACACCACGATCAGCGTCTTGAGCACCACCGGCGGCAGCCGGCGGACCAGCCGGGCACCCGCGTACCCCCCGATCAGGGTGGCCGGCGCGACCACCGCGACGGCCGCCCAGTTGACCGGGCCGAACAGGGCGAACACCACGAGCGTGGTCACCCCCACCAGCGCGGAGAGCAGATTCTTGATCGCGCTCACCCGCACCAGCGTCGCGTCCAGCACCAGGGCCAGCCCGGCGACCAGCATCACCCCGAGCGCCGCGCCGAAATACCCGCCGTACACCGCGCCCAGCGCGACCATCGTCTGCACAGCGACGGTCCGCTGCCGTGGCGACAGATCCCGGGGATGGCCGACCAGCCGACGCAGCGGATCCTGAAAGGCCAGCACCGCGGTCGCGCCGAGCACCAGAAACGGTACGACCAGCTCGAACGCGCGGGCCGGCGTGGCCAGCAGCAGCAACGCCCCGAGGATCGTGCCGACGATCGTGGTGGGCACCAGCGTGGCCAGAGCCCGGGGGCGCGGCAGGTCCTGACGGCTGCCCGCCACGCTCGCCACGTACCCGGGGAACACGGCGACGGAATTGCTCACGTTCGCCGGCACCGGCGGCAGACCAGCCGCGATCATCGCCGGAAACGTGATCAGTGAACCGCCACCGGCCACCGCGTTGACCGTGCCAGCGGCGAGACCGGCGGCGAGCAGCAGCGCGGCGTGGGAGAGATCCATAGCAACACGAGGCTAGTCGCCCCCTTTTGAGCCGGCTTCGCCGGATCGCCCATGAGCTGCGCGATCTTGCCCAGGCGGGGCGGCAATGCCGGCGGCGCGCCCGTCGTTAGGATGGGAGCGCGACGGACGAGTCGACCGGGCGGTCGCGTCGGCGGGCTTCGGCCCGCCGCCGAGGAACGTCCGGACTCCACAGGGCAGGGTGGTTGTTAACGGCAACCCGGGGCGACCCGCGGGACAGTGCCACAGAAAACAGACCGCCGACCCCAACGGGGACGGTAAGGGTGAAACGGTGGGGTAAGAGCCCACCAGCACCCCGGGTGACCGGGGTGGCTCGGTAAACCCCACCCGGAGCAAGGCCAAGCAAGGGCCGTCACCGCAAGATGACGACCCGGCGCAGACGCTTGAGGGTTGCCCGCCCGATGTCTGCGGGTAGGCCGCTGGAGCCTGCCGGCAACGGCAGGCCGAGATGGATGGCCGCCGCTGGCGCAAACCCCTCGGGGTACGCGCTGGGCACAGAATCCGGCGTACAGGTCGACTCGTCCGTCGCCCACCAGCTCGGAGACCTGGTCAAGGCTCTGAGCTGGTTGTTCACCTGGTGCCGTTGGTTGACCTTGGTCATCGTTGGTTGGCGTTTGACGGCCTGGCCACGGCCTGAAACGGCCTGGAGGCGGCCTGAGTGCTGGCTCAGTTGACCTCGGCTTCGGTCCGGTCGCTGTTTAGTCGTGGCCATCCCTCGGCCGGCGTTCGATGGTCCCGGAAGCCAAGCTGGCGGCTGCGGGGGGGGGGGGCACGTCCTGGCGGTGGAGCTGGCGCCGCGACTCGGTGACTCGATGGCAAGCCAGTCCTGGGGTTGGACTGGCGCGTCCGTCCCGTGTCTGGCCTCGGCCCGTCGTTCATCGCTGGCGCTAGTCGGCCTCCGCGGGTGGGCGCGTTGCTCGCCGAGGGGGGTCAGCGCCGCCGGTCGTAGTCCTCGCGTGCGGCCATGATCGCGGGGATCTCGGCTTCGAGCGCGTCGAGGAGAGCGCGCAGCGTATCGGCGATGCGGGCACCCGGGGCGGTGAGCGTGTATTCCACCCGGGGAGGGATGGTGGCTTGCACGTCGCGGGTCACCAGGCCGTCGCGTTCCAGGGCGTGCAGGGTCTGCGCGAGCATCTTCTCGCTCACCCCGTCGACCCGACGACGCAGGGCGTTGAACCGGTAGGAGCCCTCGGTGAGGGCGACCAGGGCCAGCGTCCCCCACTTGCCGACAACGGTCTCCATCGTCTGCCGAGACGGGCAGGCACGGTTGAACACGTCGACGATCAGGTCGTCGATCGGATCGGCTGCGGTGTCTCGCGATGCAGTGCTGGACATACCTACGACGGTAGCTGCTGGAACGTACCCCAACAATGACAGCGCTCTCTGCTGGTTGGCGCTTTCTGAAAGTTAGTGCATGCTGGGAGCAGGCATAGTTTCGCCATCCGACATCGGGAGAACCGAACATGATCACTGTTACCGCCGCCACCGGCCACCTGGGTCGCCTCGTCGTCGAGGATCTGCTGCAGCGCGGCATACCCGCCGGCCAGATCGTGGCCGCCGCGCGCAACCCGGCCAAGGCCGCGGACCTCGCCGAGCGTGGCGTTCAGGTGCGCGAAGCCGACTATTCCCGACCCGAGACCCTCGCCGCGGCGTTCGCCGGCACCGACAAACTTCTGCTGATCTCCGGCAACGAGGTCGGCCAGCGGCTGCAGCAGCATACGAACGTCGTGCAGGCCGCGGCGGCCGCCGGTGTCCAGTTGATCGCGTACACCAGCACCCTGCGCGCCGAGACCAACAGCACGATTCTCGCCGAGGACCACAGGACCACCGAGGCGATGATCCGCGAGTCCGGCGTGCCGTACGTCTTCCTGCGCAACGGCTGGTACATCGAGAACACCACCGACAACCTCGCCACCGCGTTGCAGTACGGAACGATCGCCGGCTCCGCGGGCGACGGTCAGATCTCCGGCGCCACCCGCGCCGACCTCGCCGCCGCCGCGGCCGTCGTCCTGACCAGCGACGGTCATGACGGCGCCGTGTACGAACTCGGCGGCACGCCCTACACCATGACCGAACTCGCCGCCGAGGTCGCCATCCAGAGCGGCAAGCCGGTGACCTACCAGAACCTGCCCGCCGACGCGTACACCGAGATGCTGGTCGGCGCCGGCGTGCCCGCGCCGTTCGCCGCCCTGCTGGTCGACTCCGACCTCGGCATCAGCCGCGGTGAACAGTTCACCCCCAGCACCGACCTGCAGCGACTCATCGGACGCCCGAGCACGCCGCTCGCCGACGCCGTCGCCGCCGCGGTCAAGACAGCCTGAACCGGACAGCCGTCTCAAAGTGTCACCGGCCTTGCCGACCAGGTGACCGAACTCCACCTTCTGCAGCGCCCACGCCTCGGGCGTGAGCCGGAACGACGCCGGATCGGCATACCGGCGTGATCCGGGCTGCGGTCCGTCGCCGGACCGCAGCCCGTCGCGCAAGCCGACGGTCACCTCGGCAGCAGAAGCTCGGGCACGCCGCTGGACACGTCGGGCCTCGGCCCGGTCGGCGTCGCGCCGCGCCGCCCGGTCCGCCACGTCAAGCGGGCCTTGACGCACGTACGGACGCTGCCGGAACAGCCTGAGTCGGCTCTCGTGTCACGGACCGCGGCCCTGGCGGACACCGCCACAGTGGAGCAGTTGGCCCAACCTCGCCCCGCACGGACCCGGCTCCCGGCGTCGGAGCTGGCCACCGGCGGCCACCCCTCCCCGTCCCAGGTGAGCGGTGACCTGACCCTGAGCGGCTGTGGAGCCGGCTCTTGGACGACCGCCATCGGTCAGCAGCGGGGGCGGTCGAGTCGAGCGGCACCGGCGAGCGCTTCGACTGTCGCCGTCGGCGCGACCGACTCCGTCGGTGTCGGTGCGGGCGCGACGGTGGGGCTCGGCGGGGTCGACGGTGAGCTGCTGGGCGTGGGGGAGGCGCTGGCGAGGGTGGCCGTGCTGCGTTGCACCTGCTTGGTGACCATACGGATGCCGGTGGCGGTCGCCTGGCGTCCGTACACGTCGGTGACCCTGATGCTGTATGGCCCGGGGCCGAGCCCGCCCTCGATGGTCCAGTGGTTGTCGCTCTGCCGGGCGGCCGTGCGGAAGCCGCCCGCCGGCCCCTTCGCCTCGACCGAGTGGAGTGGATTGCCGTGGTTGCCGACCTGCACCGCGAACCAGTACTTCGAGGCGCCGCCCTTCATCCGGAAGGTGAGGCCGCCGTCGAGTGGCGGGTTCACCACCGCCCGGTACGTCACTGACGCGATGCCCTGGGACCGGTCGGCGATCCTGCTGAACGCCTCGGTGGAAAGGTCGATCTTGCTGGTTCCGCAGCCGCCGCACCGGTCCATCACCATGACCCGGACCGTGCCCTTCGGGCCGCTCACCTCCAGGTAGCTGCCGCAGGCCGCCGATCCGGAGTACGGGGCGGAACCGAGGGCCACGTAGAGCCGGTCCGCCGGCGGGCCTGGGAAGGAGCAGTTGCCGCCCGAGCGGCCGGCGTCGTAGAAGCTGGCTTCCACCTTGTGCACGGCGTTGCCGGTCGGCGGCGCGGCGCAGGCCGGGGTGGCGCCGCCGCGTACGGCGAGGGTGAGGCCGAGGACGGCGGCCAGGGCGGTGACTCCGGCGCCGGCCAACCAGTGCCGGACCCGTCTGCTCGACCGAGGCGTGCTGGCCGGGGTGTCGGTGTCGGGGGCCGTGCCTGGTGCCGTCACGGCGGCTGATGTTGCCGCAGCACCTCGCAGCAACGCAACAACGCAACAACGGCCACGCGGACCGCTCCGGTCGGTCCGGTTGCGGTACCTCGCCGTAACGGAGTCCCTAGGATGCGAGTCATGACTGCAGCGCCAAGGGGACAAGCAGCATGACCGACTTCAATGGTGCCGCCGCTGGCATCCCGGACGACGACCCGACCCGAACGCTGACGGTGGCCAACCCCGACGACCCCGCGACCACCTGCATCTCCCTCGCCGGGGGCACCTACGCCCTTCTGATCACGGGCAAGCAGACCAACGGGCAGTACTGCCTCATCGACATGCGCGTGCCCGACGGCGGCGGCCCGCCACCACACCGGCACGACTTCGAGGAGATGTTCACCCTCCTCGAGGGCGAGATCGAGTTCTCTTTCCGCGACGAGAAGCGCACCGTGCGGGCCGGCTCGACAGTGAACATCCCGGCCAACGCCCCGCACAACTTTCGCAACGTCTCCGGCGCTCCCGCGCGCATGCTGTGCATGTGCACCCCGGCGGGTCAGGACGAATACTTCCTGCGCGTCGGCGACGAGGTCGCGAGCAGGGACGCGCCGCCGCCGCGGCTCACTGACGAGGAGAGGGCGGAGCGCCGGCAGCGCGCAGCCGAGCTGGCTCCCGCCTACCGCACCGAAATGCTCTGACAGTTCGGCGAGTGCCGACCCGGCGGCTCCGGCCTTCCGGGTCGGCCGGGCTGGTCAATCGGCAGATCGGCGGGGGCGCAGTCCGTTGAGGGCGGTGGCGACGACCATGTCGGCGTACCCGGCGGTGAGGGGGCCGCTGCGTTGCAGCCAGCGGCTGAACAACGGACCCCAGATCAGGTCCACAGCCACGTCGAGGTCGACGTCGTCGGCGATCTGACCCGCCCGCTGGGCGCTGCGCAGGCGCTGCCGCTTGGCCTCCTTCAACGGCCCGTCCAACCGTTCGGCGTACGCCTCGGCCAGCTCGGGGTCGAGCGCGATCTCGGTGGCCAGCGCGCGCATCGGTTGCTCGTACCGGGGGTCGTTCATCTCCTCGACTGTCGCACGCAGCACCACTGTCAGGTCCGCCGCGAGATCGCCGGTGTCCGGCAGGGTCGGCGGTCCACCCTCGGTGGCCTCGCTGAGCATGAGGAACGCGTCGAAGACGACAGCGCCCTTCGACGGCCACCAGCGGTAGATGGTCTGTTTGCCGACGCCGGCCCGCGCGGCGATGCCCTCGATGCTGAGCTTCGCGTACCCCATCTCCTGGAGCAGGTCGAAGGCCGCGGTGAGGATGGCGCGTCGGGAGGTCTCGCGCCGGCGGGCCGTGTTGGGCGTCATGGGCAGCACGGTACCAGCCGACGAGACGAACCGTCTCGTCTTGACGCTGGCGTCGTCGCGCCCTAGTCTCGGGCCACTACGAGACGAACCGTCTCGTCTCGAAGTGGGGAGAAGCGCATGCGTACCTGGTTCATCACCGGCGCCAGCCGTGGCCTGGGCCGCGCCTTCGCCGACGCCGCACTCGACCGGGGCGACCGGGTGGTCGCCGCCGCCCGGACCATCGCCCAGGGCGACTTCGACGAGAGGTACACCGACCGGCTGCTGGCACTGACCCTCGACGTGACCGACCGGGCTGCCGTCATCGCCGCCGTGGACACCGCCGTCGCGCACTTCGGCCGGCTCGACATCGTCGTCAACAACGCCGGCACCCTGTCCATGGGCATGATCGAGGAGTTCACCGAGGGTGAGGCGCGCGCGGCCTTCGAGGTCAACCTCTTCGGCGCGCTCTGGGTCAGTCAGGCAGTGCTGCCGCACCTGCGCGCCCAACGCTCCGGCCACATCGTGCAGATCTCCAGCATCGCCGCGCTCGGCGGCTTCCCGAGCACCGGCCTGTACAGCGCGAGCAAGTTCGCCCTGGAGGGCATGAGCGAGGCGCTGGCGATGGAGGCGGCGGCCTTCGGCATCACGGTCAGCATCGTGCAGCCCGGCGGATACTGGACCGACCTCTACACGAGTCTGAGCGCCACCACCCCGCTCGACGCGTACGCGCCACTGCGCGCGGAGCTGGAGCGACAGTGGGCGGAGGGCTCGATCGACAGCGAACCACGGCTGGCCGCCGAGGCGCTGCTGCGCCTGGTCGACAGCGACGACCCGCCGCTGCGGCTCCTGCTCGGGAGCATGGTCTACGACCTGGCGTTCGACATCTCTCGCCGACGGATGGACACCTGGGCGAGCTGGGAGCAGGTCAGCCGTGCCGCCGAGCACGCGGTCGCGGCCCCCGAGCCGTCGTGACCGGTCGCTGGGGGTCAGTCGTTGGTGGATGCCCCTGGTCCGGTCGTGGCGTACCGGGCGGCGGTGGTGCGGACGGCCTCGTCGACCACCTGGGCGACGCGTTCGGCACTCACCTCCCAGCCCGGCACCAGGAGCGTCGGCCAGAAGACGTAGTTGGAGATCATGCCCAGGAACTGGGTGGCCGCGAGCTCCACGTCCTCGACCCGCACCGTTCCCGCCTCGTGTTCAGCCAGGAGGTAGCTGCGTACGGACTCGAAGTAGGGCATCTTGCCGTGTGAGAACTGCGCGTGGGCCAGCTCAGGGAACCGCGGCAGCTCGGCGATGACGATCCGGAACAGGTCGGTCATCTGGGCGCGGCCCAGCAGTTCGGCGTAACGCCGACCGATGATGGTGAGTCCGTCGACGACGTTGCCTGCCGGCGGGGGATCCTCCTCGTCGGCGGTCGACCAGGACTCGGCCACGATGGCGTCGAACAGGGCGGCTTTGCTCGGGAACTGCTTGAACAGGGTGGCCCGCGAGACGCCCGAGCACTCGGCGATCCGCGCCAGCGACGTCCGGTCGTAGCCCAACTCGAGAAACAGTGCGGTCGCGGCCGCCACGATCAGCGCGCGTTTCTCCTGGGCGACGCGCTGGTGATACGTCGTCACGAACCTGCTCACGGGCCGAGCATACGAGGTGAGTGGCTTGACTCACCACTGCCGCCACCCTAGTGTCGGGGCAGTGGTGAGTCGTCCGGCTCACCACTGGCCGCCCGCTCACCACTGGTGATCCCGGTCATTCACCCCCGTACCGAAGGGCCATCCAATGCCCCGCTTCGACAACCAGACAGTGCTCGTGACCGGTGGGACCGGCGGCCAGGGCGCGAGCCACGTCCGCGCCTTCCACGCCGAGGGAGCGAACGTGGTGATCGGCGGAATCGACGCGGACCGCGGCGCCGCCCTCGCCGACGAACTCGGCGCCCGCGCTCGCTTCGCCCACCTCGACGTCACCGACGAGAGCTTGTGGTCCGCCGCTGTGCTGACCGCCGAGAACGCCTTCGGCGCCCTGAACGTGCTCGTCAACAACGCGGGCGTGCAGAATCCGCCCGCGACGATCGAAAACACGGAGCAGGCCACGTGGTCGCGCATCCTCGACGTCAACCTCACGGGGACCTTCCTCGGCATCAAGGTCGCAGCCCCCGCCCTGCGCCGTGCGGCAGGGGGAGCGATCGTCAACGTCGCCTCGACCATGGGCCTGGGCGGCACGGCTCACTACGCGCCGTACGTCGCGAGCAAGTGGGCCGTGCGAGGCCTCACCCGAACGGCGGCACTCGAGCTCGGCCGCGACCACATCCGGGTGAACACCATCAGCCCTGGAGTGATATCGACCCCCTTCATCCACGAACCGGCAGCTGGCGCAGTCGCGCCGATCGCGGACTTCTACTCACCCGAGCCGTTCGCCATCCCCCGGCTCGGGGAGCCGACCGACGTCAGCCGCCTCCTTTTGTTCCTCACGTCATCGGAGGCGTCGTTCATCACGGGGTCGGAGTACGTCATCGACGGTGGACTCCTCCTCGGCCCCGCCCTTCAGGCCCAGCCCGCATGAGCACCCTCGACTCTCCACCGCACCGCGGAAACCTGCTCGAGACCGACGGTGTTCGGACCACGACGACCGATGTCCGCAGGGCCGCCGAGCAAGTGTCAACTTCGCCGACCATCGCGGTCGGCCAACACTAGGCTCCGAGATATGGCGGCGGCGTGCCCATCGTTGGCACATAAGTCCGGGCAGAGCCTATTTCTCCTCGCGAGGCGCAAACCTAGACGGAGAGGAAAAACGCATGGCTGTCAAAACCAAGACCCGTCCGGGCACCACGGAGATTCGGCCCTTCTCGGTCGACATTCCCCAGGCCGACCTCGATGACCTGAAGAGGCGCATCAAGGCCACCCGCTGGCCGGACAAGGAAACGGTTGACGACCAGTCGCAGGGCGTGCCACTCGCGACGATCCAGGCCGTCGCCCGCTACTGGGAAAAGGAGTACGACTGGCGAAAGGTCGAGGCGCGACTGAATGCCGTACCGCAGTTCATGACCACCATCGACGGCGTGGACATCCACTTCATCCACGTGCGCTCGAAGCACGAGGACGCGCTGCCGCTCATCGTCACCCACGGCTGGCCCGGGTCGGTGATCGAGCAGATGAAGATCATCGAGCCGCTCACCGATCCCACCGCACACGGCGGCAGCGCGTCGGACGCCTTCCACCTGGTGATCCCGTCGCTGCCCGGCCACGGCTTCTCCGGCAAGCCGACCGAGTCGGGCTGGAATCCGCAGAAAATCGCGACAGCCTGGACCGAGTTGATGAAACGTCTCGGCTACTCGCGGTTCGTCGCCCAGGGCGGCGACTGGGGTGCGGTCATCGTGGACCAGATGGGCATCCAGGCGCCCCCGGAACTGCTCGGCATCCACACCAACATGCCAGGTGCGATCCCACCCGAGATCGACCTGTTGTTCCAGGGCGACACCACGGGCGCGAACAACGCCATGGGCTCGCTGCCGTCCGGTCTCTCCGACGACGAGATGCGGGCCGCCGAGGAAGCCAACTACGTCTGGAAGCACGTCGCGTACGCCCTCATGATGGCGACGCGTCCGCAGACACTGACCGGGCTCGCGGATTCACCGGTCGGTCTGGCGTCCTTCCTGCTCGACCACGACGCGAAGAGTCTGGCCCTGATCGCGCAGGTCTTCGACGGGGCGAAAGCCGGCCTCACCCGCGACGACATCCTGGACAACATCTCGCTCTACTGGCTGACGAACACCGCGGTCTCCGCGTCCCGCCTGTACGCGGAGAACAAGCTCTCGTTCTTCGCCGCCAAGGGTGTCGACGTCCCGGTCGCCGTCAGCGTCTTCCCCGACGAGCTGTACGAGGCGCCGCAGAGTTGGGCCGAACAGGCGTACTCGAACCTCATCTACTACAACAAGCTCGACGTGGGCGGGCACTTCGCGGCCTGGGAGCAGCCGAAGCTCTTCTCCGAGGAGCTGCGGACCGCCTTCCGGTCGCTGCGCTAGATGGCCGTGCACCTGCCCCCGCTGAACGGGGCGGCCGAGTGGCTCAACTCCGAGCCACTCGGCCCCGCCGACCTGCGCGGGCGCGTCGTCCTGGTGAACTTCTGGACGCTCACCTGCATCAACTGGCTGCGTCAGGAGCCGTACGTCCGGGCCTGGTCGCAGGCGTACCGCGACGACGGGCTGGTCGTCGTCGGGGTGCACACGCCGGAGTTCGGATTCGAGCACGAGGTCGACCAGGTGCGGCGGGCGGTCGCGGCGCGATCGATCGACTACCCGGTGGCGGTCGACAACGACTACGCGATCTGGCGCGCCTTCGACAACCAGTACTGGCCGGCGCTGTACTTCGTCGACACCGACGGCGTCATCCGTGACGAGCACTTCGGCGAGGGGCGCTACGAACAGTCCGAGCGGACGCTCCAGCAGTTGCTCGGCATCGAGCGGGATCCCGTACACGTGCGGGGTCTCGGCCCGGAGGCGGAAGCCGACTGGGGCGACCTGCGCACACCCGAGACGTACCTCGGCTTCAGTCGCGGCGAACATTTCGCGTCGCCCGACGGCCCGGCGCTCGACGAACGCCGCGCCTACCAGGTGCCGGCGAGCCTCGGCCTCAACCAGTGGGCACTGGCGGGGGAGTGGACGATCGGGTCGGAGAACGTCGTGCTGGAGGGGGCCGGCGGCGGCATCGCCGTCCGGTTCCACGCCCGCGACGCCCATCTCGTGCTGGCCCCCGGGGCGGGGCGGTCCATCCCGTTCCGCGTGCTGCTCGACGGTGACGCACCCGGCCTGTCACACGGCGTCGACGTCGACGAGGACGGCAACGGCGTAGTCCAGGACGGCCGGCTCTACCAGCTGATCCGCCAGGACGGCGCGGTCCGGGAGCGGACCCTGGAGATCACGTTCGACGAGCCGGGCGCGGCGGCGTACGCCTTCACGTTCGGATAGCGCGGGTGCGCAGGTCGTCGGCGGTGTCGGCACATGCCCTGGGTCCGCTCAGCGGCGCAGGTCGACCACGCTGACGGTGTCGGAGACCGGTGAGATGCTGCGCACCCGCGAGCCGGGGCGGAGCCGGGCGTCGCCGGCGTACCTGTCGGCGAGCGCCTTCTCCGCGGCCTCGTCGCCCTCGTCGGCGGCGAGCAGCAGCGCGGCGATCTCGTCCACGAGGGTGAGGTCGGCGGTGCTGAGGTCGTCGGTCATCGCGCCGAAGCCGTCCCAGAGCAGCAACTCGTCCTTCTGCCGGTGGGCCAGTTCGATCAGGACAAAGTCGTGGATGAAACAGTCGCCACGGATCGGCAGCTCCGGGCTGACGCCGTACACCTCGGGGTCGATCGTCCCGGCCCGGTACGCCGACCACACCCGTGCCGCCGAGTCGAAGAGGCCGGCCTTCGGGTCGATGTCGTAGCCGTCGAAACCCCAGTCGCCGGCCAGGTCGAGCTCCGGGTCGGCCCAGACCCACCGGTGGCCGTCCCAGTACTCCACCAGGACGTGGTCGTGGTGCCAGCCGGGCACGAAGTACGAGGCGAAACCGACCCGGCTGCGGCTGGGAACGCCGTGCTGTCGCAGCATCGCCACCGAGAGCAGCGTGTGGTCCCGGCAGCAGCCGGCCACCCGGTCCACGGCCGGACGCTCGGCGGCCAGGGGCAGCGGAAATCGGGACTGGTCGGCGTCGAGGATGCGGTCCACCCAGCGGCAGTTCACCTCCTCCAGCCGGTCGGGAGGCAACTCGACGCCGCCGGCGCGGTAGTGGACGATCACGTTGCGGACGGTCGCCGCCACCGAGGCGATGTCGGCCGGGACAGCGTCGAGCAGCGCGGCGTGCCGACCGGGATCGCTGTACGGAGAGTGTTGCCGGTAGTCATCGAGGGTCATGCGACGAGTCTGCCTTCCTGCTGTGGGGCGGTGAGGGCTGCGGGCCTACAATCTCGTCGACTGCCATGACGAATCCTGAGATCACCATCGCCACCCCGGCAGACCGCGACGCGGTCGTCGGTTCCCTGGTTGCCGCCTTCGTCAAGGACCCGGTCCTGCGGTGGCTGTTCCCCGACGAGGACACCTACCCCCGGTACGCCGCAGCCTTCTTCGGGCACCTCTTCGACAAGCGGGTGCACCGGTCGTCCATCTGGACGATCGACGGCGGGGCGTCAGTGGCGATCTGGGAACCGCCGGCAGTCGGGCACGTGTCGTCCGGCGACGGGTTCTCCGCCGTCCAGTACCCGGACGACGTGCTGGCCCGCGTCGAGGGCTACGACAACGCCGTGCACGCCGCACTGCCGACCTTCCCGTTCTGGTATCTCGGCGTCCTGGGCACCCACCCCGACAGCGCCGGACGGGGTTGGGGCCGCGCCGTGATGAGGGCCGGGCTGGACCGGGCGGCCGCCGACGGCCTGCCGGCGATCCTGGAGACCAGCAACCCGGTGAACGTCGACCTGTACCGCCGCGCCGGCTGGGAGGTGCTGGGCTCGATGGCCGAGCCGGTGCCCACCTGGATCATGCTCCAGCACTAGCCGTCCGTCGGCGCGGACCCTCCGCCCGCCTGCCCGGTCGCCGGCGCGGCCGCGAAGATGCGCGCGTAGATGGAGTCGATGACGTGGTTCTTCGCCAGGCTGTAGTCGCGGGGCCGGTGCGCGGTCTCCCGAGCGAGGCGTCGCTTGGCCGTGGCGTACCGCTCACGGTCGTCCGGATTCGCCCGCAACCAGTCGCGGAACAGCCGGTGCCGGACGGGCTCGGGCGCGCCCCTCGGCCAGACGTGCAGGTTGACGTCCTCCGCCGCGCTCAGGAGCATCCGGTGCCCGTGCCACCACGGCTCGCGCAGCACCAGTCGGAAGCCGAGCCGTTCCAGGGCGGGAAGGTAGCCGGACTCGTCGTCGGTGTCCTCGACGAGCAGGTCGATGTCGATGACGGGCTTGGCCGCGAGGCCCGGCACGGCAGTCGACCCGACGTGCTCCACACCGAGCGCCACGTCGCCGAGCGCCTCGGTGAGCAGCGCACGGACGCTCGCGTACCGCAGCGCCCACGCCGGGTCGTGGTCCTCGACGACGACCGAGCGCCACGTCCGGGGCGGCTCGCCAACCAGGCCCGCGTCCACCTGATCCGGGGTGGCGTGGAATCGGCGTACGACGTCCTGCGGATGTTCGGCCACGGCAGACCCCTCCCGGAGAAGCAAAGTCCGCCAGCGTACGCGGACTCAGTCCGGAACGTCGTCCCAGCCGGTGCCCGGCGGCAGGTAGCCGGCAGCCGGGTTGTCCCGCAGGGCGTAGGCGAGGACCAGCAGGGCGTGCTTGTCCAGCTCGGGCAGCCGATCCATCGCGAACCACCGGACCGCCAGCGACTCGTCGTCGTTGACCCGTGCCGTGCCGGCCACCACCCGGCACAGGAAGCCCAGGTTGAGGTATTCGCAACGGTCGCCGTTGGGGTAGGTGTGCGGGTGCGTGACGGCGCTCGACATCCGCACCGGCGCCACGTCGAGGCCGGTCTCCTCGTGGACCTCACGCACCAGCGCGGTGGCCGGCTGCTCGCCGGGCTCGACGAATCCGCTGATCACCGACCAGCGTCCGTCGTCGGCGCGCTGACCCAGCAGCAGTTCACCGGCGTCGTTGCGGATCACCGCGCTGACACTGGGCAGCCAGAGCAGGTCGTGCCCGACGTGTCTGCGCATCCCCACGATGTAGTCCGGTATCGCCACCGGGCGATCATAGGCCGCGATCCGGCCGCCAGAACCACGCCGCCGCCGTGCTCCAGCCCGGGTGAACGCGGGTACCGGCTGACAGTCTTGGCCGTTTTCTGGTGTTTTGCTCCCGCAGACGGAAAGCATATCTACTGTGGAGAGGGTCGGTGACTTGCGTGATCCGGTGGCGGCCGGCCGGTAGTCGGTGCACAGTGATTCCCATGACGGACAGTGAGCGTGGTGGGAAGTACTACTGGTGCACCCGGCACCACCGGGTCGAGACGGACGCCGACGTGTGCCCGGCGAAGCACGTCCTCGGTCCGTACGACTCGGCGGCCGACGCGGAGAACGCCCTGCAACGCGTGCAGGAGCGCAACGAAGCGTGGGATGCCGAGGACGCCCGTTGGGCCGGGGAGGACAGGTAGGCGGCGCGGGACGGCCCGCGCCGAGGCATTTCGTGCTCCGCGAGGACGCACGCGAGAGCACGCCCCCAAGGAGGGAACCACGATGGCCGAAGCACAGCAGGCCACCACCCGCCCGCCCGCCCGACGTACCACCGCGAAGAAGACCGCCGCGGCGGAGCGCAACACGGCGGCGAGTCGGACCACCCCCGTGCGCAAGTCCACCACGGGCGCCGCGAAGGCGCCGGCCCGCAAGGCGGCCGGCGGCGCGGGGCGCGCCCCGGCGAAGAAGACCACCACGGCGGCGAAGAAGGCCCCCGCGAAGAAGACCACCACCAGGACCACGACGGCGGCCAAGAAGGCCCCCGCGAAGAAGACCACCACCCGCAAGACGACCACCGCCGCGAAGCGGACCCCGGCGTCCGCGACGCGCAAGAGCACCACCGCCGCGACGAAGACCACCGGTGCGGCGAAGAGCACGGGTGCGGCGAAGAGCACGGGTGCGGCGAAGAGCACGGGTGCGGCGAGGAAGACCTCCGGCGCCGCGAAGAAGACCGTGAGCGCCGCGAAGAAGACCACCTCGTCGGCGGCGAAGAAGACCACCGCCGCGAAGAAGGCTCCGGCGCGTAAGGCCGCGACCACGGCGGCCGCCGTGAAGAAGACCGCCGCGAAGAAGGCGCCCGCCAAGAAGGCTCCGGCGAAGAAGACGACAGCGAAGAAGACGGCCTCCACCCGCCCCAGCGGCGGTGCCCGCAAGGCACCGGCGAAGAAGGCTCCGGCCGCGAAGTCGACGGGCACCTCGTCGGCGGCGGCCCGCAAGTCGGCGGCGAAGAAGGCACCCGCGAAGAAGACCGTCGCGGCGAAGGCCCCGGCCCGCAAGGTGACCGCCCGCAAGTCGCCGGCCCGCCCGGCCGCCGCGCGGGCCACCACCGCCCGCAGCGCCACCTCCCGGGGTACGCGCAGCACCGCCCGGAAGGCGACCGGCTGAGCGCACGTCAGCCCGTCGACCGCGGGCTGTCGGAAGATCTCGGCCGGTCACCGGAAGCGGATCACCGGCGGCGCTGTCAGGATTGACCCGTGGTCATCCGACGCGTACTCGCGCCCCGCATCGACTTCGGCGCGCTGCGCCGCGAACTCGGCCTGCCCGAGGGCTTCCCGGCCGACGCGCAGCGGGAGGCCGACGAGGCGGCCGCGGCACCACCGCGGCCGTCCGTCGACCGCACCGACGTACCGTTCGTCACGGTCGACCCGGCCAGCTCCCGTGACCTGGACCAGGCGATGCACCTCGCCCGGCGCGCGGGCGGCGGCTACCGGGTGCGGTACGCGATCGCGGACGTCGCCGCGCACGTCGCCCCGGGCGGCGCCTTGGAGACGGAGACGTGGCGGCGTGGACAGACCGTCTACCTGCCCGACGGCCACGTGCCGCTGCACCCGCTGACTCTCAGCGAGGGCGCGGCCAGTCTGCTGCCCGACGACGACCGGGCCGCCGTGGTGTGGACCATCGACCTGGACGCCGACGGTGGCACCGTGGCCGTCGAACTCGAACGGGCCCTGGTGCGCAGCCGGGCCAAACTCGACTACACCGGGGTGCAGTCCGCCGCCGACGCCGGGCGGCTGCCCGACCCGATCGCGCTGCTGCCCGAGATCGGCGACCGGCTGACCGCACGCGGGCTGCGCCGCGGCGCCATCAACCTGCCGCTGCCCGAGCAGGACGTCGAACCCGACGGCGACGGTTGGCGGCTGGTGCTGCGCGGCCCGGCGCCCATGGAGGAGTACAACGCGCAGATCTCACTGCTGACCGGGATGGCCGCCGCCGACATCATGCTGGCCGGCCAGGTCGGCCTGCTGCGCACCATGCCGGCGCCGAAACCGGAGGCGGTGCAGCGGTTGCGCGCCGCCGCCGCGCCGCTGGGCGTGCACTGGCCGGAGGGCGCCGACCCGGGCGAGGTCATCGCCGGGCTGGACCCCGCCCAGCCGCGTGCCGCCGCGTTCATCGACCAGGCGGCCGAGCTGATGCGCGGCGCCGCGTACACCGCCTTCGACGGCACGCTGCCCGAGCAGCCGCAGCACGGCGGGGTCGCCGCCGCGTACGCCCACGTCACCGCGCCGCTGCGGCGCCTCGCCGACCGGTACGCCACCGAGGTCTGCCTGGCCCTGCACGCGGGCCGGCCGGTGCCGGACTGGGCCCGCGCCGCCCTGTCCCGGCTGCCCGAGGTGATGGCCAGCACCGACCGGACCGCCTCGGCGGCCAGCCGGGGCGCCGTCGAGCTGGCCGAGGCGGTGCTGCTGGCGCACCGGGTCGGCGAGACCTTCGACGCGGCGGTCCTGGACGTCGACGCCCCGCCCAACGGCAAGTCCCGCCCGCGGCCGCAGGGTGGCACCGTCGCCCTGGACACCCCACCGGTACGCGCCCGCTGCCTCGGCGACCTGCCGCTCGGCGAACGGGTCCGGGTGCGCCTGGTCACCGCCGACCCGGCGGCCCGCACGGTTCTGTTCGAGGTGGCCTGACGCTGGCGCCGACGCTGGCGCTGGTCCGGGCCGGCAGCGGGGATTGTCACAGCACGCGGCGCTGCTGCCGCGCCGGTGGTTTGGAAGGATGAGCGCATGGCATACGACGCGAGCACGCTGCCCGACGTGTCCGGGCTGACCGTCGGCATCATCGGTGGCACCGGCGACCAGGGGCGCGGCCTCGCCTACCGGTTCGCGCGGGCCGGGCAGACGGTGCTGATCGGTTCCCGGTCCGCGGAACGGGCCGCCGAGTCCGCCGCCGAGATCGCCGCCCTGCCAGGAATGCCGGCCGACGCCAGCATCACCGGCGCGGCCAACGAGGAGGTGGCCCGGCGCAGCGACGTCGTGATCATCGCGGTGCCGTGGGACGGTCACGCCGCCACGGTCGCCTCCCTCGCCGAGCCGCTCGCCGGCCGGATCGTCGTCGACTGCGTCAACCCGCTCGGCTTCGACAAGCAGGGCCCGTACGCCCTCACCGTCACCGAGGGCAGCGCCGTTCAGCAGGCCGCCGCGCTCCTGCCGGACTCCCGGGTCTGCGCCGCGTTCAACCACGTCAGCGCCCCGCTGCTCGCCGACCCCGACGTCGACCGCATCGACCTGGACGTGCTGATCTGCACGGAGGACCGCGAACTGGTCGACGTGGTCGGGGCGCTCGCCGCCCGGATCCCCGGGATGCGCGGCATCTACGCCGGTCGGCTCCGCAACGCCCACCAGATCGAGGCGTTCACCGCCAACCTGATCGCCATCAACAAGCGCTACAAGGCACACGCCGGCATCCGCGTCACCGACCTCTGACCCACGCTGGGCTTTGCGGTTCGCGCGCTGACCCGCTGTCGTGCGCTGGCCGGCCGTCGTGCGCTGGCCCGCTGTCGTGCGCTGGCCGGCCGTCGTGCGCTGACCTGCTGTCGTGCGCTGGCCGGCCGTCGTGCGCTGGTCCGCTGTCGTGTGCTGACCGGCCGTCGTTGTGCGGTCCGCGCCGACCTGTCCCTGTGCTGGTGGGCCGCGTGGGCGCAGTCGATTGCCCCGGCGCAGTCCCGCCGGCGCGTGCGCTCGCGGGCGGATCACCGCTCGATGGCGTGAGTGGCAGCCGGGCTCGGATCATTTGCCCGATCGGGCCGCAGGCTGTGGCCTACGTCTGTCGGTGGTAGTGGTTGCGGCGAGGGCTCGGATCGTCTGTCCGATCGGGCCGCGGGCTGTGGCCTACGTGCGCCGGTGGTAGTGGTTTCGGCGGGGGATCTGCTCCGGGTCGAGCCAGGCGGGCGGGATGAACTCCGGATGGCCGTCGCCCGCGAGTCGCACCGTCCACTCGCTGTGGTGGAGGTGGCGGTGGTGGTGGCCGCAGAGCAGGACCGCGTTGGCGAGGCTGGTGTCGCCACCGTCGGCCCAGTGCCGGATGTGGTGGGCGTCGCACCACCGGGGTGGGCGGTCACAGCCGGGGAAGGCGCAGCCGCGGTCGCGCAGGACGAGGGCGCGTCGGAGCGGGCCGGTGACGAGGCGGCGTTGCCGGCCGACGTCGAGGACCTGGCCGGCGCCGCCGAGGACGGTGGGCAGGACGGCGGCGTCGCAGGCGAGCCGCCGCACGACCTCCGGGGTGAGGTGGAGGCCGGTGTCGAGGGCGCCGGCGCCCAGCTGGCGGGTCAACGCGTCGTAGCCGGTGGTGATCACGAGCTGGGCGGGGTCGCCGCCGTGCTCGGGTAGCTCGCCGGTGCGCAGGGCGAGTCGGCAGATGTCGGCGAGGGCGTCGTGGCGGCGCTGCCCGGGGCTGCGCTCGTCGTCGGGGCTGGACGGGGCCGTCAACGGGTCGATGGCGGCGCGCAGCAGGGCGGCGGCCTCGGTGTCGAGTGTGCCGCTGAGCCGCAGCCGGCCGTCGGTCTGCTCGGAGAGGGTGAGGTGTCGGTCGCGGGTGGCGCGGCGGGCTTCGGCGGCCAGCGCGGCCTTGGCGGCGGCGTCGGCGATGTCGGGGGCGACGTGGTCGAGGATCCGGGTGCCGAGTGTGCGCAGCAGATTGGGGTCGAACCGCCCTGCCCAGTCGACGAGCACCCCGACGGCCTTGTCGGCGGCCTGCGTGCCGGCGACGCCCTGCACGGTGGCGACGGTGTCGGCGATGACCCGGGCCTGGTCGACGGTGATGTCCGCGTCGGCCAGGGCCTGCCGTACCCCCGGATTGCCGGTGTCGAGGGCGGCGGCGAGGTCGACCAGCCGGCGGGCGGCCGGGACGGTGAGGCGCAGCCGTTCGCGGAGCCAGACGGCGGTGGAGGTTGCGCCCTGGGCGATCGGCGTGCCACGACCGTCGAGCTCGCGGATCACCGCCAGCTTGGCGGCGGCGAGGCGCTGCTCGATGCGGTGTGCGGCGTCGAGTGCCGCGATCAGGTCAGGCTCTGCCGCGGCCCAGGTGGGTGCGTCGGCGCAGGCGGCGATCGCCTCCTCCGCCTGCGCCAACGCCTCCCTCATGACCCGACAGTAGAACAGGTGTACGACAACTTCACTTACCAAGATCGATGGTGGCCGAGGTGGAGGGTCCGCCGACGACCGACCACCTGAGCGCCCGCCCTAGAAGGTGTGTTCGGCGGCCGGGAACTCGCCACCGCGGACCTCGTCGGCGAAGCGGCGGGTGGCGTCGGTGAGGGCGCCAGCCAGGTCCGCGTACCGCTTGACGAAGCGGGGCGCCTTGCCGGTGCGCAGGCCGGCCATGTCCTGCCAGACCAGGACCTGCGCGTCGGTGTCCGGGCCGGCACCGATACCCACGGTCGGAATGGGCAGCTCGTGGGTGATTTGCTTGGCCACCTCGCCGGGCACCATCTCCAGGACCACCGCGAACGCGCCCGCCTCGGCGACCGCCCGCGCGTCGGCGAGCACCTCGTCGGCCGCGTCGCCCCGGCCCTGCACCCGGTAGCCGCCCAGGGTGTGCTCGCTCTGCGGGGTGAAGCCGATGTGGGCCATCACCGGGATGCCCGCGCCGACGATCGCGGCGATCTGCGCGGCGCAGCGGCGGCCGCCCTCCAACTTCACGGCGTGGCAGCCACCCTCCTTCATGAACCGGACGGCGGTACGCAGCGCCTGGACCGGACCCTCCTCGTACGAGCCGAAGGGCAGGTCGCCGACGATCAGCGAGTGCCGGGTGGCCCGCACCACCGCCCGCACCAGCGGGAGCAGTTCGTCGGCGGTGACCGGAACGGTCGTCTCGTAGCCGTACACGTTGTTCGCGGCCGAGTCGCCGACCAGCAGCACCGGTACCCCGGCCTGGTCGAAGATCCCCGCCGTGTACTGGTCGTACGAGGTGAGCATCGGCCACCGTTCGCCGCGTTCCTTGGCGGCGATCAGGTCGCGGGTACGGACCCGCCGGGTGACCGGACCGCCGTACAGGGCGGTCACCTCGTTCGCGGTGGACTCCACCATGACTGTCTCCTTCCTCGAGGCCGCCTGCGCGGTCCCCGGGTTCCGTCGCGATCGTCGCACCGGAGAACGGGGTGACGGCAGGGCCCAGTGGAAGATGTCACTCGGGTTCCGCTGCGGGACGCCGGACCGGGGGACCGGTCCGGCGTCCACCGCGTCGGCTCAGCCGTGCTCGCGCCACCGGTTGGTGATCGGCAGTCGACGGTCCCGGCCGAACGCCTTCATGGAGATCTTCGCCCCCGGGGCGGACTGCCGTCGCTTGTACTCGGCGGTATCCACCAGCCGCAGCACCTTGTCCACCACCGCCGGGTCGTGGCCCGACTCGACGAGCCCGTCCCGGCCCAGGTCGCCGTCGACGTAGCCGATCAGGATCGGGTCGAGGACGTCGTAGTCGGGCAGGCTGTCGCTGTCCAACTGCCCGGGGCTCAGCTCGGCGCTGGGTGGCTTGCCGATCGAGTTCTCCGGGATCGGCGGGGTTTCGCCCCGGCGGGTGGCGTCCGTGTTGCGCCACTTCGCCAGCCGCCACACCAGGGTCTTCCACACGTCCTTGATCGGGTTGAAGCCGCCCACCGAGTCGCCGTACAGCGTGGAGTAACCCACCGCCAGCTCGCTCTTGTTGCCGGTGGTCAACACCAGGTGCCCCTCCTGGTTCGACAACGCCATCAGGATGACGCCGCGGACCCGGGCCTGAAGATTTTCCACCGCCACCCCGGACAGCGACAGGTTGGCCAGGAATCCGTCCACCATCGGCTGGATCGGCTCGACACGGTAGTCCAGGCCGGTGCGCTTGGCCAGGTCGGCGGCGTCCTCGCGGGAGTGCTCCGAGGAGTGCTGGCTGGGCAGCGACACACCGACGACCCGGTCCCCGCCGAGGGCGTCGACGGCCAGGGCGGCCACCACCGCCGAGTCGATGCCGCCGGAGAGGCCGAGCACCACCGACGGGAAGCGGTTCTTGTTGACGTAGTCGCGCAGGCCCAGCACCAGCGCCTGCCACGCCTCGGCCTCGTCGGCCACCGGCTCGATCAGCCCGCCGACGGCGGGCGGACCCGAGGGCGTGGGCGGAACGCCGTCCAGGGCGCCGCGTACCACCCGCAGGCCGGCGGCGGTCCGGGCGGCCGGCGGCTCGGTCGCGGCCGGCAGGTCGGTCGCAGCCGGCGGCTCGGTCGCGGCCGGCAGGTCGACGTCGTGTACGAGGAGGTGCTCGACGAACTGCGGGGCGCGGGTGAGCAGCTCCCCGTCGGCGCTGACGATCATCGAGTCGCCCTCGAAGACCAGCTCGTCCTGACCGCCGATCATGTTGACGTACGCGATGGTGGCGTTCGCCTCGGCGGCCCGGCGGCGGACCAGCGGCAGCCTGATGTCGTCCTTGTTCAGCTCGTACGGCGAGCCGTTGATGTTGACGACCAGGCCGACGCCCGCCTCCCGGGCGGCGGCGAACGGACCGCCGGCCTGCCACAGGTCCTCGCAGATGGTCAGCGCCACGTCAACCCCGGCGATGCGCACCACGGTCAGCGTCTCGCCGGGGACGAAGTAGCGGTCCTCGTCGAACACGCCGTAGTTGGGCAGGTGGTGCTTGAAGTAGCGGGTGACCACCGCGCCCCCGTGCAGCAGCGCGGCGGCGTTGCGGGCACCGTGGCCGGGCTCCGCGTCCCCGCTGACCTGCGGCGGGCCGTCGGCGTCGAGGTAGCCGACCACCACCGGCACCTCGCCGAGGCCGTCCGCGGCGAGGTCGGCGGCGAGCCGCTCCAGGGCGGCCCGGGACGCGGCGACGAAGGACCGCCGGAACACCAGGTCCTCGACCGGGTAGCCGGTCAGCATCATCTCCGGGAAGAGCACCAGCTGGGCACCGGCATCGGCGGCCTGGCGAGTCCAGCTGCGGACCAGGTCGGCGTTGCCGGCGAGGTCGCCGACGCTCGGGTTGACCTGGGACAGGGCGAGACGCAGGGTGGGCATGTCCTCATCTTGCCCCAGCGGCGTCGGGGCCATTCGGCGGTAGCCGCGCGTTCGGTGGCATCGTCTCCGACCGCCGGGCGGGACACGAGGGGACGGGCGGCGGTGGTTCGCGTAACGTCTGCGTAACCAGGCCCGGGAACACTGGGCGGTCAGGTCGGGTGCAGCCCGGCCAAGGCGGACAAAAGAGTGTCGCGAGGGGTTGGGGAAGTGGACCGTCAGCAGGAGTTCGTCCTCCGTACGCTGGAAGAGCGGGACATCCGGTTCGTGCGGCTGTGGTTCACCGACGTGCTGGGCACGCTCAAGAGCGTCTCGGTGGCGCCCGCCGAGCTGGAGTCGGCCTTCGAGGAGGGCATCGGCTTCGACGGTTCGGCGATCGAGGGCTTCGCCCGGGTCTTCGAATCGGACATGGTGGCCATGCCCGACCCGACCACCTTCCAGGTCTTCCCGTTCGAGGGTGGGGTCAGCGGCGAGAGCGCCCGGATGTTCTGCGACATCCTGCTGCCCGACGGCGGCCCCTCCTGGGCCGACCCCCGGCACGTGCTGCGCCGCGCGCTGTCCAAGGCCGCCGAGAAGGGCTTCACCTTCTACACCCACCCCGAGATCGAGTTCTTCCTGCTGGAGAACGGCCCGCAGGACGGGTCCGTGCCGACGCCCGTCGACACCGGCGGCTACTTCGAGCACACCACCCACGCCGTGGCCCGGGACTTCCGCCGCCAGGGCGTGCTGGCCCTGGAACGGATCGGCATCTCGGTGGAGTTCAGCCACCACGAGGTCGCGCCCGGCCAGCAGGAGATCGACCTCCGGTACGCCGACGCGCTGACCACCGCCGACAACATCATGACCTTCCGGCACGTGGTCAAGGAGGTGGCGCTCTCCACAGGCGTGCAGGCCAGCTTCATGCCCAAGCCGTTCACCGACCAGCCGGGCAGCGGGATGCACACCCACCTGTCGCTGTTCGAGGGCGAGCGCAACGCGTTCCACGACTCCGGCGACCCGATGAAGCTGTCCAAGGTCGCGAAGTCGTTCATCGCCGGCCTGCTGATGCACGCCCGCGAGTACACCGCCGTCACCAACCAGTGGGTCAACTCGTACAAGCGGCTCTTCCCGCAGCACCTGCCCGACCGCATCACGGAGAGCCCCGCGTACGTCTGCTGGGGTCACCTGAACCGGTCCGCGCTGGTCCGGGTGCCCGCGTACGGCAAGCCGAACTCGGCCCGGGTCGAGGTCCGCTCGCCGGACTCGGCGGCCAACCCGTACCTGGCGTTCGCGGTGCTGCTCGGCGCCGGCCTCAAGGGCATCGAGGAGGGGTACGAGCTGCCGCCGGGCGCGGAGGACGACGTCTGGTCGCTGACCAGCGCCGAACGCCGTGCCATGGGGTACGAGGCGCTGCCGGAGAACCTGGCCGAGGCGATCGACGTGATGGCCGAGTCCGAGCTGGTCGCCGAGGTGCTCGGCGAGCACGTCTTCGACTTCTTCCTGCGCAACAAGCGGGCCGAGTGGGAGCAGTACCGCCGCGAGGTCACCCCGTACGAGCGGCAGCGCTACCTGGCGCTGTAGCGGCGGGGCTGACGCGGTTTGCGCGCTGCCGCTATCGTCTCGATCACCGCGCCGGTACCCCTTCCGGCCGGAGAGTCGGGAGGCAGTCGGTGCTGGAGGATCTGCTCAGCGGTGCCTGGCAGAGCGTCGTGTTCGGGATCGTCGGCGTGGGGCTGATGGCGGCCGGTTTCGGCCTGGTCGACCTGCTCACCCCGGGGCGGTTGCGGGACCTGATCTGGGTGGACCGCAACGCCAACGCGGGGCTGCTGCTCGCCGCAAACCAGCTCGGCATCGCCGGGATCGTCTTCACCGCGATCCTGACCAGCTACAGCGACTTCGGTAAGGGGCTCGCCTCCACAGTCGTGTTCGGCCTGCTCGGGCTGGGCATCATGGCGCTCGCCTTCTTCGTGCTCGACCTGCTCACGCCGGGCAAGCTCGGCGAGGTCATCTGCTCGCCCGAGCCGCACCCGGCGGCCCGGGTCAGTGCCGCCACCCACTTCGGCGCCGCGCTGATCGTCTGCGCCTGCATCGCCTGAGCGCGTTCGTCGTACCCCGGCCGTAGCGTGCCGGGCATGAACCGCACGGATCGGCTCTACGCCCTGGTGGAGGAGTTGCGGGCGGTGTCGCCGCGTCCGCGCAGCGCCCGCTGGTTGGCCGCCCGCTTCGAGGTGAGCAGCCGGACCGTCGAACGGGACATCGGCGCCCTCCAGGAGGCCGGCGTGCCGATCTGGGCGGAGCCGGGGCGCACCGGCGGCTACGTGGTGGACCGCGCCCGCACCCTGCCGCCGGTCAACCTCACCCCGGTCGAGGCGGTGGCGATGGCGGTCGCGCTGCACCGGCTCGCGGGCACGCCGTTCGCCGGGCCGGGCGGCACCGCGCTGCGCAAGCTGGTGGCGGTGCTGCCGCCCGCCGAGGCCGCCGAGGCGCACCGTCTCGCCGGCCAGGTGCACCTGGTCGGCGACGGGCCGGCCACACCCGTCCCGGCCATCGTCGCCGACGCGGTCTCCGCGCGGTGGGTGCTGCGCATCGGGTACGCCGACCGCGGCGGCTCGGACTCGGTCCGCGACGTCGAGCCGCTGGGCTACCTCGGCAACTCCCGGCACTGGTATCTGGTGGCCTGGTGTCGGCTCCGCGACGAGCTGCGCTGCTTTCGGACCGACCGGATCCGGATGGTCCGGGCGCTGCCCGAGGTGGTGTCCCGGGATTGGCGCCCGACGGATCTCGACATTCCGCACGAGCGGGTCCGGTCGGTGAGCCTGGTCTGACCCCCGTCAGGTGATCCGGAAACACCGACAGGACGGTGTCGCGGAAGGCCCCGAGACTGCTCCAGACGACGGCCGAACGGCCGGCTTTGGAAACACTGGAGGCAGTACATGTCCACGACGCCCATCACCTGGTTCGAGTTCGGCACCGACCGGCCGGACGAGGCGCAACGGTTCTACGGAGAGCTGTTCGGCTGGACCTTCGAGCAGCAGGGCCCGTCCTACCGTGTGACCGGGGCCGGTGGCGACACCGGGATCGGCGGGGCGATCCGGACCCTCAGCGACGACGCGCCCAGCTACGCGGCGTTCTACGCCGAGGTGGCCGACGTCGCGGAGACCTGCCGTCGGGCCGAGGCGGCCGGCGGCACGGTGCTGGTGCCGCCCGCGACGACGCCGAGCGGCCTGACCCGCGCCCAACTGCTCGACCCGGTCGGAAACCGGGTGGGCCTGTTCGCGCCCCCACCCGCGCAGGGCTGACCGACTCCCGTTCGCCGAGGTGGCGGTGACCCGCCACCTCGGCGAATCGGGATGGGTCACGCGCCGGGCGTGGCCTCGGGAGCGTCCTGCTGGTCGGAGCCCTCCGGGGCGCCGGCGGGGCCGCCCTTGTCGCCCCGACCATCGTGGCCACCCGGGCCGCCCCGGTGCCCGGGGCCGCCCTTCTCGCCCGGGCCACCCTTGCCGCCGGGGAAGACGCCGGCCTCGACGGCCTTGGTGATGGCGTCGGCCTGCTCCTGGGTGATCTTGCCGTCCTTGACGGCCTGGTCCAGTCGCTCCTTGAGGGCGGCCTGGCGGTCCTCGGCGGACGGGCGGTCCGGCCGGTCGGCCGGCTTGTGCTGCTCGCGCAGCTTCTCCAGCGCGGCGGTCACCTTCTCGGTGGGCACGCCCAGCTCCTGGGCGAGCTTCTCGGCGAACTCACCCTGCCGGTCCTGCCGCTGCTCACTGCTGCTGGCGCTCGGCGTCGGGGTGTCCCCGTCAGCGGCGAACGCCATCGTGGGGGCGGCGATCCCCACGCCGAGCACACCGGCGGCGGCCACGCTGGCCAGCAGGTGCTTCTTCGACATCGTGCGGAACATCGGTCCTCCAGGTTGTCGTTGGTGCTGCGATGACGTCACCGACAGTGACCGGAGAGCCTGGGCGCAACCCATGGCGACCCTGTCAGCGGGCTGGCAATTCAGCTCGCCAGCCGGACAAAACGGTTGCGATGTCACCGTCCGTACGGTCAGGGTGGAAAGCCCCGACGAAAGGATCACGCCTCGTGACGATCGCCGAGATTCGGGAGATCCCCCTCGCCGAGCCGGGCGCCGGCCCGTACGGCATCACGCCCGGTCCCGACGGCGCGCTCTGGCTGACGCTCGTCCACGGCGGCGCGATCGCCCGCCTGGGGGTCGACGGCGCGGTACGGACGTACCCGCTGGAACCGGCCGGCGGCCGACCGCTGATCATCACCGCCGGCCCGGACGACGCGCTCTGGTTCACCCGCTCCGGCGATGACCGGATCGGTCGGATCGGCGTCGACGGCGAACAGCGCACCGTCGCCCTGCCGGCTGGCACCGGGCCGGGCGGCATCGCCACCGGACCCGACGGCGCGCTCTGGTACGCCGGCATGACCTCCGACACGATCGGCCGCGTGGACACCGACGGTGGCGTCGAGGTGTTCCCGCTGCCCGCGGAGGGCGCGTTCGCCTCGATGATCACCGCCGGCCCGGACGACGCGCTCTGGTTCACCCTCAACCAGGCGAACGCGATCGGCCGGATCGACCTCGACGGCCGGATCACCCTGCACCCGCTGCCCACCGTGAAGGCCGGCCCGGTCGGCATCACGCTCGGCGGCGACGGCGCCCTCTGGTTCGTGGAGATCACCGCCGGTCAGCTCGGCCGGGTCACCCCGGACGGCGAGGTGACCGAGATCCCGCTGCCGGACCGGGCGGCCCGGCCGCACGCCGTCGTGGCCGATCCGGCCGGCGGCGTCTGGTTCACCGAGTGGGGCGCCAACCGGATCGGCCACCTCGACCCGGCCGGTCGGATCGACACCCACGACCTGTCCACTCCCCACGCGGAACCCCACGGCATCACGGTGACCCCCGACGGCGTCTGGGCCGCCCTGGAGATCGGCGCGGTGGCCCACCTGACCCCGTCCGCGTGATCAAGAGGGTCGCGTCAGAACCCGGGCCGGACCTGACGCGAACCTCTTGATCAACGGGGCGGGGGGCAGGGGGGCAGGGTCAGCGGACGGCGGGGGTTACGGTCAGGGTTCCCGTGTTGGTGTCCAGGACCGCCTCGGTGCCTACCGGGACGGTCAGTTGGTCGGGGCCGTGACCGATGGGGAGGCCGCCGAGGACCGGTACGCCCAGGTCGCCGAGGAGCTCGGTGAGGACGTCGACCGTCGTGGTCTCCCAGCCGTCGCCGCACTCGGTGAACTGCCCGAGCGCCACCCCGGCCAGCCCGTCCAGCGCGCCGGCCCGGCGCAGCTGGGTGAGCATCCGGTCGATCTTGTACGGGGGCTCCTGCACGTCCTCGATCAACAGCACCGCCCCGGTCAGGTCGGGCAGGTCCGGGGTGCCGATCGACGCGACGATCATGCACAGGTTTCCGCCGAGCAGGGTGCCGGTGGCCCGACCCGGGACGCGGACGGCGAAGGTGTCCTCGCCCGGCACGGCGCTGACCGTCACCTCCTCGGTGGTCATCAGGGCGGCGTGCAACGACTCGGCCGAGCGCAGCGGGGTGCGCTCGTCGCGCCACGCCGCACCCGGACCGTGCACGCCGGCCAGCCGGGCGCCCCGCCACAGCGCGAACTGCAACGCCGTGATGTCGGAGAAGCCGGCCACCACCTTCGGATCGCGGCGCACCGCCGCCATGTCGATGGCGTCGACGATCCGCTGGACGCCGTAGCCGCCCCGGGTGCAGATCACACCCCGGATCTCCGGGTCGGCGAAGGCCGCGTTCAGGTCGGCGGCGCGCACGTCGTCCGTACCGGCCAGGTAGCCGTGGCGGGCGTACGCGTTCGGTGCCGGCACCGGCCGCAGGCCCCAACCGGTGAGCAGCTCCACCCCGCGCGCCACCCGCTCCGGCGACGTCGGCCCGGACGGCGACACCAGTGCCACCGCGTCCCCCGGACGCAGTACGGGTGGGCGGACGACTGCCGAATCCTCGCTGATCACAACCGCAGAGCCTAGCCACACCCGCCATGCGCGGGGGCACCCCGGCGGCCGGACCCGTGGCGGGGCGTGGCGCCCCGCGGCGAACCCGCTAGCCTCGACGGGTGGCAACCGCGCTGGTGATCGAGAACGACCCGACGGACGACGCACGCCGGCTGGGCGAGTGGCTGACCGAGGCCGGGCTGGAGCTGTGGGTCGTACGCCCCCACGCCGGCGACGAGCTCCCCGCCGACCTCGAGGGGTACGCGGCGCTCGTGGTGCTCGGCGGCGACCAGCAGGCGTACCCGCTGCCGGACGGCTCGGCCGGCGCACCCTGGTTCCCCGCCGTGGAGGGTCTGCTGCGCAAGGCGGTCCGCTACCGGGTGCCCACCCTGGCGGTGTGCCTGGGCGCGCAGCTGCTCGCCACCGCGCACGCCGGCCTGGTCGAACGGAGCCCGTCCGGGCCGGAGATCGGCCCCGGCGTGGTCGGCCGGCGCGACGCCGCCGAGAACGACCCGCTGTTCCGGTACGTGCCGCTGATCCCGGACGTGCTCCAGTGGCACTCCGACGAGATCACCGAACTGCCCCGGGGGGCCACCCTCCTGGCGGCCTCCACCCGCTACCCGCACCAGGCGTTCCGGCTCGGTGACCGGGCCTGGGGCCTACAGTTCCACATCGAGTGCGACACCGCGATGATCGCCGACTGGGCCACCGACTCGGCGCAGCTCGCCGAGCTGGGCTACGACCCGGAGCTGGTAGTCGCGGCGTGCGACTCCGTGATGGTGGACGTCGAGGAGGTCTGGCAGCCGTTCGCCGCCCGCTTCGCCGCCCTCGCGCTCGGCGAGCTGGACGACAGCACGACGCGGCGTGGCCTGCCGCTGCTCGGGCGCTGATGAGCCGGCCGACCAGGGCACCGGGCCGGCTCGCCCGCTACGGTTTCGGCACCGCCGAGGGCGACGGCGGGGCGCGCGCCGCCGACCTGCTCGGCCCGGACGGGCTGCGGCTGTGGCGACCGGACGAGCAGGAGCCGGTCGACGAGCCGGCCGGGGAGCTGCTCGCGGCGCTGTCCCGGGCCGCCGACCCGGACCTGGCGCTGCGCCAACTGCACCGCATCGTCGAGGCCGAACGCCGCACGACAGGCGACACCGCGTCGCCGCTGCTCGCGGACCTGCACGCCGACCCCGGCCTGCGGCGGCGGGTGATCGCGGTGCTCGGCGCCTCGTCGGCGCTCGGCGACCATCTGGTGGCCCACCCCGAGCACTACCAGGCGCTGCGTACCGCCCCGGACGGGCTCGCGCCCCCCGCCGAGGGCCGACTGGAACCCACCGGCGACGGCAACCCGGTGGCGGTGCTGCGGGCCGCGTACCGGCTGGCGTTGCTGCGCATCGCGGCGGCCGACCTCACCGGCGGGCGCGGCCTGGAGCAGACCATGGCCGCGCTGTCCGCGCTCGCCGACGCGACGCTCGCCGCCGCGTACGAGGTCGCCGTCGACGAGCTGGCCGACGGCACCGAACGGCCCCGCCTGGCGGTGGTGGCGATGGGCAAGTGCGGCGGCGGTGAACTGAACTACGTCTCCGACGTGGACGTCATCTTCGTGGCCGCCGAGGACGCCGACCTGCCCGCCGCGACCCAGGTGGCGACCCGGCTCATCCACATCTGCGGGCTGGTCGCCTGGCCGGTGGACGCCGCGCTGCGCCCCGAGGGCAACCGGGGCCCGCTCGTGCGTACCCTCGCCAGCCACCTCGCCTACTACCGCCGGTGGGCGCGCACCTGGGAGTTCCAGGCGCTGCTCAAGGCCCGCCCGGCCGCCGGTGACCTGCCGCTGGCCCAGGAGTGGATCGACCAGCTCGCGCCGCTGGTCTGGCGGGCCGCCGAGCGGCCCGAGGCGGTCGAGGACGTCCGCGCGATGCGCCGCCGGATCATCGACCACATCCCGCCGAAGGAGCTGGAACGCGAGATCAAACGCGGCCCCGGCGGGCTGCGCGACATCGAGTTCGCCGTGCAGTTGCTGCAACTCGTGCACGGTCGCGGCGACGAGACGCTGCGGGCGCCCGGCACCCTCCCGGCGTTGCGGGCGCTCGTCGCCGGCGGGTACGTCGGTCGCGCCGACGGCGAGGCCCTGCTGCGCGGCTACCGCTTCCTGCGCAGCGTCGAGCACCGGCTGCAACTCCAGGCCCTGCGGCGGACGCACACCGTACCCACCGAGCCGGCCGCGCTGCGCTGGCTGGCCGCCGCGCTGGGTTTCACGGCCACGCCGGGGCGCAGCGCCGTGGAGAGCTTCCGGGCCGAGTGGGTCACCCACGCCGCCGAGGTACGCCGACTGCACGCCAAACTGCTCTACCGGCCGCTGCTGGAGTCGGTGGCCCGGGTGCCGGCCGACGGGCTGCGGCTCACCCCGGAGGCGGCCCGGCACCGGTTGGAGATCCTCGGCTTCGCCGACCCGGCCGGGGCGCTGCGCCACCTCCAGGCGCTCACCGGCGGGGTGAGCCGTACGGCGGCCATCCAGCGGACCCTGCTGCCGGTGCTGCTCAGCGAGTTCGCCGACGCGCCGGAACCGGACCGGGGGCTGCTCAACTACCGCAAGGTGTCCGACAAGCTGGGCAGCACACCCTGGTACCTGCGGCTGCTGCGCGACGGCGGCCCGGTCGCCCGGCGGCTCGCCCGCGTCCTCGCCCTGTCCCGGTACGTCGCCGACCTGCTCGCCCGCGACCCGGAGGCGCTGCGGCTGCTGGCCGAGGAGAACGAGCTGGCCCCGCGTTCGCGCGAGGTGCTGCGCGAGGGGTTCCTGGCGGCGGCGGCCCGGCACACCGATCCGGTGGAGGCGACAAGCGCCGTGCGGGCGCTGCGCCGGCGGGAGCTGGTCCGGGTGGCCTGCGCCGACGTGCTCTGCCGTGCGGGCGCGCTCGCACCCGCGCCCACCCGCGCGGACGGCGCGAAGCGGGCACCCGGGCTGTCCGACATCACCGAGGTCGGCACGGCGCTCTCCGACGTCACCGACGCCACACTGGCCGCCGCGCTGCGGGCCGCCCAGGCCAGCCAACCGGCGCCGGCCGGGCTGCGGTTCGCCGTCATCGGTATGGGCCGGCTCGGCGGGTACGAGTCGAACTACCTCTCCGACGCCGACGTGCTCTTCGTCTACGACCCGCCCGCCGGCGGCAACGAGAGCGCCGCCAGCGCCGCCGCGCACGCCATCGCCGAGGAGTTGCGCCGGCTGCTCGGCGTACCCGCCCCCGACCCGCCGCTCGGCGTCGACGCCGACCTGCGTCCGGAGGGCCGGCAGGGTCCGCTGGTCCGCAGCCTCGCCGCCTACGCGCAGTACTACGCGCGCTGGTCGCGGGTGTGGGAGGCGCAGGCGTTGCTGCGCGCCCGGTTCGTCTGCGGCGACGCCGAGCTGGGCGCCGAGTTCGAGGCGATGATCGACCCGGTGCGCTACCCCGCCGAGGGGCTGACCCGCGAGCAGATCGTCGAGATCCGCCGGATCAAGGCGCGGGTGGAGACCGAGCGGCTGCCCCGGGGCGCCGACCCGGCCACCCACACCAAGCTGGGCCGGGGTGGGCTCGCCGACGTGGAGTGGGCGGTCCAGCTGCTCCAGCTCCGGCACGGCGGCGCGGTGCCGGCGCTGCGCGGCACGCGTACCCTCGACGCTCTCGCGGCCGCCGCCGAGGCGGGCCTGGTCGACCCGGCGGACGCCGCGGAGATGGCCGCCGGCTGGTCCCTGGCCGCGCAGGTCCGCAACGCGTTGATGCTGGTCCGGGGCCGGGCCGGGGACCAGCTGCCCCGGCACGGGGTGGAGCTGGCCGGGGTGGTCCGGCTGCTCGGCCGCGACGACCCGGGGGAGTTCCTCGACGAGTACCTGCGCACCGCCCGCCGTTCCCGAGCCGCGATGGAACGTGTCCTCGATGCCTGACGCGTCGACGCGTCCGACCGGGCGGCGCACCGGTTGGGTGGCGGCGACCGGGGTGGCGGTGGTGCTCGCCGCCGCGTTCCTGCTCGCGCCGCCGATGGGCACCGACCTCGCCGCCCAGGTGGCGCGCGCCGAGTTCGCCGACCGGTACGGCGGCACGCCGATCGACCTCGGCTGGTACGGCGGCGTCAACCAGTACGGCTACAGCCTGTTCACCGCCCGGTTGGGCGCGCTGATCGGGGTACGCCCGCTGGGGGCCGTCGCCGCCGTGCTCGGCGCCGCCGCGCTGGCCTGGCTGTTCGCCCGCAACCGGGCCCGCCGCCCGCTGCTGGCCGGTGTCCTCGGTGCCGTGGTCCTGGTCGGCAACCTGGCCAGCGGCCGGATCACCTTCGCCGTCGGGCTGACGTTCGGCCTGCTGGCGCTCTGCGCGGTCAGCGCGGATCGCCCGCCGCGCTGGCTCCGGCTGCTGCTCGCCGCCGTCTGCGCCGCCCTGGCCACGGCGGCCAGCCCGGTCGCCGGCCTGTTCACCGGGCTGGCCGGCGCGGCGCTGCTGCTGTCCGCCCTGCGTACCGGCGCCGGACCGGGCCGAACGCTGCCCGGCGGGTGGCGCGTCGAGCGACCACTCGCCGAGGGGCTCGTCCTGGCCGTGGCGCCCGCCGTCACGCTGGCCCCGATCGCGCTCCTCTTCGGCAACGGCGGCACCCAGCCCTACTCGGCCGAGTCGATGCGGATCAACGTCGCGCTCGCGGTGCTGGTGGCGGTCGTGCTGCCGCGCCGTCGCCGGGTGCTGCGCATCGGGGCGGCGCTCACCGTGCTGCTGCTGGTCGGCGCGTACTACCTGCCCAGCCCGATCGGCTCCAACGCGCTGCGGCTGCCGATGCTCTTCGCGCTGCCCGTGCTGGCCGGATACGCGACGCTGCCCGGCCCGTGGCTGGCGGGGCTGCTCGCCGCGACCGTGTGGTGGCAGTCGCCGGTGATGGTGAGCGACGTGACCCGCGCCGGCTCCCCGGAGAGCGCAGCCAGCTTCTACCGGCCGCTCGTCACCGAACTCGACAGGCGGCAGCCGGTCGGACGGGTCGAGGTGGTGCCACTGCGCGACCACTGGGAGTCCGCGTACCTCCCGCCGACCGTGCCACTGGCCCGCGGCTGGGAACGCCAGGTCGACAGCGACCGCAACGCGCTGTTCTACGACGGCAGCCTGGACGCGAAGACGTACGAGGCGTGGCTCCGCCGCGAGGCCGTCACCCACGTGGTCCTCGCCCCGGAAGCACCCGCCGACCGGTGGGGCCGCGACGAGGCAGCCCTGATCCGCGCCGGCCTGCCGTACCTGCGGGAGGTCTGGAGCGACCCGACCTGGCGGATGTACGCAGTGGTCGACCCGACCCCGCTGGTCGGCGCCCCGGGGCAGCTCGTCACCGCCGACCGTGGTGCGATCCGCCTGACCGCCGCCCCCGGCGACGTGCCGGTGCGGGTGCGGTGGTCGCGCTGGCTGTCGCTGACCGGCCCGGACGGCTGCGTACGCCCCGCAGCGGACGGGTGGACCGAGGTGCGGGTCCGCGCCGCCGGCGACTACACGGTGTCCAGCGGACTCGCCCCGGCGAACCACTGCTGACGGTGCTGCCGTCGTCCCCGCACGGACGTGCTGGCAGCATGTCGGGCGTGCCTTCCCACCTCGCGCGCTGGACCGGCCTTGCCGGCTCGACGCTGCTCGCGATCTCCGCCTACCTCGGGGGCGCGTTTCCCAGTGGCCCGCTGCGCAACACCCCGGTCAGCATCTGGCAGAGCCCGCACGGCCCGCTGATCCTCGCCGCCTGGGCGGTCGGCACCGGCCTCATGGCGTACGCCTGGTGGGCCCTGCGCGACGGAGGGCCGTCGACACGGTGGGCGCTGGTCACCGTGGGACTCTGGCTGCTGCCGCTGCTGGTCGCGCCGCCCTTCGGCAGCCGGGACGTGTACGCGTACGCCTGCCAGGGCGCCAGCTTCGTCGGCGGCGTCAGCCCGTACGAGCACGGCGTCTCCGCGCTGCCCTGCCCCTGGCTGGACAGCGTGTCGGTGATCTGGCGCGACACCCCGGCGCCGTACGGGCCGCTCTTCGTGCTCGTCGCGGGCGCGGTGGTCAAGGTGACCGGTTCGCTGACCGCCAGCATCGTGCTGTTCCGGGCGCTGTCGCTGATCGGCGTGGCCCTGACCGCGTGGGCGCTGCCCGCCCTGGCTCGCCGGGCCGGCGTGCCGCCCAAGCGGGCCGTGTGGCTGGCACTCGGGTCCCCGTTGGTCGCCGCGCACCTGATCGGCGGCCCCCACAACGACGTGCTGATGCTCGCCGCGCTCGTCGGTGGGCTGGCCGTGGTGGCGTCCCACCCGGGCCGTCGCGCCATGCTGCTCGTCGGCGGGCTGCTGCTCGGCCTCGCCGTCGCCATCAAGGTGACCGCCGTGGTGGTGGTGCCGTTCGCCGCCCTGGCGGCCACCGCCGGACCGTACCGGCTCCGGACACTGATCCGCGACGGCGGCTGGGTGGTCGGCGGCACGGCCGTGTCCGTCGTGGGGGTGACGGTCCTTGGCGGACTCGACTTCGGCTGGATCGGCGGACTGTCCCAGGGCGGCGCCGCCGTCGCCTGGACCTCCCCGTCGACCGCCGTCGGGCAGACCGTCGGTTACGTCGCGGCGCTGTTCGGCGGGCACATCGACGCGCTACCCGTGACACGCGGCATCGCCGTCGTACTTCTGGCCGTACTCCTGGTCTGGCTCTGGTGGCGCGCCCGCACCCGCGACCCGCTCCACCACGCGGGCCTCGCCCTCGCCCTCACCGTCGCCCTCGCCCCCGTCGTGCACCCCTGGTACTGGACCTGGCCGCTGTTCGTGCTGGCGGCCACCGCCCGCCGGACCGGCTGGTTCATCGTGGTCGCGCTCGTCGCGTCGTTCCTCGTGCTGCCCGACGGCACCGGCCTGCCCCGCTACACCAAGACCGTCGGGGCGCCACTGATGACGCTGTTGGTGATCGTGCTGGTCGTCCGATTGGTACGGTCGGCTCGGGCGACCCGCCAGCCGGTCGCCGCCGACTGAGGGAAGGTGCGCCGGTGACCGCTCCCGGCGCGACCCTCTCCCGGTACGCGGGCCTGACCGGCGCGACCCTGCTCGCCGTGGCCGCACACCTCGGCGGGGCGCTGCCCGACGCCGTCCCGCTGGGCGTGACACCCCTGTCGATCTGGCGAGCCCCACACGGCCCGGCCACGCTGACCTGCTGGCTGGCCGGCACCGTGCTGCTGGTCGCCGCGTGGTGGTCGCTGCGCGGGGGAGCGCCGTCGACCCGGTGGGCGTACGTCACCGCCGGACTGTGGACCCTGCCGCTGCTCGTCGCGCCACCGATGGGCAGCCGGGACGTCTACTCGTACGCCTGCCAGGGCTGGACGTATGCGCACGGCGCCGACCCGTACGCCGTCGGGGTGGCCGCGGCCGGCTGCCCCTGGGTGGAGACGGTGGCACCGATCTGGCGGGACACCCCGGCGCCGTACGGGCCGGTGTTCGTCCTGCTCGCCGCACTCGCGGTGCACCTCGGAGGCGGGCTCACCGGGACGCTGGTGCTGCTACGGGTCACCGCCGTGGCAGGGCTGCTGCTGGCCGCGCTCTGCCTGCCCCCACTGGCCCGGGCGGGCGGAGTGCCACCCCGACGGGCGGTCTGGCTGCTGCTGGCCTGCCCGCTCGTCGGCGTACACCTGGTGGCCGGCGCGCACAACGACGCCGTGATGCTAGGCCTGCTGCTGTGCGGACTGCTGGTGGCGGTCCGTCGACCCGGTCGGCCCGCCGCGCTGCTGCTCGCCGGCGCGCTGCTCGGGCTGGCGGTCACCGTGAAGGCCACCGCCGTGGTGGTGGTGCCGTTCGCCGCGCTGGCCGCGGTGCGCGGCCCGAACACCGTACGGGCGCTGTCGCGCGACGGCGGCTGGCTGGCCGGCGGGCTGCTCGGCGCCGTGCTTGTCACGTCGGCGCTGTCCGGCCTCGGGTTCGGCTGGATCGGCGGACTGACCCGCAGCGGCGACTCCGAGCAGTGGACCTCACCGCCCACCGCCGTCGGATTCGTCGTGGACTACGCCGGCGAACTCGTCGGCCGGAACCCGCAGGCCGTACCGCTGACACGCGCGGTCGCGCTGCTGCTGCTCGCCGCGGTGCTGGTGGTGCTCTGGTGCCGGACGCTGCGCGCCGCACGCGACGTCCACCCGCCGGAGCGCCCCCGGGTCGCGCTGCACGGCGCGGCGATGGCACTGGTCGCCACAGTCGTCCTGTCCCCGGTCTTCCACCCCTGGTACGCGACCTGGCCGCTGGCGCTGCTCGCGCTCACCGTCACCCGAACGACGTGGTTCGTGTTGCCGGTCGCGGCGGCCGCGTTCCTCGCCCTGCCCGACGGCACCAACCTGGCCCGCTTCACCAAGGCCCCCGGCGCGCTCACGATGACCGCCCTCCTCCTGACCGCCCTCCTCCTGACGGCCCGCCCCCGCGCCGCCCGCCCCCGCGCCGCCCGCCGCCCACCGCGTTGATCATGAGGTTAACGGGCGACAGTCCGGACGAAACGCCTCGCCAACCTCATGATCGTCACCGTCCTGCGCTCAAGATCGTGCTCGAACATGGATGTAGTGGTCTCAGGCGTGCGGGATGCCACTACATCCAGGATCGAGCACGATCTTCGGGGCGGGGCGGGGCGGGGCGGGGCGGGGCGGGGCGGGGCGGGGCGGGGCGGGGCGGGGCGGGGTCGGGTCAGGCTCGGGTGCGGCAGGTGGGGCAGGGTTGGCCGCCGCGCTTGGTGATGGGGGTCAGGCGGGTGCGGAGGAGGATGGTCAGGAGCAACACGGCGGTACAAGCGGACCGGGCCGGCCCCGCGAATCGCGGAGCCGGCCCGGCCGGTGGAGCGGGTGACTGCTCAGCAGTCGTAGTACATGGCGAACTCGTGCGGGGTCGGGCGCAGGCGCACCGGGTCGACCTCGTTGGCGCGCTTCCAGTCGACCCAGGTGGAGATCAGGTCGGGGGTGAAGACGCCGCCGTCGAGCAGGTAGTCGTGGTCGGCCTCCAGCGAGTCGAGCACTGCCGACAGCGAGCCCGGCACCTGCTTGACGTCGCCCCACTCCTCCGGCGGGAGGTCGTAGAGGTCCTTGTCGATCGGCGTCGGCGGCTCGATCTTGCTCTTGATGCCGTCCAGGCCGGCCATCATCATCGCCGAGAAGGCCAGGTAGACGTTCGCCGACGGGTCCGGGACGCGGAACTCGACGCGCTTGGCCTTCGGGTTGCTGCCGGTCACCGGGATGCGGGTGCAGGCGGAGCGGTTTCGCTGCGAGTAGACCAGGTTGACCGGCGCCTCGAAGCCCGGCACCAGACGACGGTACGAGTTGATCGTCGGGTTGGTGAAGGCCAGCAGCGACGGCGCGTGGTGCAGCAGACCGCCGATGTACCAGCGGGCCATGTCGGACAGGCCCGCGTAGCCGGTCTCGTCGTAGAAGAGCGGCTCACCGTTGAGCCAGAGGCTCTGGTGGGTGTGCATGCCGGAACCGTTGTCGCCGAACAGCGGCTTGGGCATGAAGGTCGCGGTCTTGCCGTTGGCCCAGGCCTCGTTCTTCACGATGTACTTGAAAAGCTGGAGCTGGTCACCGGCGTGCAGCAACGTCGAGAACCGGTAGTTGATCTCGGACTGACCGGCGGTGCCCACCTCGTGGTGCGAACGCTCGACGCTGAAGCCGGTGTCGACGAGCCGGCGCACGATCGAGTCGCGCAGGTCGGCGTAGTGGTCGACCGGCGGCACCGGGAAGTAGCCGCCCTTGTACGCGGTCTTGTAACCGCGGTTGCCGCCCGGCTCCTCGCGGCCGGTGTTCCACGCGCCCTCGATCGAGTCGATGTAGTAGAACGACTGGTGCGCCGAGGTCTCGTGGCGGATCGAGTCGAAGATGTAGAACTCCGCCTCGGCGCCGAAGTAGGCGGTGTCGGCGATGCCGCTCGCCGCCAGGTACGCCTCGGCCTTCTTCGCCACGTTGCGCGGGTCGCGGCTGTAGGCCTCGCGGGTGAACGGGTCGTGGATGAAGAAGTTGAGCGCGAGGGTCTTCTGCGCCCGGAACGGGTCGATGAACGCGGTGGCGACATCCGGGAGCAGGAGCATGTCCGACTCGTGGATCGCCTGGAAACCGCGGATCGACGAACCGTCGAACGCGAGGCCGTCGGTGAAGAGGTCGTCGTTGACGGACTCGACCGGCAGGTTGAAGTGCTGCATCACGCCGGGCAGGTCACAGAAACGAACGTCGACGAACTTCACGTCCTCGTTCTTGAGGTATCGCAGCAGTTCCTCGGGATTGGCGAACACACATCCTCCTGGCACGTCCACGGGGTGGCTAGGCTTCTGGCGACGCTATGGCCGGGGGGTTGCCCGGCCATGTCTCCGGTGTTTCTGCCGTGTTACGTCCCTCGCGGAGCGTCAGCGACGCCCCGTCCACGCCTCCGGCCGGCCGCGAACGCCGTACCGGCTGTACCAGTGTAGTGACATCTGATGCCTTTGGTCCTGATCGGCGCGGAGTGGTGGTGACACCCGCGGGTCCGTCGTCAGGGGCGCGGATACCCTTGACCGCTGTGACCATTCCGCACGTCCCGGCAGCACCGGCCACCGATCCCACCTTCACCCCGCCGAGCCTCGGCAAGCGGTTCGGGGCGCTGATCATCGACTGGGTGCTCTGCCTGCTGGTGTCGAACATCTTCGCCGACCCGGTACGCGACGGGTGGGCCCCCGTGCTGGTGCTGGTGCTGGTGTACGGCCTCTTCCTCGGCCTGTTCGCACAGACCCCGGGCATGTACATCACGAAGATCCGCTGCGTGAACTGGCACGACGGTGGCCGCATCGGGGTGCTCCGGGGACTGATCCGGGGTCTCCTGTTGGCACTCGTCGTCCCCGCGCTGATCATGGACGAGCACCGTCGCGGCCTGCACGACCGCCTCGCCAACTCGGTCATCGCCGACGCGCCGCGCGGCTGAGCCGGCCCCGGCGGCCCAAGATCGCACTCGATCACTGATCTAGTGGCATCGCCGTGTCGTTGAGGCCACTACATCAGTGATCGAGCACGATCTTGGTGCTGTGCGCCCCGGCGCGTCGGAGGCAGCACCATCGGGGAAGGCGCGAGGCGTGAGGGCGCGCGGCGCGCGACGAGAAGAGCCGGACCCGCACGGGTCCGGCTCTCTTCACGTACACCTCAGGGGGTCAGCGGCCCCGCGACTGGCGGAACGCGCCCGGCGGCCGCATGTTCTTCGGGATCGCGCCCTTGGGCATCTGCGGACGGGCGGTGAGCGCCTTGAGTCGCTTGTCCAGCGAGTTGACGTCCTTGCCGGAGAGCGCGCGGGGCAGGCGCAGCAGCGTCGTACGCAGCTTGCGGATGGGCAGTTCGCCCTCGTCCTGGCCGATCACGTAGTCGTGCAGGGGTGCCGAGCCGATCACCTTGGACAGGCGGCGCTTCTCCTGCCCGAGCAGGCCACGCACCCGCTGCGGGTTGCCCTCGGCGAGCAGGATCACGCCCGGCCGGCCGATCACCAGGTGGACCATGTCCATCTGGGTGGTGGAGCTGACCGCCGGCGTCACCCGCCAGTCGCCGCGCATGTTCTCCATGATCTGCGCCGCCGCGCCGGGCTGCCCCTCGGCGGCGTTCATCATCGCCTTGTTGGACCGCAGGTTGAGCACGATCAGCACCGCGAGCAGGGCGAACAGGATGCCCAGCGGCAGCCAGATCCAGCCCCAGAGGATGACCGCGACCACGGTGAGGGCGAGCGGGAGCAGCACCGCGGCGGCGACCAGCGGCGCGAACCACCGGTCCTGCTTGGCGGTGAACTGGAACACCATCCCGATCTGCTTCAGCCGCTGGCCGAACGAGACCTTCTCCTGGGGCTTTGCCATGCCGCAGAGTCTAGTGGTCGCCGTCCGCCCCGTTGATCCGCGTCCGGGTGCCGGCCGGCTGAGTACCTTACGTCTCCTTACCGGCCCGGGCCGGACGGGTAAGGAGGGTGGCGCCGGGGAAGATGAGGCGCTGTGCCCATGCCCGGGTGGGGCCTTCGCGCGAAGAGTCGTCAGCAGAAGACGACGACGCCACGAAGGAGCCCGACATGTTCGGCAACGACGCGGAATTCCTGCTCTCCCTGCACCGTACGTACGCCGCGGAACTGCGCGCCGAGGCGGCGGCGGACCGGCTCGCCCGCGCGGTGTCGCCCCGCCCCGGCCGTACCTGGTTGGGCCGCCGCCAGCAGGCCCGCCGCACCGACGCCCGCCGGTGACCGCGCCCGCCCCGGCCGTCCCGGACACGGTTCCCGCCGCGCCGACCGGCCGACCGCGGGCCACCCC
>NZ_JBEXGP010000028.1:0-70955 GCF_040607375.1 Micromonospora sp. NPDC005298
AACGACGCCTACCGGTCGGTGGAAATCTCCACCCCCGCCGCCGACGACAAGCAGACCGACACCCTGCGCGCCGACATCGTCAAGACCGTCGACCAAGGCCGCGCCGTGGTCGCCAACATCGCCGGCACCACCACCGACACCGACGGCGCCGTGCACTCCTTCGAGGGCGGGCACTACATCAGCGTCGTCGGCTACCGCGACAACGGCCAGACGGTGAAGATCGCCGACTCCGCCAACCCGAACACCGCCTCCTACTGGATCACCGTCGAGCACCTCGCCGACTGGATCGCCACCCGCGGCTACGCCACCAACTGACCACCAGCACACACCAACGCGAAAGGGCCGGACCCGAAAGGGTCCGGCCCTTCGTCGTCATTTCCGCCAACTGCGGCACGTATTGACAAGGATCGACATAAGGGTGAACCTGGACGGAGAGAGAGCGCTCTCTTACCTCGGGCTCAACAGGCCACCACCACGTCTGGCCAGGACACTCCGCTGCTTTCGGCGGCGGCACCGGAGCTGTCCCTGACCCGTCCTCCCGACAGGAGTCCCAAGATGGACAGGGCCGCACCCCTATCCGGCATCCCCCGCCGACTGCGCCTCGCCACGGCGATCGGCGCCCTACTGGCGCTGCTCGGCACGTACCTGGTCTCCACCATCGACCGGGCCGACGCCGCCCCGGTCGCGAACGTCATCCGGGTCGCCGAGTTCCCCGCCGACTGCACGTACAGCCACCGACTGCCGGACGACCCGATCGTCTTTCCCGGGCTGCCCGGGGCCTCGCACATGCACAGCTTCTTCGGCAGCACGGTCACGAACGCCCGCACCACGCTCCCCGACCTGGTGAACTCCACCAGCACCTGCAACCCCCGGGTGGACGTCTCGTCGTACTGGGTTCCGACCCTGTACCGGGACAACGTCGCGGTGGAGCCGGCCATCGCCACGTTCTACTACCTGGGCGAGGGCGTACGCGCCGACGTGGTCGCCAACACCCAGCCCTTCCCGCAGGGGCTCCGGCTCGTCGCGGGCAACGCCCGGGCCACCGGTTCGGGCGACAGCATCGCCCGCTGGTCCTGCCTGCACGCCGGGCAGGTGCCGCCGTCGAAGGACTTCGTCAACTGCCCGGCCGGCACGATGCTGGAGTCGTACCTGGACTTCCCGCAGTGCTGGAACGGTCGGGACCTGGACTCGCCGGACCACAAGAGCCACCTGGCGTACCCGGTGAACCAGGCCTGCCCGAGCACCCACCCGGTGCACGTGCCGAAGTTGCGCCAGGTGCTGCGGTACCCGGTCAACGGTGACCCGTCGCACTTCCGGCTGGCCTCCGGGCCGGGTTACACGATGCATGGCGACTTCTTCAACGCCTGGCCGGTCGCGGAGATGGCCCGGCGCGTCCAGGACTGCATCCGCCCGGTCATCAAGTGCGGGCACGACGGCCGCCCGATCTGAGCCGTCGCATCCCCGGCGGCGGGTCCGGTCATGCCGGGCCCGCCGCCTCGGGCGGAAGGAGTCCGCATGCGAGCCATCGCCGCAACGCCCGCACTACTCATGGCGGCTCTCCTCGTCGCCGGCTGCGCAGCCGGCGCGCCGGGAGCCGACATCAGCGCCGACAGCACACCGGCACCCGACATCAGCGCCGGACCGTCCACGGGCATCGGGTCGACGGCGTCGGCCACGGGTGCCACCGGAGCGTTCAGCGCCACCGACACCGCGTGGCTGCAACTGACGGCGGCGATGGCGCAGCGGCTGCTTCCGGTACTGGACCTGGTGCCGACCCACACCACCGACCCCGCGTGGCGGCGCCTGGCCGCGCAGATGCGCACCGGCAGCAGCGCCAACCTGGAACGATCCCGCCGGCTTCTGGCCGGCGCGGGCGCGCCGACGACGAACCCGCACGAGGGTCACGACATGCCCGGCATGATCACCGCTGATGGGTTGGCCGCGCTGCGCTCGGCCAACGGCACGGCCTTTCACCGTCTGCTGGCCGCGCACCTGCGGGCGCACCTCGCGCAGTCGGTCCGGGTCGCCGCCGCCGAGCAGCAGGGTGGTGTCCACCCGGGCACCGCCGCGATGGCCACCGCCGTCGTCCGGAGCGGCAACGCCGACCTCGCACGCCTCGACCAGCTCGACCGCCCACCGGCGCCTGGTAGGCGGCCGGCCTGAACGCCTGCGACGCCCGGGCTGGCGGAACACCGGACGTCGCCGGTGTCGAGGTCTGTCAACGCGTGATCCGACCGCCGAACAGCGCTGCCGTCGGGGTCGGTCTTCGGCTCAGCCGGTCGCCAGCAGCCGGGCGATCGTCGCCGGCTCCGGGAGGTGCGGGAAGTGGCCACCGGGCAGCACCGTCACCATGACCTCCGGCAGGGCGTCGGTCAGCCAATTCAGGTAGCGGGCCGGCGGCTCCGACGAGGTCACCCAGCGGTAGGGGATCCCCCGCTCCCGGATGGACCGCAGGTCGTGGCGCCGCGTCGGATCCGTGCAGGATCTCGTCCCAGTAGCCCAGCAGCAGGTCCGGCCGGGGGTCGGTCGCGGTGGTCACGACCTCGCGTGCCTCGGGCGGCAACGACTCGATGCCCATCCCGGCCAGCATGCCGTCCCACACCCGCCGCCACCCTCGGGGCACGCGGCCGGCCCCGCGGCCACGACCCGTACAGGGGGTGGTGGCCGCGAGGGCTCGCCCGGGTCGTACCCGATGGTCACGGCCCGGTGGCAGCGGCGGCCTGCGCCGGCTCCCCCTCGTAGAGCGCGACGTACCGTCGGCGCAGCTCGTCACCCCGCGCACCGAGGGCCGCGAGGTCGAGGGTGTTGTGGCCGACACCCAACGCTTCGGGCAGCGTGTGCACCCGCAGCGGGACGTCGTTCGCGTCGGCGATCCGACGCGCCACGGTCACCGCCGCGATCGGGTCCACCACGGCGTCGAGCGGGCTGATCGCGACCGCCGCGCTCCGCAGACCGGTCGGACGCGCCGGCCTCGGAAGGCCACGCGCGATCGTCAGGTACTGGGTGACGGCGGCGAGGGAGTAGCCGCGTGAGGTGACGCGGTCGGGCAGGAGGCGACGCCCGTACAGGACGATCAGCGGTCGGACCGCGAACGCCGGCGCCTGGCGCGGGTTCGGGCCGAAGAACGGCGACAGCAGCAGCAGATGCCGTACGACGCCGGCGTGGACCTGCGCGAGCCGGGCGGCCAGCACCGCCCCGCCGGAGATGCCCACGACACCCACCTCGTCCCCGAGGCCCGCCGCGACGCGCAGGGCCTCGTCGGCGTACGCGGTCAGCTCGGCGGCGCGGACGCGGTGGTGGGCTCGCCGGTCCACGGTGCCGTGCCGGGGGGCGCGTGGGATCCAGACGTTGTAGCCGCGGTCGTGGAAGTCCCGGGCCAGTTCGTCGTACTGCTCGGGCGCGAGCGTGTAGCCGTGCAGCAGCAGCACGGCCCGGCCGGTCCGGCGGCCGTGGCTCAGCAGGCGGCTGCGGGACTCCGGTCGGACCTGCGGGTCGCCGGCGTCGGCCGCCATGACGGTCTGCGCGGCGCGTACGGCGTCGGCGAAGTCGAGGTGCCGCCCCGACGTGCCGAGGGGATGCCGGCGGTCCAGCGGCCAGAGGTACAGCCCCGCGACCGACGCCACGAGCAGCGCCAGGAAGCCGACGACGAGGGCGATGATCTCCGGCATGGCTCAGATCCTGGCAGCGGACGAGGGGCCGGCCGGTCCAGGGGTGCGCCCTCGTGACAGGGCGCACCCCGACGGGTCAGCCCTCGTCGGCCGGCGCGAACAACACCCGCGCGCGCAGTTGCCGGAAGCCCGTCCGTTCCAGCTCCGCCAGCACCGCCACCCGGTGGGCGTCCACGTCGGCGATCACCTCGCGGGCGCCGCCGTCGGCGAGCACCCGGACCGCCTCGGCCAGCAGCTCGGGTCGGGCGGCCTCGTCGAGCAGGCCGAGATAGGCCAGCAGCGGGTAGCAGGCGTCCCCGGCGGTACCGACCAGGCCGGCCGGTTCACCGGCGGCCAGGGCGACGCGCCATCCCCGCACCGTCTCGCCGAGCCAGGCAAGCGGGTCGGTGGCCAGGTCGACGCCGCCGACCGTCCGGGCGATCTCGGCGCCGGTCAGCACGTCCGGCTCGGCGATCCGGGCGACCAACTCGTTGATCTCCGCCGCGTCGACCGGCGGACGGAAGTCGTACCGGCCGGAGGACGCGGGCAGGGGTGTGCCCGTCCAGGAGCACCGGAGCCGTTCGCCCCGCTCGACCAGGCCGGCGAGGCGGGCCGCCGCCATCGGTGCCCGGACCACGGCGAGCACCTCCGGTCGGCGCCGCCAGTGCGCCGGCAGGGCGGCGTAGTACCGGGCGGGGCCACCACGCGCCTCGTGGGCGGCGCGCAGCAGCTCGGCCCCCACCTCCGGTTCGGCGTCCAGGTCGAAACGCTCCAGCCAGGGGGCGCCGACGGCTCCCGGTGGGAGGAGCCAGGCCGCCCGGGCGACCACCCGGCCGGCCCGCAGGGCGACCCAGGTGGTCTCGGGCCGGTAGCCGCCACCGGCGATCCCGTCGGCGTACGCGACCTGCCGCAGCTGCGGCAGTGGATCGGGCATCGAGTCGAACAGATTTTCCTCGCCCGCGACGAGCGGACGGATGACCACGTCGGTCATGGGTTGATCCTCCGGGAGGCGAGCGCCCCGGGTCAGATCCGCGCGGACGCCGGGGCGCGGAGGGGGCGCAGAACATCGGACATTGTTCTGACCTCCTCTCGGCTCGATGGCGTGCCCGACACCCTACCCGGGCGGGACCGGTTTTGTCGGCCCGGCTCACAGCGTCGGGTTGGTCTCCGCGCCGCGTTGGTGGGCCTGCCCGTCGAGGACCGCGATCACGGCCAGGATCAGCGCCGCGGTGCTGGCCACGGCGACCGGCGGGAGGAACACCGTGGGCACCGCCGCCACGGCCAGCACCAGTGCGCCGATGTACAGCATCCGGCAGTGCGGTGCGTCGGGGGTCGCCACCTCCAGGTAGCTGCGCCCGATCAGGAACAGCACCGGACCGCCGAAGATGATGACCACCAGGGCCCAGTCGATCGGCGGATGCGGATCCTCGATGATCTGTCCGAAGCCGACGGCGGTGCAGATGATGCCACCGACGATGAACAGCAGGCTGTAGCTCGCCCAGCGGGACAGCCGGATCCCGTCCCCGGCGGCGCTGGAGGTGGCGTGCCGGCCGGGCCCGACATGGTAGAAGTAGATCCGCCAGAACGAGACGGTCGCCACGAAGGCGGCGACGAGGGTGACGGTCCGCTCGACCGAGAAACCCGGGAAGCTCACGGCGGCGCCGGCTTCGAGCACCACCTCGGCGAGCGCGATCATGAAGAACTGGTTGTACCGCTCGGCGAGGTGCTCCTGCGAGACGGTGACCCTGCTGCTGATCGGTTCACGGCCGAACCGGGGCACGGGCCAGTTGGTGGACGCGCCGACCAGTTCGAGGGCGAGCGCGAGGGACCAGAAGATCCCACGGCCGAGACCTCCGCTGATGCCGCCACCGATCCACAGCACGCCGGACGCCACATGCCAGCTCAGCACCCGGATCGCGAACGCGTGGCCGGGGTGACCCCGCAGGGCGTACGACAGGTAGAGCGGTCTGCCGGTCTGGATGATCACGTACGTGGCCGCGAAGATCACGCCGCGCTGCCCGAACGCCTGCGGCAACGAGACGGCCAGCACCAACGTACCGAACATGGTGGCCAGCAGGACGACCTGGAGATCGGCGCGCCGGGGGTCGTAGGTGCTGGCCAGCAGGGCGTTCAGGGACCAGATCATCCACATCGCCGTGAAGAACAGCAGCGTCTGGCCGGCCTCCGACAGGAGTGTGTGCCTGACGATTGTCAGGTCGTCCGCGACCCGCCCGGCGAGGCGGGCGAGCGCGAACACGTAGACGATGTCGAACAGCAGTTCCAGGACGGTCGCCGAGCGCGGGCTCCGGCTGTCGCCGAGGCCGCGCATCCCGGCGCGCATCATCGCCCCGAGCCTCCTCGCCGCCTCGTCCCTTTCGAGCGATTTTATCGGGGAAGTCGACGATCTCGGCAGGTATGCGGGACAGCGGCCCGACTTCAGGCCCGACTGGAGATCTGCTGCACCGCCCAGGCGTTGCCGTCCGGGTCGGTGAAGAAGATGAATCCCACGTTGTCCAACGGGTCCGGGACCGGGCGCGGGTTGGCTCCCAGCACCTGGATCTCGCTGACCTCGACACCACGTTCCACCAGCTCGGCACGAGCTTTCTGCAGGTCGGGCACCACCAGTTGCAGCCCCTTGAGCGACCCGGGCGGCATGTCGGGCACCACTCCCCTGCCGATCACGACCGAGCAGCCCGAGCCGGGTGGGGTCAGCTGCACGATCCGCGCCTCGTCGCTGATGACGGTGTCATGGTCGACGGCGAAGCCAAGCTGGTCGGCGTAGAACTCCTTGGCCCGGTCCACGTCCGAGACCGGCACGACCACCACTTCCAGCGTCCAGTTCATCCGAGCACTCCCTCACGTTGTGGCGACCGTCTTCACGGCCACCAGCGGGCACGAACCGCACCATGGACGCCGACGGTAGCCCGGGACGGCACCAGAAACCGTTATCCCGACGCGAACCGCCGGTCTCCTGAGGGGAGGGCGTTGATCCACCAGCCCGCAGACCGGAATGAGAACACCGAACCGAGGAGTCGAGACGATGCGCGCAACCAACCCGGGTGAGGCGGACGCCGCGAGGGCGGCCCGGGGCGTCCACGCGAAACGGCGACGGGGACCGCGTCTGCTGTGGCCGTTCACCGTCGCCGTCGTGGTCGCCGTACTCGTGGCCGGGGTGATCGTGGTGGTCCAGCCCGCCGGTCCCCCGCCGGCCCCGGCCGCGACGCAGGCGCTCGACCCGCCGCCCACCCGGCCGGTGTCCGTCCCACCCGCGCCGACCACGCCCGCCGCGACGGCGGGCACGGCGGCGGTGACCCCGACGGCGACGCCGACTACGGCGAAGTCGACGGCCGGCCGCCCGCCCGGCGCGGTGGCATCCACGGCGACGTCCGGGCGCAAGGGCGTCGGGGTGTGGACCTTCGACGGCGTCGACCAGGCGCTGGCCAGCTCCGGGGCGAGGTGGTACTACACCTGGGACGTCGCCCACCCGGGCGTCACCAGCCCGACGGACGCCGAGTTCGTCCCGATGATCTGGGGTGCGAAGAGCGTCACCGCCGGCAACCTGCAACAGGCCGGCAAGAACGGCCGCCAGCTGCTCGGGTTCAACGAGCCGGACATGGGCGGTCAGGCGAACATGAGCGTGGAGCAGGCACTGGAGCTGTGGCCGCGGCTGGAGGCCACCGGCCTGACCCTGGGCAGCCCCGCCGTGGCGTGGGGCGGCGACCGGCCGGGTGGGTGGCTCGACCGGTTCATGACCGGCGCGAAGCAGCGCGGCTACCGGGTCGACTTCATCGCCCTGCACTGGTACGGCGGCGACTTCACCACCGCGAACGCCGTCAACCAGCTGCGGTCGTACCTCCAGGCCGTGCACGACCGGTACCGGCTGCCGATCTGGCTCACCGAGTTCGCGCTGATCGACTTCTCCGACGGCGTACGCTTCCCGACCCAGGCACAGCAGGCCGCGTTCCTCACCGCGGCGACCCGGATGCTGGGCGGCCTGTCCTGGCTGCACCGGTACGCCTGGTTCGGCCTGCCGGCGACGGACAAGGACCAGACCGGCCTCTTCCGCACGGGCAGCGAGGCGACCGCCGTGGGCCGCGCCTACCAGGCGGCGCGCTGACCGAACCTAGACATGGTCGCGCCAGGAGTGCTGCGGCTCGTACCCCAGCACCCGGCGGGCCTTGTCGATGCTGAGCAGCGTCTCGTGCTCGCCCAGCTCCCTGCGGATCTCGACGCCCGGGTACACCTCGGCCATCAGGCTGGCGCTGGAGCGGGTCATGACGGTGTCGGCGTTGGCGACGATGAAGACGTCCGCGCCGGGCCGGTCGTACGCGAGCGCCCGCCGCACCGCCTGGGCCCCGTCCCGGGCGTCGATGTAGCCCCACAGGTTCCACCGGCGCAGCGTCGGGTCGGCGTCGAAGGAGGGGAACGGGGCGTAGTCCTCGACGTCCATCACGTTGGAGAAGCGCAGACCCACCATGACCAGCTCCGGGTCCCAACGGCAGAAGTGCCGCGCCATCTCCTCCTCAAGAGCCTTGTTCAACGAGTACGTCGACTCGGGGCGCGGCGCGTACTCCTCGTCCACCGGGGCGTACGGCGGTGGGCTGTCGAACGGCAGCCCGAGGACCGTCTCGCTGGACGCCCAGACGACCCTCTTGATCCCGGCCGCCCGGGCGGCGGCGAACACGTTGTACGTGGCTGCGGAGTTGTTGGCGAACGTGGTCGCGTTCGACATCAGCCCGGGCGCCGGCACGGCCGCCAGGTGCACGACCGCCTCGATCCCGCCGGCGTGCTCGTCCGCGCCGCCGGTGAACGCCTCCACCACCTGCCCGTAGTCCGTCAGGTCGACCTGAAGGAACTCGCCGTCCACGTCGCGGGGGTCGCGTCCGCCGGCGCGGTCGACGGCGAGGACGTCGACGCCCACACCGCGCAGGTGCGCGACGACGGCGCGGCCGAGTTTGCCGGTGGCGCCGGTGACGACGACACGTACGGGAAGTGCGGGATCGGTCATGACCCCATCCTCTCCGGCGGGACCGGACGGCGCACAAGAGGGCTGCCGCCGAACATCAGCCTCGTCCAGGGGCGTGGCGCTCCGAGCGGCTCCGGAAGTTCGAATCCCGTCTGCGGGAGCGGGTGCGTAACGTGCAGGGGTAAACCGTTACGCGAGGAGGAGACGCCCATGTCCAAGCCACCGCTTCCCGAGGCCGCGGTCGAGATGTTGCGGAAGCCGAACCCGGCGGTCATGACCACGCTTCGCAACGGTGGTCAGCCGGTGTCCGCCGCCACGTGGTACCTGTGGGAGGACGGCCGGATCCTGGTGAACATGGACGAGAGCCGCCGCCGGCTGGAGCACGTCCGCAACGATCCACGGGTGTCCCTGACCGTGTTGGACGAGGCCGGCTGGTACACCCACGTCAGCATCATCGGGCACGTCGCCGAGCTGCGCGCCGACGAGGATCTGGCGGACATCGACCGGTTGTCGCGGCACTACACGGGGAACGCGTACCCGCGCCGGGAGCGGGCCCGGGTCAGCGCCCTGATCGAGATCGACCGTTGGCACGGATGGGGTTCGCTCAAGGACAACAGCCAGGTCGGCTGAGGGTGCGGTCGACGCCCTGACCGTCGGCGTCAGGGCGTCAGGGCGGGCGCGGACCGGCTGCCGACGCGGGTGACCAGGAGGCCGAAGGCCGCCGCGGTGAAGAACATGACGATGCCGTAGACCGCGCCCGGGATGGCCATCTGCGTGCTGTTGAGCAACGCGGGGCTGAGCGCGATGGTGATGGCCAGGGTGCTGTTGTGGATGCCGATCTCGAATCCGGCGGCCGTGGCGGCGCTGCGGTCGACTCCGGCGAGCCGGGGAACCCCGTACCCGATGGCGAGGCTCAGCAGGTTGAACGCGAGCACGGCCAGACCGACCGAGACGAAGTAGTCGGCGATGTTCTCGCGTTCGCCGAGCACGGCCCCGGCGATCACGGCGACGAGCACGATGACGGACAGGACGCGTACGGGCCGGTTCAGGCGTTCGGCGACGTGCGGCAGCCGGGCCCGGATCAGCATGCCGAGGGCGACCGGGACGAGCACGATGGCGAAGACCTGCACCACCTTGTCGAACTGGAGGCCGATGCTCCGGCCGTCGGGCAGGAAGTACGCCGCCGACAGGTTGACCAGGATCGGCAGGGTGACCACGGCGAGCACCGAGTTGATGGCGGTCAGGGTGATGTTCAGGGCGACGTGGCCGCCGAAGAGGTGACTGTAGAGGTTGGCCGTCGTGCCGCCCGGCGAGGCGGCCAGCAGCATCATGCCGACGGCCAGTTCCGGTGCCAGGTCGAAGGCGAGCACCAGGGCGAAGCAGAGCGCCGGCAGCACGAGCACCTGGCACACCAGCGCGATGACGGCGGCTCTCGGGTGCTGGCCGACCCGGCGGAAGTCCGCGATGGTCAGTCCGAGACCCAGACCGAGCATGATGACGCCGAGGGCGATGGGCAGACCGATCAGGGTCAGGGCGGAGTCCATGGCACAACATCGTTACCACCGGGTAACGCGTTCACAATCCTCCGTGCGGCTGGGCGGCCCTTGACCGCGGACGGTGGTCGGCTTAGCTTCATCAATCAGATAAGTCTCTTTACTAATTCTGTTTGAGCCTCCTGGGAGTGTGCCGATGCGACAACTCCGCCACCGCCGTCTCACCGCAGTCGTCGCCCTGGCGACTCTGCTGATCACCGCCGCTCCGCCCGCTGCCGCGAGCGCGGGCGCGGGCGCCAAACCCGACCGGGCCGGCTACCACCGGGTCGGCTACTTCACCCAGTGGGGCATCTACGGCCGCGCCTTCCCGGTCAAGAAGCTCGAAACCTCAGGTGCGGCGAGCCGCCTCACCCACCTCAACTACGCCTTCGGCAACGTCAGCGAGGACGGACGCTGCTACCTGGACGGTGGGCCGGGCGAGGGCGACGCCTGGGCCGACTACCAGCGTCCCGTCCCGGCCGAGGAGAGCGTCGACGGGGTCGCCGACGCCCCCGGCCAGGCGCTCAACGGCAACTTCGGGCAGCTCGCCAAGCTCAAGGCCAAGCACCCCGACCTGAAGGTGCTGATCTCGCTGGGCGGGTGGAGCTGGTCGACGTACTTCTCGAACGCCGCACTCACCGACGCCTCCCGCAAGGCGTTCGTCGCGTCCTGCATCGACCTCTACCTCAAGGGCGATCTCCCCGGCGCCCCGGGCGCCGCCGCCGGGGTCTTCGACGGCATCGACCTGGACTGGGAGTGGCCGAACTGGGACGGTGAGCCGGGCAACGTCATCCGCCCGCAGGACCGGGAGAACTTCACCAAGCTGCTCGCCGAGTTCCGCAGGCAGCTCGACGCGTACGGGCGCACGACCCGCACGCACCACCCGCTGACCGCCTTCCTGCCAGCGAACCCGGCCGCGATGGACGCCGGCTACGAGGGCCGCAAGATCTTCAAGTACCTGGACTTCGCGACCGTGCAGGGGTACGACTTCCACGGCGGCTGGGAGGCGGTGGCGAACCAGCAGTCCGCGCTGCGCGTTCCGGCCGACTCGCCGGACAACCCGGACTTCTCCGTCGAGGTGGCCGTCGACGGTTGGATCGCCCGTGGGGCACCGCGCCAGAAGCTCGTCCTGGGCATCCCCTACTACGGTCGCGGCTGGACCGGCGTCACCGGCGGCGGCAACGGCCTCTTCGGGCCGGCCGCCGCGCCCGCGCCGGCCACCTTCGAGGCCGGGTACGAGGACTACAAGAAGCTCAAGACCCTCGCCGGCAACGGCTACACCGTGCACCGCGACCTGCGCGCCGGGCACGCCTGGCTCTTCGACGGTACGACGTTCTGGACGTACGACGATCCGGCGGTCGTGCTGCAGAAGACGCTCTACATCCGCCGTACCGGTCTGGGTGGCGCGATGATCTGGTCGCTCGACGGCGACGACGACAACGCCACGCTCACCAAGACGATCGGCCTGGGCCTGACGACCTGGTGACCGCTACCCCGGGGTGACCGCGCGCACCGCCTCGGCGATGAGCGCGGTCACCTGGTCCATGTCCCGAGCCTGGTGTACGTCCATGTCGGCCGACCAACCGTCGGCCCGATCGAGCTGCACGGCCATGTCGTCGCGGCGATGGGTCAGCCAGGCGGCGACCGCCTGGACCAGGATCATGGCGGCGCCCGCGTCGACCGCCACCCGCAGCACGTCCGCGCCGCCCCCGCCCGCCTCATCAGGTGTGAGAGTCACCCCGTCCCGCAGCCGGTCGTCGGCGCGCAGCCAGGACGCCAGCGAACGCTCGGCGTCGGCGGACGGAAGATCCGGACGGACCGTGAGCGTGATCGCCTCCGGCACGGTGCGCTCCTTCCCGATGACAGTGGGTCACGCCACCATCCTGCCAGCCGACCCCGGCGCCGGCATCCCCCGCAGTCACCGAAGTCGATCAGAGGCTTGACCACCCCGTCCGCCCGTCCATAGGCTCCGGCCACTGCGAGGCTTTCCCCCAAGAAGGGAACCCGAGACATGGCTCCATCGTCGCGTCCGTTCTGGACCCTCCCCCCGAAGCGGCTGGCGAGCGCCGCCACCGTCGCGCTCCTGCTCGGCATGACGCCCCTGCTCGGTGGCCCGTCGGCCGCGAGCGCCGCCCCACCATCGAGGTGCAGCACCGACCCGACCGCCCGGCTGAGCGGCGTACCCACCCCGGAGTCCGTGCTCGGCTTCCCGCTCGGGCTGGGCCAGGAGCGGGTCGTCACCAACGACGAGGTCCGCACCTACCTGGGGGCCGTCGACAGCGCCTCGGACCGCGTCGTCACCGGCGTGATGGCCACGAGCGTGCTCGGGCAGCCGCTGCCGTACGCGGTGGTGTCCACCGAACGCAACGTGCGGCCGGCGGCGCTTCGCGAGATCGTCGACGACGTACGGGACCTGCGCGATCCGCGCCGGACCAGCGCGCGGACCGCCGTCCGGACGGCGAAGGACAGCCCGGCCATCGTCTGGGTCACCGCGAACGTGCACGGCGGCGAGAAGAGCGGCACCGACGCCGCGCTCAAGACGCTGTACGAGTTGGCCGCCGGCCTGTCCTGCGAGGTCGCGCGGCGCAACGACAACCTGGTCACCGTGATCGTGCCGACGCAGAACCCGGACGGCCGGGACGCGACGCGACGGCAGAACGAGTTCGGCTTCGACATGAACCGGGACTGGTTCGCCCGTACCCAGCAGGAGACCGACGGCAAGCTCGAACTGCTGCGCCGCTACCCGGCGCAGGTGTTCATCGACGCCCACGAGATGGGTGGCCGGCAGTACTTCTTCCCGCCCAACGCCGACCCGATCCACCACGAGATCGCCGGTGAGGCGGTGGACTGGATCAACCGGATCGGCGAGGCCAACAAGGCCGGCTTCGGCTACAACGGCGCCTGCGACGACACCGTCACGACCGAGTGCTACTTCAACTACGACACGTACGACATGTTCTTCATGGGCTACGGCGACACCGTGCCGACCACCGGCTTCGGGGCGGCCGGCATGACGTACGAGAAGGGCAGCGCGTCGGCTGTCGCGGACCGGGTGCAGCAGCAGTTCCACACCCAGTGGTCGACGCTGGGGTGGGCCGCCGCGAACAAGCGCGAGGTGCTGAGCGACTACTTCGACATCTGGACCGACGCGCTGGCCCAGGGCAGGGCGGGCACGCTGGAGCCCAACGAGGTGGTGCAGCCCACCAACGAGGTCCAGTTCCCGGTACCGGACATCAAGGTCCGCTCGTACTTCCTGCTGCCGGACCGGCAGCTCGCCGACGTCCGCCAGCTCGTCGAGCGGCTCCGGCGCATGGACGTCGAGGTGTACGAGGTGCAGAAGCCGACCCGGGTGCCCACCGCCCGGATCTTCGGCGGCCGCAGCGCCACAAACGTGACAGTGCCCAAGGGTGCGTACTGGATTCCGATGGACCAGCCGCAGAAGCACTGGATCCAGGCGATCATGGGCGAGGACCCGTACGTCCCGTTCCCCTACTTCTACGACGTGTCGTCCTGGAGCAACCCGCTGCTGATGGGCGTGTCCACGATCTACACGGGCGACAACGTCCGCCCGAAGGCGCAACTGGTCCGCAAGGTCGCCGGCGGCCGGATCGCGCCGGCGTGGCCCTGGGGCTCGTACACGTACAAGCTGGACTCGGCGGCCGCCGCGGAGTTCACGTTCACCCTGCTGGGGCGCGGTGTGCCGTTGACGCGTGACCTGGCGGCGAACACGGTGGCCGTGCCGGCGACCAGGTTGAGCCGTACGGTCGACGACCTGGCCGAGTCGCTCGGCGTCACCCTGACCCCGGGCGGACGGGCCACCGGCACCCGGCTCAGCCTGCCGGATGTCGGGCTGTTCCAGGGCACCGGCATCTCCACCACCTCCGGCTCGCACGGCGAGGCCCGGTACGTGCTCGGCAAGCGGTGGGGCCTGGACCTGAAGCCGGTCACCACCGCCGACATCAACGACAACACCGAGGCGTTCACCGGCCGGACCGTGCTCCTGGTGCCGGACGGCAGCAACCCGACCGGCGGTCTGACCGCCGCCGGGCAGGCCAACCTGCGCGACTGGATCGCCCAGGGCCACACCTACGTCGGGCTGCGCAACGAGGGCACCCGACTGGCCCGCGCCGCAGGCCTCACGTCCACCACGGAGAAGACCAAACCGGCAGACTACCTGGTGATCGGCTCGCACCTGCGCGTCAACGTGGACACCGACAACCCGGTCGCCCTGGGCCGCCCGGCGGAGGACTTCGAGTTCAACAACAGCGACCCGATCCTCAACCCGAGCACCACCGGGACGAACGTGCTGACCTACCCGACGGGCGACACGTTCTGGGCCAACGGCTACACCGTCGGCGCGGACACACTGAAGGGCACGGCCGCCGTCGTCGACGAGCCGACCGGCGCGGGTCGGGCGGTGCTGTTCGCGTTCAATCCGCTCTTCCGGGCGTACAACGAGAATGGTCTGCACCTGGTGGCCAACGCGTTGCTCTACCCGGCGGGCGCGCCGGACGCCCGACGCGCGCCGGGCACCGACGCGGCGCGCGCCAGCGCCGCCGCCGCGCCGGTGGCGGCGGACCTGGGCGGCGGGTGGCGGCCGATCACCATCCAGGTGGCGGCGGCGGATCTGCCGCGTGCGGAGGCGACTGTCGAACGCTTCGCCGCCGACGCCCGGGCGTCCGTGAAGGACGGTTCGGCGTACGTGGTGATCCCGAACCCGCAGGGACTCCAGATGGACGAGCACCCGTTTGCCAGGGATCTGGTACGCGCGTTGCGGGACGCGAAGGTGCCGCTGCGGTCGGTGGTCGGCTGACGGATCCCGAACCCCGCGACCCCACCCGAACGTAGAGGTGAATCTTGGGCACTTTTCGCCAGCCGTGCGGGCTGACGGAAAGTGTCCAAGATCTACGGTGGCGGGGCGGCAGTGCCCGCGGGCGGCGGTGCGGGCCAGACCTCGGGGTCGGCTAGCGGACATTCACCGGGCCGGATCACGACAGCGCTCCCCCGCCCCGCGGCGCACGCTGGCCGGGATCGGCGACGGCGACGGTCGGCACCCGGAGGAGGCTCGCGGCCCATGGGCGTACCCCGCGTAGGGACGGCGGCGCTCGCCGGCGGTCTCACGCTGCTGTTGATGGTCAGCACGGTCGGGTGCAGGCGGTCGCGGCCGTCATCGGCACAGACCGGCGGCTCGGCGACGGTCGGCCTGACCGTCAGCACCGCCCAGCCGTCGTACCGGGTGGGTGAGCGGATCAACCTGCGGCTGAAGCTGGTCAACAACCGCGACGCCGAGTGCCAGCTCAGTCGGGTCCCGGACGGGGCGGTGACGGTCATGTCGTTGACCCGGGACGGCACGGCTGTGGCACCCGCGGTCGGCAGCACCGCGTACTACCGGGACTTCACCGCGTACCTGGTCGAGAACCTGGTGCGGGTGCCGCCGCGCGGGTCGGTGGAGCTGACGCTGGGCAGTGACCCGCAGAGCCCGGTCGGCGCTGCGCTGACCACCTCCGCCCCGGACGGGCGGGGTGGGGCGACCGTCGCCTGGTGGCCGGTCGACCAACCGGGGGCGTACCGGCTGGTGCTGGGCTACCTGCGGGCGCCGCTGCGCGGTGTGCCGGCGGATGCCTGCGCCGCGACGGCCGAGCAGGGCAGTGTCGCGTTCGAGGTGAGGGGCGGATGACCGGGATGCGCGCGGTCCGGACGGGCGTGGTTCTTGCCGCAGTGCTGGTGCTCGTCGCCCCCCAGGCGGCGTCCGCCGTGGTCAGCGTCGACGCCGACCTGCAGACGGAGTACGCGGGCTGCGTCGGCCAGATTCGCAGCTCCGGCAACGGCAAGGTACTCGAGGAGCTGGAACGCTCCGGAAAGACGATCAAGGTCCGTCGGCCCATCATCGGCTCGGAGAGCAGCACCACCACCTGGGTCCCGGGTAGCGACGCGCAGATCAACTGGGTGCCGGAGAACGACGCGCGGAAGCTGGACGACGAGGGTCCCGGCTTCACCGAGGACCAGTGCGCCACCCTCATCCACGAGATGAACCACGCCCTCGACGAGGTCAACGACACCCGCCGGGGCCAGTTCTGCACGCAGCGCGGCCAGCAGGCGAGCACCGTGGACCCTGCCGAGGTGCACGCGGTGTTGGCGGAGAACGCGTACCGCAAGGCGGTCGGCGTGCCGCTGCGCCCGTCGTACGGTGGGATGCAACTGCCGTCCAACGGCAAGGACTGCGACCAGCCCAAGCCCCGACCACCCGGTGGTGGTGGTTGCTCGATCTCGGTGATCGGCAAGGGTTACCGGTGCGCGAACAGCAACGGTGACCCGCACCTGCTCAGCTACGACGGCCTGCACTACGACTTCCAGGCCGCCGGTGAGTTCGTGCTGACCCGCTCGACGACCGACGACTTCGAGGTCCAGGTACGACAGACGATGTTCCCGGCCAGCTCGGTGGTGGCCGTCAACTCGGCCGTTGCCGTTCGGGTGGCCGGTGACCGGGTCGGCGTGTACGTCACACCCGCCGGCCCCGTGGTCCGGGTGAACGGCGCCGCGCCGGCGCCCGCGCCCGACGGGGTGAAGCTGCCGCGCGGCGGCGCCGTCACCAGCTGGGCGGACGGCACGGTGACTGTGGAGTGGCCGGACAGCGCGCGACTGACCGCGCAGCCGATCGGGGTGTGGGGGCTGAGCGTCAGCGTCAGCGCGCCCACGGGGCGGGCCGGAAAACTGGAGGGCCTGCTCGGCGACCACGACGGTGACCCCGGCGACGACCTGACCGTGCGCAACGGGAAACGGGTGGCGCAGCCGCCCACGTTCGAGGCGCTGTATCCGGGCTTCGCCGACAGTTGGCGCGTGGAGGCGCCACGGTCGCTGTTCGACTACGAGCCCGGGCAGAACACCGCCACGTTCACCGACCGGCGCTTTCCGGACCGGCCGCTCACCGTCGGGGACCTGCCCAACCGGGCCACCGCCGAACTCGTCTGCCGGCGGGCCGGTGTCACCGACCCGCAGATTCTCGCCGACTGTGTGCTCGACGTCGGCCTCACCGGGCAGGTGGCGTTCGCCGAGGACGCCGCCCGCGCGCAGCGCGACGCGCCCGCTGCCGGTGATGTCGACCTGGCGGTGACCCGGGCCGGCGCCACGGCCGCGATGAAGGTGCCGGGCAGGGCCGGTCAGAAGATCTTCGTGGAGGTGCCCGCCGCCACCGTGCCGGATCGCTGCGGCGTGTTGCTGCTGCTCGACCCGCAGGGCCGTCAACTGGCGACCGGCTGCGTCATCTCCGGTGTCGGCTTCATCGACACGACCACGTTGACGGCCACGGGCGACCATCAGGTGGTGCTCGACCCGTGGGATGCCGACCTCGGGCGGGCAACCGTACGGGTCGTTGCGGTGACCGACGAGGAGAAGACGCTCACGACGGACGGGCCCCCGGTCCGGGCGACGCTCGCCCAACCGGGGGCGGTCAGCCGTCTGTCCTTCGACGGACGCGCCGGTCAGAAGATCTTCCTCCAGGTCACCGACGCCACCCTGCCCGACCGCTGTGGCCTGCTGCGACTGCGTGATCCGGCCGGCGTGGAGGTGGCCAGCGGCTGCGTGATCGGCGGCCAGGGGTACGTCGACGGCGTCGTCCTGCCGGCCAGCGGCCGGTACCTGCTGGAGGTGGACGGGACCTCCACCGACACCGGCTCGGCGGACGTGCGGCTGCGCGACGCCAGCGACGAGCAGCGTGACACAGTGGCGGATGGACGGGCGAACACGCTGTCGGTGAGCCGGCCCGGTGCGGTGAGCCGGCTGCGGTTTCCCGCCGACAGCGGCAAGCGCCTCACCGTGGAAGTGACCGCCGCCAGCCTGCCCGACCGGTGCGCGATTCTGGCCGTCACCGGCCCGAAGGGCGAGGCGGTGGGCAGTGGCTGCGTCATCGGCGGCGCCGGGCGGATCGAGGTGGGTCCGCTGCCCACGGGCGGCAGTTACGCCGTCGTGCTCGACCCGTGGGCGGACGAGACCGGATCGGCGACGGTCACCGTCCGCCAGGTGGGCTGACCGGGCGGCCGGCCGACCCGACGAACGGGCCGGCCGGCTGCGGCGGCGTCAGCCGGTGCTACAGACGGTGCCGTTGAGGCTGAACGCCGTGGGCAGCACGTTCGGGCCGCTGTACGCACCGACGAAGCCGGCGCTCACGCTGGCGCCCGGGGCGATCTGCCGGTTGTCGTCGGTCGGGGTGACCCGCACGGCGGTGCCGACCTGTTCCCAGGTGGCGCTCCAGCCACTGCTCACCTGCTGCCATCCGGTCGGCCAGGTCCAGGTGAGCGTCCAGCCGGTGATCGGCTTCGTCCCGTTGTTGGTGATCTCGACACCGCCGATGTAGCCGTTGCCCCAGTCGTTGGCGGCGGTGAAGCGGACGGTGCACGCGCTGGTGGTCGGGCTTCCGGTGGCGAAGGTGAGGGGCGGAGAGGACCAGGAGACCCGCCCGGCGGTGTCCCGGGCCAGCACGTTGACTGTGTACCGGCTGCCCGGCACCAGGTTGCCGACCGTGAACGAGGTCGCGCCGGTCTCGCCCAGTTGTTCGCTGATCGCGCCATTCTGCCGGTACACCTCGTACTTCGCGATCGGGCTGCCACCCGGGGTGGCCGCCGGCCAGGTGATCGTGGCGGCGCGGTCGGTGACGCCGCTCGCGGTGGGTTGGCCCGGGGCCGACGGGCGCCCGGCGGACGCGCCGGCCGGTCGCAGCACGATCGTGGTCAACGAGTACGCCGGCAGCGTGCGGCTGGTCGCCGAACCGGACTGGCTGGTGGCGATGCCGGTCGCGCCGTTGGTGAGGGTGGACACCGTCGGCGCGACGGCCGACGGGGTGAACCCGGCGTAGTCGATGGTCACCGGGTGATCGTTGTCCGGGTCCTTGTTCACCAGGAGCACGGCGAGGTCACCGTTGCCCCGACGGACGGCGTGTGCGGTGACCAGGGGCTCGTCGGTGCCCGCACGGACGAACTGGTCACCGGTCCTGGCGAAGAGCTTCATCATGCTCAGCCCGTGGTACGGCGCGAACGGTGTGTTGAGCGGCGGTTCGCAGACCGAGCCGTCCTCGTTGCAGGAACCGCTGGAGAGCATCCCGAAGTCGCCGTAGTCGGTCTGGCCGGCGACCTGCGTCACCGTGCCGAGCCCGTTGTGCACGTTCCACCACTGGACGGTGAAGACGCCGCTCTCCAGCAGACCGCTGTAGACGTCGGCGAGGAAGAGCGCCGCCGGCTGCGTGGTCCGACCCGCGTCGACGTTCAGCTCGGTGAAACTGATGCCGATGCGGTCCGCGTTCGCGCCCGCGTACCGGCTGAGCTGCTGCCGGAGCAGGTAGGTGGCGTCCGGGAGGTGGTTGACGCGGGCCAGCGACTCGGCGGCGGTGCCGCCCGGGTACCAGTGCACGTCCACAAAATCGATCTTCGGGCCGGCGATGGAGAGCACCGTCTGGTTCCACGGACCCGGGTCGCTGCCGGCGGTGATCCCGTCCGGCCAGTTGCCCGGCATGGTCAGCACCGCGCCGACCTTGATGCTCGGGTCGACCGCCTTCATGGCGTTGGCGTACTCGACGACCAGTCGCGCGTACTGCGTCGCGCTCTTGTCGGGGTGGTCGTCCGCCTCCCACGCGGACCCGTAGTGGCCGTTGCCGTAGTTCTCGTTGCCGACCGTCCAGTACCGCGCGCCGTACCCCTTGGTCACGTTGGCGTACCGCACCCAGTCGGCGGCCTCGGCGGGCGTGCCGGTGCCGTAGTTCGCGATGATCATGGGTTGCGCGCCGACCCGCTTCACCGCCGCCATGAACGTGTCGAAGTCGGTGTTCGGCGCGACGTACCCGCCGGGCGCGGTGTGGTCCTTCCAGTGGTAGATGTCGGCGTACGAGCCGCCGGGGTAGCGCATCATCTGCACGCCGGCGTCGCGCAGCAGGTCCGACGTCCCGGGGGTGCCCAGGTTCGAGTCCCAGATGGCGTGGTTGACGCCCAGCGCGGTGTCCGGCACCGTCGCCAGCCCCGCGCGGGCGTTGACGGTGACCGCGACGGCGGCGGGTTCTGCTGTCGCGCTGGCAGTCGGAGGGTTGACGCCGGAGAGTGCGGTCGCGGCGAGCAGCAGGCTCGCCAGGACCGTCGCCCGGCTTCTGGGAATGCGCATGGCGGGGTTCCTTCGCGGTGAACGACAGTGAGTCGCCCGGCCGGCGGGGGTGCCCCACGGGATCGGGCGGACTCGTGGATCGACAGGCCCCGGTGCCCTGTCGCTGGTGCCCGTCCCCCGGGATCCGTGGTCGGATCCCGCTGCCCAGTGGACGGTGTCGGCCCGCGCGTGGCCTGCAATCGACGGCCAAGAATGTCATGGCCGGATCGAGGACCTCAAGGGGTGCACCCCACTCCGGTCCGAGCAGCCACCGCACCGGCGGCTGGCACCGAACTGGACGACGTCGTCACGCCGCAGCGGTTCCCGCTGCTCGGGCCCGGACTCCGAGCAGCGGGACAGCCATGCGGCCGGCACCGGGACGTTAGCGCTAACAGCATACGTCTGTCGATAGATGATGATTAGTATTTATGCATCTGTGGGAGTCGACTGACCGCCCCCCGGCTGGGGACACCACGCAGCGCCACCGGTTGGTAACGTGACGACGGTTGTGCGGTGATGGTCGCCGATGCTTCGGGGGGTCGACGTGTGGGCCGATGATGTCGCCCTGGACGCGGCGGACCGCCGCCTCGCCGACTGGGAGACGTCCCTGTCCGAGCGGGCCGCCCGCGCGCGAGCCCTCTCCACCCGCCTGCGGGCGATCACCGGCACCGCCACGAGCCCCGACGGGACGGTCGACGTGACCGTCGACTCGAACGGCCTGCTGAGCGACCTGCGCCTCGACGAACGGATCCGCCAACAGTCCGCCGCCCGTACCGCCCGGCAGATCACCGACACCACCCGCGCCGCCCACGCCGACCTCCTCAGGCGGGTCGACGACGCGACAGTCGAAACCCTCGGCGCCGGCGACCCGACCGGGCAGGCCGTCGTCGACTCCTACCGGCGGCGGATGGACCCGACCGAGGGTGAGCCGAATGCCCGGCGCTGACGGCATCCACGTCGACCCGGACGACCTCACCGCGCACGCCGGTCACATCGACCGCATCGCCGACCGCGTCGACACCGCCCGCCAGGCTGGACAGCACGTCCAGGTGGGCGCCGACGCGTACGGGCAGCTGTGCGCGCTCATGCCCGTCCTCGTGGACGACCTGCAACGCACCCTCGTCGACGGCATCGGCGCGGCCGTCGGGTCGGCACGCGACACCTCACACCGGCTGCGCGTCGGGGCAGACCACTACCGGGCGTCCGACGCCCGCGCCGAACAACGCCTGCGCCGCCCACGGAGCTGACCGGTGACGGCCAACCCGCTCATCGTCACGGCGGCCGACACGACCCCCCACACCTGGGCCGGCATCTGGATCTGCGAGGACATCGAGCTCGTCGCCCAGGGCATCCGGAACGGCAGCTGGATCGACGGCACCCTCGGTGTGGTCAGCGCCGGCCTCGACGCCCTGGCCCTCGTGTCCGACCCGGTCGGCGCGCTCCTGCAGTACGGGATCGCCTGGCTCATCGAGCACGTCAAACCGCTCAGCGAAGCCCTCGACTGGCTCGCCGGCAACCCTGCGGAGATCACCGCCCACGCCCAGACCTGGCGCCGGGTCGCAGCCTCGCTACGCGACGACGCCACCGGGCTCGCCGCCGCCGTCCGCACCGACGTGGCAGCCTGGGGCGGCAGCGCCGGCCCCGCCTACCGCAACTGGGCCGGTGAACAGCAGCAGGCCCTCATCGGGCTCGCCCGGGGCGCCGACACCCTGGCCGCGATCACCGAAGGCGCCGCCGTCCTCGTCGCCGCCGTCCGGCTCCTCGTCCGCGACGCCATCGCCACCTGCGTCTCCCGCCTCATCGTCTACGCCGGCGAACTCCTCGCCACCGGCGGCCTGGCCACACCACTGGTCGTGGAGCAGGTCACCACGACTGTCGCGTCCTGGGGCGCGCGGATCGCACGACTGCTCCGCGGACTGCTGACCAGCCTCCGCCGACTCGTCCCGATGATCCGCCAACTCGGCGGGCTGATCGAGAAACTCCAACAGCTCCTCCGACGGCTCCAGCGGGGCGAACCGCCACCAGGCCGAGCAAGCCCGGGGCCGGAGTCGCATCACGAAACCCCCGCCGCACCTCCGAGCCCGGACCGGCAACGGACTCATGATCTCGGGATGGATCCGGCGACCGGAAAGTTCCGGCCCGGCGAGGCCGAGACGGCTGTCCGTTTGGAGCGGGAACTGGGCGTGACGCTGACACGTGCTCCGGTGGAGTCGTCAGCGGACTGGGTCGATGAGGCAGGGCGGACCTACGATGCGGTGGGAAACTTTCCGGCGCAGTTCTTTGACCGCCAATGGCCCCAGCTGCAGTATCAGATCGTGCGGCACCTCGACAAGGCGGACCTGGTGCCGGTGGACGTCTCGAAGTTCACGCCGCCACAGGTCGCGCAGCTCGAACAGTTCATCACGGACCGAGGCCTCGGTCCTCGAGTGTTCATCGTGGGGAGATGATGGCCGGCCTCATCGTGCTGAAACCCGGCGTCGACTGGACCGCGACCGGCGGGTTGTTCGACTGGACGCTGGAGTTTTTGATCTCCCGTCTCTCCGACAGACAGACCGTCGGCCACCTACAGGAGATCGTCGACAACAATCTTGGTTCGCTCTGGCTCGACGATCTGCCCGCCGCCGCACAGCGGGAGGTCGTCAGGCTGTGGCGGGACGGCCTCATCGAGGCCGGCGAAGGGCATCTCCCCGAAACCGAGCACAAGGCCGACGTGATCCGCCACCTTCAGGAGTTGGTGGACGCGACCTACGCGGCCGAGTCGGCAGGCCCGAGTGGCCCTGGGTAGTGACGTTCACTGACGGCTCGCCCTCCGGTACTGAGCCTGACGTCGGGTTCAGGAACCGACAGGTACGAGCGGTAACGATCATCTGGTCTGGCCCAGCAGCCCGGCACCGTCCCGCGTCTCGATGAAGGCCTGGCCTGGTGCGGTGCCGTCGACGTCCCAGACGTGGCCGCTGTGGGCCCCATCAGTCGGGCCGTCGACCGGCCGTTGCGGGCGTCCAACACCGTGATGAGACGGGCATCGCGGTCCAGCCGGGCGAGTCCGGCGAGCCGGCGGTCCGGGCGGGAGGAGACCACGACCGTGCCGTGCCGGACCTCGAGTCCGGGAAGTCGGTCGCCGGGTGCCCGGCAGGTCCAGAGGACCCGTTGGGGCGCCGGGCACGGAGGTGGAGGACGAACCGGGCCGCGCCGACCGCTGTGGCCACCGCGCCGAGAACATACGGAACGGCAGCCCCGAACCATCCGCCGGTCCCGAGCAGAACAAGGCCCGCGACCACCCAGACGGCGTCCTGTGTCCAGATCCGCCGCCAGCCGGTGTCCGGCTGCTCCGCCCCCTGCACCTGCGTGGAGCCCGACTGCGGCGCGTCGGGGCCGGAGAGGTCACCGCCCGTTCCGTGGTTCCGTCGGCGGGCCAGCACGGCAGCCACGATCTGCGCCACCCACACCACGCTGACCAGCACCAGGACGGCCACCGGAAGGGACCGCCCCGAACCGTTCACGACAACCCTGGTGAGCACCAGCCCGTAGACCAGACACCCTGCCCACACTCCGACCGAGCAGACGGCGTACCACAGCGTGATGTCGGCGCTGGTCCGCATCCGGCCGACGTGCTGGCCCACGGCGGGAGGCACCGCCAGCAGCAGGCCGAGAGGCACGCTCAGCAGGACGAAGACCGCGAGGAGCAGACCCCCACCGGCGACGATGCTCACAGCGATGAGCAGGACCGGAATGACGGTGGGCGCATACCACTGCACCCGGTACACGGCCCGCCGGAATCCGGACTCCACAGTGACCTCTGCTCGCTTGTGGGGGTGCGCGCCCCGAGCGATGCTCCGCGCCTCGGGGCCACGAAAATCGGCACAGTTTAATGGCCCCCACCACCGCCCGTCTCGCCTCGATCACCGCTGACGGCTGATCGAGGCGATCAGCGAATCAATGAAGTGCGGCGCGACGGCTGACGCGGGTCACGACCGGGGTGGCGCGGCGCTGTCCCGTTCGACGAGTTCGGTGGCGAGTTCGACGCGTGGGCTCTCGACCCGCTCTCCCCCGGCGAGCCGCAGGACCGTCCGCGCGGCCATCATGCCCATCTCGGCGAGGGGTTGGCGGACCGTGGTCAGCGGGGGTGAGCACCAGCGGACCTCGGGGAGGTCGTCGAAGCCGACGACGCTGATGTCGTCGGGCACCCGCAGGCCGCGTTTGCGGACGGCCTCGTAGACGCCGAGTGCCATCTGGTCGCTGGCGGCGAAGATGGCGGTGGGCGGGTCGGGCAGTGCCAGTAGCTGCGTACCGGCGGTGTAGCCGGCCTCGTGGTAGAAGTTGCCGGGTCGGATGAGGGCGTCGTCGACGGCGATGCCGGCGGCGCCGAGGGCGGCCCGGTAGCCGTCGAGTCGGGCCCTGCTGCACGTCAGGTGCGGTGGCCCGGCGATGAAGCCGATGCGGCGGTGGCCGAGCCCGATCAGGTACTGGTTGGCGCTGAGGCTGCCCGCCCAGTTGGTGGCGCCGATGGTGGGCGACTCCTGCGGGTCGACGCCGGCGGGGTCGATGATGACCACCGGCAGGTGCAGCCGGCGCAACTCGGCCTGTAGCGGCGGGTTCACCATCGAGGTCACGAAGATGACGCCCTCGGTGGATCGGGTACGCATGTTGTCGAGCCACTGTTTGGCCGAGGAGATGCGCCAGTGGATGGCGGAGACGACAGTCCCGACGCCGCTGCTGCGGGCGACGTCCTCGACCCCACGGATGATCTCCACGGCCCACGGGCTGTCGAGGTCGTTGAAGACCAGGTCGATCAGCGCGGCGTCGTCGCGCCGCGCCGGTGACCGCCGGCGGTAGCCGTGGTGGTTGAGCAGGGCCTCGACGCGTTCCCGGGTGTCGGGGGCGACGTCGGAGCGGCCGTTGATAACCCGGGAGACCGTGGGCACCGAAACACCGGCCAGCCGCGCGATCATGGCGATGGTGACATTTCGGCCGTTGTCGGAGCCCACGGTCCGCCCTTCGTTCTCAGCCCTTGACGCTGCCGGTCAGGCCGCCGATGAGTTGGCGTTCGGCCACGGCGTAGAAGCCCAGCGCCGGGAGCATGGACAGCACGACGTAGGCGAGCACCCGGGCGGTGTCGTCGGCGTACTGGCCCTGGAACGCCTGGACCCCGACGGGCAGGGTCCACCAGCTCTGGTCGCTGAAGACGACCAGCGGGAGCATGAAGTTGTTCCAGCTGGTCACGATCGCTAGCACCGAGACGGTGGCCAGCGCTGGGCGGGCCATCGGCAGCAGGACCCGCCAGAAGAAGCCGAAGGAGCCGCATCCGTCGAGGACGGCGGCCTCCTCGACCTCGGCGGGGATGGTACGGAAGAACTGTCGCAGGATGATGATGGTGATCGGCAGCCCGAAGGCGGCCTGGGGCAGGATGACGCCGAGCGGGTTGTCCAGCAGGCCCATGCCGCGCAGCAGGACGAACAGCGGGAGGATGGCCACCGCGAACGGGAACATCAGACCGATCGCGAACAGGGTGACCAGGAACTCGCGGCCCCGGAAGGCGTACCGCGCGAAGACGAACGCCGCCATGGCCGCCGAACCCACCACGATGACGGTGCTGCTGACGGCGATGAGCATGCTGTTGCCGAGTTGCCGCCAGAACACCCCGTTGCTCAGGATCTCGAGGTAGTTCGGCACCCAGGGGTCGGGCCAGCCCAACGGGTTGGACGACAGCTGCCCGTTGTCCTTGAAGCCGCCGAGCACGCCGAACCAGACCGGTACGACGATGAGCGCGCCGACGGCGATGCAGATGAGGTGCAGCACCAGGCTGCGGATCCGCTGGGCGCGAACCGGCGTGGCGCTCATCGCTGGCCTCCCTGGTTGGTGATCGCGCCCGCGGTGTCACGACGCAGGACGATGCGCTGGTAGAACAGGGCGAAGACGAGGCTCAGCAGGAACATGACCATGCTGATCGCGCTCGCGTAGCCGACCTCGAAGCGGCGGAAGCCGTACTGGTACATCGTGACGGCCAGGGTCTCCGAGGAGTGGATCGGACCGCCACCGGTGAGCACCCAGACCATGTCGAACAGTTGGATGGTGCCGATGACCGACAGGAACACGCTGATCCGGATCGTCGGACCGAGCAGTGGCAGGGTGACGTGGCGGAACGCCTGCCAGGCGGTGGCGCCGTCGGTGACCGCCGCCTCGGACAGCTCCTTGGGGATGCCCTGACGGGCGGCCAGGAACAGCATCATGTAGAGGCCGAAGTACTTCCAGGACACCACCATGAAGACGGCGATCAGCACGGTGTCCGGGTCGGCGAAGACCGTGCCCGCGTCGGCGCCGAGCCACTGTGCGACGCCCTCGCCGAGCCCTCGGTTGGGTGAGAACACCAGGGTGAACAGCACGGCCGTGGTGACCTCGGAGAGCACGTACGGGGCGAAGAAGATCAGCCGGTAAAAGGCCCGACCGCGCAGCGGCTGGTTGAGCAGCATGGCCAGGGCCAGCGCAGCGGGCAGCTGCACGGCCAGGGACAGCACCACGAGTACGAAGCCGCGCCACAGGTCGCCGCGGAAGGTCGGGTCGCTGAAGGCGCGGGTGTAGTTGTCCAACCCGACGAAGTTCTCCGGCAGCCCGAAGCCGTTCCACTTGTAGAGGCTGGAGTAGGCGGCCACCAGGATGGGGGCGACGACCAGCAGCAGGAACAGCGCCAGGGCAGGCGCCAGGAACACGGCGAGGACGCCGCCCCGGCCGGGCCGGGGCTGGCGGCCGCGCTGTCGCGCGGTGCCCGGCCCCGGTGCCGGCGGATCGGTCGCCGTGTCGCCGCGCCTCGTGTCCGACACGGTCGATGGCCTGGTCATTCCTGCTCCACTCGGGTTCTACGGCCGGCTACGGATGGGTGACGGTTCACGTCAGACGGTCTTTGCCACCTGCGTGATGTCCTTGAGGATCGCCGCCGGCGCCTTCTTGCCGGCGATGATCTCGGCGACGCTGTCGTTGATCTGCTGGCCGAGTGCGGGCGCGTACGCCTGGTCGAGGTACAGCTGGAAGCCGGTGTTCTTGGCCAGGGTCTCCGCGACGACCTTGTTGTTGGCGTCGCTGATGGCGTCGGTGGCGTCCTTCACCGTGGGCAGCACCGCGCCGGTCTTCGCGGACCGGCGCTGGTTGTCGGCGCTGAGCAGGAACTTCAGGAAGTCGATGGTGGAGGCCGGCGCGTCCTTGCCGACGGCGAAGCCGTTGCCGCCGCCGAAGACCTCCGTGGCGGAGCCCTTGCCACCGTCCACGGCGGGGAACGGGAAGAAGCCGAGCTTGTCGCCGAGGCCCTTCTTGCTGGTGGAGCTGGAGGCCTGCACTGCGGGCGCCCACTGCCCCATCAGTTCCATGCCCGCCTTGCCGTTGCCCATGGTGGCGGCCTGCCCGTCAGGCGAGCCGAACTCGGCGCCGAGGAAACCCTTCTGGAAGGGCTGCAGGTCGACGAGTTCCTTGAGTCGCTCACCCGCGGCGGTGAGGTCGGGGGTGTCGAAGTTCTTGTCGTCGACGGCCTTCTGCAGGGCGCCGACGCCGCCGATGCGCATGGCGAGGTAGGACCAGTAGAAGTGGGCCGGCCACTTGTCCTTGCCGGCCAGGGCTACCGGGGTGATGCCGGCGGTCTTGAGCTTGCGGACCACGTCGAGCAGGCCGGCCCAGGTGGTGGGGGTCTCGGTGACGCCGGCGCGGGCGAAGAGCTCCTTGTTGTACCAGAACCCGACCATGCCGATGTCGAACGGGATGCCGTAGATCTTGCCGTCGATCGTGTACGGCTGCATGGCGGCGGGCAGGATCCCGGCGACCAGGTCCTTCACGTCGTCGGTGAGGTCCTTGACCAGGCCCGCGTCCACCTGCTGCTTGAGCACGCCGCCGCCCCAGGACTGGAACAGGTCCGGCGGGTCGCCGGCCTGGGTGGCGGTGGTGAGCTTGGCCTTGAACGCCTCGTTCTCCAGCGGCTGGATGGTGAACGTGACGTTGCTGTGGGCGGTCTTGTACTCGTTGGCCATCGCCGCCCAGACCGGCAGCATCGGTTCGGTGTTCTGGATGTGCCACCAGTTGATGGTCTGCGGGGCGTTCGGGTCGGACGACTTCTCATCGCTGCACGCGCTGAGCAGGTAGGCGCCGGCGCCGGCGCCGGCGAGGCCGAGCAGCGTTCGGCGGGAAAGGTGCGCTGTCATGATCCATCCCTTCGGGGACTCACGAGGTGCTCGGAACGCCGGCCGAGCCGGCAAGGGTTCGAACCTGGATCTCCGGAACTTTCATTGCTTCGCCGGTATTACCGATCGATGGCGGGGACGCTACGAGCAGTTTCCCCACCGGTCAAGACCCTCTGTCCTATCGCGCGAAGACCGGCTAGCGTAGGCAGGACTTCCAGTCATCCTGGACCGCAAGTTTCCGGAAGTTTTCAGAGTCACCCCAGAGGAGCCTTCGTGTCGACCGACACCGCTGACGTGGCGACCGCTGCCCGGTCGATCCGCAATCCCGTCCTCGCCGGGTTCCACCCGGATCCGTCGATCCTGCGCGTCGGCGACGACTTCTACCTGGCCACCTCGACCTTCGAGTGGTATCCGGGGGTTCGGATCCACCACTCGCGTGATCTCGTGAACTGGCGTCCCCTCGGCGGGGTCATCACCGATCGCCGCCTGCTCGACCTGCGCGGCTGCGGCGACTCCAACGGGGTGTGGGCGCCCGACCTGACGTACCACGACGGCGAGTTCCACCTCGTCTACAGCGATGTGGCGAGCTTCGCCAGCGGCTACTGGGATCCGCAGAACTTCCTGGTCACCGCATCGGACATCGCCGGCCCCTGGTCGGATCCGGTGAAGCTGCACGGGCGCGGGTTCGACGCCGCGCTGTTCCACGACGACGACGGCACCAGCTGGCTGTTGAGCATGAGCGCGGACTGGCGGCCCGGCCGCGACCGCTTCGGCGGCATCGAGATCCAGCAGTACGACCGGACCACCCGCACCCTCGTCGGGAGGCCCCGCATCCTCTTCACCGGCACCCCGGTCGGGGTGACCGAGGGGCCGCACCTGTACCGCCACGACGGCTGGTACTGGCTGATCACCGCCGAGGGCGGCACCAGCTGGGAGCACCAGGTGACCGTGGCGCGCTCGCGCGACCTGTTCGGGCCGTACGAGGTGGATCCGGACGGGCCGCTGCTCACCTCCGTGGGCCGACCCGATCTGCGGTTGCAGAAGGCGGGGCACGGCAGCCTGGTCCGTACCCAGGACGGCGAGTGGTATCTGGCGCACCTGGTCGGCCGCCCGTACTCCCCGCTGGGCAGCTGCGTGCTGGGCAGGGAGACCGCGATCCAGCGGGTCGACTGGCCGGCCGGCGGCTGGCCCCGGGTGCCGGGCGGGGTGCCCGCCGACGAGGTCGCCGCACCGGACCTGCCCACCCACCCGTGGCCGGCCGAGCCGGCCACCGATCATTTCGACGCCGGCGAGCTGGGGCACTGCTGGTCGACGTTGCGTCGGCCGGCCACCGCGGACTGGGTCGACCTGACGACGCGACCGTCGCACCTGCGTATCCATGGTGGACAGTCGCCGGTCGGTCGGCAGGCGCCCAGTCTCGTCGCGCGACGCGTCGGCGCCACCCAGTGCTCGCTGGAGACCGTGGTCGAGTTCGACCCGGTCGACCACCGTCAGCTCGCTGGGATCACCGCCTACTACAACACCCTCAACTGGCACCACCTCTACCTGACCCGGGCGGACGACGGGCGCACGGTGCTGGAGCTGCTCAGCTCCGACAACGGGCGGCGCACCCCGTACCCGGAGTTGACGGTCGACGCGAGCGGCGTCACCCGGGTCGGCCTGCGGGCGGTGTTCGACGGGCCGGTGGTGCGTTTCGACTACGACCTGGGCGCCGGTTGGCAGCGGCTGCCCGTCGACCTGGACGCGACGATCCTGTCCGACGAGCACGCCGCGCTGATCATCGACGGGGAGCCGGCGGCGTGGGGTTTCACCGGGGCGTTCCTCGGCCTCTGGGTGCAGGACCTCGGCGGCGACGGCGTGTACGCCGACTTCGACCTGGCCACCTACCGGGAGCAGTGACCACGCGGACGGCGTCCACGGGGCGCCGTCCGCGTTCCTACCCGCGCCCTGTCTGAACGGGGCGACGGCGGGTTCGTCGGGTCGACAGCGGGCTGCACAGGACCGGTCACGCGGTGCGGTCGTCGATTGACGGGGAATCGACGCACTGGTATCTGTTAATACAGTTTCCTGATGCTCGCGGTGCCCGCCGGGGCCGAACCGCCGGCCGGGCCACCGACCCGGCCGGCGGCACGCCGCCCCTTCCCCGAGGAACACCATGGTTCACGAGAGAACAGCCGCCTACGCGGTGGGCGCCCTGCTGGTCGCCGTCGCGGCGCTCGGGTACGGCCTGCCGTCGGCAAGCGCCGCGACCGCCGGCCCGATCACCGGCCTCGCCGGCAAGTGCGTCGACGTCGCCGCCGCCAACTCGGCAAACGGCACAGCCGTCCAGCTCTACGACTGCAACGGCAGCGCGGCCCAGACGTGGACCGTCGGCAACTCCGACGCATCGATCCGAGCACTCGGCAAGTGCCTCGACGTGACCGCCGCGTCGACCGCCGACGGCGCCAAGGTGCAGCTGTACGACTGCAACAACACAGGTGCGCAGAAGTGGACCGCCAGCAACGGCGCACTGATCAACTCCGGTTCCGGGAAGTGCCTCGACGTCACCGACCGGAACTCCGCGAACGGCACCCGGTTGCAGATCTGGACCTGCGGCGGCACCACCAACCAGCGGTGGACCCTCCCCGGCGGCGGTGGCAGCACCCCCACGCCGACCACACCGACCGGGGTCAACCTCGACGACCCGGCGAAGAAGGACGTCGCCATGCAACTCGTCTCGGCGGCGGAAAACTCCTCCCTCGACTGGCGGGCGCAGTTCTCCTACATCGAGGACATCGGCGACGGGCGCGGCTACACCGCCGGCATCATCGGCTTCTGCTCCGGCACCGGCGACATGCTCGAACTGGTCGAGGCGTACACCCGCACCAAGCCGGGCAACGTCCTGGCCGGCTACCTGCCGGCGCTGCGTGCCGTCGACGGCACCGCGTCGCACGCCGGCCTCGACCCGAACTTCACCCGCGACTGGCGGACCGCGGCCAACGACCCGGTGTTCCGCGCGGCCCAGGAGGCCGAGCGGGACCGGGTCTACTTCAACCCTTCGGTACGCGACGGCAAGAGCGACCAGGTCCGGGCGCTCGGTCAGTTCGCCTACTACGACGCGGCGGTCATGCACGGGTACGAGGGCATGCGCCAGATCCGTAACCGCGCCCTGGCCCGGGCGAAGCCCCCGGCGCAGGGCGGCGACGAGCGGACCTGGCTCAACGCCTTCCTCGACGAGCGGGTCGTCGAGATGAAGAAGGAGGCCGCCCACTCGGACACCTCCCGCGTCGACACGGCCCAGCGCGTGTTCCTCAACAACGGGAACCTCGGCCTGAACACCCCGCTGGTGTTCGCCGTCTACGGCGAGCAGTTCCGCATCGGCTAGACCCCTCGGTACGCGCAGACACTCAGGGCGCCGCGCCGCGGCGCCCTGAGTGCTGCCGGCGGCCCGACGGCGACCTTGCCTTGACGCTGACGACAAGGTTTAGCCTGGTCGCGACGGGCTGGTCGAGGAGGTCTGATGTTGATCGGTGAGCTGGCGGAGCGGGCCGGCACGAGCACCCGGACCCTGCGCTACTACGAAGCCCACGGGTTGGTACGCCCACAACGCTCGGCCAACGGCTACCGCGTCTACGACGAGGCGGAACTGCGGGTCGTCCGGGAGATCAGGGCGCTGCTCGACGTCGGCTTCGGTCTCGACGACGTCCGTCCGTTCGTCGCCTGCCTGCGGGCGGGCAACGCGTCCGGCGACGTCTGTCCGGATTCGGTGCAGGTGCTGCGGCGCAAGCTCGCCGAGGTCGACGACTACCTCGGCCGGCTCGGTGCGGTCCGTCAGCAGTTGCACGCCCAGCTCACCCACGCCATCGCGCACCGGGAGGAAACATGCCCCAGGAAACGAGCGTCAGCTCCCTGATCACCGTCACCGACGACAGGTTCGCCGAGCTGGTGCTGGCCAGTGACCGGCCCGTCGTGGTCGACTTCTGGGCCGAGTGGTGCCCGCCCTGCAAGATGATCGAGAAGAGCCTCGTCGAGCTGGCACGGGAGTTCGGCGACCGGATGATCATCGCCAAGCTCAACTCCGACGAGAATCCGCAGGCCACGCGGCGCTACGGGGTGATGTCCCTGCCGACGCTGCTGGTGTTCCGACGGGGCGAGGTCGTCGGCTCGGTCGTCGGCTCCCGACCGAAGCTGCACCTGCGGCAGAGCCTGACGATGCACGCCGGCCTGTGACCGACACCGCCCCTCGGGTCGCCGCCTCCCGCCCTCTGCTGTTGAGTGTGGCGACGGTGGTTCCGACGGTGGCGGCGTCGGATGTCGCGGGGCGGTGGCCGGATCGTCTCCGCCGCGTCTGACATCGCCTGGGCCACGCCCCGGGAACCTCTCCACTCCGCCTGACAGTGATCGATCATGGCCACTGGAACTGTCGTACACCTGTTCTAGTGTCTGGTCATGGTCGAGGAGTTGGCGCAGGCGGACGCCGCGGGCGCGGCCTGCGTCGACGAGGCTGCCTGGGCCCTCGCCGACGATGAGCTGATCGCCGCTCTCGACGCCGCGCACCGGGTCGAGCAACGTCTCGCCGCCGTCACGCTGGCGTTGGTGCGCGAGGTGGACGGTCGGGGCACCGCGGTCGCGCAGGGCGCCTCCAGCACGGCGGTCTGGCTGCGCGAACGGCTGCGGTTGACCGTTCCCGCCGCCCGCCGGCTGGTCGACCTCGCGGCCCGCGTCGACAGGGCCCCGACGGCGGTGCGGGACGCGCTGGCGGCCGGGGCGGTCAGCGTGGAGCAGGTGCGGGTCATCGCCGACACCGTCGCCACCGTGAAGACGGCCGCCGGTCCGGAGGTCGCCGACAAGGCCGTCGGTGTGCTCGTCGAGTGGGCCGGCCAGTTCGATCCCATGCTGCTGCGCAGGCTCGGCACCCGCATCCTCGACCACGTCGCACCCGACGTCGCCGACGCCGCCGCCCGCGCCGCACTTGACGCCGAAGCCGCCCGGGCCGCCCGCGACCGGCACCTCACCATCTCCGAGCAGACCAACGGCCGGCTGCGGCTGACCGGCACCCTCGACGCGGAGGCCGCCGCGCTGCTACGGGCCGCCATCGACCCCCTCAGCACACCCGCCGGACCCGACGACGACCGTTGCGCCGGCCAACGCCGCCACGACGCCCTCGCCGACGTGTGCCGGCTCGCTCTGCGCACCGGTGAGTTGCCCGAGAACGGCGGCGACTCCGCCCAGGTCGTCGTCACCACCAGCTACGACGGGCTGACCCGGCACCTGTCCGCCGGCACCCTCGACATCGGCCTCCGACTCACTGCGGAAACGGTGCGTCGACTCGCCTGCGACGCCACAATCCTGCCGACCGTGCTCGGCGGCGCCGGTCAGGTCCTCGACGTCGGTCGACAACGCCGCCTCATCACCGGCCCGCTGCGCCGAGCCCTCGTGCTACGCGACCGCGGCTGCGCCTTCCCCGGCTGCGACCGACCGCCCCGCTGGTGCGACGCCCACCACATCCACCGCTGGGCCGACGGCGGCCCCACCAACCTCGACAACGCCGTCCTGCTCTGCGGCCATCACCACCGCCACCTGCACCACAGCGCCTGGACCGTACGACTCGGCGACGACAACCACCCCGAGTTCATCCCGCCAGCCTGGCTCGACCCCGACCAACTCCCCCGCCGCAACCACTACCACCGACGAACGTAGACACGGCCAGCGGAGAACAGTCACTCCTGTCGCTCGGCGCGGTCCGATCAGCACGGTCGCGGCCTCCGGTCCACAGTCGCTCAGCGTTCGGAGCCAGCCGATGACCTACGAGCCATGTTCGGTCAGATCCGCGCCGAGTTGGAACGCCCCGCGCGGTGACTTGACCTCAAGCTCGGGTGAGGTCCTAGCCTGCGGTATCGGAGGTAAGGCATGAGCATGGAATTTGCCGCGTGGACGTCTCTGCACCACGCGATGAACGCGCAGGATGAAAGACCACTGTCCCGTGTCACCGTGAAACGGATCGCGACGTTCGCACGACCACACCGCGCCCTGATCGTCAGGTTCCTGTTGTTGAGTGTGGTGACGGCGGTCCTCACCGTCGCGGCGCCCGTCCTCGCGGGGCGGGTGGTCGACGCGATCGTGGACGGTGCCGACAGCGGTGTCGTGATCCGGTTGGCGGTGCTGATCGCCGTGATCGCCCTGGCCGAAGCCGGCCTGGGTCTGGTGACGCGGTTTCTCTCCGCGAGCATCGGTGAGGGGCTGATCGTCCAGCTGCGGACGGCCGTCTTCGACCACGTCCAGCGCATGCCGGTGGCGTTCTTCACCCGGACGCGTACCGGCGCGTTGGTCAGCCGCCTGAACAACGACGTGATCGGCGCTCAGCGGGCCTTCAGCGACACGCTGTCGAGCGTGGTCGGCAACGCGGTCACGTTGCTGCTGACGTTGGCCGTGATGCTCACCTTCTCGTGGCAGATCACGCTGCTGGCCCTCGTCCTGCTGCCCATCTTCGTCCTGCCCGCGCGGCGGATGGGTTCGAAGCTCGCCCGGTTGCAGCGGGAGGCGGCCGAGCACAACGCGGCCATGAGCACCCGGATGACCGAGCGCTTCTCCGCGCCCGGCGCCACGCTCGTCAAGCTGTACGGGCGTCCGGACGAGGAGTCTGCCGAGTTCGCGGCGCGGGCGCGTCGGGTGCGGGACATCGGCATCCGCACCGCGATGCTCCAGTGGGTCTTCATCACCGCGCTCACCGTCGTCGGCTCGCTGGCGCTGGCCCTGGTCTACGGGTTGGGCGGTCTCTACGCCCTGCGGGGCAGCCTCGACGCCGGGACGGTGGTCGCCCTCGCGCTGCTGCTGTCGCGCCTGTACGCGCCGTTGACGTCGCTGGCCAGCGCCCGGGTGGAGGTGATGAGCGCGCTGGTGAGCTTCGAGAGGGTGTTCGAGATCCTCGACATCAAGCCGCTGATCCTCGATCGGCCCGACGCCCGTCCGCTTCCCGACGGGCCGGTCGCGGTGGAGTTCGACGAGGTCCGGTTCGGCTACCCGTCGGCGGACAAGGTGTCGCTCGCGTCCCTGGAGGACGTGGTGAAGCTCGACAGCCGAGGCGGCGAGGAGGTGCTGCACGGGGTGTCGTTCCGCGCCGAGGCGGGGCAGATGGTCGCCCTCGTCGGCTCGTCCGGTGCGGGCAAGTCGACGATCGCGCAGCTCGTCCCCCGCCTGTACGACGTCGAGGACGGCGCGGTGAAGCTCGCCGACGTCGACGTCCGCGACCTGTCGGCCGAGTCGATCCGGGCGGCGCTGGGTGTGGTGACCCAGGACGGGCACCTCTTCCACGAGAGCATCCGGGCCAACCTGGCGTTCGCCCGACCGGACGCGACCGAGGACGAGATGTGGGATTCGCTCCGACGGGCGCGGCTCGACGACCTGATCCGTTCACTCCCGGACGGGCTCGACACCGTCGTCGGCGAGCGCGGCTACCGGCTGTCCGGCGGGGAACGGCAACGGCTCACCATCGCGCGGCTGCTGCTGGCCCGTCCGCGCGTGGTCATCCTCGACGAGGCGACCGCGCATCTCGACTCCACCTCCGAGGCCGCCGTCCAGGACGCTCTCGCCGAGGCCCTGACCGGTCGGACGAGCGTGGTCATCGCACACCGGCTCTCCACCATCCGGTCGGCCGACCAGATCCTCGTCGTCGAGGACGGGCGCATCGTCGAACGAGGACGGCACGGCGACCTGCTCGCCGGCGGCGGCCGTTATCAGGAGTTGTACCGCACCCAGTTCGACCAGGAGCAGCCGACGGGTCAGGAGCAGCCATCGGTCCGGGAGCAACGCGTCGCCATCTGACCCCGCGCGGTGCCGCCCGCCCGGGTGATCCCCGTGGCGGGCGGCGGCGTGGGACGGTCAGTCGTCGTCCGAGCTGTCGTCGTCGTCGGACTGGTCGTCGTTGTCGTCGTCCTTGTCGTCCTTGTCGTCGTCGTCGACCGGCTCCTGCTCGGCCTTGACCACCGAACCGTTGTCCCGGTCGACGTCCACCTCGTGCTCGGTGTCGCCGGCGACGATTTCGACGCTCCACACGGGTCGACCGTGCTCCTGCTCGGCCTCGACCTCGACGATCTGCCCGCCACCGGCCTTGGCCAGTGCGATCTCCCCGGCGCGCTGCTCGTCGACAGCTCCCCCGGCCGGTGCGCTGCCGCCCGTCGGCGTACCCGACGGGACGGCGCTCGACGGCGTACCCGACGGGGTCGTCGGCGATCCGCTCGTCGCCGGCGGGTCCGTGGCGGTCGGGGCGACGGTCGCGGCGGCCAGTGCCGTGCCGCCGCTCCGCGGGTCGTTCGCGGCGTTGACGCCGATCGCGACCCCGGCCACCGCCAGCACCGCCGACCCGCCGACCGTCGCCAGAAGCAGATTGGTGCGCTTCATCGTGGTGTCCACCTTTCCTCGGTTGTCGACTCCGAGGATCGGTCGGATCGGGATAGCACCGCGCTGTCGCAGCACTAAGGCGGGGTTAAGGCGGTGAGGGCCGGTTCATCCGCGCCTGTCGAGTTCCGCCTCGAGTCGCGCGACGAGGGTCTTGCGGTCCTTGCCGGCCCGCTCGTTGCGCAGTGCGGTCCTGAGCTGCCGGGTGTCGAGGCCGCGGACCAGCTTGGCGGCGTCGGCCACGGACATCTCCGACATCTGACCGGCAGTGGTGGCGTCGCGGCGCGCGCGTTTGGCCGGCCCGGTGTTGGCGACGTACTGCCGGCCGGTCCGTGAGGCTTCGCGCTTCTTGGTGTCGGTGGCGCGTTTCTGGCTCTCCGACATCTCGTCCCAGGCCTTCTTGGGCAGGTAGCGGCTCGTCGTGCCGTCCTTGCGGGCCCGGGTGTCGCCCTCCTTCGTCTGCCATTTCTCGTTACCCCAGCGCTGGAGCGACTTCTGCCGTTCGTCCTTTTCGCCGAGGAATCCCCCGCCGCGCCTCTTGTACTCCTGCGTGACGAGCTGCGACTTGCGCGCCGACCACTGCCCCGGCCTGCCGCCCTTGTCGGAGGCCTTGATCTCTTCCTTGATCTGCTCTCTGAGCTCGGGTTTCGTGTACCGCGCCATACGGGGCAGCTACCCGTCACCGCAGCGCCTATGCCTGCGGCGGCGACGTGGCAGGGCCGAGTCGGAGCAGCACGCGCGCTCCACCCCGCGGGCCGGCCCGCAACTCCAGGCGGCCACCGCCGGCCTGCGCGGCGCGCCGGGCGATGTCCAGACCGAGGCCGGTGGAACCGGCCGCGCTCGCGCCCCGCCGGACAGCGCCGTCCGGCATACCGGGTCCCTCGTCGGAGACGGTGAGGACAACCTCACCCGCCTCGCGTACCAGCCGGACCGCGAACGGCGTCCCGTCGGGCGTGTGCGCGAAGACATTGCCGAGCAGGGCGTCCACGGCCGCGGTCAGGTCGTCGGCCGGCACACCGACGGGGAGCGGGCCGGCGGCCAGGTCGAGCGTGACGGCCCGACCGGTGTCCTCGGCCAGCACCGACCAGAACGCGACCCGCTCGGCGACGATCGCCGCCGCGTCCGAAACGGCCGGCACCACCGCCGGTGAGTGACGCCACCGGGCCTGCCGGATCAGGCCGGTGACCGCACGTTCGAGCCCGTCGGCGGCGGCGGTGATCCGGGCCGCGTCGTCCGGGTCGCGCAGCGACTCCGCCTCCAGTCGCAGCGCCGTCAGCGGTGTGCGCAGCCGGTGCGACAGGTCGGCGACCTGCTCGCGTTCCTGCTCGAGCAGCACCTGGATCCGGCCGGCCAGGTGGTTGAGCGCGCCGGCCACCTCCCGCAGCTCGGCCGGGCCGGCCGGTGTGACACGGGCGTCCAGTTCGGCGTTCGCCAGCCGGTGCGACACGGCGGACAGGTCGCTGATCGGCCGGACCAGGGTGCGTGCCAGCCGGTCGGCCACCGCCAGCCCGATCAGCACCAGGAGCACACCGAGCAGGGCCAGCACCAGCCAGGCGCGGGTCACCCCGGCGGTCAGCTCGTCCCGGGACACCACGGTACGGATCACGCCGGTGCCGTCCGCCCGGCCCTGCACGGCGATGACCACCTCCCGACCCGCCGCCGACTCACCGGTGAGGCTCTGCCCACGCGCTGCCAGGGCCACCGCCGGCGTACGCGGCGCCGGGGCGCCGAGCACCGTGCCGTCGGGCAGGAAGACGCTCACCGGCCGTCCGGACTCGGCGGCGAGCTGCTCGACGGTGAGTCGGATGGTGGCCGCGTCGGCCGTGCCGACCACCGGCACCAGGCTCTGCGCGTCGGCGGTGGCCCGGACGGTGGCCCGGTCCTCCGCCACGGTGCGGACGAGCAACGCCAACGGCACCAGGAAGGCGACGAGGATGAGCACGCTCACCGCGGCGACCAGTAGCGCCAGGCGTGCCCTCACGGCTGCGCCGCCGGTGCTTCCAGGCGTACCCCGACACCCCGGACGGTGTGCAGGTAGCGGGGCTGCTGGGCGTTCTCGCCGAGCTTGCGGCGCAACCAGGACAGGTGCACGTCGACGGTCTTGTCGGCGCCGCCGTACGGGATCTGCCAGACCTCGGTGAGCAGCTCACGTTTCGTGACCACCTGACCGGGACGGCCGGCGAGGTGGTGCAGCAGATCGAACTCGCGGGGCGTCAGCTCCACTGCCACCCCGTCCAGGGTGACCTGCCGGGACCGGGGGTCGACGCGCAGCCCGCCGACGACGAGCGACGGGTCCTGCCCGTCCGTGCCGGAGGGGCCCCGCCGCAGCACGGCCCGGACGCGGGCGTCGAGCTGCGCGGCGGTGAACGGCTTGACCACGTAGTCGTCGGCGCCCGCGTCGAGCACCCGGACGATCTCGGCGTCGTCGTCGCGGGCGGTGGCCACGATGACCGGCACCGAGCTGACCGCCCGCAGCATCCGCAGCAACTCCCGCCCGTCCAGGTCGGGCAGGCCCAGGTCGAGAACGACGAGGTCGGGCCGGTCGTCCAGGGCGTCGCGGAGACCGGCCATCGCGGTCGAGGCCGCGGCCACCGCGTGGCCGCGTTCGCGCAGCGCCCGGATCAGCGGGGTACGAATCGTCAGGTCGTCCTCGATGAGCAGTAGGCGCGCCACAGGTGGCAGGCTAACCCCTCCGTCATCAGGACCACGCGATCTCGCCGTGCCGGTCGACGAAGCGGCCCGAGCCGTGGCCCGGTCCTTCGGTGGCGAGGGCGACGATGGCATCCGTGCCCTCGGTGACGGTCTGCGGGCCGCTGTGGCCGTTGAGGTCCGTGGCGGTGTACCCGGGGTCGACGGCGTTGACGCGGACGTCGGTCAGCGCCTTGGCGTACTGGGTGGTCAACATGGTCAGCGCCGCCTTCGACGACGTGTAGACGGGGGCGATGACCCCCGACTCGGCTCGTGCCGGGTCATGGGTGGCCGCCAGCGAACCCATCGCACTGCTGACGTTGATGATCACCGGGTCGGGCGAGCGGCGCAGCAGCGGCAGGAAGGCGGTCGTCGTCCGCACCACGCCGACGACGTTGACATCGAGGACGTCGAGCATCTCGTCACCGGTCAGGTTGCTCGGGTCGCCGAACGGTCCGTGGACGCCGGCGTTGTTGACCAGTACGTCGATGTGACCCTCGTGTCGCTCGACGTCGGCGGCGGCAGCCGCGACGGATCCGTCGTCGGTGACGTCGATCGGCACGAACCGCGCACCGAGGGTGTCGGCCGTCACGGCGCCGGCCTCGGGGTCACGTGCCCCGACGAGAACGGTGTGACCCAGGCCGATGAGGCGGCGGGCGGTCTCGCGGCCGAGGCCCTTGTTGGCTCCGGTGATGAAGGTGATCGTCATGCGGTCCATCGTTTGCCGTGGCGCGTCCACGTGCCAGAGACGTCACGACGGTAGGACAGGCAATACCACCCTCGTGCCCAGAGCGTGCGTGACAATCGAGGCGTGATGACGCAGGCGGCGGGACTGGGAGCGACGATCCGTGCCTGGCGTGACCGCTTGTCGCCGACCGCCGCCGGGCGGCCCGTCGGCCATGGGCGCCGAGCCGCCGGCCTGCGACGGGAGGAGCTGGCCGAGTTCGCAGGCGTGTCCGTCGACTACATCGTGCGGCTGGAGCAGGGACGGGCGACCACGCCCTCGGCGCAGGTCGTCTCCGCGCTCGCCCGCGCCCTCCAACTCACCTCCGCCGAGCGCGACCACCTGTTCCGCCTCGCTCGGCTGGCCCCTCCGGCGGACGACCAGATCTCGGACCACATCCCGCCTGGTGTGCAGCGGGTGGTGGGCCGTCTCGGTGACGCCGCTGTCGCCGTCTTCGCGGCGGACTGGCAGCTGATCTGGTGGAATCGCGGTTGGGCGGCCTTGTTGGGCGATCCCTCGGTGCGACCACCGGCCCGGCGCAACTTCGCCCGCGACACCTTCCCGGTGACCTCCGAGGGACCGCAGCTGTCGCAGTGGCCCGTGATCTCGTTGGACACCGAGGCCACCAGCCTCGCGGTGGTGTCCGACCTCCGACGTGCCAGCGGCCGGTTTCCCCGTGACCTCCGGTTGGCGACGCTGATCCGCGACCTCGTCGAGGGCAACGAACGGTTCGCCGCGTTGTGGGCGGCCGGGACGGTCGCGGCCCACCGGGAAGATCGCAAGATCGTCAGGCATCCGTCGGTCGGCGCCGTCACGGTCGACTGCGACGTCCTGACCGACGGCGACGCCGAGCTGAAGATCGTCATCCTCACTGCGGCTCCGGGCACCAGTGACGAGACCAGCATGCGCCTGGCCACGGTGGCCGGGGTTCCTGACCCGTCGGAGTCCGGCGATCTCGCGGACCCGGCACGGCGCGACGCGCGGCGTTAACCCCGCCTTAGGGTCGGGATGTGCCGAGGACAACCATGGATCGGGGATAGTCGGTGGTATGAGTCGTCGTTCGGTCCTCGTCGCCGCCGGGTGGGTGGCCACCGTCGCCGTGGCGATCCTGATCGGGTTGGGCGCGATCCGGCTGGTGGGTGAGAGCCTGACCGGGACGCCGGGCGGGGTGCGCAGCGAGGCCGAGATCGAACGGGCGCTCGCCTCGCCCGAGCCGACTGGCACCGTCGATGCGTCACCGGGCGCGCCGTCCACAGCGGCCCCCGCGCCGACCGCCAGCGTCGGGGTCCGCCGCAGTTTCGCCACCGACGGCGGCACGGCCGTGGCCGAGTGCGGCCCCGACGGCGTGCGCCTCGTCTCCTGGGCGCCTGCACAGGGCTACCGGGTCCGCGACGTGGACCGGGGTCCGGACGACGACGTCGAGGTCACCTTCCAGGGGGCGGCCCGGGAGTACGAGTTGAAGGTGCGCTGCATCGGCTCGGAGCCGGTGGCCGTCGCCGACGACTAGGCCGCGCGCCGCGACGCCGGGCCGCCCACCGCTCACCACCGCCGCTCCGCCGGGGGCCACGCACGGGCCGCCCCCACCGCCCGTTCGAGGGTGGGGGCGGACCGAGTGCCCGGTCAGTTGGCGTACGCCTCCAACTCCCACAGCGAGTGGCCGTATCCGGTGCCCCGGGCCGTGCCGTAGATCCGCAGGTAGCGACCGTTTGCCCCGAGCGCGGTGTGCTCGTCCACCCCGCCGTCGGCCCCCGTCACCGTCTTCACGGTGGTCCAGGTGGTGCCGTCGTTCGAGGTCTGGATCTGGTACGTGCTGCTGTAGGCCGCCTCCCAGTTCAGCTTGACCCGACCGATGGCGGTGGGGCTGCCCAGGTCGACGCGGATCCACTGCGGGTCGGAGAAGGTGCTCGACCAGCGGGTGGTGAGGCTGCCGTCCACCGCCTGGGCGCCCGACACGTCGGCCCCCTCGTTGCTGGACGTGGACGTCGGCTTGTTCAGCAGCAGGTTGCCGCCGGTCGGGCCGCCGCTGCCGCCGTACACCTCGAACTCGAAGAGCGAGTAGCCCCACGCGGTGCCCCGGGTGGTGCCGAGCAGGCGGACGTACCGGCCGGTGCCGGTCAGCCCGGTCAGGTCGTCCACGCCGCCGTCGCCGCCGGTCACCGTGCGGACCGTGGTGAAGGTGACCCCGTCGGTCGAGGTCTGGATCTGGTACCCGCTGCCGTACGCCGCCTCCCAGGTCAGCTTCACCCGGTTGATGGCGTACGCGGCGCCCAGGTCCACGTCGATCCACTGCGGGTCGCTGAACGAGCTGCCCCACCGGGTGCCCGCGTCCCCGTCGAACGCGTTGGCCGCGACGAAGGCGCCCTCGAAACTGGACGCTCGGGCGGGCTTGCCCTGGGCCAGGTTCGCGCCCGGCTCGGGATCCGGGTCCGGCCCCGGTCCGCCGGGGCTGCCGGAGAGGGTGAACTCGTCGAGGTCGAACCACGGGCCGGTGCCCTTGAAGACCAGGAACAGTGTGCGGGTGCCGGTCGGTGCGGTGACCCCACCGGTGACCGTGGCGAAATTGGCGTACCCGCCGGTGGGGCGGCGGGGTATGAGACATGCGAATGCATCGTTGCGGCTCGGTCACGGGCGCGTCAAGCGTTCTCCCGGTATCCGTGAGAGCGCTATCTCCGCAGCTCAGGGCCGACCGACGCAGACAAGATCGGATTACGCTTTTCCGCGGGCGAACCGTCCAGCGGATGGAACGCGAGCCCCCGGGTCACCTGCGTCGCGACCCGGGGCGCGACGCCTACAGCCCGGCGAAGTCGGAGTCGGGCGCGAAACGGGCGGCGTTCTGCCGGTACCGGTTCCGCAGGAACTCCCCCAGGTCGCCGTCGACGAGGTTGGCGATCTGGGCCGAGTGCATGAGCAGGTCAGCGACGGCGGACGCCAACGCCTCGCGCAGATCGCCGACCTCGACCGGCTCGCCCCGGTGGTCCGTGTGGTCCGCCGGCTCGACGAGCTTGGCGATCTTGCCGACCGTCACCGACAGGTGGATGTGGACGTGGCGCAACTTCGCGAAGGCGGGATCCTCGATGTCCCACATCGCGTCGTCGTACGCCCGCTGTGCCTGCTGCATGGCGGCGAGGCCCGCCTCGGCCTGCTCAAGAAGCTGGCTCACCCCGGCCGTGTCGGCCGCCCCAGGGAAAGACGAAGTCTCCATCGACTACCTCCTCGTAGAAGTCCACAGCGGACGTCTGTCGGGGATCGACCACCAGGGCCGCCCGCCGCACCTCGTAGCCGAATCCCGTGAGCAGCTCGGCGATCGCGTGCTGCACCCTGCCGCCCACGACCCGGTCGTCGAAGATGAGGGCCCGTGAACCCGCCGGGAAGTGCCGAATCACGTTGGGCAGGAACACGTCCCACTTATCGGACTCGTGGTGGATCCAACCGTCGTTAGACGCCAACTTCTCGAACGCCAGATTGTGCCGACTGCGATCAGGGCGACGGGGAAACGTCACGGCGGCCAGCAGTGGCGGATCCTCACTGGAATGCGCCAGACAGTAGGCCGGAGCGAAGTTTCCCGGCCCCGACATCGCCACCACGAAGTCGGGCGCGAAACTCCTCGCGATGCGCCGGTGCAGTCGCATGAGTTTGGGGGCGAGCGACTCCCAGGTGAACTCCTTGACACCCAGGGTCGGAACCGCGTCGGCCTCGCGCACGATGTCGGCCAGATACAGTTCGAGGTCCTCGTACGCGTCACCGTAGGCCAGGGCGTTGACGCCGAGCGCCCGGAATCGGGACTGCGCGGACGCGAGTTCCCGGTTTCTGACCAGAACGGCGGGTGCGATGCCACTGGAACCGAGGGTGGATGTCAGCCACGTCGTGAGGGCCGTGAAATTCGGGTCCTCCAGGCCCTGACCGAAACCGACGAAGACGATCGCCTTGGTGGCCAGCAGTGCCCGCAACATCGCCTGCGACTCCGAGTCACCGATGACCCGGGCGTAGCTCTCGTAACCGAACACGATCGTCTCCGGCTCACGCCAGTGCCCGTGCAGGTGGACGACGAATCGGCCGGGCTGCTTGATCTCGTCCTGAAGATTCGAGATTCGTTTCCAGGTGGCGGCGTCCCGGCCGGTCCCCTGTTCCAGAAGGCTGTCGTAGTTCGTCGTCAGGATCGGCGCCCCGGAGTCCTTCAGGACGTCGATGATGCCCCGACGAACCATGGGCAGGCTGCCGACGGTCTCGGCGAGGAACTTGCCGTAGTGATTTCCCGGAATCTGCTTGAGGTGGTGTTCCACCTCCTGCGCCACACCGATCATCTGGGCACTGTCGGCAGTGGAGGTGAGAGCCTTCATCCTGCTCGATCGCCACCGCCCGGAAAGGGAGGGATCGAGGTCGACGGATCGGTCGATGCCGGCCCGGATCAGCCCTTTCCACGAGGCGCATTCCGCACCGTCCGAGGCGAGCAGAGAGACGCCGGCGCCGACGATGAAGATCGCGTCGCCACGCCGGACTGCTTCCACGATCTCGTTCCGAAGGTAGGGACTCACCGGAACCTCCGCGTCAACCTTGATCAATTGTGCAAGGCTGACGTCATAGTAGCGGCGCTGGTCTGGATCTTCGGACGGCGAACTGTACCTATCAGTAACCACGTTCTCCGTATCATTGCCGGCGGTCCATCATGGCCGGTTGCCGTCGAGCCGGTCGATCAGCCGGGTCGCGACGTCGACAAGCGCCTCCCCGGCGAACAGGGGCCGGCCGTCGGGCCGCCCGGCGACGTACTCGTCCAGGGCCTCGGCGACCAGGGCGCGGGCTCCGGGAAGGTCACCGTCTGCGGCGGCCAGCACGGCGAGGGTGACCGCGCAACCGGCGGCGCCGGGCAGGTCGTCAGCGGCCCGGTAGGTGGCGCGTAGCGCCCGCATGTCATCGCGGACGTCCACGGGGCCGGGACCGCCACCCAGCAGGGCGGCCAGCGCCCGCAGCAGCCCCCGGTGCTGCCGGATCAGCGCGAGTCGGTTGCCGTTGCGGGCCAGGCGCGTCGCCTGTCCACCCAGGACCGCGGCGGCCCGGCAGACGACGGCGACGACCGGCCACGTCGGCCGTGGCGCGACGAGCACCAGTCGTTCCAGCAGGCGCAGCGACGTCTGCTGGAGAGCGCGGTACGCGTCGCCCGCCTCCTCCGGGTGCCGGCGACCGTTGCGGGTGACGGCGATGACGTGCGCCGGTCGGGCGTACGCCTCGGCGAGATCCCACAGGATCCGTACGCCCCTGGCGTCGCGCGCCGCCCGACCACGCGCGATGTCGCCAAGCCGAAGCAGGCAGTGCAGCCGGGTCGACGCGTCCGCCGCGCCGGCCGCCACCGTGCGGAACATCCGGCCGGCCCGGACCCGGTCGTCGCCGCGGGCCCGGTTGTAGAGGATCTCCGCGTGCCGCAGCCGGGCGCCGGGCGCGTCCTCGGGCAGTGCGTCGAACATCGCCTCGGCGGCGTCGAGGTCGCCGATATCGGCAATCAGCCACGCCCAGGACTGCGCGACCACCTCGTCCGGATGCGCCGCGCGCAGGTTGCGCTTCCATCTCGCGAAGCGCACCCGGTAACCGTCGCCGGCGAGGCGCACAGACGGCCAGGCCGGTGGCGGAACCCCACCCAGGAGCCCGCGCAACGCGGTGACCGCCAGCCCGCCCGGGTCGCCCCGCACCAGCTCGATGCCGTGCCGGCGAGCGTCGGCCGGCACCGTCGAGGCCGCTGGCAGGCTCAGGCAGCACCAGGTGGTGGACGTGCGCGCGGCCGCCGCCAGCAGCGGGCCGTACACGTCCGGGTCGCCGCCGGAGTACCCGGTGATGAGCAGGCGGTCGGCGTCGCCGAGCCCTTCCACCGCCGCCGTGCGCTCGGCGGTGAGCTGGGCGAGTTCCTCGATGTCCACGACGACCACGTCGGCGAGTGAGGTCTGCTGCCGGTCCAGGCCGCCGTGCACCTTCAACAGCGCGGGAGGCCGGTCGGCACTCAGCCACGCCGCGAACTCCTCGTGGCTGGAGACCGAGAGCAGCGCCGGCGGATCGAGCGGCGCGAGCGCCCGCCAGGCCCGGAGGGCGTCGTGGTAGTCCGGCGGCGCGTCGGCCGGCAGGTCCGCACGACCGCAGATCAGGTCGTACGCGAGTTCGACCCCCACGTCGAAGTTGACTGTCACGTGGGTGCCGCCCCGCAGCAGGTGCAGCCCGGCCAGCATGTGCGCCTCGTTGGGCACGCTCACCCGCAGCGCGAAGACGCAGTCCAGGGCGTCCGGACCGACAGTGCCCCAGAGACGGCCGAGGACCACCTCGAGCTTGTACGCCTGGGCGCGGACGGCCGTGAGCTGCGCGTCGGTGACCAGACCCGCCAGTCGACGGTGGGCCGCCTCGTGCATCGTCGCCAGCACGTCGTCGCGCAGACCGAACCCGCGGGGCAGGGCGGCCGGCTCGTCCCCGCTGATCCCCGCCCCGGTGAACACGGCGGCCGGCGCGACGCGGGGCGGGAGCACCGTCACGACCCGTCAGCGTCGAGCGTCGAGCGCCAGATCTCCTCGAACTGGTCGAGCCAGTACGTGTACCACTGGCCGTCGTCGCGGGTCAGGTGGATGTGCATGCGGGAGCGGATCGCGTCGTTGCGGAAGCCGTGGAACTCGACGTTCGCGTACCCGCCGGCAGCGCGGGGGTTCACCGCGACCAGGCTGAATCCGGGGTTGAACCCGACCTCGCCCCAGGCGAAGGTGCCCTGCACCGACCACTGCCGCATCGACGCCAACCGCGACCTGGTCTCGCGCAGCGAGTCGGCCGCCCGCTGCACCGGGAAGTCGAGCAGCGCGTCGAGCTGCTCCGAGATCGGGTCGTCGGGGTCGAACTCCCGCAACACCACGACCCGCACCGTGCCGTCGGCCCGCGCCAGCGGACCTCGGCGCAGAACGTCACAGCGCTCCTCGGTGAGGAAGTTCGAACCGACCGGCGCGAAGATCCACACGTCCCGGGCCGCGCGAAGGTCCTCGGTGATCGGGTTCCGGTCGTAGTCGCTCCGGTCCAGGAACCGGTCCTCCCGGTGGTTGGCGAACGCCAGCCGCAGCAACAGGAACCCCAACCCGGCGAAGAGCAGCGACCACCGGACGCTGTCCGGCAGATCCGCGCCGACCAGCAGCAACGCCGCGAAGACGAACGCGACGAGGGTGGTGGCGTACAGGTCGATGAACCGGCGGTGCCGCAGGTCCGCGAGGATGTGCCTGAATCGCCGCCGCACCCCTGCCATGATGCCGTGCGCGGTGTGCCACGTGCTCCCCCGTTCAGGTGACGTGCGCCGGCCACTCGCTATGCTCGTGCGTCGCACATCGGCTCGGCACCACATGGGGTGATCACGATCGGCCTACCGCCACGGTTCGTGCTCTTTCCGGGCCGCCACCACCTGCTGACCCGCTTCCAGGCGGACTACCTGGGTCGGCTCGCCCGGTCCGGCGCCACCACGATCGTCTGGGCGGTCACCTCCGCCAACCACGACAACACCAGGCGCAACCCGGTGCCGTACCACCGCCGCGAGGCCGCGATCGAGCGGTTCAGCGTGCTGACCGGGCTGCGTTCGGTGGTCGTCCCGGTCTTCGACACCGCGCCCACCGACGCCTTCGCCGAGGTGACCCTCAAGACCATCGCCGTCGCCACGGGCCTCGACCTCACCCCCGACGACACAGTCGTGGCCTGCTCGACGCCGTCGGTGGCCAAGCTCTACGAACGGATCGGCTTCCCGATCGCGCAGGTCGAGGCCGACCCGGACCTCGACGAGATCCCCGAGCGCCCCTGGGACGTGCTGCTCCGCCTGGCCGGGGGCGACCCGACCTGGCGCACCCTGGCCCACCCGGCGACGATCGACGTCTTCGAACGCTACCGCCTGGTCGAGCAGGTCCGGTCGGTGGTCAACGACCCGCTGGTCGGTGACGAGGGCGGTCTCACCGCCACCCGCGACTACCGGACGTACGTGGACGCCTTCACCGAGGCCGCCGAGCGCAAGTGGACCGCCGTACGTCGGCACGTGCAGCCCGGGCGCATCGTCGACATCGGCTGCGGCGCCGGCTCGGTGCTGGAACTGGCCGACCGGGAGGCCGCGCTGCGCGAGAGCGACCTGATCGGTGTCGAGGTCGCCCGGCACCTCTACCAGGAGTGCGTGCACAAGAAGGCCCAGGGCGTCTTCCGCAACGCCAACGTGTACTTCTACCAGCGCAACGTCCTCGGCGGCGCGATCTTCGCCGACCGATCCGTGGACACCACGCTCACCTTCGCCCTGACCCACGAGATCTGGTCGTACGGGCGCCAGCGGGAGTCGCTGCTGCAGTTCGCCCGCCGCATCCACGACCACACCGTGCCGGGCGGCGTCTGGATCAACAGCGACGTGTGCGGACCGGCCGACCGGCGACGCCAGGTGGTCCTGCGCCTGACGACCGACGACGGCGCCAACCCGTCGGCCCCACGCCACGACCTCGCCGAACTCTCCGAGGGCGAGGTCAGGCGGTACGTCGGCGGGCTGTCGACGCGGGCGCGGCTGGACCAGTTCGCCGTCGACTTCGCGTTCCCCTTCGCGTACGAGGCCGTCGACGAGGGCAGCGTGCGGATCGAACTCGGCGCGGCGATGGACTACCTGACCCGCAAGGACTACGTCGACAACTGGCTGTCCGAGACGCGTGAGCAGTTCTGCGGCCTCAGCTTCGCCGAGTGGCTGGAGTTGCTGGCCGAGGCCGGATTCGAGGTCGACCCGGCGTCCACGCCGCTGCGCAACGACTGGGTGATCGACAACCGGATCGCCCCGGTGGCGACGCTGACCGACACCAACGGCCGCCCGCTGGACTGGCCGGACACCCACCTGCTGGGAATCGCCCGGCGGCCCCGCACCGAGGAGCCCTAGCGGAGCCGGGAAACCCACGCTCCCTTGGCGTGATGTGCTACGAGCCGGATCTGGACGTGGTGCGCTCGATCGGCGGTGTGCCGGGTGCCGCCGCCCCGCTCACGCCACGACGGCGGAAGCGGGGCGGCGTCGTTCACCCGCTAGCAGGTCAGCGTCAGCCCCTCGGGCACCGCGCTCGTCGACACGAGCAGCCCGAACGTCGTCGCGCCGCCGGGTGCGAGCGTGCCGTTGTACGGGGCGTTGCGGACGGTGACGCCGCCGCCGGCCGTCTCGGCCACGCCGCCCCAGACCGTCTGGATGCGTTCGTCCCCGGACCAGCGCCAGGAGACCCGCCACGTGTCGACCGGCTCCGTCCCGGTGTTGCGGACGGTGGCCGTGGCGACGAAGCCGGTGCCCCAGCGGGCGTCGATGGTGGCGGTCGCACGGCAGGTCGACTCGGCGAGGGTACGGGCCGGCCCACCGACGATGTACGGGTCACGGCGGCCGTCGACGTCGCCGAACCGGTACCAGTACTCGGTGTCGGGCGTCAGCCGGCCGATGGTGACGGTCCCGTCGCGCTCCGGGCCGGACACCGCCTCGGCCACCGGGTTCAGCCACTTCACGGCGTCGTCCCGGCTGGCGAAGAGCTGGACGGCAATCGGCGGGTCGTAGCCACAGGGCGGCCGCAGGAAGATCGAGTACGAGAGGGTCAGGCTCGTGGTGGTCGCCCCGGTCACGGTGGCGGTGATCGGCAGCACCGGCGGGCAGGTGATCGTGGGCGTCGGCGTGGGCGTGACCGACGGGGTGGGCGCGGGCGTCGCCTCGGTGGCGCTGCTCGTCGGTGTCCAGGCGACCAGCGCCAGGGTGGTGACGGCGAGGAACGTACGGAGCATCGGTACCTCCGGTGGTTACGGGCACCGGGCGACCGAGCTGGCGGCCGGTGCCGCACACGGGTGTCCGGCCACCGACGAGGACTGCCCGGCACGGGTGGCGTGGCCACCTCGTGCGTCCCGTGGGCCGGAGAGGACGCGGGTCGCGCTGGCTCCCGAGCACGACCGAACCACAGCATGGCAGTCGACATCCATCGATACAAGGCCGTCGCCTGGGGCGTCGTCGCCGTACCGGATCTTGTCGGGGGTGGCGGTTATCGTGTGGGCACCGTCGCCGCGCCGACCATGTCGGGCCGGCAGCTGACCCCCCTCGGAGGCCCCCATGTCCCAGGAGACGACCTACCTCGAACTGTCCGAAGTGGACGGTGCGCACAAGTTCTACGAGGTCGTGGTCGACAACGCCACGCTGACCGTGCGCTACGGCCGGATCGGCGACCAGGGGCAGGTCAAGGCCAGCGCCTACCCGGACAACGCCCGCGCCCGCGCGGCCGCGGCGAAGAAGATCGGGGAGAAGGTCCGCAAGGGGTACGCCCCGGCGGTGCCCGGCGTGCGGCAGAAGCGCACCGTCTCCCGGCGACAGATCGTCAGCACCCGGTCCACCGCGCACACCGCGCCGGTGCTCTGGCGGTACGACTCCGGCGCTCCCGCCTTCGGCATCTTCGTCGACGACGAACACTGCATGGTCGGCAACGAGCACGGGGTGATCACGACCCTCGGGCACGACGCCCAGGTGCGCGGCCAGGTCCGCCTGCCCGACGGGGTGAAGTGCATCGTCGCCGACGACGCCTGGGTCTACGCCGGCTGCGACGACGGCAACGTCTACGACCTGTCCGGAAAGGTGCCCCGGGTCGCGTACGCGATCGCCCCCGAGATCGACATCTACTGGCTCGACATCCACGACGGCGTCCTCGGCGTCTCGGACGCCGACGGTGGGATCGCCGCCATCGACCACGAGGACGAGTTCCTCTGGCGTCGGCCCGGTCGGGGCCGCTCGGCCTGGATGGTGCGCTGCGACGCCGACGCGCTCTACCACGGCCACTCCCAGGGCGTTACCGGCTTCGACTGGCGCACCGGCCGCGAGCTGTGGCACACGAGGACCGGCTCGGTGCTGTTCGGCTGGCAGGAGCGCGGCAGCGTGTTCGCCGGGACGGGCACCCGCGAGGTGGTGCGCCTGGCCAAGAACGGCCGCGTCGAGCGCAGCTACCGGTGCGACGCCCCGGTCTTCTCCTGCGCGACGGCCGAGGGCGGCGAGTTCGTCTTCGCCGGCGACAGTCAGTCCTCGATCTACTGCTTCGACGCGGCGGGCACCCGCCTGTGGAAGCTCGGCACCGGCTGCGGCTCGGCGTACTCGATGCAGTATCACGACGGTCGGCTCTACGTGGTGACCACCGGCGGTCACCTGGCGTGCGTCGACGCCAGTGAGCCGGCGATCCGGGCAGCCCAGGTCGGCGACGTGCCGCAGGTGCGCGACATCAAGGCGCCCCGCGAGGCGCCGCGCACCGTCCAGCCGACGATCGTCGAGGTGACCGGCGACTCGGGCGCCGGCGTCGTGGTGCAGTGCCTGGACGACCGGGGGCGGCTGCGGGTCCAGGTGCTGTCCGACGGGTACCGGCGCGACTGGTCGGTGCAGTTCCCCAAGGGCATCCGGGAGCCGGGCGCCCGCTACCTGGTGACCGAGGTCCGCGAGTCCGGCCGGGGTGGGTTCTACCGGGCGTACGGCGACATCCGCCGGCTGCGCTGACCTCAGCCACCCGTACACAATCGGCTTGTCCGGTGCGGGTGTGCGGACGAGCATGGCGGCATGGGCGGGGGTTCGGGTGTGCGATCGCCACTTCAGGGCGGGCTCCCGCCGAGCGGCCCGGTGGCCGGCGCGGTCGTGGAGATCGCCTGCGACGAGTCGGGGTTCTCGGGCACCAACCTGCTGCACTCGACCGCCCCGGTGATCACACACGCGAGTGTCGACCTGGTGGCCGACGAGGCCGTCGCGCTCGTCACCACGCTGCGCTCCGGGTTCCGGTTCTCGGCGCACGAGCTCAAGTCCGGGCAGTTCCTGCGTCGCCCGGGTGCGGGCGAGGCGCTCGAGTGGTTCCGCACGGCGTTGACCGGTCGCGCGCACGTCCACCTGATCGACAAGGAGTTCTTCCTCGTCACCCGCATCGTCGACTTCCTGCTGACCGAGCCGTCGTACGCGGCCGGCACCCGCCTGGCCCGCGACCAGGAGGCGGCCGCCCGCGCGCTGCACGAGGCGGGCCGTACGGCCGGGGGCGACTGGGCCGCCTTCCTGGCGGCGTTCGTGGATCTCGTCCGGATGAAGCGGCGGCCACCGACCGACCTGACGCTGCTGCGGTTCTTCCAGGCCCGGGACGCGCTGCTGGGTCACCGGCTCGGCGCGGCGGCGGACGCCGTCCTCGACGGGCTCCACCCGCAGCGCGTACGGGCCCTGGTGGCCCGGCTCGACGGTGACGACCGGTCGGTGCCCCCGCCGCTGGAGCCGTTGCTGCCGGCGCTCGCGGAGACGGTCCTGTCCTGGAGCGCCGGCCAGCGCCGGGTGCTGGTGACCCACGACGAGCAGAGCGCACTGACCGCCGACCGGTTGACCCGTCTCCAGCGGGTGCTGGCCGGCGCGTCGGTGGCCGGTGCGCTGCCGCCGGGGGTGTCTCCCCTGGCCGGCCTGCTCATGGTGGACTCCCGCGACGACCCGCGCGTGCAGGTCGCGGACCTGCTCGCCGGGGTGGCCCGGCGGATGCCGGGAGTCATCGGGGACGGGCTCCGCCAGCCACCGCCGGTCTCGTGTCCCGAGGGGTGACGCTCACGACGGGGCGAGCGTGCGCAGCGCCTCGGTGGTCGCCCCGTCGGCGGGGAAGAACGCCTCGACGGCCAGCCCGGAGACGGTGACGTCAAGCGGCGTGCCGAAGAGGGTGGTGGTGCTGACGAAGGCCAGTTCCCGGTCGTCGTGGCGGTACCGCAGTGGAACGAGGACCCGGGACAGGGCGTCACTGACCGGTGCCGGGTCGCCGCCGGGATAGCCGCGAAGCTCGTCGTGCAGGTCGCGCAGGACCGGGTCGTTTGTCGCGTCGGCCTGCTGGCGCAGGCGTTTGAGCAGGTGGGAGCGCCACTCGGGCAGGTTGAGGATGCGTGGCGCCATGCCGTCGGGGTGCAGGCTGAGGCGCAGCACGTTGATCGGGGGCGTGAGCAGGTGGGGCCGCGCGTCCGCGGTGAACAGGTCGACGGCGGGGTTGGCGTCCACGAGGTGCCAGTGCCGGTCGACGAGCAGCGCCGGGTACGGGCGATGCCCGTCGAGGATCTGCCGTACGGCGGCGCGTACCGGCGCCAGCTCGGGGTCGCTCAGCTCGTGACTGGGATAGGCGGGCGCGTAGCCGCCGGCGAGCAGCATCGTGTTGCGCTCGGCCAGCGGCATGTCCAGTTGTTCCGCAAGCCGCAGGATGAGATCCGGGCTGGGTCGGGATCGGCCGGTCTCGACGAAACTCAGGTGCCGGGTCGACACGCCCGCCTCGATCGACAGGTCGAGCTGACTCATCCCGCGATTCCGGCGCCAGTCCCGCAGCAGCTCCCCCACCGGCCGCCCGGCCCCGGTCATGATCGTCACTTCTCCGACCCTAGTTCCGCGGCGGCGCATGGACCATTACCTCCGACGTAATCGACAGCGCACCACGGCCCGGGAAAGGCTCGTCACCGGAAACAGCAGTTCCCGCTGACGAGGAGAGACCCATGACGACCGCGTTCGACAAGCTGGCCGAGCGGTACATCGCGACCTGGAACGAGACCGACCCGGAGCGACGACGCCGCGACATCGACGACCTGTGGGCCCCCGACGGGCGCTACGTGGACCCGATGGTGGTCGCCGAGGGCCGGGACGCGATCGACGCGACGATCGCCGCCGTGCAGAGCCAGTTCCCCGGCATGACGTTCCGGTTGGTCGGACCGGTCGACTCGCACCACAACCAGAGCCGTTTCACCTGGGAACTGGGGCCGGACGATGTCGAGGCGCCGGTCGTCGGTTTCGACGTGGCGGTGACCGACGACAACGGGCGGCTGACCCAGGTGCTGGGCTTCCTGGACCGGGTCCCCTCGGCGTCGTGACTCGCGTGGGCCGCGGACGCGCGGACGCCTCCGCGGCCCACCGGCGTCGGCGCCGAAAACAGCGCGCCACGCGCCCGTCGCACTCGGGAACGGGAACCGCCGGCCGTAGTGTCACCGGCATGACGGACATCCGGACGCACACTCTCTCCATTCCCGGCGTCGACCTCGTCTACGACGTCCGCGGCCCGCTGCCCCCGTCCGGCGACCACCGGACGCTGCTCATGATCGGTCAGCCGATGACGGCGGAGGGCTTCGGAGCGCTCGCGCCGCACTTCACGGACCGCACCGTCGTCACCTACGACCCGCGTGGACTGGGTCGCAGCGTCCGTACGGACGGCCGCTCGGACCACACGCCGCAGCAGCAGGCGGCCGACCTGCACGCGCTGGTGGAGGCGCTCGACGCCGGCCCGGTGGACGTGTTCGCCAGCAGTGGCGGCGCGGTGACCGCACTCGAACTGGTCGCCACCCACCCCGAGGACGTCGCCACGCTCGTGGCCCACGAACCGCCGATCAACGCGGTCCTTCCCGACGCCACTGCCGCCGAGCGCGCCCAGGCCGGCTGCCACGAGGCCTACCAGGCCAAGGGCCGCGGCGCGGGAATGGCCTCGTTCATCGCGATGACGTCCTGGCAGGGCGAGTTCACCGACGCCTACTTCGCCCAGCCCGCCCCCGACCCAGCGATGTTCGGGCTGCCTGCCGACGACGACGGGAGCCGCGACGACCCGCTGCTGTCGAGGAACTCGTCGGCGATCACCGACTACCGCCCCGACCCGACCCGGCTCACGGCGGCCCCCACCCGGATCGTCATCGCGGTCGGCGAGGAGTCGGCGGGGACGTACACCGCGCGCACCTCCCTGGCCACCGCGGCGCTGCTCGGTCAGGAGGCCGTGGTGTTCCCCAGCCACCACGGTGGATTCCTCGGCGTCGAGTCCGGTTACGCGGGCAAGCCCGAGGAGTTCGCCACCCGGCTGCGGGAGGTCCTGGACGGCGGGGCTTAGCCTGCGCAGATGCGACACACCCTCACCCCTGGCGACGCCACTCTGCACGGTCACTTCTCCGTCGACTTCCCGCCGGTGCTGACCATCGACCCCGGCGACACCGTCACCTACCGCACCCTGGACTGCTGGTGGTCGGCCGGCCCGTACCCCGGTGGGTACAACCGGGACCGCCCCCGGGTCCCGCAGCGGCAGCCGGACCACGGGCACGCGCTGATCGGTCCGGTCGCGGTACGCGGTGCGCGCGCCGGTCAGACCCTCGAGGTACGCGTCGACGCGATCACCCCGGGCGCCTGGGGCACCACCGTGGCCGGTGGTTGGCCGAGTGGCTTCAACGAGCGCTACGGCGTCGAGCACGACCAGGTGGTGCACTCCTGGGAGCTGGACGCGGTGGCGATGACCGGCCGCAACCAGCACGGCCACACCGTTGCGTTGCGCCCGTTCATGGGGGTGCTCGGCATGCCGCCGGCCGAGCCGGGGCGGCACTCGACGACCCCACCGCGACCGTACGGCGGCAACCTGGACTGCAAGGACCTGACGGCCGGCAGCACGCTGCTGCTGCCGATCCCGGTCGACGGCGCTCTGTTCTCGGTCGGGGACGGGCACGCCGCGCAGGGCGACGGGGAGGTCGGCGGCACCGCGATCGAGTGTCCGATGGAGGAGGTGACGTTGACCTTCGACGTCCGGGACGACTTCCCGATCACCGGCCCGGTCGCCCGTACCGCGGATGCCTGGTTGACGCTCGGCGTCGGCGCGTCCCTCGACGACGCCACGTTCATGGCGCTGGACTCGATGCTCACCCTGCTGCAACGGTCGCACGGTGTCAGCCGCGCGGACGCGGCCGCGCTGGCCAGCGTCGCGGTCGACGTACGGGTGACGCAGATCGTCAACGAGACCGTCGGCGCGCACGCGGTGCTGCGTGACGACGCGTTGCGGTTTCCCGGCTGACGACGGCAGGGCGGCCCGGACAGCGTCGTCCGGGCCGCCCGCTCGGCCGTACGTCAGCCGCCGAGGCTCGCGGCGGCCGAGGCGATCGACGAGGCGAAGTAGCTCACCTGGGTGTAGACGCCCGGGTAGTTGGGTCGGGCGCAGCCGTTGCCCCAGCTGACGATGCCCACCTGGATCCAGGCGTTGTTGGCGTCGCGGCGGAACATCGGGCCACCCGAGTCGCCCTGGCAGGTGTCGACGCCGCCGCTGGCGTACCCGGCGCAGATCTCCTGGGCGGCGATGATGTCGCCACCGTAGTAGGAGTTGCAGGTCGAGTCGCTGACGAACGGCACGGTCGCCTTGAGCAGGTAGCGCTGCTGGCCGCCACCCTCGCGGGCCGCGCCCCAGCCGGCGACCGTGAACGTGCCGCTGTCGTAGGCGGTCGTGTTGGCGATCTTCAGGGTGCTCAGCCCGGTGACGGGGCTGGCCAGCCGGATCAGTGCCCAGTCCCGGCCGCTGCCGTTGTAGCCGGGGGCGCGGTAGACGTAGTTCGACCGGACGGTGATCCGGCTGGACGACTGGAGGTCGACCGCGCCGAGGGTCGCGGTGATGCTGGTGTTGGTGCCGGTGGCGCCCACGCAGTGCGCCGCGGTGAGCACCAGTTGCGGGCTGTACAGCGCGCCGCCGCAGCCCATCGAGAGACGCACCATGAAGGGGAACTCGCCCTGCGCGGCGCGGGTGCCGCCCACGACGTTCGGAGTGACGGGGCTGTCGGCGGCGGCCGGAGCCGTGAGGATGAGGCTGCCCGCGGTCACCGCGGCCAGCGCGGTGGCCAGGAGGCCGGTGAGAGTGCGCCAGCGAACCATGCATTCCTCCGCATCGGTACGGCGCGCCCCGTGAGCGCACCGGATCGGGATAGCGGTCATCATATTGACGCATGTGGATGTTGCGGGTCATCCCCTCTGGGTCGTACTCCCCGGGTTATGGGCCACCGCGGCCGATCCGGCGCGGCGGGGTCCGGGCTCACCGCGCCACAGACTCCTGGCCGGCCAGCACCACCAGCTCGTCGGCGCGCGCCGGTGTCGACGCGCCGGCCCCGTCGAGCCAGACGAGATAGCCCTCCGGCGGACCCGACCGACCCCAACGGGCGCCGACGATGGTGCCCGCCCGCACCTCGCTCGATCCGTCGAGCAGGCGTACCCGGGTGCCCGGAGCATGACCGTCGTCGGCCACGACGAGCAGCGCGTCGAGGATCTGCCGGACTCCGCTGACCGACAACTCCGGCACGTACGGCTCACCGTCCGGACCCACCCGTGGGGTCCTCGTCGCGCGAAGGAACGCCTCCTGCCGCACCGCCGAGTGGCGGATCCGCCAGTCCGCGCTGCGCTCGGCGGCCGCCAACGCCCCCTCGACCGCCGGCCACAGCAGCACCGGCTCCCGGTCGAGCAGCCGGCGGACCTCCCTGTCGACGTCCGCACAGGCCATGTCGAGGGCGGTCTCCTCACCGAGCTCCGCGATCCACGCCAGGTCGCCCACCTCCGGCAGCAGCCCCGGCGACTCGACCGCGACCACGACGTACAGCAGCGCGAGCAGTTCCTCGCGGTCCGCACCGTGGTAGAGCGGGCCCACGCCGGAGCCCGGACGGCCCCGGCCGGGCGGGAAACGCTCGACGAGGTGCCGGGCGCGACCGTCCGGCAGGGCGGCGGCCCGCCGCAGGTCCGCCACCCGCTCCTCGAGCGAGCGCCGCTCACGGCGGTCGACGAGCAGTTGGCGGTACGGGTCGAAGCCGATCGGGTAGATCGTCCGCCCGTACGTGGACAGGATCTCCCCCGGTCGCAGACCGACCGACTCGATCTGCCGCGCGGCCACCGAGTAGGCAACCCCCGCGCGGGCGGCCTGCGCCCGGATGGCGCGCTTGCGGGCGCGTCCCGAGGTCGGGGTACGGCGTTGGTCGTGCTCAGACATGACGCCCTCCGGTGCTGCCCCACGCGCGTACACCGAACAGGCGGCGTGCGGGCACGCCGACGGTCGACACGACGGCGCGGAGTCGGTGACTCTTGGCCCCAGCATGTGGTCTCTGGCGTGGGCCACCACATCGGGCACGGGCAGGCGCTCTGCCGCCGCCATCGTATCGCGGCAGTCGTGTCGGTGGGGGTGTCGGCGCCGTGTCGGCGCGGTGTCGGCGGGCCGGCGCAGGCTGTGGGACATGACAGCTGACCTGGTGATCGAGGCCGAGGGCCTCGTGAAGAACTTCGGGAAGACGAGGGCGCTCCAAGGCGTCGACCTCGCCGTGCCCCGGGGGACGGTGCTCGGGGTCCTCGGACCCAACGGCGCCGGCAAGACCACCGCCGTACGCATCCTCTCCACGCTCCTCACCCCGGACTCCGGCACCGCCCGGATCGGCGGATTCGACGTCGTCCGCGACGCCGAGCGGGTCCGTCGGAGCATCGGCCTCACCGGCCAGTACGCGTCGGTCGACGAGGACCTGACCGGACGGCAGAACCTGGAACTGTTCGGGACGCTGCTGGAGCTGGGCCGTGCCGGCGCCCGGCGGCGGGCCGCCGAACTGCTCGACTGGTTCGACCTGACCGAGGCCGCCGGCCGGCCGGCGAAGACGTACTCGGGCGGCATGCGCCGGCGGTTGGACCTGGCCGCGAGCCTCGTCGGATCACCCGAGGTGATCTTCCTGGACGAGCCGACGACAGGCCTCGACCCGGCCAAGCGTGAGGACATGTGGGAGGTGGTCCGCTCGCTCGTCACCAACGGCTCGACGGTGCTGCTCACCACCCAGTACCTGGAGGAGGCCGACGCGCTCGCCGACTCGATCACGGTGATCGACCATGGTCGGGTCATCGCGCACGACACCCCGGAAGGGCTCAAGCGGGTGGTCGGCGGGCAGACCCTTGAGGTCCGGCCGTCGCTGCTGGCGGACCTGCCCCGGACCGCGGCCATCCTGTCCGAGGTCGGCTCGGGCGCGCAGGCCGACGAGATCCGCAAGGGCGTGCTCGCGGTGCCGGTCACCGACGACCGGGCGCTGACCGAGAGCGTCGCGCGGTTCGCCGCCGCCGGCGTCGCGGTCACCGAACTCTCCCTGCACCTGCCGAGCCTGGACGAGGTGTTCTTCACCCTCACCGGCCGTACGGCATCCGAGGACGACACCACCCACCGCACGGAGGTCGCGGCATGAGCACCCTGGTCGGCGCACCACCCACGGCGGGCCCCGCCCTGTCGACCGTCGCGGCGAACCCGCGACCGTTCCGGCTCGTCCGACACTCGCTGGCACTGGCCAAGCGCAGCCTCATCAAGACCTGGCGTACGCCCGAGGCACTGATCGACGTCACGCTGCAACCGGTGCTGTTCCTCATCATCTTCGTGTACGTCTTCGGTGGCGCGGTCGCCGGGTCCACCCACGACTACCTGCAGTTCCTGCTGCCCGGAATCCTGGCGCAGACCATCGCCACCGGGGCCATCGCGATCGGCGTCAACCTCAACACCGACATCGCCAAGGGCATCTTCGACAGGTTCCGCTCACTGCCGATCCCCCGCTCCGCACCGCTCGTCGGCGCGGTCCTGGGCGACGTCGTCCGGTACGTGATCGTCACGGTCTCGACCCTCGCGATCGGCTACCTGATGGGCTTCCGGATCGAAACCGACCCGTTCCGGGCGATCGCCGGCTGCCTGCTCGCGGTGCTGTTCGCGCTCTGCCTGAGCTGGCTGCCGGTGTACGTGTCGATGAAGGTCCGCACCCCGGGCGCCGTGCAGGGCCTGATGTTCGCGCTGATCATGCCGCTGAGCTTCGCGTCCAACGTGTTCGTCGGCGCGGACACCCTGCCGGGCTGGATGCGGGCCTTCGTGGACGTCAACCCGATGACCCACCTGGTGGACTCGGTACGCGGGCTGTTCCTCGGCACCCCACTGGGCTCCCACGTGTGGTGGACCCTCGCCTGGTGCGTCGGTTTCGTGGCGGTGTTCATGCCGCTGGCGCTGCGCGCGTACCGCCGGAAGATCTGACCTACGCGAGCAGGTCGCCCATCAGCTCGCGGATGCGGGCGACCACGACGGCGACCGGTCGCCCGCGCCACGCGGCAAGCGACGGCTCACGCTGCTCCTCGTCCCCGAGGACGGCGTCGAGCCGTTCGCCGTGCCCGAGGGGGAAGAGCGTCTCGACGTGGGTGCCGATCCGCGTCCCGAGCGCGGACAGCTCGCGGGCGGTGCCGGCGTCGCCCCGGTACGCGGCGAGTTCGGCGCCGCCGAGCGCCCACGCCCCGATCACCGGCAGGTCCCGGGCGGCCAGCGCGTCGTCGGCGGCGACCGCCAGCAGGGTCGCCACCTGCGGACCGACCTCGTCCATCGGAGTCCGGCACACCTCGGCCACCCGCAGACGCAGCACCGCCACCGCGACCCGGAGCAGGGCACGCGGCTGCGGCGGCGGTCCGACGTCCTGGCTGAGTGTGCGGATCACGCCGTCGGCGTGCGCGAGCGCCTCGTCGTACCGTGCCCGCTGCCAGGCGAGGTGCGCCCGACCGAGACGCGCCTGGGCGACGTCCATCTGCTCGGCCTGGTCCGAGGTCGCCGTCTCGGTCAACCGTCGCTCGGCCTCCGCGTCCCCGGACAGGGCGAGCTGCATGTCCAGCCGCACCCGGATCGACCGCGCGTCCTGCGTGGCGCCGATCATCTCCATGTGCCGGACACTGCGCGCCAGCCAGTCGGCCGCCCGGGCCTCCCCGGCCGGCGTCACGAACTGCCCCACGGCTCCGGCCGCCATGGCCATGCCCCAGTGGTCGCCGACCGCCTCGAAACGGTGGTACGCCCGCTCGGCGTCGGCGATCGACTCCTGCGGCATGCCGCCGTTCTCCCGTACCGCCGCGCGGGCGAACAGGCCGAGCCCCTGCACGTACGGGTCCGGGTGCGCGATCATCTCGGTCGCGCTCTCCAGGCTCTTGTCCAGGTCGGACTCGTCGAAACCGGGCAGCGCCGACGCGAGCGCGGTCATCCGGGGCGACAGCTCGGCGGGCCGATCGGCCAAAAGTCTGCGAAGGATCCGCCGGGCCAGCCCGGCGAGTCGTAGTTCACCGCTGATGCCGGCGTTCACCCCGATCAGCAGGGACAGCCAGGCGAGCCGGTCGGCGTCGGGCAGGGGGCGGCCGACGGCCGGCCCCTGGATCGCCGAGTGTCGCCGCCGTTGCGGATCGTCGACGTGCAGCAGGCCCCGCGCCCACCCGCAGACCTCGAGGTGCAGGCCGCGCACCGTCCAGAGGTGCAGCAGGGCGGTGGCCACGTCGACGACGGCCGGCTCGTCGTCTCGCCCGAGCGCCCAGCGCAGACCCGCGGTCAGGTTGTCCTGCTCGGTGGCGCAGGCGTCGAGCGCCTCGACCTGCCCCGGACCGATGAACCGGCCGCCCAGGTCGACGGCCCGCTCCCGTGCCCAGTCGACCAGCCCGGACATGGTCCGCTCCCGGTCGCCGACCGCGTCGAGGCGGGCTTCGCCGTACTCACGGACGGTCTCGAGCATCCGGTAGCGGGGCGGCCCCTCCCCGACGACCAGGGTCAGGAGGGACTGTTCGACAAGCGACGCCAGACCAGGTCGTACGTCCGGGGTTCCCGCGACCGAGGCGGCGAGGTCGGCGGTGAACGCGGCCGGGACGACCGCCACCCGCTGGAGCAGCTCCCGGTCGTTCGGGGCGAGCAGCTCGCGGCTCCAGTCGACCATCGCCCACAGGCTCGCGTGCCGCTCCGGCAGGCCACGCAGCGCGTCGTCGAGCAGCGCGAACCGGTCGGTGAGGCCGGCGAGCACGTCGTCGATCGGCATGTGCCGCAGCCGCGCGGCGGCCAGTTCGAGCGCCAACGGCAGGTTGTCGAGCCGGTGGCACAGGGCGAGGGCCCGTTCGTCGTCCCAGGTCGGCACCGCGCCGCCGGCCCGCGCCCGGGACTCGATCAGGGCGAGCGCGTCGGCGTCGGGCAGGGCGGTGAGCCGGTGCACCAGTTCACCGGCCAGGCCCAGCGGCGCCCGGCTCGTCGCGAGCACCGCGACCTCCGGTGAGGCCACCGCGACCAGGTCCGCGACCACGGTGGCCGCCGCGTCCAGGACGTGTTCGCAGTTGTCGAGCACCAGCAGCCCGTCCAGGTCCGGTGCCACCGCCCGCAGCCGCTGCACCGGGCTGAGGACCCGCCGTTCCAGGCCCAGGTTGCCGCCGGTCGCCGAGGTGTCCGCCCCGCCCAGCGCGGCGAGCACGGTGGGCAGCACCTCGTCGGGCGAGCGCAGACCGGCCAGTTCGATCACGCGTACCGCCTGGCCGGCCGCCGCCGAACGCCTCGCCACCTCGGCGGCGAGGCGGGTCTTGCCCGAACCGCCGGTCGCCACGATCGTCACCACCGCGGCGCCGGTGAGCGCGTCGGCGACGGCTTCGACGTCACGCTCCCGCCCGACGAGGGCGGTCAGGGGCCGACGCCACGCGGCGGGCAGCGCGGTCCGCGCCGGCTGCCGGGGCGGCGCCACGACGGGCGGTGTGGTGAGTTCGCCGCGCAGCAGGGCCAGGTGGACCTCGGCGATCACCGGCGACGGGTCGGTGCCGTACCGGTCGGCGAGGTCGGCGCGCAGCCGCTCGATCACCTCCAACGCCTCGGCGTCGCGCCCCTGGGCGGCGAGCACCCGGACCAGCAGCGCGGCCGACGGCTCGTCCGGCGGCGTACGCGCGGCGAGCCGGCGCAGGTCCGCCTCGTCGAACGGCCCCGCACCGGCGAGCGCCGCCCGCGCGCGCAGGGCGGCGACGTCCGCGAACAGTCGGGCGTCGTCGGGGGCGTCGAGATCGGGCACCTCGGGGAACAACGCCCGCGCCCGGTCGGCCGCGTCCCGGGCGGTGGGCAGCTGACCTGCCCGGAATGCCGAGGTCGCCCGCTCCACGAGCGCCCGTGCCTCGACCACGTCGACGGTGACCTCGTCGGCGGGCAGCCGGTATCCGCCCGGCACCGCGACGACCGGCAGCCCGAGCCGGCGGACCCGGGCCACCAGAGCCTGGACGGCGCCCGTCGCGTCGTCGGGCGGCGCGCCGTCCCAGACGGCGTCCACGAGCAGCGTGGTGGAGACCGCCCGCCCGCGCGCGTCGACCAGGGCGCGCACCACCGCCGCGAGCCGCTCGCCCCGGACCGGACGACCGTCGACGGCGAGCGGGCCGAGGATCGTGATCTGCACGCCCCCCAGCATCCCCCACCCGGCTCAGCGTGCCGTCGGCAACCCGACGGACGTACCGGTCAGCCGTGGTCGCGCAGCGCCCACTCGTCGGTTCGGGCACCGGACACGGCCGGCTCGCCGAGCGCAACGCCCCGCAGGTCGAGCAGCAGGGAATCCGGGCGGGCAGGAACTTTTCGCCCGACGCGGCCGACCACACAGACGCCACAGCCACCAGGGAGAGGAACGTTCATGCCCAGTACCACCACCACCGGCGGACGCCGCCGCACTGTCGCCGTCCTCGCCGCCCGGGCCCTCCTGGCGTCAGGTGCCGCGGCGTGCACGGACACCTCGTCGTCCCCCGCCGCCGGTCCCTCGGCAACGGCGTCGGCGAACGCCGCCGCTGGTGTCGTGGGCGTGCGCGCGGCGCCGGCGTCGAGCCGGGCGGCCACACCCAACGCAACCTGTTCGGTCAACTCGACGGCACCGCCAACCCCCGACCGGGCGCAGCGCTGGACAGCGCACTCGACGTCGCGGCCCGCGATGGGCGCGCTGCCCTCGTCACCGCGACGCGGCTGGGGGTCGCTGTTCGCATGGTCACTGACTCCTCACTCCGATCGGACCGGATCCGGTGCGAGATGCCGCCGCCGTGTCCTTCCGATCCTCGGGTTGGGTCGGTGGGGCCACATCACGTGATCGCGCCATAGCGGCGTGCCGGACCGGGGACGGTGGGGACGATTCGACGCACCGTCGCCCCTGGTGCGCCCACCGGTGGCCGGTCCGGGCCGCCCGGCCGCCCCGGCAGGTGTCAGGCCTCGGTGTCGTGGCCGCCCGCCGGGAGGCTCTGCGCACTGCGGCCCAGCGCCGTCCGGAACTCCCGGTACGGCGCCGAGCCGAGCGCGTCCGCGAGGGTGCGCTCGATCTGGTCGACGATGCCGTCGGTCACCTCCATGAACCGGAGCCCCCGGTCGGTCGGCACGATCAGTTTGGCCCGACGGTCGGCCGGGTCGGGCGTACGCCTGACGTAGCCCAGCCGCTCCAGCTCGTCGAGGATCGCCCCCATCGTCTGCTTGTTCCGCCCGGCGAGCCGGGCCAGTTCGCCCGGGCGGGTGCCCTCCGGGTCGAGGTACGCGAGCACCGCCCCGTGACGGGGCCGGGCGTCGTCGAACCCGCGCTCCGCGGCGCGGGCGAAGATCTCGCGCTGGACGCGCGCGGAGAGCTGCACGGCCAGGATGCCGAGATCCGGGTCCTGCTCCTTGCGTGTGCTGCGCCTCATAATTTGGTCCAATCATTGGACAGTACAAGTTTTGGACTATAACGTTCGGGCCGTACCTGCGGTCCGAACACGGGCCGCCTGACCGGGAGGCCACCCATGACCATTCTGATCACCGGCGCGACGGGCACCGTGTCGAGGGAGGTGCTGCGCAACCTCGCCGGCAGGCAGCCGGTGCGCGCCCTCGTGCGGGACCTGTCGCGCGCGCCACGGCTCGACGGCGTCGACTACACAGTCGGCGACCTCGACAGCCCAGCCACACTCACCGCCGCCTTCCAGGGCGTGACGACACTGTGGCTGCTCACGCCGATGGGTCCGGCGGCCCCGAGCCAGAGCATGAACGCCGTGTGGGCCGCCCGGCAGGCGGGCGTACGGCACATCGTCCGGCTCTCCGCCATCGGCGCCGCGCACGACGCGCCGACCCGCAACGGACGGTTGCACGCGCTCTCCGACGCCGAACTACAGGCGTCGGGCATCGCGTGGACCATCCTGCGCCCGAGTTTCTTCATGCAGAACCTGCTCGCCTCAAAGGCCGGGGAGCACCTCTACGGGGTCTTCGGCGACGCGCGCGTCGGTGCCGTCGACGTACGCGACATCGCCGCCGTCGGGGCCGAGATCCTCATCGCGCCCGAGCGGCACGAGGGCATGGTCTACACGCCCACGGGGCCGGAGAGCATCACCCTCGACGAGGCCGCGCACGACATCGCCGAGGCGCTGGGAGAGCCGGTGCGCTACGTACCCCAGACTGCCGAGCAGATTCGCGACAACCTGCTCCGGGCGGGCCTCGACACGTGGTCGGCGGAGGTCCTCGCCGAGTACCGGGTCGCCTACGGCTCCGGCTGGGGCGACTTCACCACCGACCACGTCGCCCGGGTCGCCGGCCGGCCGCCCCGCAGCTTCGCCCAGTTCGCCCGCGACCACAAGGACCTGTTCGCCAACGCCTGACCGGCACCCACCTGTCGTGCCCCGGCACTGAGCGCCAGGGGGCACCACAGGCGGCGTCCGGGTCAGGGAGAGGTCGGGCGGACCGGCATGTGGTCCCCGAATTCGGGATGGCCGAAGAGCCCCGGAAGTCCACCGCTGTGCAGGAAGACGACCCGGTCGCCGTGCGGGAAGCTGCCGGCCAGCAGCGCCGCCATCGCGCGACCGGTGTACGTCGGATCCAGGAACACACCCTCCTCGCGGGCGGTCACGGACAGGGCGGACCGCACGGAGTCGCTTACCGTGCCGTACCCCGCGCCCACCTGTGACCCGTCGATGCGCAACGCCCCCGGTTCGACCTCGCCGTCGAGCAGCCCGGTGACCGCGGCACGGGGGTCGGCTACCGCACCGGTGTCCACCCCCACCACGCGACCGGCGCCCAGTTCACGGACCAGCCCGGCCATCATGCCGCCGGAGCCGACCGCCACCACGACCTCGGCCCGGTCGATATCCGGCACCTGGGCGCGCAACTCCCGGCCGCAGTCCACGTAGCCCTGCACCGATGCGGGCGAGCTGCCGCCGAACGGGATGACGTACGCCGAACGCCTCCGCGCCTCGACCGCCACCACCTCGGCGAGCGGGCGGTCCCCGCACCAGACGATCTCCGCACCGGCCAGCTCGTCGAGGAGCAGGTTTCCGCGCCGGTGCGCAGCGGGCGGGCCGGCGAGCACCAGCACGCAGCGCAGGCCCAGCCGCGCGGCCGCCGCGGCGGTCAGCCGCGCGTGGTTGCTCTGCGGTCCGCCCGACGTGATGACAGTGGTGGCACCGGCGGCGAGCGCCTCCGCGCAGGTGTACCGCAGCTTGCGGACCTTGTTGCCGCCTGCGCCGAGGCCGGCGAGGTCGTCGCGCTTGAACCACAGGTCTGCCAGTCCCATTCGGACGGCGAGGCGCGGCGCGACCTCCAGGGGGGTCGGCCACGTACCCAGGGAGACGGGGATCGTCATCCGCACAGCTAACCACCCGCGCCCCGGGGTCCACGCCACGCCGGCCCGCCGGCCGGTTGTTTCCCGTCCCGCAACGGTGGGTAGTGTGGTTGTCGGGTCAAGACATGCGCCCTCCAGTGGTCAACCCTGCCTCGGCACCGAGCCCGGCGGGTCGACCACCCCCATCGAGGGCGGAGGCAGCATGTGACCACCGACGTTCCGGCCGACAGGCCTCCGCCAAGCGGCCCGCACGCGCCGATCATGTCCCTGGCGCTGAACCGCGACGGCTCCACAAGCGTGATCAGCGTCGCTGGTGAGATCGACATGAGCACCGCCCACCTGCTCACCGAGCAGGTGGAACTCCTCTGCCGGGAACCCGTACCCCTGATCGCGGTGGACCTGTCGGCGGTCCGTTTCCTCGGCGCACACGGGATCACCGCCCTGCTCCAGGCCAGCAAGCTCACCGCCTCGGCCGGAGCCCGGCTCACCCTGCGCAACCCCTCACCGTTCGTACTCCGCGTCCTGGGCGCGGCCGGGGTGATGCGTCACCTCGACCTCGCCGGCGCGCCGGGACCGGGCGACACCGTGCTCATCGACCTCGTCGCGCGGCACACCCGTCCCCCACCGGCGCGGATGCCCGCCGACCACACGATCGGGCACCGCCACCATTCCCTGAGCTGAAGGAGAGACATGTTCAATCCACTGGATCACAAGGGGATCCCACTGGAGAGCCAGATCCGCAACTGGCGCGAGCTGAACGTCGAGCCGATCGACCCCGAGGCCGTCGACCCGTACACCCGCTGCCGGATCATCACCATGAACGGCATCGAGGTCGAGGCGATCAACTTCCAGCACCAGTTCGCCCGCAACTGCCCGGACCAGGAGGTCCGCCGGCAGCTCGCCTACGTCCGGTACGTGGAGAGCCAGCAGCAGCGGGTGGTGAACTGGCTCCTGCCCGGCGTGGCAAGCGTCCTGGAGACGACGCTCGGCTACGAGCAGGTCGCCGTGGACCTCACCGCCTGGGTGGCCCGCCACGAGCCGGACCCCTACCTCAAGCAGGCGTACGAGTTCGGCGTCCTGGAGGACTTCGACCACCTGTACCGCTACGCCAACCTCTACGAGATGGTCGAGCGGCGCAAGGCGGAGAAGATCGTCAACGGTCTCACCGAGGTCATGCCCGGTCGGCCGACCGTCCAGGAGCACCGGCACCCCTTCGACGAGGTGCGGACCCCGTACGACCGCGACTCGGTGGACCCGCGATCCAAGCTGCACGCGCTGACGATCCTCTCGGCCGAGCAGCAGGTGATGTTCTACTACATGAACGTCGGCCCGCAGTACATGGAGCCGATCGCCCGCCAGCTCTACCAGGAGATCAGCCTGATCGAGCAGGAGCACGTCACCCACTACGAGTCGCTGCTGGACCCGGGCGAGAACTGGTGGGAGCGGCTGCTCACCCACGAGTACAACGAGTGCTGGCTCTACTACTCGTTCCTGCAACAGGAGAGCGACCCCCGGATCAAGGCGGTCTGGGAACTGCACCTGCAGATGGAGCTGGCCCACCTCCAGCAGGCCGCCGACCTGCTGCGCCGGCACGACGGGCGGGAACCCGAGGAGATCGTCGGCAGCGCCGGGCTGCCGGAGCCGCTGACGTTCGAGCCCAACAAGGACTACCTGCGGCACCTGCTGGCGACCCAGGTCGACGTGACCAAGCTCGGTGAGGGTTACGTCCGCGAGGCCCACGAGCGCTTCGAGTGGATGCAGCAGCAGCTGCACGACGGTCAGAAGCCGCCGAGCGAGCAGGTCGTCGACATGCACCGGGAGCGCTTCGGCGACGAGTACCGCATCGAGACCGAGGGGCCGCACCCGGTCGAGTCGCTGCGTTCGCGGGGAGGCAGCCATGCCTGAGACCGGCACCCCGGCCACGCCGGGACCCGAGGAGGACGTGGTCGACCTGCTGCTCGCCCAGCACGCCCAGATCGAGCAGCTCTTCCTGCTGGTCATCGGCAGCACCGGCGACACCCGCCGGGAGGCCTTCGACGACCTGGTCAAGCTGCTCGCCGCACACGAGACCGCCGAGGAGGAGGTCGTCCACCCGCTGGCCCGCAGCCTGCCCGGCGGTGGCGGCGACGCCATGGTCGACGACCGGCTCGAGGAGGAACGGCAGGCGAAGGAGACACTGCGGACGTTGATCGCCGGCGGTGTGGACGCCGACGGCTTCGACACCGGCATCATCCTGCTGCGCAAGGCCGTGCTCACCCACGCCCGCTACGAGGAGCGCTACGAGTTCCCCCAGCTACGCCAGCACGTCCCGGCCGAGCGGCTGCGGAGCCTCGCCGCCGCCGTCCGGGCGGCCGAGAAGACCGCGCCGACCCGGCCGCACCCCAGCACCCAGTCCGCGACGGGCAACCTGGCCGCCGGTCCGGCGCTGGCCGTCATCGACCGGGTCCGTGACGCGGTGCGCAAACCCTCGGACAGCTGACCCGAGGCCAGGCGGAGGGCCGCCCGTGTTCCGGCACGGTCGGCCCTTCGCCGTCACCACTCCCGGGTCAGCGCGCGTACTGCCGGAGGATGGCCGTCGCGGTACCCGGCAACGAGCCGCCGGATCCGGTTTCCTCGACGAGCCGCCGGTAGGCCGCCCCCACCGGGACGTTGTCCCGGTCCATCAACACGCCGAGCGCCCGCTGGACGAGGTCGCGGGTGCGCAGAGCGCCCGCGAGCCCCAGCAGGAGCTGTTCGCTGCCGGCGTCCATCCGCGCCGGCACCGGGGTGGATCCACCTCCGTAACAGGCCTGGACCCGCTGGATCAGCAGCCGCATGCCCGCGACCTCACGGCCGTAGAGATTGAGCCCGGCGACCGGAACGCCGCTGCCGGCGAAGAGGGGAATCGACAGCGAGGCGCGGATCCCGTACCGCCAGGCCACGTCCCGGAAGCCGGGCCACACCACCGCGCCGACCACATCGGGTACGCCTACCGTCTCGCCCGAGTGCAGCGCCAGCAGACAGGGGCCAGCCTGGTCCGCGTACTGGGCCTCGTCGACGGCCTGGGCCGCCTCGGCGCTCCGGGCTTGGGTGCGGTGCCCCGGCCCGGCGGGCACGGTCACCGAGGCGAAGTCGACCGGGTCCACCACCGACGCGCTCAGCCGGACGATCGTACTGAGGTGGTCCGGCAGTGCCACCGAGTCGTCGGGCAGGCCGGCGAGGGCGAGCAGCGCCTCGGACAGTTCGTCGGATCGCCGCTCCTGGCCCGCCCTCATACCCGGGAACCCCGCGCCGCCCTGGCCACGAGAGCCTCCGCGACCTCGCGCACCTTGCGGTTGGTGTCCTGGGAGATCTTCGACAGCAGCGCGAACGCCTCCTCCGGCGAGCAGCGCCGGTCACCCATGATGATCCCCTTGGCCTGCTCGATCACCGCCCGGCTCCGCATCGCCTCCCGCATCTGCTCGGCCAGCGTGGCGGCGTTGTCGTACAGGTGCGCGTTGGCCAGGGCGACCGCCGCGTACGCCGCGAATCCCTCCGCGACGGCTATCGCCGGCGGGTCGAAGGCGTTCGGCGAGGCGCCGTAGAAGTTCAGCGCACCCACCACCGAATCCTGGATCGGCAGGCCGATCGACAGCGAACTCCCGGCGCCGGCGGTGCGGGCGACCTGTGCCCAGGTCGGCCAGCGCTGCTCGGCGACCATGTCCGGTACAGAGATGGTGTCGCCGCTCGCGGAGGCGTCCAGGCACGGACCCCGGTGCTCCTCGTACTGCCACTCGTCCAGGTGACGGGCGAGGTGGCCGGTGAACGCGGCCGTCCAGCCGGCCTGACCCCGTACGAGGGTCACCGACACCTCGATGGCACCGGGAACGCTCCGGCTGGCCAGTTCGGCGGTGCGGCTCAACATGTCGTCGAGGCTGGTCTCGTCCAGCCGGATCCGGCCCAACTCGGCCAGCGCGTCCGCGGGATCCAGGTTCGGCTGCGTCATCGCGGGAGTCCTTGTCGGCCGGCGTGCGCCGGCGGGTCGGGGGCCACGGACCGGCGGTCACCCCGGCAGCATCTGACGGAACGGCCGTCGTGGCTTTTGTCCCTACCCTCGGCCTGACCCGCTCACACCTGCGCGGCCTCCGCGCCGGTACGGGCCGGCGCGGTCAGAGCTGCGGGTCAGGGCCGTCCGGCCTCGGCCGACGGGGTGCTCGCGCGGCGGCGAGGGGTCTCCGAGCCCGGTCGCGGGTCCGCGTCGTCGCGCCGGCGCTGCCGGGGTCGCGGCGCTGGCCGTTGCTCGGTGGCGCCGTCCACGGGGTTGGAGGACGTGCCGGGTGGCGTGACGCGGCTCGCCGCCGCGTCCACGAGGTCCGGCAGGTCCCGCCCGACCACCAGCGGCAACTCCCGGGTGTGCCCGGCGAGCGGTCCCGTCTCCGCCAGCGGGTCGGCGACCCGGGCCACCCGGGCCCGTCCGGTCGCGGTTCGCGCCGTCGGTGTGGCGGTCCGGTTCGTCGCGGTCGACGCGGTGGTGGTCGGCGCGGCGGCGGCCGGCACGGTCGCGGTCGGCGCGGCGAGCCGGATTCCCAGGCCGTGCCGCTGCCCGGCACCCGGCCGCTGCGCGAATCCGACGTGGGAGCGGTCCGTTTCGACACCGGCCTGCGCGGG
>NZ_JBEXGP010000029.1:0-67888 GCF_040607375.1 Micromonospora sp. NPDC005298
ACGGTACGCAACGCCCGCGGCAACCCGGACGACCCGCTGACCACCGACGAGGTGGCCGCCAAGTTCCGTCGCAACGTCGAGGACGTCCTCGACCCGACGACCGCCGACGCGGTGGTGGCCGGGCTCCTCGACGGCGCTGACGGCGACACCCTGTCACGCGCGGCTACCGAGGTGATCGGCCGGTTCTGCCCGTAGGGCCCGCCCGCCGGCGCTCGTCAACCTCGGAGCGACGCCCGCCACGGCGACGTCGGACCTGTCCCGCAGGTCCTCGGCGGCCGGCGGGTGCACAGGTCCGCCGGGTCGGGGTGGCGCAGGTGATAGACCTTCCCCCATGCGCGGCCTTAGCGAGCTGATCGGCTCAAGGGTGTGGCCACGCCCGGCCAGCACCGGCTAACCCTCACACACGTATCCCCGGGTTTCCCGTGCCCCCACCTGCCAGCTCAGCTCGGGTACGGCGTGGCGGACGCACTCGGCGCCGTAGACCGCCACCGCGTCCGTCGGGCGTTGGAAGACGCTCCGTTTTCAAGGATCCCCTTGTCTGGAGGAGCATCGGCGGGCACAGTTCGAGGCGACCGATGGCCCAGATCGGGGCCAGGCTGTCGCGGGAATGGTCGAGCCGCTGCGCCCCGCGGGTGTGGGCGGCCTGGTCATGCAGCCAGGCGAGCCGTTCGTCTCCGGCGGCCAGGTAGCGCCGCGGGAAGTCCTCGTCGGACTCAGCCGTGGTGCTGAGAACCTTCCCGGCAGGTGTCCGTTCGTCCTCGTCCGACGAGATCATGTCGAGGACTTCGCCGAACGGCGCGCCGGCGACATCGCCCTCCTCGACGACGAACCGACCGCCGGCCGCCTGCGCCACCTCCTGCAACACCTCGAGGACCCGCGTCACCTCGGCCCGGAATCCGGTGGCCGGCAGCAGGGGGAAGGCGCGGCGCGTCACCGCTGCTTCGCGGGCTGGCCGAAATACTTGACCGTCGGGTCCGCGTCGCCACCGGACCGCAGATATTCCGCAAACCGGTCGGCGTTCGTCTCATGCACGAAGTTCCACGTTATCGACACGCTGGGCGTGAGGGCGACAGCCGTGTGGTACCAGCCGGCGGGGATGAAGATGGCGTCACCCGGAGAGAGCGTCGCGTCCACGACGGGCTCTATCGACCGCCACCGCGGAAAGCGCACGTCGTCCGGGTTCTCCACGTCGATCAGGGTGTCCCCGTCCGACAGGAACTCCGCCGCCTCCGGGGGATACATGACGAACCGCTTCTCTCCGGTGACCTGGCAGAGGACGGCATCACTCGCCCACGGATCGACGTGCAGCCGGGTACGACCGCCAGCGTCGCAGATGAACAGGCCTTTGGCCGGGAAGCTTTTCCTGACCGGATCGGCGTCCTGCCGGATGGCCGGAAACACGTAGTCAGTCGACGGCAACCAGGACGGAGCGGACCAGTCTCCGGCCAGTTCCTCGAACGCCTTGTCCGCGCAGATCATCTGGAACCGACGCTGCCGAACGTACCACCGCATGTACGGCACGGGCTCGTCGCCGCGCGCCCGCTTCTCCATCATCGCCACGAATTCGCTGAAATCGACCGTCCGCTGCATCTCGAACAGCGTGTCGAAGACAGGGACACGGTGGTGGCCGAATCTCTGCGCCAGCAGGTCCAGCTGCCACGGCGGCGCCATCGACCACGAACGCAGGAAGCAGTTCCGTGCGACAAACGGCCTGTTCCTGGATAGGTAGGTGTCGATGAACTCGCTCTGGTCAATGCCGGACGCCGATCCATGATCGATCATTGGGGTGTCCCTTCGTCAGGGCAGGGATCATTGGCCACCGCGACCGCCACCACCAGGTCCGCCTCGTGCGTGAGCGTCACCGTCATCTCGCCCACGCCCAGTTCCCGGGCGATCCTGCGGGCACCGCCGTGCAACGTCACGACGGGCCGGCCCCAGGAATCGCTGAGCACCTCAATGTCCCGCCAATGGATCCCCTGCCAGAATCCCCGGCCGAGGGCCTTGCAGGTCGCCTCCTTGACGCAGAAGCGGCCGGCGAGGCGCTCCACCCGACGCTCCGGCCCCATGGCGTCGGCCTGAGCGAGTTCCGCCTCGGTAAAGACCAGGGAGCAGTAACGCTGGTGCCGAGCGATCCGGGAGAACCGCCGGATGGCAAGCAGGTCGATGCCTATTCTCATGCCGGCCTGCCAACCGTGCCGGCGCGCATGCTCGGGGTTTTCACGCCACCGCGTCCGGGACCCCGGCTGTCAGGTAGTTGGCCAGGGTCCCGACCGTCCGGAAGACGTCGGGTTCCAATTCCTCCACGTCTACCTCCAAGCCGGTGGTGTCCTCAAGAGCCATCAGCAGCTCGATGACGCTGGTGGAGTCCAGGGAAAGGTCCTCGACGAGGCGGACGTCCTCACTCACCTGCGGGATCTGTCGGTCGAGCACCGTGGAGAGCGCGACCCGGATGTCCTCGATGGTCTGTTCGCGGTTCATGGGGCCTCATTCCTTCGCGCTTGCCGGCGATGCGGCGGAGCCGTACAGGTGCTGGTTTCTTAGCAGGTCTTCGGGCAGGTCACGACTGCGCACCAGGTGCGCCTCGCCGTCACGGACGAGAACCTCCGCGGGGAAACCGTGGCCCAGGAACATTCCAGGTGAGGCCGAAGGCCCGTAGGCACCCGATCGGGTGATGCCAAGGAGGTCACCCACCCGTAGCGGGGGCAGGGCGGCACGCTTGAGCAACGTGTCGTTGGGCGTGCAGAGCGGCCCGGTGACGTTCCACCTCCGCAGCTCGTCGCCGGCCGTCTCGCGGTTGAGCAACTGCACCGGGAAGTTTCGTTTGGCGAACGAGCCGATTCCGACGGCGGCCATGTGGTGGTTGGTGCCCCCGTCCGCGACGGCGAACGACTCCCCCATCGACTCCTTCACGTAACGCACGGACACGACATAGACGCCTGCCAAGGCGGTCAAGTAGCGGCCCGACTCCAGCATCAACCGGGTGCCCGGGTGGCTCCGTGCGAATTCCTCGACGAGCGGGTTGATCTCCTTGGCCACCGACGCCGCGCTGAGATCCTCCTCCCCCTCGAAGTAGGCGACCCCCAGTCCACCGCCGATGTCGACCGCCTCCAGCGGGATGCCGGTGACTGCCGCCACCCGGTCGGCCAACTCCAGGACGTACCGCGTGTTCTTCCCGACGACCTCGGCATCGAGGATCCGGGTGCCCATGTAGACGTGGACGCCGGCTAGCTGGGCGTACCGGTAGCGCGCCGTCAGGTCTCCGGCGGCGAGCACCTGGTCCTCGTCGATGCCGAACTGCCGTGGCTTGCCGCCCATGGTCAGCCGGGATCCGCTGACCAGATGCGCCGGGTTGATCCGTAGCAGGACACGCTGCCGGATGCCCCGCTCGGCCGCGAGATGTTCGATCCTGTCCACCTCGTCGAAGGACTCGGCGACGATGGCGTACACCCCCGTCTGCAGGCACGCCTCCAACTCCTGGTCGCTCTTGCCGGGGCCCAGGAAGATGACGTCCCCCGGCTCCGCCCCGCCCAGCAGGGCGGTGCGCAGCTCGAGCAGCGAGCACACCTCAGCCCGTGCGCCACCGCTGTGCAGGGTCTTGAACACGCTCACGTTCGGGTTCGACTTCAGCGAGAAGAAGATTTCGAGAGCGGGATGAAGGGCGTTGGACAACTCGGACAGACGCTCCAGCAGAACGTCACCGTCGTAGACGTAGAGCGGAGTGCCGAAGCGCTCCGCCAACTCGGTACAGGAAATCCCTTGGATCCTCACGAGCTGCTCCCGCTCTCTGCCATGACACGCAGGCACTCCTCGGTTTGGCTCCGCAAGGCGAGTGCCTCACCAGGGTCGGCAGCGATGCACACGCCATAGACGCGCCCGTGGAACGGCCCGGGCCCCGAGCCGAAACCCGAGTTCAGGGTGGCGAAGTTGTTGATCAGTACGCCCGGCAGGTTGGTCCCGTCGAACAGATGGCAGCCGAGCGCCGCGGCTACCTCCGCGAAGGAATGCGTCCTCGACAGCTTCAGGTTGAAGGTCGCGGCGACGGCGTGCCGCCCGTCACCGATGAACCGCTCCGCGAGCCGGCTCTGGTAGGTCGACATGTTGAACCGGGCGTTGATCTCCAGGCATGGGTACAAGGTCCCGTCCGGGCCGATCATTGCGTCCACGCCGGCGATCCCGTAGTAGCCGTCCGCGTGCAGCGCGCGGCCGATCACCTGAGCCGCCTCACGCAACTGGGCATTGTGCTTCTCGGACAGGGACACCGGGAAACGATGCCCCTGGTGCACGTTGTTCTGCAGCACCGCCTCCTTGACCGCCTCGAAACCGACGCGTCCGGAGCGGCTCACCAGGATCTGGTAGTTCAGTTGAACCGCGTCCTCGATCCAGGACTCGACCACCATGTCGACCCGCGCCTGTGGGCCGCGGCGGCCGATCAATCGAAGCAGCCGGTCTGCAGCGCTCGCATCGGGCACGACCGCCATACCCCGCCCGGAGACGCCCAGCGACTCCTTCACCACCGCCCGGCCGCCACCAGCGAGCTGGGCCCTGAGGGCGTCGGCCAGATCCATGACTCGCACGCACACCACACCTGGCACGGGCGTCAGTCCGAAGGCGTCAACCAGGCGGCGGCTGTAGATCTTGCCGTTCACCCTCTTGCACACTTCGGCACGCGGGCCGGCCAACGGCAGGCCCACCATCTCCGAGAGCTGTTCCTCCGCCGCGGAAATCCCCATCGGCATCAGGTGGGTCCGACCGTCCGCCAAGCCACGCAGAAAATCCAGTGTCTGGGGCGACTCCAGCACGTCCTCGGTGATCGTGCGCGACGGCAGCGACTTCTCCACCGCGACCACCTCGCCCGCCGAAGCGTCGAGCGCCCGAAGGTATGCGCCGTAGCCGTCGTCCATCGCCGACTTGAGCAGCACGATGTCCGAATCCTCGGCGAGCAGGGCGCCCATCTCCTCCATGCGGTTAACCGTCGCCGAGGCGAACGAGATGCCCGCACCGGGGAGTTTGGGTTCACCGACAGCCCAACTGCGCTCCACTTCGAAATTGTTGAGATAGACGAAGCGGGCGTTCTCGTCTTCCACGAGATCCCGCCTCAACCGTTTGGCGAAACCCACTACAACTCCTCGGTACCGCAACAGGGTCCTGCGAGACATGGCACCGCATGCAGGTGTCGACCATGCCGGGCGGGGGCACCAATCCGATACTGGCACCTGTCAGTACCTGGACGACGTGACACAGCGTCACCACTGAGCTGCCGCCCCCCGAAGCAGGACCGGCGTAGAATCACGGTGCGTGATACGAGCCCACCTTCTTCGCTGGGCGGTGCCTTCAAAGGATCTTGGTGTCGGATGATGTAGCGCGTGGGTCGTCGCTACGAGTTGTCTGACGTCGAGTGGGAAGCGCTGTCGAGGTATCTGCCGTCGGCGGTGACCGGTGGTCGGCCCCGGGTCGATGACCGGCGGGTGCTCAACGGGATCGTGTGGAAGATCCGGGCCGGAGCGGCGTGGCGGGACGTGCCCGCCCGCTACGGGTCCTGGCAGTCGATCTACACCCGTTTCCGCAGGTGAGCCCTCGACGGGACGTTCGAGCGGATGCTCGCCGGAGTGCAGGCCGACGCGGACGCGGCTGGGGACATCGACTGGCTGGTGTCGGTCGACTCGACGATTGTGCGAGCCCACCAGCACGCGGCTGGCGCTAAAGGGGGCGCCGAGAAGCGGACGAACCACAAGATCACGCCCTCGGACGAAGTCGAGGTGGGCTGATCACCAAGATTCACCTCGCCTGCGACGGCCTCGGCCGGACCCTGGCCTTCGTGCTCTCCGGCGGCAACGTCAACGACTGCACCCGCTTCACCCACGTCATGGCCGCCATCCGCGTCGACCGGGCAGGACCAGGCCGGCCCCGAGTCCGCCCGGACCACGTCATCGCCGACAAGGGCTACAGCTCCAAGGCCATCCGCGCCAACCTACGTCGACGCGGCATCGGCACACGATCCCCGAACGCGCTGACCAGCAGGCCAACCGCCGTCGGCGAGGCAACCGCGGCGGCCGGCCACCGACGTTCGACAGACAGCTCTACAAGCGGCGTAACGTCGTCGAACGCTGCTTCAACCGGCTCAAACAATGCCGCAGCGTCGCCACCCGCTACGACAAGACCGCCACGTCCTACCAGGCCACCGTCACCATCGCCGCGCTACTCCAATGGTTGTGAACCTTTGAAGACACGGCCTAGGGCGACGAGAAACTCGGGGGAACCCTCGATCGCGGATCGCCCGTGCGCCATGGTGATGTTGTCGGTTATCAGCAGATCTCCGCGGCGCCACGGAATTTCGACCTTCGTCGCGTCGTACGCGTCGTCGATCGCCGCCAAATCCTCCTCGGACAACGGCGAGCCGTCACCGAAGAAGGTGTCCATCGGGAGATGCCTGCCGAAAGCCTTGGTCATGAACCCGCGTTCCGCCGCATCCAGGCTGCCCGCGTTGAGGAAAGCAAGCTGGTTGAACCAGCATTCCTCTCCGGTCTCCGGATGCTTGACAAAGCCGGGTCGCCTGCGGACCGTATGCAGCAAGCCGCTGGGGAACCATTCGGACTGGATCTCCTCCGCTTCGAAGAGGTCCTCCAGCGCTGCCCGGTCCGGGACGGAGAACGCCTCGCGCCAGGAGAGGCCGAATCCGCCGTGGAAGTTCCGCACCATCGTCCAGCCGCTGGACCGCACGGCGTCGGCGAGATCAGTGGGCAGGTGCCGGACCATCTGGCGGGCGTCGCTGAGGTGAGCCCGCCCCGCCCCTTCCGGCGGGGTGACGCAGGCGGTGAGCACCACCGACGGGTACGTCGTGCTGAAGGAGCTCTCCTGGAGCGGGCAGATGTGCCGGTTCTGCGGCCAACTGATCGGCGAGAGGATGCCGTTGCCGAAGTCGGTGCGGCGGTTGAACACCTCGGTCGGCGTGAAGCCGCCGAACCCCAGCCGCTCCCGCGCCCGGGCCAGACTGTCCGGTCCTTCCATCGGCATGCCGTGCAGCAGGACCGCCCCGCGCGCCAGCAGCAATTCATGAATGGTCGCCGCCATGTCCTGCAGCCACGACATCGGTGAGTCGTCCGGGGCCTCGAAGGAGGGAACCGGCGCCTCGTCCGGTGACATGGGGACGATCTTGGTCACGTGACTTCTCCTGTCGACTCGGCCCGTCGATGCCCGCTCCGGTGAGACTCACTCGGCAGCCCTCGGCCGGGTTGCCCGCCGACGGCCGCACGCCGGATCCGCGCCCGGCGCCAACGACAGCCAGGCGGGCCACGGCACCGCCAGACCCATGGCCCGCCTGGTGAAGTACCGGACCGAGCAGACTAGTAGCCGGGGCGAGTCGCGCCGGTCCACCAGGAACACCAGGCGATCCATCGCCGGTGCGCGCGCCCGGGCCTCGGCCGACCCACAACCGGTGCCCGCTGCCGGGAGGGCGTTCGGCATCAACCACTTCAGTATGGATGCGGCGCACGGGCGGGACACCCTGGCAGGTGTTTGGGTGTACATCCCGGGACCAAACGGTCGCCCGCCCGTGACGTTGGGCTGGTCAGCTCATCATCAGCTATGGCACAGTACCCCCGGCGCCCGATGCCGAGCGGGGTCACCAGCCGGGTACGCCCCACAGGCCGGGCAGGCCGCCCGGCACGCCCACCAACGGCGCGGTGGATCCCACCAGGACGAGTCGTTTCGGGCTCGCGCCAGCAGCCGTCGAGCTCACTTTCTCCGCGGGGGACACAGTGGTGATGCCCACCTTCCTGAAGATCGCGACGTGGAACATCGGAGGCGGAATCCTCGGGGAATCCCATCAGCAGGGCGTAAGCCCCTCGATGGACTACTACGCATCGGTCCTGCAGCAGCACCGGCCCGACGTGATCTGCCTGCAAGAGGCGCACGATTACCACGGGAGCCGGATGGGGCAGGCTGAACACCTGGCGGGGGACCTCGGATATCCGTACTTCGCGTCCTTCCCCACCAGCGCATCCCACATGGCGGAGGATGCCTCACTGGCGCTCGGGATCGTGTCCCGCTATCCCGTCCGCGATGCCAGGTACGTGCAGTTTCCCAACCCTGAACTGCACGTGGTCGGACCGAACGGGCAGAGCTGGAAGCTGCACGACAAGGGCTATGTCGTCGGACGGCTGGAGCTGGGCGACCGTACCCTCGGCCTCCTCAACGGGCACTGCTTTCCGCTGCGCCGCTTCGGCATCAGTCCCACCGACCCGATCTTCGCCCCGATGTGGGAGATGCTGCGGACAGAACTGCTGGCCATCGGCGCGGCAGGTCCGGCGGTCGCCGCCGTCGACCTGAACCATGCGCGGCCAATGGACCTCCTAGCCGAGGTGCTGCTGCCGGGTCACTATTTCAGCGCCTTCGACGCCACCCCCACGACGCCCAACGGCATGCAGAAGGACTACATACTCTACGGGCAGACGATCCGGCTGCTCACCACCACGGTGGCGACGACCCGCTCCGACCATTCGTACTGCCAGGCGAGTTTCCTCCTGTGAGCCGGCTCGTCTCACAGGCGCGGCATCCACCCGCGCGGCGTCGTGACCACGGCGGGGGCGCAGGGGCGCACGCTCCGGCAAGCCGGTGCGGCATGGCGCGCCCCCGGCCCCGGGACTGTCCTGGCCAGCGCCGTTCAGACGGCGGAGCTGTTCAACGCCGAACGCGATGACCGCTCCGCCACCCGGTATCGGCTGCTCAGCCGCTGGTGGGACAGACTCAGGGATCGGTACCTGCCCGTCCTGACCTGACCTGACGCGCCACGCCGATGATCGCCAGTTCGTCACCGGCCTCGCTTGACTCGGGCTCGTCCTCCAAGTGGTCCTGGTCCGGCTGCCAGAAGTGGTCGTGCGAGGTTCGCCGGACCGAGCCGGACAGGTCGCCCCCGCCGTACCGCGGCGCGAGCGCATCGACGTAGAGAACGGAACCGGGACACGGGCTCATCACCGAACTCATTGCGGACGTAGAAGGCGACAACTTCCATCCGCAGCCGCTCGTTCCGTTCCCGCAGGCCTCGACTCGTGTTCGGCCGGCGCCACCGGTCGGCTTCAGTCGAGCCAGGTCAGGAAGCGTGTCAGCTCCTCCCGCAGTTGGGCCACGGACGGCCGCTGCACCTCGATCTCGGTCCTGGCCTGTTCGCCGACCGGCGACGTGCGGTAGACGTTCGTGAAGTCCTCTGCGGCAGGCTGCTGAAGGACGAGCGACGCCGCCGCCCTGCCGGCGGACCGCGAGATGCAGTGCAGTACCCGGTGATCGATGTGGTACACGGTCCCCGCAGGTAGGAGGGCCTCGAAAACCGCACTCAACTGCTCCTTGCCCTGCGCCTCCAGGGAGAAGGTGCTGGTCCCCTTCCCGATCGGCAGGTACTTGAAGTGGTAGTACTCGGTGCCCGGGCCGATCCTGAACTCCTGGGCGAAGTACTCGCCGACCACGAGTGCGGTCGTGAAGTCCCACCGATGCGAGTGGATGTCCTCTGTGATGAGGCCCGAGTCGTTCGGTTGTGGGTGCCACATGTGGAGCCGCAGCTTCCAGGGATTCTTCTCCCCGGCAAGCAGCACGATCTTCAAGAAGTTGTTCGCGTGGTAGTACGAGCTTTTGGCTATCTTGGCCAGCAGGTCGTCGTCCGAGATGACCTGACCGATCAGGGATCGCAGTTCTCCGGGCTCGGCAAGGTGGCGGACCACCGACTCCGACCCCTGGAAAGTCGACCCTTTCCCACTGCCCACGACCGATTCCAGATGGTGCCTGATCTCTTGGAGCGTGGCGACAGTCCCGATCACATGCTTTCCTTCCGTTGGCTCGCCGGTGATTCGGCTCAGCGACGTGATGCAGCGACACCGTCGACGGCAGTGCCGATTGCCTGGAGGATCTCCGCCGTGTCGGCAGCGGTGAGCGTCAAGGGCGGCGCGATGCGGATGACGCCGCGCTCGTGGCGCGTCATCACCCCTGCCCGCGCCGTGGCCTCGGCCAGGGCGGCAGCGGACTCCGGGCTGTCGGTCTCGATGGCGACCACCAACCCGAGGCCGCGGACATCGGCCATGAGGGGGGACTCGATCTTCTGCAGGCCCTCCAGCAGAGCAGCGCCCTGAGTCGCCGAGTTCTCGACGAGCCTCTCCTCGGCAATGACGTCGAGCACGGTGTTGGCGACGGCGGCGGCGACGGCGTGGCCCCCCGTGGTGTGTCCGTAGCGAAGCCCCTGGGCGACCGGCTCCTGGGCGAACGTCTCCTTCACCGGGGTGGTGACCGTCAACGCGGCCAGCGGGAGGTACCCGCCGCTGATCCCCTTGCTCATCGTGACCAGGTCCGGGGTGATGCCGTCGTGCTCGAACCCGAACATGCGTCCGGTGCGGCCGAAGCCACAGAACACCTCATCCAAGATGAGCAGTGCGCCGTGATCGTCACAGAGCCGTCGGAGCCGGGCGAGGAAGCCGGTGGGGAGCACGATGCAGCCACCGAGACCCAGCAACGGCTCGACCATGACCGCCGCGGCGGGCGGGCCGTTCTCGAGTTCCTTGGCGAACAGTGCGATCAACGCGTCCGCGCTCTCCGCGGTCCGCATCTCGCGAGGCGACGCGGGTAGTGCGACGTGGCTGATCGGGAAGGGTGCGGCCCACTCGCTGACGGTGAACGGCAACCCGGACAGCTGCTGGGCCAGGTGGGTCGTGCCGTGATAGGCGGCCGCGAAGGTTATGACCCGGTTGCGGTCCTGGCCGATGTTGCGCCAGTACTGCAACGCGATCCGCATGGCCGCCTCGGTGGCCTCGGAGCCGCTGTTCAGCAGGACGGTCTCGTTGAGCTCTCCGGGCAGGATCTGGGCGAGTCGCGAGGCCAACGTCTCCGCGGGTTCATGGGTCGACACCATGGGGTCATAGTGGACGAGCTGCTGGAGCTGCCGGGTCGCCGCCTCGATCAGCCGCGGGTGCCCATGGCCGCACGACGCGTTCAGGACGCCGGATATGCCGTCGATGTACCAACGGCCCTCCGCGTCGCGGACACGGTTGCCCTTCGCCTCGACGATCCGCGTCGAACCGGCCTGCTGGGTGATTGGCGTCCAAGGCCGCCACAAGGAACTCGTTGACGTGGCACTCTGCACTGTCTGCCTCTCCAAAGGACGGAGCGTCGGGTATTCGAGACTTCCGTTCGAAAAGCACCGAGCTGCTGCCGGAATTCAGGGCTCCCCACCAGCGATCTCATCGCAGAGCGTGAGCCGACCGCAGTTTTCCGCACGACGCCGCCAACCGCCGTGATGACGGCACTACGCCCCTCCCCGCTGGCAAGCCCAGTCTGCCCCAGATCTGTTTTCTAAAGTCCTAACAGGTAACAGGACCGGAGCGCCGAGTCGCACGGTGGAGGTGCGGGGCGGACGACCGCAGTGTGGCCGCCGGCGGGGCACCCGTGACGCCTCTGCCCCCGCCGGCCGGCACGACCGGTGCCGCTCAACGAATCAGTCGATGCGGCACTCGCTGTCCTCGACGAATCTGACATGCCGTTCATCCTGTTCGACGAAGGCCGGCGCCACGGTCAGGACCATCTCCATCGTTCCGAAGTAGTACACGCGGGTGTTCGGCGGTACCACTATCAGGTCGGTGGCGCCGACAGCGATGGCCTCACTGTTCAGGTGGAACACACCTCGACCGCTGACGATGTAGTAGATATAGGCACTTCGAACGTTGTAGAACTCCTGGAAATGACCTCGTTCGACGTGCACATGGACAACCGTTGCGGATGGATTTTCCTGACCGTAGACGGTCAGGTCGATGCCGTGCTTGGTGAACTTCTGCGCGTCCTGGGCCGCGTACCTGTACTGCACCTGCGACGCCTCCTGTCCCTCGGGCCGGTCATCGTCCGGGCGGGCCAAGAGCGCCGGCAAGCGACCCACAGGCCGAGGACGCAGGTGCCGGGCGCAGGCGACGGCGATGCCTCCCGTGCCGGCCGGCAGTCCGAGCATGCCGCACCCGAGGCACGTTCTCGTACTGATACCTGTCAGTACCTCGGCACGAGGTTCAGCCGCGTCCCGGGCGATTGAGGTCGGGCAGCAGAGCGAGGTGCTCCTCCCGCACCAGGTCGAACCGGAGCGCGAAGGCGACCAGCGCCTCCCGCTTGGAGTGCATGCGTCCCTGGTCGACATACTTGGCCCACTGCCGGACGGGGAGCTTCTGATCCGCCAGGTAGTCGATGTGGTAGTTGATGCTGCTGCGATTCGCGTCCCGGAACTGGTCGATACTCTTGAGCCGTTCCACCGCCTCCCGCACCGAGGGCACGGCAGCCATCGACGATCCGCGTAGGCGCGGTTCGCACAGGGCCACCAGGACGGCGAAGTACATGCTCGTCGCGTCCAGCTTGGATATGGCGGACTCCGACTCCAAGGCCGCCTGCTCGGGCAACAGCAGGCGAGGCGGCGGACCGAAGACGGTCAGTTCCGATATGCCCGTGCCGGTCGGAATGAGAATGCGCGAGAGTTCAAACGGCACAACTACTCCGAGTTGCCGGGGTCGCGCCTTGACCAATTCGGTCCCGCCCTCTAGATTCTCAATCACATAGGTGGTGCTGGTGGTGAGATTTGAGATGAGCAGGTGGCGGTCGGTGACCTCAAAGGCTCCGATGATCGGGGCCGCCCCGGGCTGAAGTTCGCCAGTGTATCGGGATATGCCGAAGTTCAGCTGATCACCGTCTTTGAGGTTAACGCGCTCCTTGATGCTGGTCCCGCCGGGATGGCGGGCCCTGCTTCGCCATGTCACGATAGCCTCTACTTCGGCCTCGATCGTCGTCTGCATGAAAAGCGCCCCCGTACAGAAACCCATTATGCCGGCTTTACGATTTCTCTGCCGGCGATCCGGTTGGACGTGGTCGATGTGACAACGGTCGGCACAACCGGCGACCCATTGACATGCCACCCGACCAACAGATTGATCATCGTAAGGCATGGATGCAACCTGTCAAGACCATCTCCTGGTCCGTTTTCGGCGAATTATGCACCGGTTTGCTGCCACTTCTTCGTGTGTGTGCTCGGGATCTCCCGTCCTCGCCGCCCAACCTCAGGACGGAGGAGTGCGAGCACCCACCTTGAGGGCGTCAGCGAGATCCAGCACCAGGTCGAGTGCGGCACCGCGCGGCCCCGACACGGTCACGTGCGCGCCGCCGGGATGGGCGCCGACTGATCGAAGAGCCTCGACGAACGCCCGCAACCGGGCGCCCGGCTCGAAGGGACCGGGATCACCCACCCAGCAAACCTCGGCACCCGTCGCGCGTACCTTCTCGACCAGCGGGGGCAGCAGATCCGAGGCCATCCCGGCCACGAACGTCAACCGGCCAGGCTCTCGGCAGGGATCGAGCCAGTCGATCAGCCGCAGGATTCTGTCGGGTTCGACCTCCACCCCGAGCCGGATCGCCAGGGCGTTGGGGGCACGGACCAGCGCGTCCAGCCGGTCGGGATCGGTCAGGCCGGCGTCGAGCCACAGTAGATGCCCGGCCGTGGCACAGCCCGCACAACCCGGACAGTCGTGCCCAGCGAACACCTCTCCGCCTCGGCTGAGGCGAGTCAGGCCATACCCCTTCAAAAAGGCGAGGCCGCGCGCGATCCTGGACATTTGGTCCCGGTGGCGGGCGTCGACCTGCGCACCGGCACTGCCCCACGGGATCTCCCCCAGGTCGGGACCTAGACCAGCCGTCAGCGCCCGAACAAGGTTCAGCGCGGCCGCCTGATGGTGGTATGCGCCCGCGATCAATCCCACCTTCACCACGGGCAGGCCGGTGACGTACGTCAGGATGACCTGCATCTGGGTGAGCGTGCGCAGCTGCTCGCGGACGGCCTCCCGGCCGATCTGGCCGTCCGCTTCAACGGGGCCGCCCACGTGGAGCAGCACGGCCCTCCCCGCTGCTACATCGGCGGTCCGCTGCCGCAACAGCTCACACTCGCCATCGGCGACCAGCGGGGGCAGGGCCGTCGCGCCGGTCATCGCCGGTACGCCGTCCCGCGCGCTCGCCTGGCTCAAGCTGCCCGCCCTCCCCCGCGACCTCGGCGATCGGAACCGGCTCGCGACCGGACCGCCTGGCATCGCGGGCACGACCCCCGCAGGTCGGTCACTACCGCAGAAGATCTCAGGCTTCGACGGCGTACGGCGAATCGTCTTGGACGGTCGTGAAGAACTCGCCGAGGAAGTCCTCCAGATGAGCCTGCGATTCCGCCACGAAAAGCACCTGCTGCTGGGCGTGCGAGTTGTAGTCCTGGGCGGCCATGTCGGCCACGCTCAGCGGCCTGATGTTGGCGTTCCGGAACTGTGTGAGCTCCTTGACGGAGGACATCAGGCTGGCACCCCATGCCTTCACCTCGCCCCCCTCGTTCACGAGCCCGCACTCGACACCGAACCAGAAGACGCGCGAGACGAGATCCACCGCCCTGGGGTCCTGCAGCCGCCGCACGGCGTCTCCCGCGAGCTGGTACAGCTGCGTCCAACGCTCGTTGACCAGGTGCGGGCCGTGCCCTACGACCTCGTGAATCATGTCGGGTTCGGGAGAGAACTCCGGTCGGGAGTGATGGCGGATGTATTGAGTGGCCCGGAAGCTCCGATCGGCGAGACTCTCGTAGAAGGTCCTGGCCTGGATGCTGCCGGCGACGGCAGTCATCCGGAAACCGGTCTCCTTCTCGATGGTGTCCGAGACGTCGCGAAGCTGCGGCGGACGGTGCGAGGGAAGCTGGAGCGCGCTCAGCGATTCGAGGTACGCCGCGGTCGCGTAGCTTCGGTGGAGGTCACGCAACTTCGCGGTCACCAGCTGCCAGACCTGGCGGTCACCGTCGGAGTACGCGACGTGTGAGGGCGGATCGCCGGGTCGCGCGTACAGCGCCAGGGCAGCGATCCAGCGGCGGTGCTCGATGTAGTGCTCGTCGCCGTACCCCGGATGAATGTCGGGCAGGGTCACCGACACCTCGCCGTCGCTGTTGCGGACAATTGCCGGCCCCGGCCGATTCGTCGACACCATCGAGTCAAGAGCTTGGTCAGTCATGTTGGCCACCGTAATTTTCTCGTCCTGAAGCTCGGTCCCGCTGTTTGTGGGAACTGCGGCGCCGAGCGTGAATGGGACCTGCGACAAGCGAGTCCGAGCCTCACGACGCCAGCGAGGCGTCCGGGGCAATGAAGATCTTGGGTCCGAGCGGCTCGTCCAAGCTGGCCGCCAATGCCTCGCCGAACCTGACCATCGGGTAGACCGGGCCCATCAGGTCGTCGATGTCGAGCTCGCCGACCAGGCGTATCGCATCGTCGAGCGGGCCGTAGGAGACCGAGGCCAGCGTGACGTCGTTGCGTACGGCCCGGGTAACATCCAGTGCGAGGGGCACCGCCGGGCGGCTCTTCAACACGACCACCCCGCCGGGTCGGACCAACCGGAGCGCCAGGTCGAGCGCCTCGTCGGTGCCGGCGGCCTCGACCACGAAGTCGTAGTATCCGCGAGAGGACCCGTCGGTCGCGATCTCACCAAACCGCACACCCTGCTGGCTGCCGAGGGACGGCGCGGCCTCGACGTCGGCGAAGCCGCGGGCCCGCATGATTCGGGTCGTTAGGTCCGCGATCCGTCCTGAACCCAGCACGATTCCCCTGGCGTCGGGCCGGATCGGAGCCCCGAGCACCGCGGACATCGCGGCGATCGGCTCCACGCACGCCGCCCGTTGCAGCGGCAACTCCGGCGGCACGGCACGCAGGCTAACCTCCGGCACGACCACCTGCTCCGCGAACGCGCCGTCGACGTCCACACCCAACATGAGCCGGCGTGCGCAACGGTCACCGTCCGCGCACGCCTTGCAGTCCCCGCACGGGATCAGTGGTTGCGCCACCGCCAGCCGGTCGCCGACCCGGTACCTGCTCATCGGGTCGGTTTCGACGACCTCCCCGACCACTTCGTGACCGAGGGTCCTGGTGCCTCCGAGCGGCAGGAGTCCGGTCGCCGCTTGGACGTCGGTGCGGCAGATGGCCGCCAGCAGCACTCGAAGCCTGAGCCAACCGGCGGGTCGTGACGGCACAGGAATGTCGCCGAGCTCGACACGCGTAGGGCTCCGAACGACAGCCTTCATGAAATCCGTCCTCCTGAAGGTTGATCGATGCACCAGTTCACGAAAGGAATTCCCGGCCATTCGCAGGGAGGTCATGACTGATCTTTTCCGTGGTTCGCGCTGGCCTCGCCCCAGACGTTGTACTCCATTATGGACACCATAGCCGCACCTCATCGGGCCTCGGTCCTAGCGTTTGTTAGGACCTCGGTGCCGAGCGGCGGCACCGACACCGACTCCGCCGCACGGGACGTGGACCGGTCCGAACACCCCGAGCCCAAGCCACCTCGGCTCGAATCGCGGCCCCCGACGACCGTGGCAGCGAGGCATGAGCGCGAGCCGAATCGCCCACCACCTCCGGCCTCGCCGTCAACCTAATCTTGACAGCTTGACGGCGGACCCTGATGCCCGTTAGGGCCTCGGCCGGGCGTCTCCACAATGGCCACGACATCCTGACCGGTGTCAGTACGTGCGCCATGCGCCACTCGCTAGCCTGAAGATTCGTCACAGTCGGCACCGTGCCAGATCGGGAGATCACGCGGCATCGTGAGGAGTCCCATATTCGACCCCGGAACGAGTTGGCGTCGTCGACCGTATCTGTTGCCAATTCTCTGAAGGGCCCGGTCCGACAGGTTGTCCGACGCTTTCGGAACGAGGAGTTTCCTTCGGAGGAGCAGGTGCCGATGCTCCGGCGCACAAGACACCGCGTCCTGACACCGGCAGGCGTCACGCGCATAGAGGGACCGTTGTCAGTACCTCACCCCCACGCCTCCCGGGGACCGGGTTCACCCGGCGAAGAGGCACGACCTGCCGCAGGGCCCGTCGCGAGAATCGCCCGCCGATGACCGAATTCACCGGGGAGTTCTGGCGAAAGGGCGACGCGGGGTTCGAGGACGCCGCCACCGCGCGGCTCTTCAACAGCCGCCGGCCGTCCCGTCGGCCGATGGCAGTGCTGCGCGCTGCCCACACCACCGACGTGGCAGCCGGTGTACGGCTGGCCGCGGCGCAGGGCTGGAAGGTCGCGGTCCGCGCTGGCGGGCACAGCTGGGACGCCTGGTCACTGCGCGAGGACACCCTGCTCATCGACCTGGTTCAGTTCAGCGGGATGTCGTACGACCCGGCCAGCGGGATCGTGGCGGTTGGCCCGGCGGTGCGCGGCGGGCTGGACTTGGACCCGTACCTCGCCGCGCACGGCCGGTTCTTCCCGGTGGGCCATTCCCCCACCGTGGGCCTGGGCGGCTTCCTCCTACAGGGTGGCATCGGCTGGAACTGTCGCGGCTGGGGTTGGGCCGCGGAGGCCATCGACTCGATGGATGTGGTCACCGCCACCGGAGAGCTGGTGCGGTGTTCAGAGACAGAGAACGCCGACCTGTTCTGGGCGGCGCGAGGCGGGGGCCCCGGCTTCTTCGGTGTGGTGACCGAGTTCCGGCTGCGTACACGTCCGCGGTTCGCCGAGCTGATCCAGTCGAGCTACGTCTACCCCGCCGACCTCGCGTCGGAGGTGCTGACCTGGTACCACACCGCACGCCACGACCTGCCGCCGTCCGTGGAACTCGCCGCCGTTGCCTGCACGACGCCGGGACTCGACCGGCCGGTGCTGATCATCGACGCGGTCTCGTTCGATGGCGGCCCGACCTCGCTGGCCGCCCTCGGCGCCTGCCCCGTGGCCGGCAAGGCGCTGACGGCCAAGGTGGCCCAGCCGGTACGGTTCACCGACCTGTGCGCGGAACAACTGCGGGCCAACCCCGAGCAGCACCGCTACTTCGCGGACAACGCCTTCCTCACCGGATCTTCCGCGGAGCTGGTCGCGGCGCTGCTGCCGGCCTTCACCGACTTGCCCACCGCCAGAACCTTCACCATGCTGGGCGACTTCAGCCCGCTGTGGTCACGCCGACCACCGGACATGGCCGTCTCGCTGCCGTCCGACCTGTACTTCGCGGCGTACGTGATCGGCCAGACCACGGCGGAGGACGCCCACTGCCGCTCGTGGCTGGACGTCACTATGAGTCGAGTGGCGGCGTACTCAGCAGGCTGCTACCTGGGCGACAGTGACCTGACCGTCCGGCCCGACCGGATAATGTCCGACGCTGCCTGGCTGACGTTCCAGCAGATTCGTGCCACCCGGGACCCCGAGGGCCGCTTTCCCGGCTACCTCGGCACTCCGACGCCGAGCTCCGCGACCCTGACAGTAGCCGACGGGTCACGGACCGAGGCGAAGTCGACCAGTAGTCGGTCTAGGTGAAGGTGGGGTTGACAAGGTTATGTCACTAACGTTGGCCGATCGGTTCCTGCGCGGATTGACGTTGTCCGCCGACCGTCCCGCCGTGCGGGTCGGTCCGGACGTCGTCACCTATCAGCAGCTGCACGACACAGCCCTGAGCTGGGCGGGTTCGCTCGTGTCGAACGGGTCCCCGCGTGCGGTGGGTGTCCTGGCGGGTAAGAGCGTGACCGGCTATGCGGGCCTACTGGCGGTGCTCTACGCGGGCGCTACGGTCGTTCCGCTGCATCCGAGCTTTCCCGCCGCACTCACCCGCCGCATGATGAAGGTGGCCGGGGTGGACACGGTGATCGCGGACGAGCAAGGTCTGGCGGTTCTCGGGGAGGTCACCGATCAGGAGACGCACATCCGGGTACTGGACACCGGCGGTGTCGCCGGCAGCTTCCCGACGATCCCGGTGGCGCCGCACCCGGAATTCGTGGCACCGATCCCTGTGGTGCCGTCGGACCGGGCGTACATCCTCTTCACGTCGGGTTCGACGGGGACCCCCAAGGCGGTTCCGGTCCTGCACCGCGGGTTCACGCACTACTTCGAGCAGCTCGACAGGCGGTGCGACTTCGGGCCCGACGACGTGCTCGCCCAGACGTACGACCTCAGCTTCGACCCTGCCATTCATGACGTCTTCGCGGCCTGGGGGGCGGGCGCGACGATCGTGGTGGTGCCGCCGGCGGCGTACCGGGATCTTCCCTCGTTCATCGCCGAGCACCGAATCACCATCTGGCACTCGACGCCCAGCGGGATCTGGATGGCTCGGGAGATGGGTGGGCTGGAGAAGGGCGCGCTGGGCGGACTCAAGTGGTCGATCTTCGGCGGAGAGGCGTTGCGCTGTCAGGACGTCGAGGACTGGTTGGCGGCCGCTCCCGACTCGAAGCTGGAGAACCGTTACGGGCCGACGGAGCTGTCGATCGGCATCTCCTATCACCGTTGGGCCGGCGAGGAGTCGGTCAGGCGAGGCATCAACGGAACCGTGCCGATCGGCAGGGTGCACGCCGGCCACGACTTCCGCCTCGTAACCGAGCAGGGGCAAGAGTCGTCCATGGAGGGTGAGCTGTGGGTCACGGGTCCGCAGATGACCGGTGGGTACCTCGACCCGGCTGACGACGAAGGACGGTTCGTCGAGTTCGACGGCCGGCGCTGGTACCGCACGGGTGACCGGGTCCGGGCAAACCCGGACGGCGTCCTGGCCTACATCGGCCGGATGGACTCCCAGGTCAAGGTGCACGGGTCACGCATCGAGCTGGCCGAGGTCGACCACGTCCTGCGCGAGTGCGAGGGGGTCCATGACGCGGTCACCGTCGCGCGGGCCACGGACCACGGAACCGAGCTGATCACGTTCTACACCGGCAGTGAGGTGCCGGAGTCGAAGCTGGCGGACGGTGTACGTGCCGTGCTGCCGAGCAGCGCGGTGCCGGGGCGCTACATCCACCTGGAGACGTTGCCGTTGAATGCCAACCGCAAGGTCGACCGCTTGGCGTTGCGGAAGCGGGCCGAGGCGCTGCCGGGCTGAACGACAAGTCGTGCCCGCCCGGTCCGGGGACTTGGCGGGCACGACTGTAAACGATCACACGGCTGCCAGGTCCGCCGATTCCCGGTCCCTCGCTGACGCCACGATGTCCTGCTCCGCCGTCAACTGCCCACCCAGACGTACGCCGAGCAGCGCCACGCCGACACAGCCCGCGCAGAGCAGCGCGATCCAGCCAGCCCCGAGGCCGATGGAGATCAGCCCCGTGGACAGCGCCGGGGACGCCACGAATGCCAGCGAGACCGTCCCGCTTGCCATCGCGTTGGCGCGGCCTCGGACCCGGTCGTCGGTGAGGGTGTTCACCAACGGCATGAGCGTCGGCGCGAGGATCGTCTCGCCGAGCCCGAACAGCCCCGCGAAGGCGAAGACCAGCGCGATCCGCACCCAACCCGGTGCGGGCAACGCCGACAGCCCGAAGACCGCCCAGGCCACGCCCCAGATCAGACCGATCAGCGCGAGCGCCCTACTGCGTCGCAGCGACCGCACCAGCCGGAGCATGGACAGTTGTGCGACCACGATGACGATCGTGTTCACCGTCAGCGCCAGGGCGACGGCGTTCACCGGCACCCCGGCGACCACCGAGGCGTAGGCCGGCAGTCCGGAGTCGAGGGCGGCGTAGCCAGTGAAGGAGAGCACGAGCGTAGCGATCATCACCGAGCGCAGGCCACGAGACGCGAGGACATCGCGGTATCCGGCCTTCTCCTGGGCCTGTTCGCGTGCCGGCCGCCGCACGTTCGGCAACCGGAGGATGATGCCGCAGGCCACGATCTCCAACACCGCGCAGGCCAGGAACATGGCCTGGAACGATGCGGCATGCCGCACATTCGCCACCACCCCGCCGACCGCGGCGCCCAGGCCGATCGCAGCGTTCATCCAGGTGAAGCTGACCGCGAACGCCCGCTGCTGCCGCTCCGGGTCCTCGTCGATCCCGGCCAGCAGCATGCTGAACGCCGGGAACGAGGGACCGAGCGCAGCACCCTGCAGCAGCAGGACGAGAAGCGCCGTCAGGGTGCTGTGCACCCACACCAACCCGACCGCGGCGAGCGCCTGCCCGGCGATGGCCGCGACGAGCACGGGCCGTGCTCCCACCCGGTCCAGCAACGCGCCGGCGAACGGGACGGTGACGAGACTCATGACGGCCATGGCGGCGAACAGTGACCCGATGACCGCCAGCGGGATGCCGCGAACCTGGTGCAGATAGATGAGGGTCAGCGGCACCACCAAGCCGTTACCGATGGCCAGTATGACCCTACCGGCGATGAGCAGCCGCGCGGCTCTCGTCATTCGATTCCTAACCATCCCCGCAGGATCGCAGCTTTCGGACATCGCCGACCCTGACGAACATGAGTAGCGGGCGTCGGCATGGCCGAGCGGACCGAACTGTGGGCAGCAGCCACCCCCGGACCACGGCGAGCCTCCGGACCCTGGCACCCGGACGGGGTCCAGCTACGCGGCGGAACGCATCGGCGGGGTTCCGCCTACCGGAAGGCCGTTATCCTGGCTCGATGCTGTCGGTGAGCGCCCGGCGACCGCACGCGGGGCGATCGGGTGTTCGACGACGTCGGCCGCGTCCGGCAGCGAGGTCTGCGCGAAGCCGGCGTACGCCAGCGGGCCCGGGGCCACGGCGGTGAACGTCGCCGGCCGGAGGCCCGAGATGGCCGTCGACCTCGAGCCGACCGGCCTGACGACCTCGACTCAGACGAAGGGGGCGACTGGTGGTCGCAGGCCGAGCCACTGCTCCGCCCCCCAGGCCTCGAACCGCTCCAGCTCGGAGAACCCGAGCTTCGCCGCGAGACGCATCGAGCGGACGTTGGCCGACTGGGTGGTGAGCACCACCGGCTCGCCGGGCAGGACGCCGCCGAGCCAGTCGAGTGCTGCCGCGCACGCCTCGGCGGCGTACCCGAAGCCCCATGCTCGCGGCAGGAACAGGTAGCCGAGATCGGCCTTCCCGACGGCCGCCGGCCTTCGGTGTTCCGCCGCTCTCCGGAGCAGGAGCTGGCCGATCATCACCCCGTCGAGCTCGACGACGAAGCTACCGGGCCACCGCTCGGGCACCTCGGGTAGCTCACGCTGGAGCTCGTCACGCGGCCGGGGGCCGCCGAGGTAGGCGTTCACCTCGGGCGAGGCCAGCAGTTCGATGAACGCCGCCCGGTCCCGGGCCTCGGACGCGCGGAGCACGAGCCGTTCGGTCTTGATCGGCTCAGGTGGCCAGGCTGCGAGTCCCAGATCTGACATGCGCCCAGGCTAACAGCCGAGGCGACGTCACCAAAGCCGTCAAGGATGGACCCCGATCACCGTCCACAGTGGCGGCGCACCCGTCTACGGACTCCTTCCCGGTCGGTCTCATGTCATGATTTGGCCAGCCGGATTCGGCTGTGCGCGGCATACCCGAATCCCCCACGGCCCGCTCGACACCTAAGACTCTGGTCGGGCATCAACAGGAGGAAAGAGTGGCATTGACTGTCCGCAGCCGGACTGTGACCCGTGTCCTTCTCGTCGGGGTCCGCCACCCCGGGGTCGTCCGAGCGGCCCGCAAGGCAGGGCTGCGGGTGCAGTATCTCGGCCCGCGGGAGGGCGCACCCGACTGGCTCGCCGACGGGGCGGACTCGGTCTGCCTCCTCGACGACCCGTCCTCCGAGTCCTTGCTGGCCGCCGCCTGCCGCATCCACGCCGAACAACCCTTCGGCGTGGCGGTCTCGTTGAACGATCTCTATGTGCAGATCACTGCGGAGATCAATGATGCCCTCGGACTCCACGCCAACAGCCCTGACGTGCCGCGGGCGACGAACGACAAGGCACGCATGCGTGACACCCTGCGTGACTCCACGGTCGGAACGGTCATCGCCGCCCGCGTCTCCACGATCGACGACCTGAAGGCGTTCGCCAGCGAGGTGGGGTACCCGTTCATCGTCAAGCCCGCCGACGGGATGGGCAGCCGGGGTGTGACCCTGATGTCGAGCGAGGAGGGCCTGGACGACGTCGTCGCGCGGATCAGGGGTACGGCAGGCTGGGTGGCCGAGGAGTACCTGAGCGGGCCCGAGTTCAGCGTCGAGACGTTCAGCACCGAAGGGGTGCACCACTTGCTGGCGGTGACCGGGAAGTTCAAGGGCCCGAACTTCGTGGAGATCGGACACGTCGTACCGGCGCCCCTGCCGTCGGAGACCGTGCAAGCGCTGACGGCCGAGGTGACCGCGTGCCTGGACGCCATCGGACTGCTGGAAGGTCCCGCGCACACGGAGGTCGTACTCACCGACCGGGGCCCCCGCATCGTCGAGACACACTGCCGGCCCGGCGGCGACGGGATCGCCGAGCTCGTCCGACTCGCCGTCGGGCCGGACATCCATCAGCTGGTCTTCGACTGGCTGGCAGGTCGTCCGCTGGGCCTCGACGTGGCGACCGAGACGCGGGCCGCCGCGACCTGGTTCCTGACGCCCGAGGCCGGTACGGTCACGAGCGTCGACGGCCTGCCGGAGGCGCGATCCGCAGCGGGCGTCACCGAGGCGTACGTAACTGTTTCGCCTGGTGACAGCGTCGGCGAACTGCGCAGCTCTGACGACCGCTTGGGAGCTGTCATCGCCACCGGCGACACCGCCGAGCAGGCGCTGCAACGAGCACGCGGGGCTGCCGCGCTGCTCGAGGTCACCGTCAAGTCCGACCCGGTGGTCGTCATGTGAATCCATGGCGGACCGAGCGGCCCCTGTCGGCAATTCGCGCTGTTGGGTGCGCGAGAGTCCAGCGTGGGGCCGCTCCGGTCACGGCCACCGACCGGCCCGGCGTCGTCGCCGGCACAGCTGCCCGGCCGGGCACCCCGGATTCAGCCCGGGCGCCCCTCGCCGGCGAGCCGCTTCGTCTCGGTCAGGTCGAGCAGACCGCCATGACATCGTGTGAAGACCGCGCCTCGAGCGACTTTCGTTGACTCGGACGTGCTGCCGTAACGGATGTGGTTGATCCCCCGGGCCTGCGCGTACCGGAACGGCTGGTGGAAGCCCACGCTGACGTACACGGCGAGCCGCTCATCGCTGTTCTCGCCGTGCAGGCCGACCTCGCACACCTCCATCTCGTCCTCCCAGACGACAACCGTGGCCAAGCCGCGCAGGTTGGGCGACCGGCCCGTGAACACGAAGACCTCGAGGTCCGTGTTCTCCTGCAGGTCGGAATAGCGGAAGTTAACGAACTCGGGCATCTCGGGGTCGCCCTTGACGGCGTGCTGCTCGGAAATCAACTCGGCAGCCCAGGCGCGGACCTCGTCCCAGGGCACACCGTCCGGAGCCCCTTCGGCGACGGGCGCGGTCGCGATCCGGCGTCGGTCCTGGCGGAGCGTATGCCGGACCTTACTCGGAAGTTTGCTCTCCCAGTCGGGTTCGGACAGTCCGAAAACATGGGCCTCCGATGCCATGTCGGCCCAGACGATGCGGTCATCCGTCGCCGCTGCGAGCGCGTTCCTGGCGTCCGAGTGCAGGTAGGGGAAGGCCAGACACCGATCGTCGTCGACGGCGAGCCGGGCGAGCTCCACCAGGAGACGCCGGAGGACGTCCGGCGTCCTCGCCTCCGGGTCGACGTGGAGCCCGGTGCGCCGGTCACCGCAACCGCCCACCAGCAGTGCGGCCTTCGGAGCGCACTCCTGACCGACACCGTCGGGTAGCCCCCAGGCTCGTGGGTCGTACGCCGCGTCGGGCCACGAGTTCATGCGGGACCGGTAGACCGGGACGACCGCCCGGAGCAGACTGCCCTCGGTCCACACCAGATAGCGGCCGATCCACCGGGGATCCTGCTCCTTCTGCCGAAGCCGGGCGTAGGAGGAGGCGAACCCGGCTGCGCGGTCCAGGGAGTCAAACTGCTTCTGGTCGAGGTCAGCGATCGTCGAGGTGAAGCCGATGGCCATGTGCCATCCTCCGTGAACTCGTTTTCCCGGCAGCCCGGACGGTGGTGGCCGAGGCGCAGGCGTCACCTCGAGCGGATCAGGAGCCGGCTGGACGCGGCCACGAAGCGCTGCGCCCGGCGCCGCTGTCGAGCCCAGCCCTCCCCGCAGGCGCGAAGCTAGCGGTTCATCTCCTGAAGGATCTTCAGCGAACCGTCGATGTGGTACTCGTTGAAGACGGCGGAGCTGTTGACGTGCGGTAGGGCCGCCTGCGGGACGGGAACGTCCAGGAAGGCGCAGAGCGGCTCCCAGCCGTCCTTCGGCGACCATTCCAGCAGTCGGTCGGCGGAGATGTGCGCGCGTACCTCCTTGATGTGCCGGTCCATGACCGCTGCCACGGTGTCTTCGTCGAACACCTCCGGGTGGGGACCGAACAGCTCGGCTCGCGCGTACATGCCCCGCAGCATCTTCGAATTCCGCCGTATCTCGGGATCTACGGTTTCCACGGCCGCCGCCAGGTGCCGGCTCACGGTGTCGCCGTAGGTGATACCCCAGATCGTGTCCCGTACGCTCCGGGCCCACGAGTGCCCGTCTCTCACGCTGAGCAGGACCTTCGCTTCGGGATAGGCGTCGGCCAACTCCCGCCAGTAGAACGAGGCCGGGTAGTCGACGGCCGCCGAGAATCCGGCGAAGATGGCCTCCCAGTCGGGATTCCCCTCGTATGCCGCTCTCCACTCGGACATGTGGTCCCGATTGGCGGCTACCGAGAACATGTGATAGCAGGGACCGATTCCGAGCATTTCGAGTGCGATCTTCTGAGTCAGCGTCGCCGTACGCGGGAGCCCTGCCCCAATTACCTTCATCTGACCTTCTTAGGCTCTGGTGAGTAGCAGTCGGGCGGGAGTAGCAATGGAAGGCACACTAGGCCCCACGCGCGAGAAGACGTACTGACAGGTATCAGTACCGAAAGTTGGCGTGTTTGCCGCGCAGCGGAACCACCCCGCTCGCTGGTGGCGCGCCCCTCCGCCGAGCACCGACGGTAGCGGCTCCTCCGGCCGGGAGCCGACGCCGCCGAATCGACGACAGCCGGCACGTGACCCGGGCTCGAACCCCTGCCGGTGGTTCCCTTTCCCAGCGAGGAGGAAGGCCCGATCCTGACTGTTGTCAGTACCCGCGCAGCTGCCCGATCGGTAGCTTACAGTCCGCCCGGTCACGGCCTGTAGCACCAGAGATCGCGGGACAACTGCTGAGTTCCGGCATGGATCTAGGTTATGGGGAGAGATGTCAGAACGTACGGTAATCTTGACCAACATCTGGCGCCAGGTTCTCGGCAAGCCCGACCTCGACGAGAATTCGGATCACTTCGACAACGGTGGCACGTCGCTGCACATGTTGCAGCTCATTGGCGAGGTACATCGGGAATTCGGCATCGAAGTGAAGTTGCGTGAGGTGTTCTTTCACACTTCGCCACGAAGCCTCTCGGAATTCCTGGACAGCAAGCTGGGACAGGAATCCCCCGCTTCGCACGACATCAAATCCTGACATATGCAGACGTCACATAGCCGAAGGTTGGAAGTGACAGCATCCCGGGCCAAGACCTCCCTAGGGCCGACCTCACTCGCCGAGAAGGCGCGGCTGACCGGGGCGTTCGACGACTGGCACAACCTCTTCTACCGGACGATCTGGGTGACCGGCGCCCTGGACAAGGGCGCGGTCCGTGACGCATGGCGGCGACTCTGCCAGCGTCACGATGCCCTGCGCCGGACGTACGCCTCACCCGACGAAGCACGCACGCACTCCGATGCGCTGAGCGAGGTGCAGTTCTACACCGCGGAGACCGACGAACGGGCCATCGAACTGATGCGCGACTTCCTCGGCACCCCCTTCAGCCTGGACGGCCCGGCATTCACGCGCATCGCCATCGTGCAGCGCAGCGAGCAACGACATCTCTTCGGGATCGCGCTGGACCACATCATCACCGATCTCATCTCCTGGCGACACATCCGGGAGGACTTCAAGGAGCTCTACGACCGCGCTCTCGCCGGTGATGCCAGTGACCTGCCGGAGGCGGGCAGTTACCAGCGTTTCGCCTCCGAGCAGCGCCGCTGTTTTTCCAGCCGTTGGGGCGAGGAGCGGCGGGAGTTCTGGCGCTCCTACAGCGGGGAGTTCGGGACGTACCCTTCTCCCTTCCTGCCCGATGCCAAGCACACCGGCGATTATCAGCTCAAGGTGCTCAGCCACGCCCTACCGCCGGACGCGAAGGCTCGTGTCCACGCACTCTCGCGGCAAGCTCGGGTAACACCCTTCGCGGTGGTCTCCACCGGCGTCCTCGCGGGGATGCGGGAGGTCGCCGGCATGCCCGCGCCAGGGATCTCCGTAACCCACCACGGTCGTGGGCTGCCGGGCACCGCCCAGACAGCGGGTCTGTTCGCCGAAACCGTGCCGCTCCACCTCGGGCACCGGGCCACGAGTCGGCTCGCAATGGTCCAGGAAGTCTTCTTACGCACCCTGGACATATTCGATCACGCTATTCCACTCACCGTCGCCGGAAGTTCCTGGAACGAGGTGTTTACGGGAACCGGCCAGGAGGCGCCCGGGGTCCAGTTCGAGCTGCACGAGCAACCGATGTCCTCGTTCTTCACGGCACCGTTCTCCGGCACCGAAGCGGACTATATCGACGTGGGCCTGCCCAATGACAAGATCTGGACCGAGACCGTAGTCATCTTCTGGAACCTGTACGACACGAGTCCCCACCTCGTAGCGGAGTACAACGCGAGCTACTTCCCCGAGGCGGCCGTGGAAGGGCTCCTCGACGCGGCGGAAAGGTTCGTATTCTCGGCGGGAACCTGAACGACGCAAGCCGGGCAGCGGTGGGCAGGGCTCGCCGTCGACAGCCATGACGGGGGGAAAATCGTTCGACGTTCGTCGAACGATTTTCCGCAATCTGCCCCCCGCGAATTCCCGCGACAAGTGGGAGCGCATTGGTCGCGCAGACCGCCGACGCGGCCGGAGAAGGCGACCAGTCGAGGTGGTCGCAGCGTCAGACCCGCCGCATGACGACACCGGCGGCGTCGAGTGCGGCGGTCTCGTCCTCGGGCGTCGTCTCCGGTCACGACGGTGTGCAGCGCGGACGCCGCGACGACGAAGGCGAGAGCCGTGCGGGAGAACTTGGCCGCGGCGGCAATCGCGATGACCCGGTGGGCCGAGGCGAGCATCGCACGCTTGACGGCCGCGTCAGCCAGGTCGTAAGCGGTCAGGCCGTGCGCGGCGTTGAGGCCGCGACAGCCGACGACCCCGGTCTCGAAGCGCAGCGCGGCGAGCGACGCCTACTGCCGCTGCCCCAGGAATACGCCCTGGCCCACGAGGTCGAACGCCCCCGCAACGTCTACCCGAGCGAGGACGCCCTCACCGACCCACTCGACGAGTGGCTGGCATCCGCGTTCACCCAGGACCACCTCGACCAAACGATGATCGGCTAGGAAACGGAGCCGCCCGCGGACGCGCGGATGACGGGGGTGACCTCAAACGCCTGATAATCCCCGCCGCGAGCGTCGGCCTGATCCTTGCGCACGTGCGGCCGACCGTTGGCTACGGTTGAATTTCTACACCTACTGCACTTCCGTCTGCAACGACGATCGGGCTACTGCTGAAGAGGGCGACAACTTTGGGATATTTCGCGCCCTGGACTGTAGAGCCCCCGACTCGGGGCACGGACCGGTTGCAGCGCTCAGTCGGACTTGCTCGCAAATGACTACTCGACGGCAAGCAGCTTGAGGATCGCATGCACCGGAACCAGGTATCAACGGCCGATACGTAGAAGGCGCACGGGAACTCGTTGGTTTTGGCCAGCTCGTATGCCTTCGTGCGTCCGATACCCAACATCGCCGCAGCAGTCTCCACATCGGTGGTGACACCGAGCTCCCGTACTGCATCGATCGTCCATACCTGCCCCTGCACCCGGCCCGGCACGCATCCATCGCTTGTGGTGGTTGACATTGTCGGAGTCCTCCACCGGAGCTCGTGAGAACACCGGTATCGGCGTCAGCCCTCACGATGCAATCAGCCGGTTGCCCGGTGCGTTGCCGGGTGAAGCATCCGCGACAGGTAACGGCTCAGCCGCAGCGACCAATTGCAGCTGATGCTCTACTGACCGCCGGAACGCCGGATCGTCACCGGGGTAGGCGAGACCGGAGCAGGGAAGCAGTCCGGCCAACGTGAGCGTGTTTCCACCATAGCTACGGGCCTGGGCGACCAGCTTGCGGCGTCTCCGAGTACCGCCTCCATCAGCTCCGCGGCCTTCCGTTCACTCTCCGGCAGCACATGGGTGTAGACCTCACGGGTCGTGCGGCTGTCGGCGTGACCAAGGCGCCGCTGCATCACGTGCTCGGGAACGCCAGCGTCGGCTCCGGCGGTAGCGGAGGTGTGCCGTGCATGGTGGAGCGAGATCACCGGAACGTCGGCGTCAGCGCACGCCTTCGCCCACTGGTCGGTGAAGTACTTGGGGTAGTACGGCTCCCGGTCCTCTCGGCAGAACAGGTAGCCGCCGTCGTGGTACAGGACTCCGGCATCGACCTTCTCCACCACCTGGCGCGTCCGGTGAGCGTCCAGCTCCGCTACCAGGGCTGGCCCGAGCGCTACCGCCCGCTTGCTCTTGCCCTTGGGTGACTTTTCGACCACGCCGTTGCTGGTCGTGGTCCGCTGCCAATGCAACAGCAACACGCCCCGATCGAGGTCCACGCGCGGCCACTTGAGGCCGGCCAGCTCTCCACACCGGGTGCCAACGAAGATCGCCAGGACCCAGGCGGCACGCAGCCGGTGGTCGGCGTGGGACTTGAGGAACTTTGCCGACTGCGCCGGCGTCCACACGCCCTTGCGCCCCATCGTCTCCCGCTCGGCCTGCCGAGGTTGCCGCACACCATCGACATTGACCCCGAGGTGGATCACTCGCTTGTCGAGGGCGTAGAGCTGCCGCGTACCGATGTGCGGCACCACGTAGCAGCGCATGATGTCCCGTAGTTGCTGAGCGTCGTCTCCTGGACATCCAGTTCGCGCTCGTTGAGCCAGCTCTCCAGCTCGGCGGCGACGCTGCCGTCCGCCCCGAGGTCGGCGCCGCCGTAGGCCGCGCGTGGGTCCTCTTCCGCCTTCTGCGCGGCGGCCTGATTGGGGAACCCCTGCCGCTTGTGCTGGCGGCGCCGCCCGTTCGCGTCGGGCGGGAGTCGATGATGAAGAACCAGCGGGTCTGGCCGTTGGCGAGGCGGTAGTTGTAGACAGCCATGCGGCTGCACCTCCGCAGTAACGGGATCGATGGATGCAGCCCACGTTAAGCGATCTCCATTACCGCCAGCGTTACCGCAAGGTCACACATGATCTTCTATATCCGCTGGTGAATACCAGTCGGGACGGCCGGATTCGAACCGACGACCCCTTGACCCCCAGGACGCTTCGCCACACGTCCACGCACGTCACACACGCTATCCGCAAACATCAGGCCGTGTAGTCGACGGCATGCCGACCGCCATCGCGTACGACGCTTGGTCCCCACCTGGTCCCAGGGCGCCGGCCTCTACTCGTCTAGGGCTCGATATCGTTGGAGAGGTTGATCCGAATCTCCGTGTTGCGATATCCGACGCGACCGAAAGCGGCCGCCATAGGCGCGTTGCCCAGGTCGGTGGTGGCGGTGATGCGCGACTCCCCATTGGCTGCGTGAAGGCGGGTGATCTCGGTGAGCACCTCGTCCACGTAACCGCGCCCGCGAAACTCCGGCACCACCCCGAGATAGCCGACGTTCACGTTGTACGGCGTCGCGGAGGGAATCGCCATGCCCGCCACCTCGCCCTCGCGCGTGTATGCGATCCGCCACCACTCCCGCTTGCCCGGCGCCCTGAGGTAAAAGTCCATCTCTTCGCGCGCGGTCGCGTCCACGCCCTTGGCGACTACGTTCGCACGGGTCTGGGCATCCAGGCTGCCTTCGGCGATTCTCTTAAACACCGCGAGGAACTCCTCGTCGGAGGCCTTGGCGAACTGCAGCCTGCCAGCCGCGGGGGGCAACCCGTCGGCGGGTGCCCACTCGAACTGCAGCCGCTCCACCTCCCGGGTGAGGCCCGCCGCGTGCGCCGCCGCCCGCCGCCACTCCATGGCCGCCGAGGTGGCCGGATGCTCGCGCCAGCCACCGGCGACCTTGATCTCGTACTGCACCGGCTCCGGGAACCCGGCCAGCGCGGCCCTGATCAGCTCGGCGGCGACTGCGGCACGATTGCCTACGGCAGGGTCCACGTCTAGGCAGTCGAGCGCGACCGGATGCAGGCCAGCCTTCGACCCCCACCACAACGCCCGTCCCACGACCCGCCCGTCGTGCTCGGCGATCCATGTCCATTCCGGCCGGTACATGCCCTCGGCCAGTTCGGCCACGTAACGGTCGGCGCGGATCCACCCCACAGGCTCGGTCACCACCCACGAGGTCACGCGGTTGAGGTCTGCGGCGGCAGTAGCGCGGTAGGAGATCACCTGCAGAGGCTAGCGAAGCTCCACCATGTTCCGCAGGGGCCGAGGCTGCCTTGACGACGCGAAGAGAACGATCGGGCAGGGCAAGGGCTGGCCGCCTGGCTTGACCGGCGGTCAAGCAAGCGCTACCGGGCGCCGCACTTGACCGGCGTGGTCCCCAGAACGCCGGAAAGGACCGACCCGATATCCGGATCAGCCCTTTGACCTGCGTCGGGACGGCCGGATTCGAACCGACGACCCCTTGACCCCCAGGACGCTTCACCGCACGTCCACGCACGTCACGCACGCTATCCCCAAGGTCAGGCCGTGCGGTCCACGTCGTGCCGCGCACCATCGCACAGGCCGTGTGGTCCCCACTTGGTCCCCGGCACGCCGGCATGCTCGACGGCCTCAGCACACGGTTCAAGAATTGTCGATCGTTGGTCGACGGCGATCTGCCTACGTGCTTCCCTTGCTGGTGGCGGCCTGGTCGTCGTTCTCATCGTTGACCGTGGTTGACGGCCGTTGGCCGCCGTATCGGGCGCGCAACGGGCACCCAGATTAGCCGCGCCGAGTCGGTTCGACCGCGAGGTCAGTGATGTGGGCGTCGGCGGGCGCACGTAGTGCGGCCAGGATGATCCCTGCGAGGGTCTCTGGACGCACACTGGTCGCGGGATCATGGTCACGTTCAAACGACCGACGCACCTCGCGCAGCAGCGGCGTATCCACCCCAGCCGGGTAGATGCTGGTGACGCGAAGGCCGTGCGCTGCCTCCTCGGCGCGCAGCGAATCGGCGAGCTCGCGCAGGGCTGCCTTGCTGCCCACGTACGCCGACCAGCGTGGTACCCCGGTCATTCCGTATGCGGCATTGATGAATACGACATGACCGCGAGCGGCACGAAGTGCAGGCAGCAGTGCGCGGGTGATCTCGGCAGAGGCCACCACATTGACGTCCAGGATCCGTTGCCATAGTTGCGTCGTCGTCTCCTCTACCTCGGCAAGGTCGGCAATCCCGGCACAGTGGATCAGAGCGTCGAGTCGGTCGAGGTTGGGTACGATGCTGTTGAGCCTCGCGGGTTCCGCCAAGTCTGCATAGATCGGTGTCACTCCGGGATGCGCGTGGGCAAGCTCGCTCAGACGGCTCGTGTCCCTACCAAGTGCCAGCACCCTGTATCCGGCGGCCGACAGTTGCGCCACCACGGCCAGCCCAATGCCGCCGGTCGCCCCAGTGACTACGGCGACTTGTCCCTCGACTGTCATGGGCATGAATCTAGCTTCGCCGGCTGTCCATGCCGTCAGGCAGGGATGTGTGCCACCCAGACTGCCACTCCCTGCCCTCCCGTATGCCGTCGACTCACCCTCCGGAAAGCAGGCCGACTCCGGGGCCGCCCCGACGAACGGACCGAAGACATCGCACGGACCATCGGCGGCCCCGGTGACGGTCTGCTCGACTTCGCCGGGGTCCATGGCGGCAGGGAGGGCAGCCCCTCCCGGAGCCGAGGCCCCCCTCCGGAGGTATCCGGGTTTGAACCGCCACGGAGCTGGTGCGGTCGGCCGGCGCGTGCGCGGCGGGCCAGAGGTCCAGAGCGCGACGCACCGGGACGGTAGGGGCGAGCTTGCGCGACGCGCTTTATCCAGAGAACGAAATTCGGCAGATGACTCCGGTAGCCACCTGAGACTGACCACCGGTCAAGCAGCGCCAGGCAAACTCCAACTTGCCTGATCTTGGTCCCTAGAACGGTGAAAGGGCCGACCCGATTTCCGGATCAGCCCTCTGGCCTGCGTCGGGACGGCCGGATTCGAACCGACGACCCCTTGACCCCCAGGCAACCAACAAAGCCGCGACCTGCCGCTACCTGGCTCGTGAGCTGCTATGACGATCCCCCAGAGTCCATGCTCGTCCACCCATGTGTGCGCCGGTCGTCACCCAGCTAGTCACTCATGGACGTCAGTACTCTTCACGGAGGCCTCGAAGTCATCGGGCCTCGTCCGCCGTAGAAGCTCGCAGCGCTCGGCGAAGACGTCAAACGCTCGTTGGAGGCTGCATACCTCGGCCTGGCGAATCGCCTTTACCGCCAGGACGTGCCGCCCTTGCACGATGAGCTCGTCGATCGACTGCCAAGCGTCCACGCGGTCATCATGCAGGACGACTGTCAGCCTGGGAATCGGGTTGATTGACGCCCTGCGTAGCCGTTCCGGCTTGTTTCGGGCACGGAGTGTTCCGGCTTGGGCCATCAACGTGCCCAGTGTTGGCCAGTGCTGACCGCTGCGTCGGGCACGGATCGGGCACGCCGACCACTTCGGTAGCCGCTCAGCGTGCGAACATTGCTCGATGCCAGAGCTGCCCCCGATCGACACGTTCGAGCGCCTCACCGCGAACATCCGTGGCGAAATCGTGGCAATGAACGTCCCAATGAACCTAAAGCTCGACGACGCGACGTTGGGAAACCTCGCGGAGTCCATCGCCATCAACATTACCTACGCATTCGACGTTGAGTGGGCGCCAAAGTGGGTGGAGGCCGGTCAGCCGCACAGGTGGCAGGAAGATCACCCGGGCGGCACGACGTATCACGTGGAGTGTCTAGCCTGCGGCGCAGTCTTCCGTGACGCATCGACAGAGGCGGTCGAAGGCTCGTACCACGATCACCAACGCCGCCTTCATGCTCAGGATCCAACGGACAGTGACGCTTCAGTGTGAAGGAACCACCAGCCGTCGATAAGCTGCGTCAGCAGTCGGGATGAGCTGTTCGAACCGTCCGCCGCAGTCCGTGGGCGTCCGGCGGTGCCCGCACCCATCGTCACTAAGTTGGTCACCCAGCGCCAATGTCAGACGTTGAAGCGGAACATCGAGCCGCCGTTCCACCAACAGCGGGAAGTCGACGACGCCTGCTCACGGTGTGTCTGGTGCTCGTGCCTGACCTGGTGCCCCGGTCCGTCACCGTCCGCCGACGGTCACTGGTTTGGCTGCTCGTCTGGCTGCTGGGCCTTCAGTCGCACGTGTTGCTCGTTGAGCACGTCGACCGCCTCCGTCAGGCTGACCCCTGACTCAGGAACTGCCGGGTTGTTTCTTAACCGAGATCATTATATAACTAGCCTTCAATATCGCTGGAATGGTCCCGCCCAGCTATCGCCTCACGGGAGGTCATCAGTGACGAACCAGAACCCACCTCGGCGCTCGCTGCGGCAGCTCGCAGTCCAGGCGGTCGTGATCATCGCGGCCAGCACAGGGATCGTCGCGGTCAGCGCGACTCCGTCGCTGGCCGGCTGCTCCCATAGCTCGCGCAACGGCCCCACATTTCAGTTCGAGAGCGTCACCGGCGCGGGCAGCGGCGGCGTCGCCCTCCGCTCCGGCCCTCACACCAGTTGCAATCTCTACCTGCGCATCCCCAACGGCCACCAGATGGAGATGTACTGCTACACCCGGGGCGACACCATCAACGGCTGGAACTCGTGGAGTTACGTGCGCTACAACTCCGGCTCCGGCGACAACTTCGGCTGGGTTGCCGATGCTTACCTGACCAACTCCGGCGCTTATGACGCCTGCTGATACGGGATAGTCCAGCGGCGGCTTGCCTCAAACCTTGACTCGGTCTCGTCGACGACCCCGACGAGGCCGTGGTCTTGGTCCTAAGACCAGGCGCGACCAAGCCGGAGACTCAGCCGAGTGGCGACCGATGGCGCGTCTTCCTCGACCCGGCCGGGCACCCCTTATGCCTGGTGAGAAGCCGAGCCCGATGAATGCGGACCGACGTCCGCAGAACCGGTTGCCATCCCCTCTGCCGTCGACCCGCCCTTCGGGGAGCGGGCCGCCGCCCGGTCCGCCACGTCAAGCGGACCTTGACACAGGTTCGGACGCTGGCGGGCCGGGCGGTGGTCTGCTCGGCTCGCTCGGATCGTCGGCAGGCGGGTTGGCCCTGCGTCACCACCCACGGACCGCAACGCGCCGACGGGGTTGCAGCCATCTCGGAGCCCGAGCGCCCCCGCCGGAGGCGCAGTAAGCCGCAACCCTGCGACCGCCGCCAGCTCGCCGACACGCCGGCGTGCGCTCCCCTACGCCGCGCGGGCTCGTGGCCGCGCGGCCCGGCGGGCTGCCGGCCCACCACCTCACTCATCAACGTCCTGTCGTGCTGCGGCGGCCCCTTGGGCTTCCCGCTTCCGCGCCAGCCGCCGGGCGTGTTGCGTGGCCGGAGTCGGAGCGCAGAATGTTCCGTCACGGGACATTCTTGATAGTGGCGTCCCACCAGACGCTTGACATGATCGTTGCGTCTCGTTTACGCCGGTCCCTCGGGCCGATACCAGCTCTGGCGCTCCATCCACGCCTGGTGAGCGGCCTTGATCGCAGAAGCGCCTCCGCTGCTTTCGCGCTCCGCGAGGAAGTGATCCAACAGCCTGAACAGGGCGTCGCTTGCGGCACGGTTCTGAACGTCATCGAGCGGCAGGAGCGGCGAGTACTCCCCGGGAGTAGCGAGCCGTCTGGCGAGTGCCTGCCACGTCAGGTTGTTGCCGGCGTCGAACTGGATGACCAGCCACTCGCGCCACCCGTCTAGCAGTCGAGCGTCAGCCATCCAGTAGCCCTGCAAGAACGCTGTGAACTGTCCAAAGGAGCCGTCTAGCCCGAACATGCCCGGCCGGCGGTGGAGCTTGTCGAACAACTCCCGATAGTCCATCGCCCATCCTCCCGTGCCTCCGAGCCCAACGACCACGCGCCGCCCGCCTATAGAACCTAGGTCAACGGTCATGCACCAGTTGGGACGGATGTGTCAAGCACCTGGTGGGACTAGGCACGTCGGCAGCCGGCGGAACTAGTTGCGGCGGTCGCGCTGGATCTCATCGGGATGGTGCTCGAAGACCGGCAGGTCTGGCAGATGCAGCGATGGCGCTTGGACCGTCACGGCCTCAAGCACGTCCTTGCCAGATACGTCGAATCGAGCCGGAAACCGGACCCTCCGCTGGCTGAGGCCACAGGGGCTGCCAACGATTCGGATCCCGGAATGGAGAGGGCAGGCCCCTTCGGCAGTTATCCCGGCTGGACACTCAGACTTGACCGTCGGTCAAGCAGCGCTAGGCACGCTTCAACTTGACCGATCTTGGTCCCCAGAACGGCGAGAGGGCCGACCCGATTTCCGAATCAGCCCTCTGACCTGCGTCGGGACGGCCGGATTCGAACCGACGACCCCTTGACCCCCAGTCAAGTGCGCTACCAAGCTGCGCCACGTCCCGCCCTCGCAAGGTTTCCCCTGCGACAGCCGGTACAGCTTAGCGCAGCTGCTCCTCCCAGTCCGCACAGGCCCCACCCGGGTTGTGTGCGGCGGGAACCACCGCACAACCCCTAGAGCGTCCTAGGAGGGTGGGGTAGAAAGAAGCCGGGTGGGCCGTGATCGGCCCACCCGGCTTAAGTGGCGTGACAGGTCAGCCGTGCGCCTTGCCTCGGCCGCCGGGGCCGAGCTTCTTGCGCGGGCGGACGGAGATCTCGATGGGGCTGCCCTCGTACCCGAACTCCTCGCGGAGCTTGCGCTCGACGAAGCGCTGGTAGCCGGCGTCCAGAGGGCCGGTGGTGAAGAGCACGAACCGCGGCGGCGCCACCCCGGCCTGGGTGGCGAACAGGATGCGCGGCGCGCGACCACCGCGCACGGGGTGCGGGGTGGCCTGCACCAGGGCGGTCAGCCACTGGTTGAGGTACGCGGTCGGTACCCGGGTCTCCCAGCTGGCCAGGGCCTTGTTGAGGGCCGGCGCCAGCTTGTCCACGGCGCGGCCGGTCATCGCGGACAGGTTCAGCCGGATCGCCCAGGGGATGCGGCGCAGCTCCCGGTCGATCTCCTTGTCCAGGTAGTAGCGGCGGTCCGCGTCGACCAGGTCCCACTTGTTGAAGGCGATGACCAGCGCGCGGCCGGCCTCGGTCACCATGGTCAGGATCCGCTGGTCCTGCTCGCTGATCGGCTCGCTGGCGTCGAGCAGCACCACGGCCACCTCGGCGGCCTCGATCGCGCCTGCGGTGCGCAGGCTGGCGTAGTACTCGGTGCCGCTGGCCTTGCCGACCCGCTTGCGCAGTCCGGCGGTGTCGACGAGTTGCCACGTCTGACCACCGATGTCGACCAGACTGTCGACCGGGTCCACAGTGGTGCCGGCGACCGAGTCGACGACCGCCCGCTCCTCACCGGAGAACCGGTTGAGCAGGCTGGACTTGCCCACGTTGGGTCGGCCGACGAGCGCGACCCGGCGTGGCCCGCGCGGACGGTTCTCGACGATCGCCGGGGCCTCCGGCAGCGCCGCGAGGATGGCGTCCAGCAGGTCGCCGGAGCCCCGCCCGTGCAGCGCGGACACCGGGAACGGCTCGCCGAGGCCGAGCGACCACAGCGACGTGGCCTCCATCTCGATGGAGGTGTTGTCGGCCTTGTTCGCCACCAGGATCACCGGCTTGGCGCTGCGCCGCAGCATCTTCACGGCGGCCTCGTCCACGTCGGTGGAGCCGACCATGGCGTCGACCACGAAGAGCACCACGTCGGCGGTGAGCACCGCCGTCTCGGCCTGCGCCGCGATGGCCGCGGCGCGGTCCTTCGCGTCCGGCTCCCAGCCGCCGGTGTCCACCACGGTGAACGACCGGCCGTTCCACTGCGCGTCGTACGGCACGCGGTCCCGGGTCACACCGGGTACGTCCTCGACGACCGCCTGTCGACGGCCGATGATCCGGTTGACCAGTGTGGACTTACCGACGTTGGGGCGGCCGACCACGGCCACCACCGGCTGTGGGCCGGTCGGTTCCTCGACGGTGACGTCGGGCTCACGCAACTCGACCCAACCGCCACCATCGCTGCTCATGCCACACCCCGCTCGGCGAGCAGGTCACGCAGTCGCGCGACGACCTCGTCGATGCCCAGCTCGGTGGTGTCCAGCACGACGGCGTCCGGCGCCTGGGCGAGAGGGTTGACCTTGCGCGTCGAGTCGAGCCGGTCCCGTCGCGCCAGGTCAGCGGCGGTGGCCGCCACGTCGGCGGCGTCCTCGGCGCTGCGCCGGGCCGCGCGGGCCTCCTCGGAGGCGGTCAGGAAGACCTTCAGGTCGGCGTCCGGCGCCACGACCGAGCCGATGTCCCGGCCCTCGACCACCATCCGACCAGCGTTGGCGATCATCTCGCGTTGGCGGGCGACAAGCAGCTCGCGGACCGCGGGGACCGCGGCCACGGCGGAGACCGCCCCGGTCACCTCGGCGCCCCGGATGTCGGCGTCCACGCCCACGCCGTCGACGGACACGGCGTACCCCTGCGGGTGGGTGCCGATGTGCAGCTTGACCTCGCCGGCGACCTTGGCCACCGACGCGGTGTCGGTGAGGTCCACGCCGGAGCGCAGAACGGCCCACGTGATCGCCCGGTACATCGCCCCGGTGTCCAGGTAGCGCGCACCGATGCCGACGGCGAGCCGCCGCGAGACGGTGGACTTACCCGAACCGGACGGCCCATCCACAGCGACCACACATCGCCCGGTCCGTACGTTTTCTTCCACCGTGTCCTCCTCAGCCCGTACCTCACGGATCGCCCGGTGCTGGCGCCGCAAGCGGTTGTCTATCGTCGTCAATCATGCCCGGGGTCCGTGCTGGACCCTCGCGCGCCACCGCCGGTGGCGACCCACGCCACCCGGCGGCCGCGTACCGGCCGCCACGGAGCCTACCGGCAGCCGTACCCCGTTCCCGTGGGCTCAGTCACCCACCGCGTTGAACAGGGCGGCGACCTCCGCGTTGGTCAACCGTCGGATCCGCCCGGTGCGCAGGTCACCCAACCGGATGGGACCGATCGAGGTACGCACCAGCCGGGTGACCGGGTGGCCGACCTCCTCCATCAGCCGCCGGACGATGTGCTTGCGCCCCTCGTGCAGGCTCAGCTCCACCTGGGCGGATTTGCCGAGGGTGTCGACCACCCGGAACGAGTCGACCTTGACCGGCCCGTCCTCCAGCTCGACGCCGGCGAGGAGCCGCTTGCTCAGGTTGCGCGGGATCGGGCCGACCACCTCGGCGAGGTACGTCTTGAGCACCTGGTACGACGGGTGCATGAGCTTGTGCGCGAGGGTGCCGTCGTTGGTGAGCAGCAGCAGGCCCTCGCTGTCCGCGTCGAGCCGCCCGACGTGGTAGACCCGCTGCTCCAGCCGGGCGCCGATGAAGTCGGACAGCTCGTTGCGTCCCTTTTCGTCCGCCATGGTGGTGACCACGCCGCGCGGCTTGTTCATCGCCACGTAGACCAGGCGGACGTCGACCTGGAGGCGCTCGCCGTCCACGTGGATCACGGCGGTGGCCGGGTCGACCTTGTCGCCGAGCTTGGCGACCCGCCCGTCCACGGTGACCCGGCGGCGGAAGATCAGGTCCTCGCAGGCACGCCGGGAACCGACGCCGGCGGCGGCGAGCACCTTCTGCAGGCGCTCAGCCCCCTCGAAGACAGGGGCGTCGGGTTTGGGGGAACGGTTATCGGGTCGCATCAGCAAGCTCTTCTACGTCGTCGGGCAGGAAGGGTGCGAGGGGCGGCAGCTCGTGGACGGTGTTCAGCCCGAGCTTCTCCAGGAACAGCGTGGTGGTCCGGTACAGGAACGCCCCGCTGTCCGTTTCGGTGCCGCACTCCTCGACGAGGCCGCGGGTGACAAGCGTACGGATGACCCCGTCGCAGTTCACACCCCGGATGGCCGAGATGCGCGAACGGGTCACCGGCTGCTTGTAGGCGACCACGGCGAGCGTCTCCAACGCCGCCTGGGTCAGCCGTACGGACTGCCCGTCCAACACGAACCGCTCAACGTACGTAGCGTATTCCGGCCGGGTGTACAGCCGCCAACCGCCGGCCGCCCGGCGCAGCTCGAACCCGTGCCCGGCGGCCGTGTAGCCAGCGGCGATCTCGTCGAGCACCGGCCCGATCCGCTCCGCCCGCTGCTCCAGCACCTGGGCCAGGACCAGCTCGCTGACCGGCTCGTCGACCACCAGCAGGATCGCCTCCAGCGCCCCGCGCAGCTCGGTGTCGGACAGCTCCGGCGCGGGCTCCGGCGCGGCCGTCACCCGCCGCCGCCCGCCAACAGACCGAGAGGGTACGTGCGCACCCCCGGCCTCCCCGGGCGGAACGGTCCCGCCGGCCCCGGCCAGCTCGCCGGTCTCCCCCGCCACGCCGGTCTCCCCCGCGCTCGGGGAGGGCTCCGGCCCGTGATCGCCGTCACGATCGTCCAGGGCGGGCGGCGGAACGGTCGCGACCGTGGGATCGGGTTGGTCGCTGTCGCGTTCCTCATCGGCCTCGGTGGCCTCTTCGGCGATCTCCCCGGACTCCGGGCCCGTGGGGGCGGGCAGGCGGGGGCGTTCCCACGGGGGGACCCAGGCGGCGGCCTGGTCGGCCAGTGAGTCCCGGCGTTCCTCGTCACTCATCCCGCTCATCCTCCGTCGTTCCCGTCCCGGCCGGCCCGCCGGCCTCCCCCGCCGGCTCCGACCCGACGGGCTCCGAGCCCGCTGGCTCCGGCCCGTCCGCCCCCGAGCCCGCCGGCTCCGGTCCGACCGGCTCCGACCCCACCGGCTCCGGTTGCGGGGCTCCGACCGGCTCCGGGTCGGTCGCGGTGCCGGCGTACTCGTCGACGTGCAGTTCGGTGTCACCCTCGGCCGGGCCGGTCCAGCGCACGGTCAACTCCTCCAGGGCCTGCTCCTGCACGAACGACACCAGACCCTCGCGGTACAGCTCCAGCAGCGCGAGGAACCGGGCGACCACCTCCAGGGTGGCCTCGCAGTCGGCGCAGAGCAGCGAGAACGTGGCCGTGCCGGCCCGGCGCAGGCGGTTGGCGAGGATCGCCGCGTGCTCCCGGACGCTGACCCGGACCATGTGCACGTGGGCGATCGACACCTCCGGCACCGGCTTCGGAGTCATCGCCTTGACCGCCAGCTTCAACAGCCGCTGCGGACCGATGCCCAGCACCAGGTCGGGCAGGGCCTCGGCGTACCGGGGTTCCAGGCTGACCGCCCGTGGATAGCGGCGACCGCCGACCGCCTCCAGCTCGGCGATGTGCGCGGCCGCCTCCTTGTACGCCTTGTACTGCAACAGGCGGGCGAAGAGCAGGTCCCGTGCCTCCAGCAGGGCGAGGTCCTCCTCGTCCTCCACCTCGGCGGCGGGCAGCAGCCGGGCTGCCTTCAGGTCCAGCAGGGTCGCGGCGATCAGCAGGAACTCGCTGGCCTCGTCGAGGTCCCAGTCGTCGCCCATGGCCCGGATGTAGGCGATGAACTCGTCGGTGACCGTGTGCAGGGCCACCTCGGTCACGTCGAGCTTGTGTTTGCCGATGAGTTGCAGCAGCAGGTCGAACGGGCCGGTGAAGTTGGCCAGCCGCACCGTGAACCCGGCGGGCGACACACCGTCGACCACGGCCGGAGCAGCGGTCTCGGGCGGGTCGAGGGGCGGCGCGGTCACCGCACGACCGTTTTGCACGCGATGGACACCGGGCGTTCCGGCTACCGCTCCGACTGGGCGGCGATCACCTCGCGGGCCAGCTGACGGTAGTTGCGCGCCCCGGAGGACGCCGGGTCCATCGTCGTGATCGGCGCACCGGCCACGGTGGACTCGGGGAACTTCACCGTCTTGGTGATGACCGTCTGGTAGACCTTGTCGCCGAACGCCTCGACCACCCGCTGCAACACCTGGCGGCAGTGGGTGGTGCGGCTGTCGTACATGGTGGCGAGGATGCCTTCCAGCTCCAGGTCGAAGTTGAGTCGCTCGCGCACCTTGTCGATGGTGTCCAGCAGCAGCGCCACACCACGCAGGCTGAAGAACTCGCACTCGAGCGGGATGAGCACGCCGTGCGCGACGGTCAGCGCGTTGATCGCCAGCAGGCCCAGGGAGGGCTGGCAGTCGATCAGGATGTAGTCGTACTCCTTGCGGACCGACCGCAGGACCCGGGCCAGGGCCATCTCCCGGGCGACCTCGTTGACGAGCTGTATCTCGGCGGCGGAGAGGTCGATGTTGGCCGGCAGCAGGTGCAGGCCCGCCACGTCGGTCTTGATGAGGACGTCCTCGGCGGTCACGTCGTCCTGCATGAGCAGGTTGTAGACGGACAGGTCGAGGTTGTGCGGGTTGACCCCCAGGCCCACCGACAGCGCGCCCTGCGGGTCGAAGTCGACGAGCAGCACCTTGCGGCCGTACTCGGCAAGGGCGGCACCCAGGTTGATGGTGGTGGTGGTCTTGCCGACGCCACCCTTCTGGTTGGCCATCGCGATGATGCGCGCCGGGCCGTGCCGATCGGTGGGCATCGGCTCGGGGATGGGCTTGCGCATCGTGTAGGCCGCCGGATCCGCCGGACCGAGGTCCGCACCGAGCGTGGCCTGCTGCTCGCGGAGCTCCGACGTCCAGGTCTCGGCACGGTCACCGTTGCCAGCCATGTGCTCGTTGCCCCCTCCCGACGACCCCACCCGGCGTCGGAGCCGTCCGACGTCCTTCGCGGCGCCGCTGCGCACCCCGGTCGTGTCGCCCCAGGAGGTCCGCGCCGATGCCGACTGTACGCCACCGACCAGCAGGGCGTTCGGCACCGGCCCGGCGTGTCGGGACCGACCGTGACCCGGCGGCCTCAGCCCCGGGCGCGCGGGTGGGCGGTGGCGTACACCTCGCGCAGCCGCTCGACGGTGACGAGCGTGTAGACCTGGGTGGTGGTCACCGAGGCGTGGCCGAGCAGTTCCTGGACCACACGCACGTCCGCGCCGCCGTCGAGCAGATGGGTGGCGTACGAGTGGCGCAGGGTGTGCGGGGACACCGCGGCGGGTCCGTCGACCGGCAGTCCGGCCTGGGTGGCGGCCCGGCGCAGGATCATCCAGGCGCCCTGCCGCGACAGCGCGCCACCCCGGGCGTTGAGGAACACCGCGGGGGTGCCCCGGCCCGCCGCGGCCAGCCCGGGCCGGGCCCGCACCAGGTAGGCGCGCACCGCCTCGACGGCGTACCCGCCGATCGGCACCAGCCGCATCCGGCCGCCCTTGCCGCGCAGCAGCACGGTGCCCTCGTCGACGTCCAGGTCGTCGACGGCGGCGCCCACCGCCTCGGAGATCCGCGCGCCGGTGCCGTACAGGAACTCCAGCAGCGCCCGGTCGCGCAGCGCGAGCGGCGCGTCAACGCCGGTCGCGGTGACCGCTCCGGCGGACTCCAGCAGCCGGACCACGTCGTCGACTCCCAGCGCGCGGGGCAGCCGACGTGGTGGGGTGGGCGGGCGGACGTCGCGGCTCGGGTCGGCGCCGGTCAGGCCCTCGCGCAGGGCGAAGCGGTGCAGGCCGCGGACCGCGCTGGCCGCCCGGGCGGCGGAGGAGACCGCCAGCGGCGGGTGCTCGTCGTCGCCGGCGCGCAGCCGGGCCAGGTGCGATTCGACGACGCCGGCGCCGACCGACGCGAGGTCGGCGACGCCGGCGTCGGCGAGGGTCGCGAGGTAGCGGTCCAGGTCCCGGCGGTACGAGGCCAGGGTGTTCGCGGACAGGCCGCGCTCGACGGTCAGGTGGTCGAGGTAGGCGCGTACCGCACGACGCAGCGCCGGCGCGGACCGTTCGTCCGCGCCGGCGGAGCCCGCGATGCCGGTCAGCCCGCCACCGCTCAGTTCAGCGCGTCGGCCAGCGGGAGCACGTCCATGCCGTGCGCCTCGGCGACCGGGCCGTAGGTGACCCGACCGGCGTGGGTGTTCAGGCCCAGCGCCAGCGCCGGGTCGCTGCGCAGCGCCTCCCGCCAGCCCTGGTTGGCCAGCTCCAGGGCGTACGGCAGCGTGACGTTCGTCAGCGCGTACGTGCTGGTGTTCGGGACCGCGCCGGGCATGTTCGCCACGCAGTAGAAGATCGACTCGTGCACCTTGTAGACCGGGTCGGCGTGCGTGGTGGGATGCGAGTCCTCGAAGCAGCCGCCCTGGTCGATCGCGATGTCGACGAGCACGCTGCCCGGCTTCATCCGGGAGACCAGCTCGTTGGAGATCAGCGTCGGGGCCTTCGCGCCGGGCACCAGCACCGCGCCGATGACCAGGTCGGCGTCGAGCACCGCCCGCTCGACCTCGTACGCGTTCGACGCGACGGTCTGCAGGTGACCCCGGTAGATGGCGTCGGCCGACCGCAGCCGGGCGACGTTCTTGTCCAGCAGCAGCACCTCGGACTGCAGGCCCAGCGCGATGGCGGCGGCGTTCATGCCGGAGACGCCGGCGCCGATGACGACGGTCTTGGCGGCGTACACGCCGGAGACACCGCCGGGCAGCACACCGCGCCCACCGCCGGTACGCATCATGTAGAAGGCGCCCACCTGCGGGGCGAGCCGGCCGGCGACCTCGGACATCGGGGCGAGCAGCGGCAGCGACCGGTCGGGCAGCTCGACGGTCTCGTACGCGATGCCGGTGACCCTGCGGTCGATGAGCGCGTCGGTGCACTCCTTCGAGGCGGCCAGGTGCAGGTAGGTGAAGAGCACCTGCCCCTCGCGCATCCGGTGGTACTCCTCGGCGATCGGCTCCTTGACCTTGAGCACCAGCTCGGCGGTCTCCCACACCTCGTCGGCGGTGGCGAGGATCTTCGCGCCGGCGGCGGCGAACTCCTCGTCGGTGATGCTGGAGCCGACCCCGGCGCCGGACTCGACGAAGACCTGGTGACCGCTGCGGGTGAACTCGTTGACACCCGCTGGCGTGATCGCCACGCGGTACTCGTGGTTCTTGACCTCGCGTGGGATTCCGACCTTCACGATGCAGACACCTCTCTTCGGGGCTGCTCTCCCCCGACTGCTCGGTGCCGCGATGGCCCCATTGCCACCGCGGTCCACCGGTCCCGCCGGCGGCAGTCTAGGCGCGCCCGAAGCCGCCGCCAGCCAGCACAGTGGCATCCGGTGACCGGGTGTCCTGACGATGTGTCAGGGCACCGGCCCGGTACGGCGGTGGAGCGTCGCCTCAGCCGTCAGGACAATCTTCGGCCATTATCGTCCCATCTGCCGGGTGGCGGTGCGGACAGCAGCCGAGTGGATCACTAATGTGACCGCCCATGACCACTCCTCCTTACCAGCCCGGGTACGCCCCGGGTTACTCCGACAAGAGCAAGGTCGTCGCGGGCATCCTCGGCATCCTGCTCGGCACCTTCGGTGCCGGTCGGTTCTACACCGGACACACCAAGATCGCCGTTCTCCAGCTCGTCGTGAGCATCGTGACCTGCGGTGTCGGCGCCCTCTGGGGCGTCATCGACGGCATCCTCATCCTGGTCAACGGCGGCACCGACGCGCAGGGTCGCCCGCTGCGCGACTGACCGCCCGCACCGACGAAGGGGCCCCGCGGCTGACCGCGGGGCCCCTTTCGCGCGTACCCCCGCCGGGTGGACCGGCGGCGGGGCTCAGCGTGGCAGCGGCGCGTCCGCCCGGCGCAGCGCCGTGAAGCCGGTGTCCCGGGCGCGGGCCGCGGCGAGCAGCCCGGCCACCGCCGACGCGTTGGTGACCTCGCCGGCCAGGACCATGGCGACCGCCTCGTCCAGGTCGATCCGCACCACCTGGAGGTCGGCCTCCTCGTCGTGGCGCTCGTGCCGCTCGTCGACAGGTACGTCGCCGAGGTCCCGGGCCAGGAAGACCCGGACGATCTCGTCGGTGAACCCGGGCGAGCTGTGCAGGTCGACAAGCACGTCGACCCGCCCGGCGGTGAGGTCGGCCTCCTCGGCCAGCTCCCGCAGCGCGGCAGCCGGCAACTCCTCGCCGGAGACGTCCATCAGCCCCGCCGGCAGCTCCCACAGGTGCCGACCGACCGGATGCCGGTACTGCCGGATCAGCACCACCTGACCGGCGTCGTCGAGCGCCACCACGGCGACCGCCCCGACGTGCCGGACGAGGTCACGCACCCCGGTCCCACCGCCCGGCATGGTCACCTCCTCGGTGACCACGTCGAAGATCCGCCCCCGATACCGCTCCTGGCGGGAACGGACCTCGTAGCGGTGCTCCAGGTCGCTCACGAGGTCGACGCGGCCTTCGACGCGGCGCCGTTGCGGGCGGCCTTGCGCGTCGTCGGGGCCTCCGTCGCCGGGTCCAGGTCGACGGGCAGCTGGTCGGCCTGCGAGTACGCCACGGCGGCCTTCACGAACGAGGCGAACAGCGGGTGCGGGCGGGTCGGGCGGCTCTTCAGCTCCGGGTGGGCCTGCGTGGCCACGAAGAACGGGTGCAGGCTCCGGTCCAACTCGACGAACTCGACAAGCCGGCCGTCCGGCGAGGTGCCGGAGATGTGCAGGCCGGCCTTGGTCAGTGCGTCCCGGTACGCGTTGTTCACCTCGTAGCGGTGCCGGTGCCGCTCGCTGATCTCGGTGCTGCCGTACGCCTCGGCGACGATCGAGCCCTCGGTCAGCGTCGCCGGGTACGCCCCGAGCCGCATGGTGCCGCCCAGGTCGCCCTTGCCGGCGACGATGTCCTCCTGGTCGGCCATGGTGGCGATGACCGGGTGCGCGGCCTGCTCGTCGAACTCGAGGGAGTTCGCGCCGTCCAGGCTCGCCAGGTGCCGGGCCACGTCGATCGTCATGCACTGCAGGCCGAGGCAGAGGCCGAGCAGGGGGATGCCGTTCTCGCGGGCGTACCGGGCGGTGCCAATCTTGCCTTCGATGCCGCGTACGCCGAAGCCGCCGGGGATGAGGATGCCGTCCACTCCGGCCAGGGCCGCCGCCGCGCCGGCCGGGGTGACGCACTCGTCGCTGGGAACCCACTTGAGCTGCACCCGTGCCCGGTGGCCGAAGCCCGCCGCGCGAATCGCCTCACTCACCGACAGGTACGCGTCGGGCAGGTCGACGTACTTGCCGACCACCGCCACGGTGACCGTGTGCCGGGGCCGGTGCACCCGCTCCAGCAGGTCGTCCCAGCTGGTCCAGTCCACGTCCCGGAAGGAGAGCCCGAGCCGGCGCACCACGTACGCGTCAAGCCCCTCGCGGTGCAGCACCTTCGGGATGTCGTAGATGCTCGGGGCGTCCGGGGCGGCGACGACCGCCTCGGCGTCCACGTCGCAGTAGAGCGACAGCTTCTCCTTGAGCTTCACCGGGATCTCCCGGTCGCAGCGCAGCACGATGGCGTCCGGCTGGATACCGATGTTGCGCAGTTGGGCGACCGAGTGCTGCGTCGGCTTGGTCTTGAGCTCCCCCGACGGCGCCAGGTACGGCACCAGCGACACGTGCAGGTAGAAGCAGTTGTCGCGGCCCAGGTCGTGGCGGACCTGACGGATCGCCTCCAGGAACGGCAGCGATTCGATGTCGCCGACCGTGCCGCCGACCTCGGTGATCACCACGTCGGGCTGCTGGCCGTCCTCGTCCGGGTCGGCCATCGCCCGGATCCGCGACTTGATCTCGTTGGTGATGTGCGGGATGACCTGGACGGTGTCGCCCAGGTACTCGCCGCGCCGCTCCTTGGCGATCACGTCGGAGTAGATCTGGCCGGTGGTGACGTTCGCCTTGCCGGACAGCGCCCGGTCCAGGAAACGCTCGTAGTGCCCGACGTCGAGGTCGGTCTCGGCGCCGTCCTCGGTGACGAAGACCTCGCCGTGCTGGAACGGGTTCATCGTCCCCGGGTCGACGTTCAGGTAGGGGTCGAGCTTCTGCATCACCACGCGCAACCCGCGCGCGGTCAGCAGGTTGCCGAGGCTGGAGGCGGTGAGGCCCTTACCCAGCGAGGAGGCGACGCCCCCGGTGACGAAAATGTGCCTGGTCGTCCGTGCTGATGGGGCCAAGGCCTGCTCCCGTGTCGTCTGTCGCGGTCATGCAGACCGCCGTGCTTGATCAGCAAAAGTGATCACGCGATCCACGGGATTCGACGGTAACACCTCCCGGGCCGTCACCCACAGGCCGCACCCCGGCTGCGACACCACCGGGGTCCCCCGCGACGGGACCTGACGCTCAGGGAGCGGCAACCTCGGTCGATGACCGGGTCACCTGCCGGGGCGGCACCACGGCGGTCGGCTCCCCGGCGGTCGGCTCCCCGGCGTCGTCGACGTCCGGTCGCCGCTGGACCGCCGTGTCGACAGGTGGCCGCGGCGGGCTCGCGGGCGGGCCGCTGATCGGGCGGGGATGCACCGCGCCCAGCGGGCCACCACCGCCGGTCGGGCCGCCGCCACCGGCCGGACCGACACCGCCGGAACCCGTGTCGCCGGGCCCCGCGTCGCCGCCCGGGTCCGTGTCGCCGCCGGGGCCAGAGTCGCCGCCGGGGCCTGCGGCATCGCCGGCGCTGTCGGCGGAACCCGCGCCGTCGGCGCGTGGGCGGCCCAGGTTCGGACGGGTCCGGTCCGCGGCGTGCCCGAGCACCCGCAGCGAGGCCAGCGCCGCCATCGGCACCACAAGCGCGGCGGCGGCCCCGGCGACGTCGAGCGCCGCGCCGTCGAGCACCCCACCGAGAACCGCGGCGACGGCCGTGCCGGCAAGCGCCGCCCGGACCGCCGGGTAGATGCCGAACAGCCGCATCAGGCCGCCCCACGGCTGCAACAACGCGAACCACACCAGCAGCCCACCGGCCAACGCCAGCACCGTCAGCGGACTGTTGACGAGTGTCTCGAAGTTCTCCGTGCTCGACCGGTGCACGGCGAACCCACCGGTGCCGTCGCCGATGGCCGACAGGAACCGGCCCAGGCTGCCCCGCTCCGCCGGTGGACGGCGCAGGTCCACCACGGCGAAGCCGACACCCACCGCCAGGGCGGCCATCGACGCCCACGCCAACCTGCTGATCGTCAGCCAACCGCCGGCGCTGATCGCCGCGGCCACACTCAGACCTGCGGTGAGCGCGATCGCCCCCACCGGATCGGCGCCCAGGTACGGGCTGCCGACGACCACCACGGCGAGGCCGCCCACGGCCATCATCACCGCGGGTCGCCAGCCCCGGGGAACCCGCTGGGCGAGCCAGCCCCCGCTCAGCAGCGCCCCGGCGAGCAGCACGCCCAACCCGACGGTGCTCAGACCCGCGTACCGGCCACCCTGAAGGGCCGAATAGCCCACCACGCCGTTGAGTTGCAGCCGCGCCCCGGTGAGCACGTCCAGCCCCACGACGAGCGTGGTGAGGCCGGCCACCGCGCCGAGAGGGCCGAGGGTGCCCGCGTAGCCGGGGGCGAAGCGGACCGCCGCCGTACCGGCCGCCACCAGCAGCGCGGTCACGCCCGCGAAGATCCAGCCGGGATGCTCGCCACGCCACCAGGGCACCGCGTCGGCGAGCAGCGCCGCCGGCACCGTCAACGCCGCCGCCACCAGCAGCACCTCGACCACCGCCACGAGCCGGGCCGGCGCCGGCGTCGGACCGGCCGGCCCGGCGTGCGGCCGCGCCCGGCGCAGCAGCGGCAGCACCGCCAGGGCCAGCAGCACCTGCACCACGGCGAGCACGGTGAAGAAGCCGCCGGAGACGGTCCGTTGGGCGGCCGCCTCCCGGTCGGCGTCCGCCGGGGCGGTGACGGCGTCGGTCAGGTCGGCCGGACGGTCACCCGTGCTGACCGCCGGCCGGCCAAGGAAGAGCCGCTCCGGCATCGGCCGGCCCAACGCGGCGAGCGCGGTCGGCGCGAGGTCGACAAGTTGCAGGTACCCGTCCCGGCCGGTGCTGGCCGACGTCAGCCACCCCCGATCCCAGCCCGGGCCGTCGGCGACCACCACGTGCAGCCGCGACGGCAGGGCGGTGTCGGAGATGCCGGCGACCATCACCAGCGACCGCGGTGGGCGGGCAGCCACCACCCGGGCGAGCTGGACGTCCGCCGCGCGGGCCTGCTCGGCGCGCGTCGCCGGATCGGTCCCGGCGACCGTGCCCAGGTCGACGATGCTCAGCACACACGAGCCGAGCAGCGCACGCGGGTCGTCCGGCAGCGCCGAGGCGTACCGGTCGACCCGCCCGAACGGTCGCGCGGCGGCCACGGCCGCCCCCGGACCCACAGCGACCGAGCAGCGCACCGACTCCGACAGCGACCCGGGCATGGTGTTCCACGGCAGCCGCTGCTGGTTGTACTGGACCACGCTCTCCTGCTCCGGCAGGTTCGCGCCGATGCCGTCCGGCTGCTCCACGGCCACCCCGGCGGCCGGGCAGCCACCGTCGGGCCGGCTGCCGTTCCACCCGGCGAAGCTGCCCGCGCCGAGGGTCAGCCACCCGTCCACCGGGCAGGTGGGCCGGTGCGCCGACCGCACCGACAGCGAACCGATCGCGCCCTGCTGGGCCATCCGCCACAGCGTCGGGGTGCGCTGCGGATCCACGTCCTCCCAGCGCAGACCGGCGACACCGGCGAGGACCACGAAGTCGGCGGTGCGCTGCGGAGTGCCCTGCGGCGGCCGCACGGCCAGACCGGCGACACCCAACGTCACGACGAGCAACGTCAACACGGCGGGCGCGAGTCGACGCAACATCAGCGCTGTCCCGTTCTGGGCGCCCGGGTGGCCGCCGGACCGGCGGGGGCGGCGGTCAGCTCGGCGTACAGCGCCGTCAGCGCGGCCACAGTGTCCACCTCAGTGGGCCAGGTCAGGGCCCGCTCGGCGCCCCGGCGTCCCAGCTCGGCGCGGGCCGCCGGATCGTCGAGCAGGGCGCGCACCGCCGCGTCGAGGGCGTCCACGTCACCGGGCCGAACCAGCGCCGCGGCGTCCCCGACCAGATCCGGCAGCCCACCGACGGCGGTGGCCACCAGGGGTACGCCGGCACGCAACGCCTCCTGCGCGAACAGTTGCCGCGCCTCCCAGTCGCTGCTCACGACCGCCAGGTCGGCGCCGGCGAGCAGATCCGCCACGTCGGTGCGGTGCCCCAGCAGGGTCACCGGCGCGCGGGCCGCGGACGTCCGGGCGGCCAGCGGAAGGTACGCCGGGCCGCTGCCGGCGATCACCACCACCGGTGGCGGTGTCCGGGTACGCCAGCGGGCCGCCGCGTCGATGAGCACGTCGTAGCGCTTCTGCGGGTGCAACCGGCCCACCGACACGATCAACGGTTGGTCCGGTCGTACGCCGAACTCGGCCCGGACCGCCGCCGGACGCCGACGGGGCGCGGGCAGGGTCGGCGCGGCGACCGGGGCGAGCCGGGCGTCCGCGGCACCCAGCGCCGAGGCCCGGTCCACCAGGTCCTCGGACGCGCCCAGGGCCACCCGGGCACCCCGGGCCACCACCCGCTCGACGAGGCGGGACACCCCCCCGCGCAGCCCACCCGCGAGGACCGCGTTGTGCCAGGTCACCACGAGCGGGGCAGACGGACGGGCCAGCACGGCGACCAGCCCGGCGCGCAGGCCGTGGGCGTGCACCACGTCGACCCGGGCGTCGGCGAGTACCCGACGCACGGCGAGCACCGCGCGCGCGTCGGCGGGCGTCGGGCTGGCCGGGATCTCCACCGGCTCGAACCGCGCGCCGACGCCAACGAAGTCGAACTGTTCCTGCGTCGCCGCCGGCCCGCACACCAGCACCCGCGCTCCGGCCTCGACGAGCCCGCGGGCCACCGAGCGGACGTGCTGGCCGACGCCACCGGTGCTGGAGGCGAGTAGCAACGCGACACTGCCCGACCAGCCGGCCGGCAGAGCTGGCTCACGTCCCCCGCTCACTGGCCCACCGTCTCCTTCCCGTCGCCCCGCTCCGGCGCGGTCGGCGTCGACCCGCCGTCGGGCTGTCGCGGCCCCCGCCGGGTCAGGCGGCGCAGCGCCCCGGCGAGCAGCGGCCGTACGTCCCGCCGGTCGACGAACCAGACCACGGCGAGGAACACCACCCCGACCAGAACCCCGGACAGCATGCCCTGACCGAGTGCCGCAGCCATCGTCGGGGTGCCGCCGTCCGGCGTGTCGAGCAGCCGGGTGACCCCCAGTCCGGCGAGCGCGGCGAGCGCCCCGGCGAGGGCACCGGCCGTCCCGGCCCGCGCCGCGCCGCGAAGTGCCGCGCGGCCGGCGCTGCGCCGCACCGCCGTGAGCAGCAACGCCCCGAGCACCAGCATCCCCACCGAGTTGGCGGAGGTGACCGCGAGGACCCGGTCCCGTACCGGCAGGAGCGCACCGAACAGCAGGACGACGGCCGGCACCACCAGGAAGCCGACGGCCGTCGCGCCGGTGGCCGCCCGGGTCTCGCCCCGGGCGTAGAGCGCCCGGGTGAGCACCGCGAAGAGGCCGTACCCGAGAAGGCCGGGGGCGTACCCGATGATCGCGGCGGCGGCGGTCGAGGCGGCCGTGGCGGACCCGGGGAAGAAGAAGTGCCCGACCGGCCCGGCGGTCCCGACCAGCGCGGCCGCGCCGAGGCAGCTGAACAGGAGCACGCCGCGCACGGCGGGGGCGAGCGTCGAACGGTACGTGTCCTCGTCGCCCGTCGTGTGCGCCGCCGCCAGGGTCGGGTACGCGGCGATGGCCAGCGGCACCGCCAGCACCGCCCACGGCAGCAGGTAGACGGTCTGCGCCAGGTTGTAGACGCCGGGGTTGCTGACCGCGCCGACGGTGACCTGGTTCAGGCTGACGATCAGCGCGAGCTGCTGCGTGGTGACGGTGACGGCGCCGGCGACCGCCAGGGCGCCCACCCGGGCCCGCGCGTCGGCAGGGAACCCGAAGCCGGCCCGCAGCCCCAGCCGCAGTTGCCGGACCGGGATCAGCAGCGACAACGACAGCACCACCACACCGAGGGTGGTGCCGGCGGAGAGCAGCAGCTCACCGTCGGGGCTGACACCGCCCACCGTCGCGTACCGGCCCTGGGTCGCGGTGAAGCCCAGGTAGACCACGATCACCGTGAGGCTGGACAGCAGCGGGGCGAGCACCGGCCAGGCGAAGCGACGGTGCGCCTGGAGCACACCGGCGAGCACGATGCCGACGCCGTACAACGGCAGTTGCGGCGCGAAGACCCGCAGCATCCGTACGCCGCTCTGCTGCTGGGCGGCGCTCAACCCGTCGCCGAGCAGCCCGATCACCGGCCCGGCGGCGAACACCACGAGCAGCGCGAGCGGCACCAGCAGGGCCAACGTCCAGGTCAGCAGCGCGCCGGTGGTGCGGGCCACCGCCGTCCGGTCGCCGGCCGCGACCGCGCCGGCCAGCAGCGGTACGACGAGACTGGCCAGGGCTCCCCCGGCGACGATCTCGAAGATGAAGTTCGGTACGGCGTTGGCCACCACGTAGGCGCCGCCGAGGTCGGTAGGCGCGAGGCTCCAGGTGAACACGGCGGTACGGCCGAAGCCGGCGAGCCGGCTGGCCACGGTGAGGGCGGCGATGAGCGCGGCTGCCCCGGCCAGCCGGCCGGCGCCGGCGAGGGGTGCCGGTCTGGTCACGTCAGTCGGCGCGCCGGCCCAGTGCGTCGAGCTCCCGCAGCCCGGGGGTCTGCTGGATCACCGAGGTGAAACTGACCTTCTCGCTGGCGGCGGTGAGCCCGGCGAGCACGGCCAGCGCACCGGCCCGGCCGAGGGGGCCGGTGCGGGCGGCGAGCGCGACGCCGAGCAGCGCCCCGAGGGCGTTCGCGCCGCTGTCGCCGAGCATGACGTCCTCGGCCAGGTCGTCGCGGAGCAGGCCCGCGGCCGCGCCGGCCGCCCCGGCGGCGATCCCGCCGTGCGGGCCGCCGGCCAGCGGCGCGGCGAGCAGCAGCCCGGACTTGATGGCCCGGCCGGGCCGCAGGTCGAGCAGGTTGAGCAGGTTGGCGGTGCCCGCGATCACGCCGGCGCCGAGCAGCACGTCGACGCCCCGAGCGAACGTGCCGTGGCGTTGCCGACGCGGGTGCGCCGCGACCCGGGGGTCGGCGGCGAGCAGCGCGGCGGCGCCCAGCCCGGCGGCGCCCACGCCGACGACCTTGACCATGCCGGCGGTGACCCGTCCCTCGCGCAGGGCGGCGAGATGACCGGCGAAGCCCTTCGCCGCCTTCTGCTCCGGCCGGCCGCCGACCACGTCGTCGTACAGCCCCACGCCACCCGCGCCGAGGCCGGCGACCAGGGCCGCCCCACCCGAGGCGCCGCTGGTCGCGCCGAACGCGCCGACGGTGGCCGCGCCGACGGCGAGCGCCGGCCCGGCGGCCAGGGTCACCGCCCGGCCACGGAAGTTGGTGCGCTCCAGCGCGGGCCCGACCGGGGCGCCGCGCACCTCGCGCAGCGCGTACCGGGCCACCGCGGCACCAGCGCCGGCGATCAGCAGCCGGCCCAGCGCCCTCACGCCGCCACCTTCTCGATTACGGACACGGAGGTACGTCGTTCGCTCACTGGGGCAGTCTAGGCAGCAGGGAGGCGGCGTTGTCGCCCACGCCGTACTGGCCCGCCTTCTTCTCGGTGAGCTGCTGCACCAGGGCGAGGCTGGTGACCAGCTGGCCCTGCACGGTGTTGGCGTTGTCGACCGTGGAGATCGTCTGCGCGAGTACCGGGTCGCCACGGACCACGGAGACCAGGTTGCCGCCGACCGAGCCGTTGCCGCCCACCACGATCGAGCCGGTCCGGTCGAACTGCTCGGCGATCTTGACGACCGACTCGTCCCGCTTGTCGGAGTCCTTGTCCACGTACGGCTGTCCGCTGACCACGACGACCGCCTCCGCCGAGCCGGTGACCTTGTTGCTGTCGGTGGTCAGGTAGCCGGCGTTGTTGTACGCGGCGAGCACCGCCCGCCGGTCGGCGTCGCTGACCGGCGCGGTGCCCTGTGTGCGGTCCAGCAGGACGCTCGCCAGCAGGGCGCTGGAGGTCTCCACGCCGTGCCCGTTGCCGGGCAGGCCGGTGGTCTGCGCGGTCGGCCGGGCGGCGGTGACGGCGAGTTCCAGAAGGTTGGAGTTGTTGTCCGGGTTGATGAACTTGTCCTGCAAATCGACCCGGCCGGTGATGGTGGCGCCGGCGAGCTGGAGCTTCTTGAGCACGCCCTCGGTGTGGTCACGCCCGTTGGGCAGGCTGAGCACCACGACCCGGCGTCCGGTGAGGGTGCCCGGCAGGACGACCTGGGACATCTCCTCGGCGAACTCCTCCTCCAGCCCGAGCTGCTTCTCCATGTTGCTGACCGTCTGGCGCCACTGCTGGTTGTCCTTGCGCAGCCCGGTGACCTGCTCCTTGAGTGAGTCGGCGACCGGGCCGTTGAGGGCGGCCGTGCCGACCACCAGGCCGATCGCCAGAGCCAGGAAGACCGCGGTGAGGGACACCACGTGGTAGCGGAAGTTGATCACGCTTGCAGCCTCTTGATCGCTCGGGAACTAGAAGAGCCGGTACAGCTGGAACACGAAATTGTCCCACCACTCGGCGACCACGCCCAGGTACGCCTTGCCGACGGTGGAGACGGCCACCGCGGACGCCATCGCCGCGATCGCCGACAGCACGAGCAGCAGCAGCGACGAACCGGAGATGCTCTGCCGGTAGAGCCGGCTCACGCCCTTGGCGTCGACCAGCTTGCCGCCGACCTTCAACCGGGTCAAAAACGTGGAGGCCATCCCGCCACGACCCTTGTCCAGGAATTCGACGAGCGTGGCGTGGGTGCCGACGGCGACCAGCAGCGACGCGCCCTTCTCGTCGGCCAGCAGCATCGCCAGGTCCTCGCTCGTCGCCGCGGCCGGGAAGGTGATCGCCGGCACGCCGAGGCCGTTGACCCGGGGCAGACCGGGCGCCCGCCCGTCCGGGTAGGCGTGCACGATCACCTCGGCGCCGCAGCGCAGCACGTCGTCGGTGACCGAGTCCATGTCCCCGATGATCATGTCGGGGGTGTAGCCGGCCTCGACCAGGGCGTCCGCGCCGCCGTCGACACCGATCAGCACCGGCTTGAACTCCCGGATGTACGGGCGCAGCACGTCCAGGTCGGCCTTGTAGTCGTAGCCGCGCACCACGATCAGGCAGTGCCGGCCCTGGATCTGGGTCTCGATGTCGGGTACGCCCACACCGTCGAGCAGCAGGTCGCGCTCCTGGCGCAGGTAGTCCATCGTGTTGGCGGCGAACGCCTCCAACTGCACCGACAGACCCTCCCGCGCGTCGGCCATCGCCTTGGCGACCGACTCGGCGTCCTGCAGGGTGCCGTGCGCCACCGGCTCGTCGCCGGCGAAGACCGTGTTGCCCTCGATGCGCACCTGGTCGCCCTCGCGGATCCGCTCGAAGACGCCCTCACCGAGGTCGTCGAGCAGGGGAATTCCGGCGGCGACCAACACCTCCGGGCCGAGGTTCGGGTAACGCCCGGACACCGAGGGCTTGGCGTTCAGGACCGCCGCGACACCGACGGCGACCAACGAATCGGCCGCCACCCGGTCCAGATCGACGTGGTCGATGACCGCGATGTCACCCGGACGCAGCCGGCCGACCAGGCGCTTTGTCCGGCGATCGAGGCGCGCGGTGCCGAGCACTCGGCCCGGCTCGGCGTTTCGGTTCCGGCGCAACGTGGGTAGACGCATCGTGACCATCCTGGCATGTGAGGCAGGCTTTTCTGTCGCGACATGCCTGAGCAGGGCCGCCTACCCAGGGAAGCACACACCGGCGCAAGCCGGTGTGCTTGCGCTCACAATACGCGGTGTCACGGCCGCCTTTCCTTCGCGGCTACCGCGAGAAGCTCCTCGGCGTGGGCGATACCCAGATCCGAGTCGGGCAAACCAGCGAGCATCCGGGCCAGTTCCCGGGCCCGCTCGGTGTCCTCCACCACCCGTACGCCACTGGTGGTCACCGCGCCACCGGTGTCCTTCGCCACCACCAGATGCCGGTCGGCGAATGCGGCCACCTGCGGCAGGTGGGTGACGACCAACACCTGGTGACTGCGGGCCAACCGGGCCAACCGCCGGCCGATCTCCACCGCCGCCTGACCGCCGACTCCGGCGTCGACCTCGTCGAAGACCAGCGTGGGCGGGCCACCCGAGCCGGCGAAGACCACCTCGATGGCGAGCATCACCCGGGACAACTCGCCACCTGACGCGCCGCGCTGCAACGGCAACGACGGGGCGCCCGGGTGAGCGAGCAACCGCAGCTCCACCTCGTCACCGCCGTCCGGGCCGACACCCACCTCCACCCCGTTGACCGACAGCGCCGGCTCGGCGCGACCCGCCGGGCGGGGCAGCACCGCCACCTCGATCCGGGCGTGCGGCATGGCCAGACCGGCCAGCTCGACAGTGACCTGGTCGGCGAAACGCACAGCCGCCTCCTGCCGCGACGCCGACACCCGGCCGGCCAGCTCGGCCACCTCACCGGCCAACCGCTGGCCCTCGCGCTCCAACTCGTCGAGCAGGTCGTCGGACATGTCCAGATCGGACAGACGGGTGCGGGCCCGATCGGCCCACGCGATCACCCCGTCGACATCGTCGGCGTACTTGCGGGTCAACGCGCGCAGCGCGGCCCGCCGCTCGTAGACGTGCTGCAACCGGGCCGGATCCGCGTCGAGCGTCGCCAGGTACGCCGACAGCTCCGCGGACACGTCGGTGACCAGGGTCGCGGCCTCCTCCAGCCGGGCCGCCAACTCGCCCAACGCCGGATCGGTGCCGGCCTGCGCTTCCAGGGTGCGCCGGGCCGTGCCGAGCAGAGCCGCCGCGTCAGGTGTCTCGTCGGCCGCCTCCGCGCCGCCGGCCACGCACACCTGGGCCAGCTGCGCGGCCGTCCGCAGCCCCTCGGCGTGCTCCAGCCGCTGCGCCTCGGTCTTCAGCTCGTCGTCCTCACCGGGCTGCGGGTCGACCCGGGTGATCTCGTCGAGGCCGAGCCGCAGCAGGTCGGCCTCCTGGTTGCGTTCGCGGGCGTTGCGCCGCCGGTCGGCCAGGTCGTCGACGACCCGCCGCCACCCCGTGTACGCCTCGCGCAGCGCGTCGAGCAGCTTCTCGTGCGCCGGGCCGGCGAACCGGTCGAGCGCGGCGCGCTGCTCGGCCGGGCGCAGCAGCCGCAACTGGTCGGACTGGCCGTGCACGGCCACCGCCTGCTCGCCGACCTCACCGAGCATCGACACCGGCATGCTGCGGCCACCGACGTGCGCCCGGGAGCGGCCCTCGACAGTCACCGTGCGGCTCAACAGCAGCGAGCCGTCCTCGTCGGGCTCACCGCCGGCGTCGGTGATGCGCGCGTACACCGCGTCGGCGACCCGACCCTCCAGCCGCAGCCGACCCTCCACCACGGCCCGGCCGGGTTGGGCACGGACACGTCCGGCGTCGGCCCGGCCACCGAAGAGCAGGCCGAGACCGGTCACCACCATCGTCTTGCCCGCACCGGTCTCGCCGGTGATGACGTTCATGCCGCCGGTCAGCGGCAGCGTCGTGTCGTCGATGACGCCCAGCCCGGTGATGCGCAGCTCTTCCAGCACAGCACCCGACAGTAGACGCGTGGCCCGACAGTTGACCAGCCGACGGGCCCGTCGGTGGGCCGCGACGCCGCCCCCACCTGGCCGACGTACAGTTCTGCCCCGTGTTGGACGTGATCGGCCTGACCCCCGCCGAGGAGGAGCTGTACCGCTGCCTGTTGCAGCTCACCACCGCCCGGATCGACGAGCTGGTCCGCCGGTTGGACCGGCCGCGGGCGCAGGTCGTGGCCGAGGTGCGGGCGCTGCGCGCCAAGGGCCTGGTGCAGCCCACCGACGCCGACCCGGACGCTCCGCTGCGCCCGAACGCCCCGGACGTCGCCCTCGGCGCGGCACTGCTGCGCCGGCAGGAGGACCTGGAGGCGGCCCGCCGGCGGGTCACCCAGCTGGCCGAGGAGTACCGCTCCGGGCTGCGCCGGCACCACGTCGACCACCTCGTCGAGGTGATCACCGGCACCCGGGTGCTCCGCGACCGGCTGCGCGACCTGCAGAACTCGGCGCGTACGGAGGTGCTCTGGTTCTGCCGGGCCAACCCCCTGGCCATGGCCGGGCCGGAGAACGTGGAGGAGTTCGACGCGCTGGCCCGGGGGGTGAGCTACCGGGCCATCTACGAACGGGAACTGCTGCTGGAACCGGGCGCGCTCGCCGACCTGGCCAAGGGCGTCGGCGCCGGCGAACAGGCCCGCGTCCTGGACCGACTGCCGGTCCGACTGGCCATCGTGGACGCCAACACCGCCATCTGCCCGCTGGTGCCCGACCGCGACGGCGGCGAGCCGAGCGCCGCCGTGATCGGCCGCAGTCAACTGCTCGACGCGCTGCTCGCCCTGTTCGAGAGCCACTGGCGGATGGCCACCCGGCTGCGGCTGGAGGACCCGCTCACCGACGCGACCGACGGCGGCCCGCACACCGCAGGCCCGGCCGACGGGTACCGGCCGGACGCCGACGAGGCGCGTCTGCTGTCCCTGTTCGTGGCCGGCGTGCCGGACAAGTCCATCGCCTCCCAGCTCGGCGTGAGCCGGCGGACCGTGCAACGGCGGCTCGCCGACCTGATGGACGCCGCCGGCGTGGACACCCGCCCCGGGCTGGCGTTCCAGGTGGCCCGCCGCGGCTGGATCTGACGCCGGCGCGGCCTCGGGCGCGAACGGGGCGGGACGGCCGGAGCCGCCCCGCCCGCACACCTCAGCGCAGCCCGTACGCGTCGACCACGGTCTGCTCGACGGTGTTCCCGGCCCGGTCGCGGGCGTGCACCCGCAGCGAGACCGTTCCCCGCCCGGCCGGCACCGTCGCCGTGTACCGGGTGCCCGAGCCTCGGGTCGGCGCGGACCGCCAGGTGGCGCCCCCGTCGAAGGAGACCTCCACCCGGACGCTGGTACCCGTCGGCGCGGGCACCCCGGCCGGCTGGCGCAGGGTCAGGCCCACCTGGTGCGACCGGTTGCCGCGAACCGTGTTGGACAGGTCGGCCGGCACCCGGTAGTCCACCTGCAACAGCGACAGCGGGACGGCGGCGCCACCCGACGGCCGCGCCGAGGTGAACTCCCAGGCCGTCTCGGTACGGGTGGCGTAGCGCCACGCGGCCGACGCCCGCCGGGTCGTCAGGTCCAGGCGGTAGCGTGCCGCCGCCGCGCCGGTCGGCACCGGCGCCCAGCCGTCGGACAGGTCGGCGATCTGCCGCCCGTCGCGGCTGACCCGCGCCTCGACGGTGTCCGACTCCTCGCTGTTCCCGGCCACCGTGTAGTGGCCGTCGGCGTCGACGAACTCGGGCACCCGCAGGTCCAGGCTGTCACCGGTGCGCGTCGGCACGGAGGCCCCACCGGCCGGTACGGCCGGACGGACCACCGACGCGTGCCAGGTCTCGCGCTCCCGGTCGTCGGCGTCGTACCGCCGGGGCGCCTCGGTGAGACCACCGGTCAACTGCCCCCACTGCATGAACATCGACTTGTGCAACACCCGGTGCTGCCACCAGTTGTCCCCGGCGCTGACGAACTCCTGCCGGGTGGTCCCGTTGCGGACCATCCGCTGGTCGTCGTTCCAGGCGTACTCCTGCCACGGCCGCCAGCCGAACCGCTCCTCCGTGGCCCAGCCCGCGCCCATGTCGGCGTAGCTCGCGGTCACCTCGGCGGTGTTCCTCGCGGTCACCGTGTGCACGATCCGCTCGGGCACCCGGCCCTTCGACACCTGCCACACGTCGTACAGGTAGGGGCTGTCCACGGTCAGCGTCAGGTCCAGCGTCGCCCGACCCCGGCGCGCCGCCGCGATCAGCCGCTGCCCATCGTCGTACGCGACGACCATCGCCGGGATCGGCAGGCGCTCCCCGCCCGGCCGCCACACCGTCCACGCGGAGAAGTCCTCCGGCCGGACGATCAGCACCACCGCGGCGCCGGCCTTCGCGGCGGCGGCCACCTGCTCCTCCTCGGAGAGGTCCGGGTCGGCGGTGAGCAACGCGGCGGCCCCCCGCACCCGGGTCAGCTCGCCGGGAGTTCCGGTGCCGGCCCAGACCAGCGGCAGCTTGCGCCGACCGGTCGGTGCCGGCGAGGTGCCCAGCAGGTTGATGTCCGACGGGCCGGAGACCCCGCTGACCGTCGCGTCCACCATCGGCGCGACGAGCTGCCAGCGCGAGGCGAACTCGAACTCACCCTGGCGCACCTGCCGGGTGGGCGTGACGTTGACCTGCTGGACGGTGCTGTAGGCCATCACACCGTGGTCGATCTGCCGGCCGTTGCCCAACACCCGGTGCACGTAGAAGCTGAGCGTGGCCCGCTGCTCGCTGGGCTTCGGCGTCTCGATCCGCACCGGCGTGCCCTTGCGGGCGTCGAGCACCACGGTCAGGTCCCGGTCGACGACCAGCTCCGGCTCGACGGTCTGGGTCATCTGCTCGTCCAGCGGGGCGCCGTGCTCGACCAGCGCGGTCAGCAGGTACGTGCCCTCCTCGACCTGGAGGGTGCCCTCACCCGGCCACCAGCCCCAGTAGTCCGACTCGGGCTGCTCGCCGAACAGGGTCAGCCCGGGCGAGAGGGTCAGCTGACCCTGCCGGTCCAGCACCTTGACGGTGACCTGGTGCAGAGGGCCGCTGACGGTGAGCCCGACCGGCGTCCGCACGGCGACGCCGTCCGTACCGGTCGCCACCAGCCACCCGCCGTGCGGTCCCCGGCCCAGCTTCGCCGGGTCGGCGCGCAACGGTACGGCCACGCTGGCACCCGCCGGCACGCTCATCTCGCCGGAGCCGACGGCGACACCGTCGGTCTCGGCCGCTCCGCTGTCCAGGTTGCGCAGGTCCAGGGCCAGGCGCAGGGTCTGCGCGGCCTTCGTGCCGTTCGTGTACGTCACGGTCCGCTCGACGGCCCCGCCGCCGGTGGAGATCCGGCCGAAGTCGACTGTGGATGACGCGTACACCCGCTGGGTGAGCGCCCGCGCCACGTCGACCCGGCCGCCGCCCTGCTCGAAGACGGTCAGCGCCGGGTTTGCCTTCGTGGTGCTGACCAGGGCGTCCTTGAGCTTCCCGGCCGCCCAGTCGGGGTGTTCCTGGGCGAGGATCGCCGCCGCGCCGGCCACGTGCGGGGTGGCCATGGAGGTCCCCGACGCGGTCGTGTAGGCGTCGCCCACCGGCGTACCCATGGTGGTGCCGGCGGCCCGCGCGGCGACGATGCCGACGCCCGGCGCGGTGATCTCGGGCTTGAGGCCGTTGTCGCCGAGACGCGGCCCGCGGCTGGAGAACTCGGCGAGGTTGTCGGCGCGGTCCACCGCGCCGACGGTGAGCGCCGCGGTGGCCGCGCCCGGAGAGCCGACGGTACGCGCGGCGCCCGCGTTGCCGGCGGCGACGACGAAGAGCGCGCCGGTCTCGGCGGTCAGGTCGTTGACCGCCTGGCTCATCGGGTCGGTGCCGTCGGTCGGGTCGCCGCCGAGGCTCATGCTGACGACCTTCGCGCCGGAGTGCGCGGCCCACTCCATGCCGGCGATGATCGCCGAGGAACTGCCGGAGCCGCCGTCGTCGAGCACCTTGCCGACCAGCAGCCGCGCACCGGGCGCCACGCCCTTGCGCAGGCCCTCCGACGCGGCGCCGCTGCCGGCGATGGTGGCCGCCACGTGGGTGCCGTGGCCGTGACCGTCCCGGGCGCTGCCGCTGTCGGAGAAGTCCCGCGCCTCGGCGATCCGCCCGGCCAGGTCGGGATGGGTGGCGTCGACGCCGGTGTCGAGGACGGCCACCGTGACGCCGTTGCCGTCCCGGCCGGCCGCCCACGCCTGCGGCGCGCCGATCTGCGGCACGCTGTGCTCCAGGGCGGGGCGTACCCGGGCGTCCAGCCAGACGCGGGCGATGCCGCCACCCAGCGTGGGGGCGGCGGCGGTGGCGCGGGTGGCCGGTGTGGCGGCCAGCGTCGTCCACAGGCCACCGAGCTCGCCCTTGCCGACCCGCAACGCGGCGCCGTTGATGCTCGCCAGGGGGCGGGCGTCGGCGGTGACGGCGAGCGGCCGGACCCGCCCGGCGGCCGGCTCCTGGTAGCGGACGATCAGCGGCAGGTCGCCCTGCGCGGCGTCGCCGTAGCCGTCGGCGGCCAACTGCTGCACGTCGAACAGGTTGCCGTCGAGGACACCGCTGGAGACGTAGGGCACCGCGTCGCTGGGCAGCACCCGGAGCCCACCGTCGACCTCCAGGGTCTGGAAGATGACGCGCTCACGCCCGGGTCCCGGCCGGACGGTGGCGGCGACCCGGCCCGGCGCCGCCGGTGCGAGCTCGACCTGGTCGCCGGTGATCAGGGTGACGCGGACGGGCGCGGCGCCCGGGGCGCTCGGGGCCGGGTTGGGGCCGGCGGGCGGGTCGGCGGACGCCGGTGCGGCGAGCCCGACCACAAGCGCGCCGACCGCGCCAGCGGTGAGCCAGCGTGGGGACCAGTGCATGGATGTGCTCCTCTACTCCTGTGGGCCCCCATCCGTGGATGTGGGCCGATCGGAGTCTGCGACGGAGCCCGTCACCAGGTCACTAGTCGCCGGCCGCCGCAGCGGCGACATGTCGTCAGGTGGACAACATCCGTGCACACACGGTGTGCCCGACGGTCACCTGCGGCTGCCGCGCCACCCGTGCACGGGAAGGCCGAACTTGGCGACCAGCCGGTCGGTGAACGGGCGTGCCCGCAGCCGCACGATGCGCACCGGCAGAGCCCCCCGACGCACGGTGACCCGGGCACCGGGCGGCAGGTCGTAGACCCGCCGGCCGTCGCAGGAGAGCACGGCGAGGGTGGTGAACGGATCCACGGTGATCACGAAGGTGGACGTGGGCGCGGTGACCAGCGGGCGGCTGAACAGCGCGTGCGCGCTGATCGGCACCAGCAGCAGCGCCTCCACCTCCGGCCAGACCACCGGCCCGCCGCCGGAGAACGCGTACGCGGTGGAGCCGGTGGGGGTGGCGCAGACGACACCGTCGCAGCCGTAGCGGGACAGTGGCCTGCCGTCCACGTCGACGAGCAGTTCGAGCATCTGCGCCCGCTCGCCCTTCTCGACGCTTATCTCGTTGAGCGCCCACGACTCGATGGTCGGGCCGCCGTCGAACTCGGCGGTGACGTCCAGGGTGAGCCGCTCGTGCACCGTGTAGTTGCGGCCGACCACGTCCCGGACCGCCGTGTCCAGGTCGTCGATCTCCGCCTCGGCCAGGAAACCCACCTTGCCGAGGTTGATGCCGAGCAGCGGCGCCTTCGCCGGCCGGGCCAGCTCCGCCGCGCGCAGGAAGGTGCCGTCCCCGCCGAGCGCGAACACGATCTCGGCGCCCTCGGCGGCCTCCGGGCCGGCCACCGGCACCACACCGGGCAGGTCCAGGTCGTCGGCCTCGTCGGCGACCACCCGTACCTCGAAACCCGCCGCGATCAGGTCGGCGGCGACCGACCGGGCGTGCTCGGTGCTGCGCCGACGACCGGTGTGGGTCACCAGCAGCGCCGTGCGATCACTCATCGGACCGGCCGCCCGTCCGCCGTCGCCCCGGCACGGTCGCGTGCCGGTGCGCACCGCCCGCTGTACGCGTTCACCCTGCGACCTCCTCCGCCGCCGCGGCCGGCACGTCGCCGGCCGTCGTCGGGCCGTCCGGCCCGGCCGCCACCACGGCCCGCACCCGCTGCGGGTCGGCCGGTGGTGCGCCCCGGCGCAACCATACGAAGAACTCCACGTTGCCGCTCGGCCCGGGCAGCGGGCTGGCCGCCACGTCGGCCAGGCCGAGGCCGAGCTGCCGCGCCGCCGCCGCCACGTCGAGCACCGCCTCGGCGCGCAGCTCCGGGTCGCGGACCACACCGCCGGCGCCCACCCGGTCCTTGCCGACCTCGAACTGCGGTTTCACCATCAACGCCAGGTCACCGTCGTCGCGGGTGCAGCCGACCAACGCCGGCAGTACCAACCGCAGCGAGATGAACGACAGGTCGGCCACCGTGAGGTCGACCGGCCCGCCGATCGTCTCCGGTTCGAGGGTACGGACGTTGGTGCGCTCCAGGACGCGGACCCGGTCGTCGGTGCGCAGCGACCAGGCGAGCTGCCCGTAGCCGACGTCCACGGCCACCACCTCGGCGGCGTCGGCGCGCAGCAGCACGTCGGTGAAGCCACCGGTCGACGCGCCGGCGTCCAGGCAGCGGCGGCCGGCGACGCGCAGCCCGGCGGGGCCGAACGCGGCGAGTGCGCCGGCCAGCTTGTGGCCGCCGCGTGAGACGTACTCCTCGGTGGGGTCCTCGCCGGTGACCAGCAACGGATCGGCGGGATCGACCATCGCGGCGGCCTTGCGCGCGGGCACCCCGCGCAGCTGGACCCGGCCGGCCTCCACCAGCGCGGCGGCCTGCTCGCGGGAGCGAGCCAGACCACGGCGGACCAGTTCGGCGTCGAGCCGGTTGCGACGTGCCATGGGTGGTTCTCCGGTCTCGCTCAGGTCTGGTCGATGGTGGCGAGGGTTTCCCGCAGCGTCTCGTAGGCCGCCTCGTACTGCGCGATCTGGTCGGCCGGGGCGAGCGTCGCCGCGTTCTCCATGGCCCGCACGGCGGCGTCGACCGCCGGGTGCCGCGCGGTGTCCGCGTCGTCGCCGCCCAGGTCGAGGTCGGGGCGGACGCTGGCCGGCGGCCCGGGTCGCACGCCGAACCCACCGGCCGGCGGGCCGGGGCGGGCAGCGGGGGGAGGTCCGGGGCGCACCCCTGGCGGCCCCGGCCGGACGTCGCCGGTCACCGGGCGCTCCGCCGGGACGACGCGGACGTCACGACTCACCGTCCGGGCGGGGCTTGCGCACGGCCTTCTTCGCCGGCATCGCCGCCGGAGTCGGGGTCTCGTCGCTGGTACGGCTGATCGTCGCGGGCGGCTTGCGCGCGATGGCCTTCTTGGCCACGGCCTTCTTCGCGACCGTCTTCTTCGCGACGGCCTTCTTCGCCACCGGCGCGGAGACGGGAGCACCGGCCGGACCGTCCGACGGCACCAGGCCCGCGTCCGGCTGCGCGGCGCGGGTCGGGTCAGGCGATGGCGTGGGGCCGGTCGCTGGTGGCGTGGGGTCGGCCGGTGGCGCGGTGGCCGGCTCGACCGCCCGCGCCTCGCGGAGCTGCCGTTCCAGGTCGCGCACCCGCCGGGTCAGCTCGGCCACCTCGTCGGCGGTGGCCAGGCCGACCGCGCCGAGCGCCCGGTCGACCTCGAACCGGACCAGCTTGGTCAGCGCCTCCCGGTTGGCCGCGCCGGTGCTCACCAGCTCCTCGCCGAGCGCCTGGAGCTGGGCGGCGGTCGCGCCGCCGGAGCCGACGAGACGACGCGCCACGTCCTGGGCCTTCTTCCGGGGCGCCTCCGCCAGGCCCATGGCCAGCTCGAGGTAGGCGCGCCACGCGTCCTGCATGCCGGTTTCCTTCCATGGGACGGGGTATCCAGGTGTCACGCTACCGGGCACCCCGGACTGTCCTGTGCGGTACGGTGCCGAGGACGGCGTGGCGATCAGCGAGGGGGAGATGTGGCCAGCGTGGACGAGTGCCGGCAGGCGTTGCAGGAGCTGGCCGTCCGGTTGGATCGCAACGCCGAGACGGTACGCGAACGGATCGACCTGGACCGGACGCTGGCCTGCCGGATCACCGACCTGCACACGGCGTTCCACGGCCGGATCAGCGGCGGCCGGCTGGTCGAGCTGACCGACGGCGACGACCCCAAGGCCAAGATCGCGCTGAGCACGTCGAGCGACGACCTGCTGGCCCTGGTCCGCGGTGACCTGGACGTCACCAACGCGGTGACCTCCCGCCGGGTGTCGATCAAGGCGAACCCGTTCGACCTGCTGAAGCTGCGCAAGCTGCTCTGACGAGCCGTCTCACCCGCCGCTGGGCAGCCCGAAGCTCTCCAGGGCGTGGGCCGCGTCGGCGCCCACCGCGCGGATCGTCGGCAGCTCCGGCACCGACCAGGCCGCCGCGCAGAGCGCGGCCAGCGCGTCCAACGGCCGACCCGAGCCGGCCAGCTCCACCGACCCGTCCCGGTCCGTGACGGACCACCCCGCGGCCTGCCCCGGGACCGCCACGACGCCCTCCGGGTCGAAGAGTCCCGCCAGGTCCCGCGCCACGTACGTGGGTCGCCGGTGCGGGCCGGCAGCCAGCAGGTCGGGTACGCCGTGGACGCCGGTGAGCACGAGCAGGCTGTCCAGCCCGGCCCGGCGCGCGCCCTCGATGTCGGTGTCCAGACGGTCACCGACGACGAGCGCCCGGCCGCCGCCGCTGCGCCGTGCGGCGGTCTCGAACAGCGCCGGCTCTGGCTTGCCCACCACCACGTCGGGGTCCCGCTCCAACGCGGTCCGCAGCACGGCCACCAGTGAGCCGTTTCCGGGCAGCGGTCCCCGACCGCTGGGCAGGGTCCGGTCGGTGTTGGTGGCGATCCAGATCGCGCCCGACCGCACGGCCACCGACGCCTCGGCCAGGTCGGCCCAGCCCACCTGCGGGCCGTACCCCTGCACCACCGCCGCCGGCTTCTCGTCGGCCCGGGACACCGGGGTCAGGCCGACCGCGCGCAACTCCGCGCGCAGCGCCTCCGCGCCGACCACGAGCACCGGCGCGCCGGCGGGCAGCCGGTCCCGCAGCAGCTCAGCCGACGCCGCCGCAGATGTGAGCACCTCCTCCGGCCGGGCCGGCACCCCCATCCCGGTCAGCAGGTCGGCGACCTCGCTGGACCGTCGGGAGGCGTTGTTCGTCGCGTACGCCACCGCCCGCCCCTCGGCGTGCAGCCGGGCCACCGCGTCGACCGCGCCGGGAATCGGCCGGTCGATCAGGTAGATCACCCCGTCCAGGTCGAAGACGACCATGGTGTACCCGTCGACCAGCCGCTTCCCGGCGTCCGCGCTCACCGCTGCGTCGGCTCCGACTCGTCGCCCCGAGCCGGGGCGGTGTCGTCGGTGTTCACCGCGTCCGTGACCGGCTCGGTCCGGTCCGCCGGTTCGGCGTTCCCGCTCCGGTCGGGGTGCCGGTCCTCGTCGTCCGCCCCGCGGCCGACGGCGCCGTCCTGCTCGTCGTCGTCCTCGTCGCGGTCGTCGTCGCGGTCGTCGTCCTCGTCGTCGCGGTCGTCGTCCTCGTCGTCGCGGTCGTCGTCCTCGTCGTCGCGGTCGTCGTCCTCGTCGTCGCGGTCGTCGTCCTCGTCGTCGCGG
>NZ_JBEXGP010000029.1:67985-70047 GCF_040607375.1 Micromonospora sp. NPDC005298
CGGTCGTCGTCGTCGCGGTCGTCGTCGCGGTCGTCGTCGAAGTCGTCCTCGTCGTCCGCCGCTGCGTCGTCACCGGCCGCCAGATCGGTGTCGGGCTGGGCCGGAACCGCACCGGGAGCGCCCGGACCAGCGGCGATCTCCTCGGCCTCGTCCTCGTCGTCACCCTCGATGACCACGCCGTCGAGTTCGAGCAGACGCTCGGCCGCGTCGGTCTCGCTCTCGGTGTCCACGTCCGCCGCGCGGGAGAACCACTCGCGGGCCTCCTCGCGCCGACCCACCGCGAGCAGGGCGTCGGCGTACGCGTACCGCAACCGCGCGGTCCACGGCGCGGTGGTCTCACTGGTGAGGTCCGGGACCTGGAGCATCGCCACGGCGGCGTCCTTCTGCCCGAGGTCACCCCGGGCGCCGGCGGCGACGATCAGCAACTCGATCGCGACGGCCTGGTCCAGCTTGTCCTGGTCGGCGCCACGGAACAGGTCGATGGCCCGCTCCGGCCGCCCCAGGGCGCGCTCACAGTCCGCGAGCACGGCGATGTGACTCTGCAGGCCACTCATCCGGTGGTACGTGCGCAGCTCGGCGATCGCCGTCTGCCACTCCCCCGCGTGGTACGCGGCCAGGCCCACGGCCTCCCGGACGGCGGAGATGCGCGAGGCGAGTCGACGGGCCGCCAGCGCGTGCGCCAGCGCCTCCGCCGGGTCCTCGTCGATCAACTGACCGGTGGCGACCAGGTGCCGGGCCACCGTCTCGGCGACCGGCTTGTTCAGCGACAGCAGCTCGGCGCGGACGTCCTTGTCGAGGTCGGTCGCGACGATGTCGTCCGGCAGTGCCGGGGCGGACGTACGCCCACCCTCGTACGACTCGGAGGCCGCACCACGGTCGTCGCGGCGGAACTCCCCGTCGCGACGCGGCCGGTCGTCGGCCCGGAAACCACCCTCGCGGTCACCGCCCCGGAAGCCGCCCTCACGGGGGCCGCTGGGACGGGAGCCGTCCCGGTCACCGCCCCGGAAGCTGCCACCCTCGCGACGGTCGCCACCACGGAAGCCACCGTCACGGTCGCCACCCCGGAAACCACCCTCGCGCGGGGCGCCGCCCTCACGACGGTCACCGCCCCGGAAGCCACCGTCACGGTCGCCACCACGGAAGCCACCCTCACGCGGCGGGCCGGAACGGCCACGGTCGCCGCCCTGGTAACCACCCTCGCGGCGGTCGCCACCGCGGAAACCGCCCTCGCGGTCACCGCCACGGAAACCACCGTCACGCGGAGCGCCCGGACGTGAGCCGCCACGGTCGCCGCCTCGGAAGCCACCGTCGCGGTCGCCGCCCCGGAAGCCACCCTCACGCGGCCCGCTGGGACGGGAGCCCTCGCGGAAGCCACCCTCACGGCGGTCGCCACCGCGGAAACCACCGTCGCGGTCACCGCTGCGGAAGCCACCCTCACGCGGCGGGCCGGAACGGCCACGGTCGCCGCCCTGGTAACCACCCTCGCGGCGGTCGCCGCCGCGGAAGCCACCGTCGCGGTCGCCGCCCCGGAAGCCACCCTCACGCGGCCCGCTGGGACGGGAGCCCTCGCGGAAGCCACCCTCACGGCGGTCGCCACCGCGGAAACCACCCTCGCGGTCGCCGCCCCGGAAGCCACCTTCGCGACGGTCGCCGCCACGGAAACCGCCCTCGCGGTCACCGCTGCGGAAGCCGCCCTCGCGGTCACCGCTGCGGAAGCCACCCTCACGCGGCGGGCCGGAACGGCCACGGTCGCCACCCTGGTAACCACCCTCACGACGGTCACCGCCGCGGAAACCACCCTCGCGGTCGCCGCCCCGGAAGCCACCCTCACGGCGGTCACCACCACGGAAACCACCGTCGCGGTCACCACCGCGGAAGCCACCCTCACGCGGCGGACCGGAACGGCCACGGTCGCCACCCTGGTAACCACCCTCACGACGGTCACCACCACGGAAACCACCGTCACGGTCACCACCGCGGAAGCCACCCTCACGCGGCGGACCGGAACGGCCACGGTCGCCACCCTGGTAACCACCCTCACGACGGTCACCACCACGGAACG
>NZ_JBEXGP010000029.1:70144-70746 GCF_040607375.1 Micromonospora sp. NPDC005298
AACCACCCTCGCGGTCACCGCCCCGGAAGCCACCCTCACGCGGAGCACCGGACCGCGAACCATCCCGGTCGCCACCACGGAAACCACCCTCGCGGGGCGCACCCGAGCGCGAACCGTCCCGGAAACCACCCTCGCGGCGGTCACCACCACGGAAACCGCCGTCGCGCGGAGCACCGGAACGCGACCCGTCACGGTCGCCACCACGGAAACCACCCTCGCGGCGATCACCACCACGGAAACCGCCGTCGCGCGGAGCACCGGAACGCGAACCGTCACGGTCGCCACCACGGGAACCAGCATCGCGGCCGCCGGCGTATCCGCCACGGGCGCCGCCAGCGTTGTCACGGTCGCCCCGGTACGGGGGCCGGTCGCGGTCGTCACGGCGCGGGCCGCGGTCGCGCCCAGCCGAGCCGTCAGTACGGTCTTCGTGGCGACGGGGACGATCTCCGCCCTGCGGTCCTGAACTCACAGGTACATCCTTCCTGATTGCGCCACCAATGGCGCTACGCAGTCGAGGGCCGACCCTCATGGGGCGGCCCTCGACTGGAAGATTGTCCGGCGGCGTCCTACTCTCCCACACCCTCACGAGTGCAGTACCATCG
>NZ_JBEXGP010000030.1:0-63145 GCF_040607375.1 Micromonospora sp. NPDC005298
GGGGGGCGCGTGACTGGGGGGGGGTGGGGGGCTCGTCCCCACCCCCCCCCGCGCCTCGCCTCAGCGCAGCGCGGGCTCCGCCGTGACCGGGGCGTCCCAGTCGATGACATGCCGCTGTTCGTCGGCGACGGTCTTCTCCGGGTCCATGGCCGTGCGCACCAGCAGCGGCATGAGCAGTGGCATCAGCGTCCGGGCGACCGGCCCGGGTGCCTTGGCGTGGTTGATCCGCGCCGCCCGGGCGGCGATCTTCTCGACCCGGGCGCGGCGCAGCCGCACGTACGCGGCAAACGCCGACTCCACGTCGGGCAGGTCACGCAGACAGCGGGCGAGCTGCACCCCGCTCTCGATGGCCAGCGACGCGCCCTGCCCGGAGCTGTTCGACGGCGCGTGCACGGCGTCGCCGACCAGCACCATCCGCCCCCGGTGCCAGTGCGGGACCGGCGGCATGATCTGCAACGAGCCGACCGCCTGGAGTTCGTCGGCCGTGCTGGTCGCCATCAACTGCCGGCCCGGATCGTCGTCGCCGTAGCTGGCGCGCAGCGTCTCCAGCCACTCGTCGGCCGGTACGGCCCGGGCCTCGACGAGGCTCATCGGCCGCTGCTGGGGCAGGTTGGCCCCCCACCGGGTGCCGCCGCCGGGCTCCGGCCAGTACAGGTAGTAGCCGCGTCGCCCGAACGCGAACGTCATCGTGCCCGGCTCGACGTCCACCTCGTGCCGGGCGACAGCCTCGAAGCTGAGCAGGCCGGTGAACCGGGGGCCGGGTGCGGACGGGTCGATGAGCCCGCGGACCGTGGACCGGATGCCGTCCGCGCCGACGAGGATGTCGGCGGAGGCGGTGCTGCCGTCCTCGAAACGGGCGGTCACCCCGCTGTCGGTCTGCTCGGCGCCGATCAGCCGGCTGCCGTACACGAAGGAGACGCCCTCGGCGCTCGCCCGGTCGTGCAGGACGCGGTGCAGGTCGGCCCGGTGCACCACCCGCAGCGGCGGTACTCCGGTCAGCGTGGGCAGGGCGATGCGCCGATTCCCGACGGCCATGGCGCTGCGGTGGATGGGGGTGGCGATCGCCGTCACCGCCTCGTGCGCGCCGACCGCGCGCAGGGCCGCCACGCCGTTGGGCGCGAGCGCGAGGGTGCCGCCGATGCCGCCGGCCCCGCTGGCGGTGGCCGGGTACGCCTCGTGGACGGTGGCGGTGATGCCGGCGCGGGTCAGCGCCAGCGCGGTCACCGGTCCGGCGATACCGCCGCCGATGACGATCGCGGTTCGTACCGTGGTCATGCTCTCTCCCTGGGTGTCGTTGTCCGCGCACGGGTGCGCGGACCTGACCTGGGAGGGGAGCCCGGTTATCCTCGTGGTTGCCGCTTCGGGCCGGGCGCCTTCCCAGGTGTCGGTTCGGGGTAAGGGCTCCGGCGGGGTGTTGGCGCACCCCGCCGGAGCCGTCCGTCAGTCGGTGGTGTCGGGGTCGCTGATGGTCCTCTCGGCCAGTTCGGTCAGTTCGGCGGGCATCACGCCGGTCTCGTGGAACGCCCGCCAGGTGTCCAGCCCCGGGTAGCTGCCCGAGGTCAGCTCGGCGAGCAGCCCCCGCAGCCAGGCGGCCTCCGCGTCGCGCATGGCGAGGTCGTACTCCGACTCGACAAGGAACAGCCGGGGGATGTCCCGCAGGTGCGTGTCGAGTGTTCCGCGGTCCTGGTGGATCGCGTCCTCCAGGCGGTCGAGCCGCTGCCGCAGCAGGTCGGTGGCCTCGTCGGGGTGCAGGGCGGCGAGGACGGACAGGCCGGCCCGGAAGCGGGGATGCTCCGGCATCGGCGTGGAGACCAGCTCGCGGGCCCAGTCGACCAGCTCGGCCCGCCCGACGTCGGTGATGCGGTAGACGGTGCGTTCGGGGCGTCGGCCCTCGCGGACGCTCTCCACGGCCTCGATCATGTGGTGTTTGTCCATGTTGCGGATGACCGTGTAGAAGGATCCCCACTTGAACTCCATGTCCTGGTCCTTGCCCCAGGAACGCAGTGCCGTGGCGATCTCGTACGGGTGCATCGGCCGCTGGACCAGGGCGGACAGCACGGCCAGCGCCAGTAGGTTGCCGACCTTGCGCCGTTTGCCCATGGGACACCTCCCGTCTACTCGTTGACGAGTATATGCCAACGAGTATCGGTGCGGCGACCCCGCACCTCCACGGCGGACGCCCGGCCTACGATCACGGGGTGGAGGAAGATATCCGGCGGATCGGGATCATGGGTGGCACCTTCGACCCGATCCACCACGGGCACCTCGTCGCGGCCAGCGAGGTGGCCGACCGGTTCGGCCTGGACGAGGTGGTCTTCGTCCCCACCGGCCAGCCCTGGCAGAAGGCCGACGAGCCGGTCAGCCCCGCCGAGGACCGGTACCTCATGACGGTCATCGCGACCGCCTCCAACCCCCGCTTCCAGGTCAGCCGGGTGGACATCGACCGCAGCGGCCCCACCTACACGGTCGACACCCTGCGCGACCTCCAGGCCGAGTACGGCCCCAAGGTGCAGCTCTTCTTCATCACCGGCGCGGACGCGCTGCAACGCATCCTGTCGTGGAAGGACCTGGACGAGATCTTCGAGCTGGCCCACTTCATCGGGGTGACCCGGCCCGGCTTCCAGCTGACCGACAAGCACCTGCCGGCGGACACGGTCAGCCTGATCCAGGTCCCGGCGATGTCGATCTCGTCGACCGACTGCCGTGCCCGGGTCGCCCGGGGTGAGCCGGTCTGGTACCTGGTGCCCGACGGTGTGGTGCAGTACATCGCCAAGCGGCGCCTCTATCAGCCCTGATCGCGCCCGGTATACACCGGATCGTGCCCCGGACCGACCAGAACTGACAGGTCGAGGCGTCGCCGGGTGTGAGACGCTTGGAGCATCGCACGGTTGATCGAAGGAGAACGGTGACAGTTTCCGAACGCGCTCACGAGCTGGCAATCGCGGCCGCCCAGGCCGCCGCCGACAAGAAGGCGCAGGACATCGCGATCATCGACGTCGGCGACCAGCTCGCCATCACCGACGCGTTCGTGCTCGCCGCCGCCCCCAACGAGCGTCAGGTGCTGGCCATCGTCGACGCCATCGAGGAGCGCCTGCTCGAGCTACCGGAGAAGGCCAAGCCGATCCGCCGCGAGGGCGAGCGTGGTGGCCGCTGGGTGCTGCTCGACTACGTCGACATCGTGGTGCACGTCCAGCACACCGAGGAGCGCGAGTTCTACGCGCTCGACCGGCTCTGGAAGGACTGCCCCACCATCCCGTTCGTCGACCGCGACCTTGTCGAGGCCGACGCCGGCGGGCCCGCCGCAGCCGAATGACCCGACTGATCGTCTGGCGGCACGGCAACACCGACTGGAACGCCGCCAACCGCGTCCAGGGGCAGACCGACGTACCCCTCAACGACCTGGGCCGCGACCAGGCTCGCGCCGCCGCGCCGCTGCTCGCGGCGCTGCGGCCCGACGCCATCGTGTCCAGCGACCTGAGCCGCGCCACGGAGACCGCGGCCGCGCTGGTCGCGCTGACCGGGCTACCGGTACGCACCGACGCCCGGCTCCGCGAGCGGCACTTCGGCCAGTGGCAGGGCCTGCACCTCACCGAGGTCGCCGAGCGCTTCCCCGAGGAGTACGCGCGCTGGCGGGCCGGCGACCCCGATCCGGGCGCGGATCTGGAGCCTCTGCACGACCTCGGCGAGCGGGTCGGCGCGGCGTTGCGGGAGGCGGCCGGCGCGGCACCGGGCGGCACCGTGGTGATCGCCACCCACGGTGGCGGCTCCCGGCAGGGCATCGGCCACCTGCTCGGTTGGGACACCAGCGTGCTGCGCACCATCGGCTCCCTGGCCAACTGCCACTGGAGCGAGCTGCGGCACGACGACCGCGCGCCGGACATCGGACGTCCGCAGGACGTCGGAGGCTGGCAGCTGCGGGCACACAATGTCGGCCTGGTCACCGCCCCGGTGGTCGTCGACGCGATCTGAACGCTTCCGCCTCGGCGTTCGACGCCTCGATCGGCTAGCGTGCCGGGCATGCCCGTCGCGGTTGTCATCGACTCCACCGCCTACCTTCCGCCCGAGCTGGTGCGGGCGCACCGGCTGACCGTCGTCCCGTTGACCGTCGTGCTCAACGGTGCGGAGGGGCTGGAGGGGGTGGAGACCCAGCCGGCCGACGCCACGCTGGCGTTGAGCGCCCGGCGGGTCACCGCCACCACCTCCCGGCCGGCACCCGAGCAGTTCGCCCGCACGTACCGTCGGCTGCTCGACGACGGCGCCGACGGCGTCGTCTCGGTGCACATCTCCGCCGCGCTGTCCGGCACGGTCGAGGCCGCGCGGCTCGCCGCCGCCGCCTTCGACGGCCGCGTCGAGGTCGTCGACAGCCGCTCCACAGGCATGGGCCTCGGCTTCCCGGCCATCGCGGCGGCCACCGCCGCCGAGGCCGGCGCCGACCTGACCGGGGTACGCGACGCCGCGCTGGCCGCCGTCGCCCGGACCACCGTCTGGTTCTACGTCGACACGCTGGAGTTCCTCCGCCGGGGCGGCCGGATCAACGCGGCCGAGGCGCTGCTCGGCACCGCGCTGTCCGTCAAGCCGATCATGCACATGCCGGACGGGGCGATCGTGCTGCGCGAGAAGGTCCGCACCGCCAGCCGGGGTGTGGCCCGGCTCGTCGACCTGGCCCTCGAGGCGGCCGGCGACGACGACGTCGACCTCGGCGTGCACCACCTGGCCGCGCCGCAACGGGCCGAGGCGCTGCTCGCCGCGCTGACCGAGCGGTTCGGTGACCGGCTGCACGACACGTACGTCTCCGAGGCGGGCGCGGTGGTCGCCGCGCACGCCGGCCCGGGGCTGGCCTCGGTGGTCGTCCACCGCAGGCCGGCCGGCTGAGCCGGTGTCCACCTCCTGCGTGGTCACCGGAGGCGGTCGTGGCATCGGACGGGCCGTGGTGCGACGGCTGGTGTCCACCGGGTCCACGGTCGTCGTCGTGGAGCGGGACGCGGACGCCGTCGACTGGCTGGCCGGGCACCCCGCCGCCGACCGGCTCGTTCCGGTGGTCGGCGACGCCGGTGACGAGCGGGTCGCCGAGCACGCCGCCGACCTGGCCGAACGGGCCGCCCCACTGACCGGCTGGGTCAACAACGCGGCGGTGTTCCGTGACGCCGCGCTGCACTCCGCGTCGGCCGACACGATCCTGGACCTGATCGGGCTGAACCTGCGTCCCGCCGTGGTGGGCGCCGCCGTCGCCGTGCGTCGCTTCCGCGCCGCCGGCACCGGCGGCGCGATCGTCAACGTCTCGTCGCACCAGGCCCGCCGGCCCGTGTCCGGCGCCCTGCCGTACGCCACCGCGAAGGCCGCCGTGGAGGGGCTGACCCGGGCGCTGGCCGTCGAATACGGGCGGCACGGCATCCGCGCCAACGCCGTCGCGCTCGGCTCGATCGCCACCGAACGGCACGCGGAGTTCCTCGCCGCCCAGGACCCCTCCCAGGCCGAGTGGATCGACGCCGAACTCAACCGGCTGCACCCGGTGGGCCGGATCGGGCGGACCGACGAGGTGGCGGAGGCCGTCGCGTACCTGCTGTCGCCGGCCGCGAGCTTCGTCAACGGCGTCATCCTGCCGGTGGACGGGGGACGGGCCGTTCTCGGCCTCGACCCGGAGGCCCGCTGACCCCGCCCCGCTAGCACAACGAGGCATGATCAGGGCGTTGTCCACAGTGGCGCTGTCGTCCACAGGACGCAGGTCTGCGCGCCCCGACGCGCCGTCCGCCGCCATAGCGTCGGGCCGTGTCGCACGACGAGGAGACAGAGGTACGCCAGCGGCTTCGCCGGCTGACGTCCCCACCGGTTGCCGTGCCGTCGCCCCGGGCCGCGGTGCTGTCGCCCCGGGCCGAGGCGCCGTCCCCACCGGTTGCCGTGCTGTCGCCCCGGGCCGAGGTGCCGTTCGCGGGCGTAGCGCCTGTCGACGTGCCGTCCGTCGAACCGGACGCGGGCGCGGGCGCGGCCCGGCTCGCGTCGCGGCTGCCCGGGCCCGGGGCGTTCGATCCGGGGCGGCGCGGGGTGCGGGCACTGGCAGTCGTCGCCGTGGTGGTGGTGCTGGCCGCGGCCGGTTGGGCCTGGCGCTCCCGGCCGCACGCCGAGCCGGTCGCCCCGCTGACCGACGCGGTCACGTCGACCGCCGAGGTGGTGGCCCCCGGCGCGGCCGAGCCGAGCGTCCCCGGCGCGTCCAGCACGGGTGAGGTGGTGGTGGCTGTCGCCGGCAAGGTCCGCAGACCCGGGCTGGTGCGACTGCCGGCTGGGTCGCGGCTCGCCGACGCGGTGCAGGCGGCCGGTGGTGCCCTGCCCGGCGTCGACGTGGCGCTGCTCAATCCCGCCCGCAGGGTCACCGATGGCGAGCTGATCGTCGTCGGGGTGACGCCACCGCCGGTGCCGGGCGGCGCGGCGGGCCCGGCGGCGGGCGGGGCGCCGACGGCCGCCGGGCCGCTGAACCTCAACACCGCCACCCTCGCCCAGCTCGACGCGCTGCCCGGGGTGGGCCCGGTGCTCGCCCAGCGCATCCTCACCCACCGCGAGCAGCACGGCGGGTTCAAGGCCGTCGGCGACCTGCGCCAGGTCGACGGGATCGGGGACGCCCGCTACGAGCAGCTGAAGGACCTGGTGACGGTGTGAACGACTCCGTCGCGCCAGCACCAGGAACCGAGGCCGAGCCCACGCCGCCGGACCTGCGGCTGGCCGGGCTGGCGGTGGGCGCCTGGCTCACCGCGCTCGCCGGCCTGCACGTCGGCACCCGCCCGCTGGTGGTGGTCACCGGGGCGGTGGCGACCGTGACGGCAGCGGGCGTCCTGCACCTGCTCGGCCGCTGCGGCCGGCCCCGGGCCGTGGTACGCCGCCACGGCTGGATCGTCGTCGCGGTCGGCCTCGGCGTGGTCTGCGGCGGGGCGGCCACCGCGGCCCGGCTCGCCGTACGGGACGCGCCGCCGATCCGCGCGCTGGCCGAGCAGCGCGCTCCGGTCAGCGCCGACCTGGTGGTCCGGGACGACCCGCGTCCGATCCGGAGCGCGGGCCGTCCCGGCATGCTGCTGGTGTCGACGGACCTGGTCCGGCTCACCGGTCCGGAGGGCCGACGGATCCACGCGCCGGTGCGGCTGCTCGTCCTGGCCACCGACCCGGCATGGCGGGGCCTGCTACCCGGGCAGCGCCTCACCGCCGAGGGGCGCCTCGGCGTTCCACGCGGTGGTGACCTGACCGGTGCGGTGCTCAGCACCAACGGCCCGCCCACCCGGCACGGGTCGCCGTCCTGGGCGCAACGCGCCGCCGGGACGCTCCGCGCCGGCCTGCAACGGGCCTGCACGCCGCTGCCCGACGACCCGGGCGGGCTGCTACCGGGGCTGGTCGTGGGGGACACCAGCCGGTTGCCGCCCGCCGTCGAAGAGGACTTCCGGGCCACCGGCATGACACACCTCAATGCCGTCTCGGGCAGCAACGTGGCGATTGTCGTGGGGGCGGTGCTGTTGCTGGCCCGCTGGACGCGCGCCGGTCCGTGGCTCGCCACCGGCCTCTGCGGGGTGGCGCTTGTCGGCTTCGTCATCCTGGTCCGCCCGTCGCCGAGTGTCGTACGGGCCGCCACGATGGGCGCGATCGGGCTCGCCGCGCTCGCCGCCGGTCGTCCCCGGGCCGCACTGCCCGCGCTGGCCGCGGCGATCACCGTGCTGGTCCTCGCCGACCCGGAGTTGGCGGGCGATGCCGGGTTCGCGCTGTCCGTGCTTGCCACCGGCGGCCTGCTGCTGCTCGCGCCGCGCTGGCGTGACGGGCTGCGCCGGCGCGGCGTTCCGCCGGGCCTGGCCGAGGCGCTGTCCGTGCCGGCGGCGGCGCAGCTGGCCTGCGGGCCTGTCGTCGCGGGCATCTCCGGCACCGTCAGCCTGGTGGCCGTACCGGCGAACCTGTTGGCGGTGCCGGCCATCGCGCCGGCGACCATTCTCGGCGTGGTGGCGGCGACGGTGTCGCCGCTGTGGCCGGCCGGCGCCGAGTTCGCCGCGTGGCTGGCGAGCTGGCCGGCGTGGTGGCTGGTCGTCATCGCCCGCCACGGTTCCCGGCTGCCGGGCGGCACCCTGCCCTGGCCGGGCGGAGCGTCGGGAGCCCTGCTGCTGGCCGCGTTGACCGTCGCGTTGCTGGTCGCGGTGCGCCGACGCCCCGTACGACGACTGGTGGCGGTGATCGGCGTCGCCGGGGTGCTGGGTGCCCTTCCGGTGCGGCTGGTTGCTGCCGGCTGGCCGCCGCCGGGCTGGGTGGTGGTGGCCTGCGCGGTGGGGCAGGGCGACGCCCTGGTCCTGTCCGTCGCGCCCGGACGGGCGGTGGTGGTGGACGCCGGACCGGAGCCGGGAGCGGTGGACGCCTGCCTGCGTCGGCTCGGCGTACGGGAGGTGCCGCTGCTGGTGGTCAGCCACTTCCACGCCGACCACGCGGGTGGGGTGGCCGGAGTGTTCCGGGGGCGGAGGGTGGGGGCCGTGCTGACTCCACCCTCGACGGATCCGGAGAGCGGTCGCGAGCTGGTCGTCCGGGAGGCTGCCGGTGGTCGGGCGGCGCTGCTGAGCACCGTGGCCGGTGCCCGCCATCCGGTCGGTGCCGTCGACCTGCTGGTGCTCGGCCCGCCGTACCCGCTCGCCGGCACCAGATCCGACCCGAACAACAACTCGCTGATGCTGCGTGCCACGGTCGCCGGGGTGCGGATCCTGCTGCCCGGCGACGCGGAGACCGAGGAGCAGCACGCGGTGCTGGCTCGGACGGCCCCCGGGCAGTTGCGGGCGGAGGTGTTGAAAGTCGCCCACCACGGTTCGGCGTACCAGGATCCGGGGTTCCTCGACGCCGTCCGTCCGGCCGTCGCGCTGGTGCCGGTCGGTGCCGGCAACACGTACGGGCATCCGAACCCGGGGCTGCTCGCCCGGCTGGGCAGGGGCGGCGCCCGGGTGCTGCGGACCGACACCGACGGTGACCTGGCGGTGATCCGCACCGGCTCCGGCCTGGGGGTGGCCCGCCGAGGGGTGCCGGCAGGGCGTCGGTCGTGAGCGGACCGTGGTTCCCGGTGGAAATTGCACGGCAGGGCCGGAAAGAACAGCACTATTGCCAATTAGATGGTGAATTACGGTGAATGTCTGGATTTGCACTGTGTGCGGGCTGCGCCGACTGAGCGCCGGATGAGCAGGCCCGATCGCGCCGTGGGGCGTGCGAACATGGGCGGCGTGACCCCCGCCAGCCTCGCCCCCATTCTGCTCGTCCTCGGCGACGAGGAGCTGCTCGCCACGCGCGCGGTCACCGAAGCTGTCGCGAAGGCCCGTGCCGTCGACCCCGAGGTGGACGTCCGCGAGTACCAGGCGAGCGCGCTCACCGTCGGCGAGATCGCCGAGATGCTCAGCCCGTCGCTGTTCGGCGGACGGCGGCTGCTGATCCTGCGCTCCGGTCAGGACGCCCGCAAGGACCTGGTCGCCGCCCTGCTGGCGTACGCGAAGAACCCCGACCCGGACGTGCAACTGCTGGTGCTGCACCTGGGCGCGGCCAAGGGCAAGGCGTTCGCCGACGGACTGCGGTCGGCCGGCGCGACGATCGTCCCGGCGGCCAAGCTCAAGGGGCACCGCGACCGGGTCGCCTTCGTCCGCGACGAGATCCGCCGGGCCGGCGGCCGGTGCGCCGACGACGCCGCCGAGGCGCTCATCGCGGCCGTCGGCAATGACCTGCGCGAACTGGCCGCCGCCTGCTCCCAACTAATCGCCGACACCGACGGGCGGATCAGCGCCGACACGGTCTCCCGCTACTACCGGGGTCGGGTCGAGGTGACCGGCTTCACGGTGGCGGACGCCACAATGGTCGGCGACGTGCCGGCAGCCCTGGAGGCGCTGCGGTGGGCCCTGCACGTCGGCGTCGACCCGGTGCCCATCGCCGACGCCCTGGCCGACGGGGTGCGGACGGTGGCGCGGGTGGCGTCGGCCGGGCGGGGCAACGCGTACCAGCTCGCCAGCAGCCTCGGAATGCCTGCGTGGAAGATCGAGCGCGCGCAGCGGCAGGGACGCGGCTGGACGCCCGAGGGCCTGGTCCGGGCCATGCAGGTCGCCGCCGAATGCAACGCGGCGGTCAAGGGCGGCTCCGACGACCGGGCGTACGCCCTGGAGCGTGCCGTCTTCTCGGTCGCGGCGGCCCGGCAGGGCAGCATCCGGTGACGGGGCCGAACCGTACGGCGTGGGCCACCATCCCCGCCGAGGAGGAGCGGTACCGGCCGCTGTACGCCAGACTCCTCGGCCTGCGGTTCGTCAACCCTGGGGGCGTGCTCTGCTTTCTCTTCTTCGAGGGCACCATCGCGCTGGCGGTGCTGCTGGCCCTCGCCGAGCTGGTCACCTGGTGGTCGGTGCTGGTGCTGCCCGCCGTGGTGGCGGCGATGGTCAAGCTCAACGACATGGTGGCCGCGACGGTCGTCCGTTCCGCCGCGCTCGTGCCCGAGCAGGAGCGGGACCGTTTCCGCAGGCAGATGGAGCCGGTCGTCGGTCGGGCCCGGGTCGAGTGGGTCAGGCACAGCGTGCCCGGGGTCGTCGTGACGATGGACGCGTCGGCCGCGCAATCCCACGCGCCGCAGAGCCCACCCACCCCCGGGTCGCAGTAGACCCTGGAGGGCAACCGCCCCTGCGGGGGGTACGGTCCCACGATCGCCGCCGAGTGCACCACGGGCCGCAGATATGCGGAAGCCCCGGACCGGAGTCCGGGGCTTTCCGAATTCAGTCTGACAGCGAGCGTCAGGCGGAGAGCGCAACCACGCGCTTGGCGATCGCGGACTTGCGGTTCGCGGCCTGGTTGGAGTGGATGACGCCCTTGCTGACGGCCTTGTCCAGCTTGCGCGAGGCCTCCTGCATCAGCGCGGTGGCCTTCTCGACGTCACCGGCCTCGGCGGCCTCGTTGAACTTCCGGACGGCGGTCTTCAGCGACGACTTGACCGACTTGTTGCGCAGCCGGGCCTTCTCGTTCTGCCGGTTGCGCTTGATCTGGGACTTGATGTTCGCCACGCGACAGCCTCGTCTTGATAGCTCGGGTTGGTCAGCTTAAGTGCGCGGGATGACGAACAGGCGTCAACGCTGCGCGAAGAGCCAGGTTACCAGGTCGCCCGGGACGAGCCAAAACGGCTCGACCACCGAGCGGCCGACCCCGGCTCGCCGGGCACCACGATACGCCCTCGGGCCTGCCGGTTGTGTCACCGCCAGCCCTGACGGCGGGCGAGCCAGTCGAGCGCCTGCCCGCCGCTGCGTCTCCGGTGCGCCGTCAGGTGCGGGGAGACCGTCGGCGGTGCCGCGTCCGCCCCGGTGAGGTAGTAGCCGGCCAGCGCGGCCAGGGTGACGTCCAGCGCGTCCGGGGGCGCGTCGGCGGTGCTCGGGTGCGTGGCGAAGAGCCGGTCGGTGTCCAGCCCGTCGGCGTACGCGGTGAGCAGCAACCCGGCCAGGTCGAACCAGGCCGGCCCGGCACACACCCACGTCCAGTCGCAGAACCAGGCCCGGCCGTCCCCGTCGACGAGGACGTTGTCGACCCGCAGGTCGCCGTGGATCAGGCCGGTCGACCCGGCGGCGTACCGGGGAAGGCGGGACTCCAGCTCCACCAGGTCGGGCAGCCGGTCCCGCACGGCCAGGGGCAGCGCCGGGGCGGGCTCCCGGCCGGCGGCGACCTCCTCCCACCACAGGATGTCCGAGCGGGCCAGGTCGGCGAGGTGCGGCAGGCCGAGCACCGTCAGCCCGGCCGGCGGGTCGGCGAGCGCGGCGGCGACCTCGGCGTACCCGGCGAGCGTGGCCTCCAGTTCGGTCGGCGTCCACGGCCGGTGTGGGGTGTGCCCGTCGACCGCGTCGGTGCCGAGCACGAACCAGCCGGCCTCGTACAGCGTCCACCGCAGGCGGGGCGCGGGCAGGCCCACCGGCAGCCGGTCGAGGATCGCGGCCTCCCGGGCGTACGAGTCGGCCAGGTGTGCCTGCCCCGCGCTGGCCGCCGCCTTGACGAAGACCCGGCCTCCCTCGGCGGTGTCGAGCACGGCGGCGAAACCCCCGGTGAAGCCGGCGGAGGCGACCCGGGCGGCGACCACCGGCGAGCCGAGGCGACCGGTGATCGCGTGCCGCAGCGCCGCGGGCAGCGCCGACCACGACGGGCGCGGCGCGCCCGCATGGTGCGCGGACGGCGGGGAGGACACCCCACCATGCTGCCCCGGGGTACGTGCGCGGCGCGCGGCGACACTGCCAGACTGCCAAGTCATGAGGACCGAGGACTTCTGGCAGCTGATCGACCAGGCGCGGGCCGGGGGCGGGGGAGAGCCCGGCCCGGTGGCCGCGCGGGCCGTCGCGCTGCTCGCCGAGCGTGACCCGGAGGACATCGTCGGGTACGCCCGGCACCAGACGCGGGTGCTGGCCGCCTCGCACAAGGCGGATCTGTGGGGCGCCGCATACCTGATCAACGGCGGTGCCTCGGCGGAAGGGTTCGAGCACTTCCGGGGCTGGCTGATGGCCCAGGGCCGGGCCGTATTCGCCTCCGCGGTCGCCGACCCGGACTCGCTCGCCGAGTTGCCGCAGGTGCGGGCGGCCTCGCTCAGCGGGGAGGAGTTCTCGGCCGAGCAGATGCTGTCGGTGCCCTGGGACGCGTACCGCAAGGCCACCGCTACCGAGTTGCCGGCGGACCGCGACCCGGTGCGGACCCCCGACCTCAACGACTTCTGGGACTTCGACGACGAGGAGGAGGCCCGCCGGAGGCTGCCCCGACTGGCCGCGCTCTTCGTCGAGCCGCCGCTGGAGTGAGGGTTCCTCGGGCCGATCCGTCGCCCGCGCAGCGGGGGTGCCCCGGCGGCGTGGGAACATGGAGGGGGTCGGCGGCGCGCCGGCCTGTTCACGTCAGCCGACCAGAACGGACCGCTGTGCCACCGAAGCTCGATCCCGGCGCGAACGCCCCTGGTGCCACCGACCCCGGTCGCATCCGGAACTTCGGCATCATCGCCCACATCGACCACGGGAAGTCGACCCTGGCCGACCGGATGTTGCAGCTCACCGGAGTGGTCGACCCGCGGCAGATGCGCGCCCAGTACCTGGACCGGATGGACATCGAGCGCGAGCGCGGCATCACCATCAAGAGCCAGGCCGTCCGCATGCCGTGGACCATCGCCGAGGGTGAGCGGGCCGGTGAGCACGCCGTCCTCAACATGATCGACACCCCGGGGCACGTGGACTTCACCTACGAGGTGTCCCGGTCGCTGGCCGCCTGCGAGGGCGCCGTGCTGCTTGTCGACGCCGCGCAGGGCATCGAGGCGCAGACCCTCGCCAACCTCTACCTGGCCCTCGAGAACGACCTGCGCATCATCCCGGTGCTCAACAAGATCGACCTGCCGGCCGCGCAGCCGGAGAAGTACGCCGAGGAGTTGGCTCACCTCATCGGCGGCGACCCGGCGGACTGCATCCGGGTCTCCGGCAAGACCGGCGAGGGGGTGCCGCACCTGCTCGACGAGATCGTCCGGCAGTTCATCCCGCCGGTCGGCGACGCCGAGGCGCCCGCCCGGGCGATGATCTTCGACTCGGTGTACGACGTGTACCGAGGCGTCGTCACGTACGTCCGGGTCATCGACGGGCGGATCAGCGCCCGCGAGCGGATCAAGATGATGTCCACCGGAGCGGTGCACGAGCTGCTGGAGATCGGCGTCATCTCACCCGAGATGGTCAAGGCCGACGCGCTCGGCGTCGGCGAGGTCGGCTACCTGATCACCGGCGTGAAGGACGTCCGCCAGTCCCGGGTCGGTGACACGGTCACCATCAACAGCCGGCCGGCCGCCGAGGCGCTGGGTGGCTACAAGGACCCGAAGCCGATGGTCTACTCCGGCCTCTATCCGATCGACGGGTCCGACTACCCCAACCTGCGTGAGGCTCTGGACAAGCTCAAGCTCAACGACGCCGCCCTGGACTACGAGCCGGAGACCTCGGGGGCGCTCGGCTTCGGTTTCCGCTGCGGCTTCCTCGGCCTGCTGCACCTGGAGATCATCCGGGAGCGCCTGGAGCGCGAGTACAACCTCGACCTCATCTCCACCGCACCCAACGTGGTCTACCGGGCCATCCAGGACGACGGCGTCGAGATCGTCGTGACGAACCCCAGCGAGTACCCGACCGGCAAGATCGCCGAGGTGTACGAGCCGGTGGTCCGGGCCACCGTGCTGACGCCGAACGACTACGTGGGCGCGGTCATGGAGCTGTGCCAGGGTCGACGCGGCACCCTGCTCGGCATGGACTACCTCTCCGCCGACCGGGTGGAGCTGCGGTACACGCTGCCCCTCGCGGAGATCATCTACGACTTCTTCGACCAGTTGAAGAGCCGTACCAAGGGCTACGCCTCGCTCGACTACGAGCCCTCCGGCGAGCAGGCGTCCGACCTGGTCAAGGTCGACATCCTGCTGCACGGCGAGCCGGTGGACGCGTTCAGCGCGATCGTGCACAAGGACAAGGCGTACAACTACGGCGTCACCATCGCCGCCAAGCTGCGCACCCTGATCCCGCGCCAGCAGTTCGAGGTGCCCATCCAGGCGGCCATCGGCAGCCGGGTCATCGCCCGGGAGACCATCCGGGCGATCCGCAAGGACGTGCTGGCCAAGTGCTACGGCGGTGACATCAGCCGTAAGCGCAAGCTGCTGGAGAAGCAGAAGGAAGGCAAGAAGCGGATGAAGATGGTCGGCCGGGTCGAGGTGCCGCAGGAGGCCTTCATCGCCGCCCTCTCCTCCGACTCCGGTGACGGCAAGGCCGCCGGAAAGAAGTAACCCGCCGGCGCCGGTGCGCCGCACCGGCCACCAGGATCCGCGCACTTTCGGGGACGGACCGCCTGCGCCGAGGCGCCGGTCTCCCCGACGTTGCGCGGATCCTGTCGGTTCCGGCAACGTCCCGCGCACCGGGCCGCCGCGCGGAGGTCGCGCGGTGAAGGTCCCGGGTGCCCGGGTGCCGGTCCCGGGTCCGGGGTGCCCGGGTCCGGGGTGCCCGGGTCCGGGGTGCCCGGGTCCGGGGTGTCGGGCGTGGGGCGCCGGGTCCCGGGTCCCGGGTTCCGGGTTCCGGGTTCCGGGTGCCCGGCGCCGGGTCCCGGTGCGGGTTTCGGGGTGCCGGCGTTCGCCGGCGTCGCCGGGGTGGAGAAATTTTTCGGCTACCGCCCGGGGGTTGGCGGGGCCGGCCAGAAGGCCTCCTACCTGTGTGGATGCGTGTGTCACCAACCGACGCAGCCCTTGGACATCGACGGCTGGCGCTGTCTTTTGCCGTGAGTCGGTTTGGATTTTCGACCCGTCGGGCACTTAGCGGTCACGACAGGAAGCACACACCTCGTGTGTCGGACATCTTTGAAGGAGGGCGACCGTGGAGCTCACCGTGTGGGGCATCATCACTGCGCTCGTTGTTGGTCTCATCGTCGGCGCGCTCGGCCGTCTGGTCGTCCCGGGCCGGCAGAACATGCCCATGTGGCTGCACATGCTGATCGGTGTCGGCGCCGCGCTGCTGGGCACCGTGCTGGCCCGTGCGATCGGCATCGCCACCGAGACCAGCGGCATCGACTGGGGCGAGCTGCTGGTGCAGGTTGTCGTGGCGGCCATCGCGGTCGCGCTGGTGGCCGGCGTGGGTCGCCGCCGCAGCGTCACCCACTGACACCCGCACCACAGGTAACACCGCGACACCTCCGATGGGCGCCCGACCGACAGGTCGGGCGCCCATCGGCGTTCGTACCGCGCGCCGACCTCCCGGAGCCGACGGGAACGGGAGGGCGGCAGGCGAGGACGCGACCCGGCGCGTACACCGCTCATGATCGTGCTGGATCCATGAAGTAGTGGCCTCGGTGGATGGACGAGGCCACTACTTCCGTGTTCGAGCGCGATCTTGGTCGGGGACCGCCCCGGACGGGGGCGAGCGCGAGCGGCCACCCGCGCGCGGGGCAGCGCGGAACCTGCCCAGGTATGCCAACTCGTGATCGTCTGGTGGACAAAGTCGGTTTGGATTTTCCACCGGTCGGGCACTTAGCGGTCACGACAGGAAGCACACACCTCGTGTGTCAGACATTCTTTTGAAGGAGGGCGACCGTGGAGCTCACCGTGTGGGGCATCATCACTGCGCTCGTTGTTGGTCTCATCGTCGGCGCGCTCGGCCGTCTGGTCGTCCCGGGCCGGCAGAACATGCCGATCTGGCTGCACCTGCTGATCGGCGTGGGCGCTGCCCTGCTGGGCACGGTGCTGGCGCGGGCGATGGGCATCGCCACCGAGACCAGCGGCATCGACTGGACCGAGCTGCTGGTACAGGTCGTCGTGGCGGCCATCGCGGTCGCGCTGGTGGCCGGTGTGGGTCGGCGTCGCCACGTCACCCGATAACAACCCGGTATCACCTGGTTCCATCGCACAGCTCACGAAAGAGCGCCCGGCCATCGGCCGGGCGCTCTTTCGTGCGGTGTTGCCCGACTTCGGCCCGGTGCCACGGCGGTCGGCGTCACGGGGCTGCGGTACGGTCGCGACACCTCCCACTGTCGTAAAGGAATTCTTCGTACTAAGGTGCGGCGGAGAAGGTTAGTTCCAAGCGGCGCGAGGGGAGAACTGGCGTGAACAGGTGGAAGCGGCTGGCCCCGGTCACCGCCATGGTGGCCTCGGCCGCGATGGTGCTGACCGGTTGCGGGGGCTCCGGTGACGAGGCGTCCGACGACAGCAAACTCACGGTCTGGATGATGGGCGAGGGCGGCGACGCCCAGAACAAGTTCCTCGACTCCGTCGAGACCGAGTTCCGCCAGAAGCACCCCGACACCGACGTGGTCGTGCAGTACATTCCCTGGCTCGAGGCGCCCAAGAAGTTCCAGGCCGCGCTCGCTGGCGGCGAGGGCCCGGACATCACCGAGCTGGGCAACACCGAGACGCAGGGCTGGGCTGCCCAGGAGGCGCTCGCCGACGTGAGCGGCCGGATGGGCGGCTGGGCCGACGGCAAGGACCTGCTGCCCGACCTGGTGAAGAACGCGCAGCTCGACGGCAAGCAGTACGGCGTGCCGTGGTACGCGGGCGTGCGGGCGATCTACTACCGCACCGACTGGTTCGCCGAGGCCGGCGTGCAGCCACCGAAGACCTGGGACGACCTGGTCACCGTCGCCAAGGCCGTGCAGGCGAAGAAGCCTGGCACGTACGGCATCGCGCTGCCGGGCAACTCCGAGCTGCCGTTCTACTCCTTCCTCTGGGGCGCCGGCGGTGAGATCGCCAGCAACCAGGGCGGCACCTGGAAGTCGGGCTACACGACTCCTGAGGCGCAGCGGGCCGTCAAGTTCTGGACCGACCTGGTGACGGTGCACAAGGTGGCCCCGCCGGCCGCCGCCGGCTGGAACGAGATCGACGCGCGTACCCAGTTCGCCACCGGCAAGGCCGCGATGGCGTTCGCCGGCAGCTGGCAGCAGGGCGCCATGAAGAAGGACAACCCCGAGATCGAGAAGGTCTGGGGTACGTTCCCGATCCCCGGTCCGGACGGCAAGGCCGCGCCCGGTTTCGCGGGCGGCTCGGACGTGGCGATCTGGAAGGACAGCGAGCGTCAGGACCTGGCCTGGGACTACCTGACCGTGCTGCTGAACAAGAAGAACTCGCAGGCCTTCGCGAGCAGCCTCGGCTTCTTCCCGGTCTACCAGGATCTGGTGGCCAGTGACACGTACGCCAACGACAAGGTGATGTCGGCGTTCGCCACCACCATGCAGAACACCAAGCTCACGCCGCTCAGCCCGAAGTGGGTGGAGGTCAGCCGGACCAAGACGGTGACCCAGGCGATGAACAGCTCGGTCATGAAGGGTCAGAAGACGGTCGAGAAGGCTACCGCCGACGCGGCCGGTGAGATGGAAAGCATCCTCAACGCCAAGTGACCACGCTGACCGAGGTGCCGGAGACGGCCGCCGCGCGGGAGAACCCCGCGCGGCGGCGTCGCCGGGTGGACCGCCTGCCCTACCTGCTGCTCCTACCCGCCCTGGTGATCATCGGGGTGTTGCTGCTCTGGCCGCTCGGTCAGGTCGTGGCGATGTCCTTCTACCGCCTCAACAGCGTCCGGCAACTGCGCGGCGACCGGGAGTGGCCGTGGGTGGGGCTCGGCAACTACACGGACATCCTGTCCGATCCGTTCTTCCTGACGGTGCTGCGCAACACGGTCCTGTTCGCCGCGGCGAACGTGCTGCTCACCATGGTCCTCGGCACCCTCGTCGGGTTGCTGCTCAACCGGCTGGGTCGCAAGATGGCCACCTTCGTGGCGAGTTGCGTGATGCTGGCCTGGGCCACCCCGGCGCTGACCGGAACGATCGTCTGGAAGTGGATTTTCGACGACACGAGCGGCCTGGTCACGTGGCTGTTCAACGCGTTGCCGGACGGGCTCTCCAACGGTCTGTTCGGCCGTAGCGACTGGACGGGCTACGGCTGGTTCAACTCGCCGCTGCTGTTCTTCGCCATCCTCACCCTGGTGGTGGTCTGGCACTCGTTCCCGTTCATCGCGGTGAGCGTGCTCGCCGGTCTCAAGAGCGTGCCGAGCGAGCTGCACGAGGCGGCCCGGATGGACGGCGCGGGCTCGTGGCGGGTCTTCTGGAAGATCACGTTCCCGCTGCTGCGCCCGGTCTTCGGGATCCTGATCGTGCTCTCCACCATCTGGGACTTCAAGGTCTTCACCCAGCAGTTCGTGCTGGCCGGCGGCACCCAGGACCGGCCGACGTTCATGCTCTCCATCTACTCGTACGCCGAAGCCTTCTCGCCGCCCCCGAAGTACGGGCTCGGCGCGGCCATCGCGGTGATCCTCACGCTGATCCTGCTGGTGGTCACCGGCTTCTACGTACGGATGGTGCTCAGGCAGGAGGACGAGTCGTGAAGAAGATCGCCCTCAACGGCGCCGGGCTGCTGGTCGCGCTCTTCGCGGCGTTTCCGGTCTACTGGATGATCTCCACTTCGCTCAAGCCGAGCAGGGAGATCTTCTCGTCGACCCCGCAGCCGGTGCCGGCGCACCCGACGCTCGAGCACTACCGGGAGATCCTGACCGGCAACCTGATCCCCGGCGTGAGTTTCCTCGACTTCTTCGTCAACAGCGCGATCGTCGCCGTCTGCACGGTGGTGCTCAGCGGCCTGGTGGCGCTGCTCGCCGCCACGGCGGTGGCCCGGTTCCGCTTCAAGCTGCGGACCAGCTTTCTGATCATGCTGCTCGTGGTGCAGATGATCCCGCTGGAGGCGCTTGTCATCCCGCTGTTCCTGATGATCCAGCGGCTCGGGCTCTACAACACGCTGCCCAGCCTGATCCTCACGTACCTCGGCTTCTCGCTGCCGTTCGCGGTCTGGATGCTGCGTGGCTTCGTGGCCGCGGTGCCGAAGGAACTGGAGGAGGCGGCGGCGATCGACGGGGCGAGTCGTGCCCAGACGTTCCGCCTGGTGCTGTTCCCGCTTGTCGCGCCGGGCCTGGTGGCGACGAGCATCTTCTCCTTCATCACGGCCTGGAACGAGCTGATCTTCGCGTTGACGTTCATCAACGACCAGGGCCGTTACACGTTGCCCGTGGCGATGACGTTCTTCTTCGGCCGCGACGACACCAACTGGGGGCCGGTGATGGCCGCGTCCACCCTGTTCACGCTGCCGGTCATCATCTTCTTCCTGCTGGTGCAGCGGCGGATGGTCTCCGGTCTGGTGGCCGGCGCCGTCAAGGGCTGAGTGCCGGGCCGCCACTAGGCTGGCCGTCATGACGGGCAGGGTGGCAGCGGTGAACCTCGGCATCGTGACCGAGGCGGAGTGGGCCGGCGACGCGAGCGGTCGCAGCGGCATCGACAAGCGGCCGGTCGACGGGCCGGTGCCGGTGCTCGCCGAGGGCCTCGCCGGCGACTTCATCGGCGAACGGGCCCACCACGGCGGGCCGGACAAGGCCGTCTACGCGTACGCCGAGGAGGACGCCGCGTGGTGGTCGACCGAGATCGGCCGGTCGATCCGCGCGGGGGGTTTCGGCGAGAACCTGACCACCTACGCGGTGGACGTGACCGGTGCGGTCATCGGCGAGCAGTGGGCGGTCGGCTCGGCGGTGCTCCAGGTGACGATGCCGCGTACCCCGTGTACGACGTTCGCCGGCTTCTGGGGCGTGCCGGACCTGATCCGGCGCTTCACCGTCCGTGCCACGCCGGGGGCGTACCTGCGGGTGCTGCGCGTGGGCGAGGTGGGCGCCGGTGACCCGGTCGAGGTGGTGGACCGCCCCGCGCACGGGGTGACGGTCGGCGAGGTGTTCCGGGCGACCAGTCTGGAGCCGGAGTTGCTGCCCCGCCTGCTCGACGTGGAGGACCTGCCGGAGAAGATCCGGGAGAAGGCCCGCCGCCGTCTCGCCGGTCACGCCTGAGACGCCAGGAAGGCCCCCGGCGGACCGGGGGCCTTCCTGGTGAGCGTCGGATCAGCGGAGCCAGGGGATGTTGCGGTCGAGCAGACCGCGCTCCTTGAGCTCCTTGCGCAGCGGGATCTCGTCGTCGACGTACCCGTCCCAGTTGATGCCCCAGTAGTTGGCGGTGTGGGTGCCCTCACCGATCAGCTGGCGCTGCACGGGCGTGCGGTTGCGGTACCACTCGCCGTTGAGGTCCGGGTGCAGCTCGTCGAGCGGGCGGATCCACCGGTAGGTGTAGCCGACGAACAGCATCTTGCGGGTGATCGTCGACAGGTTCGTCGAGCGGGAGTGCCACTGCCGGCGGTCGAAGATGAAGGCGTCACCCGGGTTGGCGGTGATCTCCACCGTGCCCTCCGGGTCGGGGTTGTGCACGCTGAGGTCCTTGGGCCGGTCCAGCGAGTTCCACAGGTGGCTGCCCGGGATGACCTTGGTGGCGCCGCGACCGGTCTCGGAGAGGTCGGACAGCACGTACGCGACCTTCAGCGAGAACATCGGCCGGGGCAGGTTCGGGTCCATCGTCTCCGGGTCGGAGTTCTGCCGGTACCCGTCCTGGTGCCAGCCCCAGTAGGGCTTCTCCGGCTCGGCGGCCGGCGGGGTGACGTCCAGGTGGTTGTGGTGGGTGTAGATGTTCCAGCCGGCCAGGCCCCACATGTACGGGAAGGCGATCGGGTGGGTCAGCAGCTCGCCGAAGAGCTCGTCGCGCTCCAGGAAGCCCAGCAGGTGCAGGGTGCCGTCCTTCTTGGTGGTGCCCTTGGCCTGCTCCTCCGCGTAGACGCGGTCGACCGCCGCCTCCAGCGCCGCCCGGTGGTCCTCCGTCAGGACGTTGCGCAGCAGGAGGAAGCCCTGCTCGTGGAACTCCTTGCGGTCAGTGTCGCTGATCGGTTCGTAGCCGGTCCGGTCGCCGTAATCGAACACCGCGTCGTACCCCTCCCCATGAGGTGAATCCTTTTCTGGCACAGGCCGCCGATCGTAACGCGACTGTCCAGACATCGGGGAGGTCCCGTGGCGCCGGTGGACCCGGGCCGGACCTTGTGCAGCGGCTCTACTGCGCAGAGTGATATCGGGATAACCAATTGGGCGTTAGGTAGATCTTTGCCCGATTGTGCGGTGACTGCCGGTTAAGAGATCCGGGCAGCTCACCCCTCGGCGAAGACCTCCGCCAACACCTGCCCGGCGGGGCCCCGCTCACCGTCCACCCGGCCCCACGTGCCGTCCCGGGCGGTCCACTCCAGGTCGCCGAAGCGGACCCGCTTCACGCCGTGGTCCTGGGCGTGCGAGACCAGCCAGTGCGCGTACCGCCAGCCGTCGCGCTGGTCGGCCGCCGGCACCGTCAACCCGGTCAGATCGGCCGCGTCGGTGCCGGACAACCCCCAGTCCAGGTTCAGGTTGCGGGTCAGCTGCGCGGCCGCGGCCGCCCCCCGCATCACCGGCGTACGCCCCACCGTGCAGGCGACCGCGCTGGTGGCCTCGCCCAGCAGGGCCCGGCTGAGCACCTCGGACTCGTCGGCCCACTTCTGGTACGCCTCGGGGAACGCCGAGCGCTGCACCCGCTGGGCGGCGTCGGTGACCCGCATCTCCTCCCAGCCGCGCACCTTCTTCAGCGCCGCGTAGAAGCGGTTCGCCGCGTACCGCGGGTCGCGGATCTGCGCCTGGGTGCCCCAACCCTGGCTCGGCCGTTGCTGGAACAGGCCGACCGAGTCCCGGTCGCCGTCGGCGAGGTTGCGCAGCCCCGACTCCTGGTACGCGGTCGCCAGCGCGACCACCACCGCCCGCTCGGGCATGCCCCGCTGCGCGCCGATGGCGGCGATGGTGGCCGCGTTCGCCATCTGGTCGGCGTCCAGCGCCACCCGGCCGTCGGCCTGGACTGTGCACTTGCGGGCCAGTGGCAGTTGCAGACGGTCCCCGGCCTGCCGTACGACAAGCCAGATTCCGATCACGGCGACAAGGATGAGCACCACTCCACCCGCCACGGCTGCCCGAGTTCGCACCCACACCCCCTGGTCGACACAGTTCGACAAGCGTACGTCCCGTTGGCGCCGTCCGGGTCGTCCGACCGGTTCGGGGCCGGCTCTGCCGGCGCGTACCCGATCGGAAAGTTCCCGGTTCAGCGCGGATCTCACCTCCCCGCCGGCCTGTCTCCCGCGTCACCGGACCCCTGGTCGCGGGAAGCCCGCGACCGGCCGACGGCTTAGGCGATTGACACGTCAACAGCCGGGAGTCGGCGACGGCTCCCGGACCGGCAGGGAGGGGTTTCAGATGGGCACGCTTGACGGCAAGGTGGTGCTGGTCACCGGCACCGGCGGTGGACTCGGCCGCGTCTCGGCGCTGGCCTTCGCCCGCGAGGGCGCCAAGGTCGTCGGGGCCGACCTCCAGGTCGACGGCAACAACGAGACGGTCGAACTCGTGCGGGCCGCCGGCGGCGAGATGACAGGCATCGCGCCTGTCGACCTCACCGATCCGGAGCAGGTACGCGGGCTCGTCGAGGACGCCGCCGCGACCTACGGCGGGCTCGACGTGGTCTACAACAACGCGGCCGCGCTGCGCTTCGGCCCGATGCCCGACTTCTCCGTCGAGGACTGGCGGTACACCATCACCGGGGAGCTCGACATCCCGTACTTCGTGTCGAAGTTCGCCTGGCCGCACCTGGTCCGGCGCGGCGGCGGCGTCATCATCAACGCCGCCTCGATGGCCGGGACGATCGCGGGTCAGGTCCCCCCGATGGTCGGCCACACCGCCGCGAACGCCGGCGTCATCGGCCTGACCCGGCAACTCGCGCTCGAGGGCGCGCCGCACGGGATCCGTTCGGTGGCGGTCAGCCCCGGGCCCATCCTCACCCCGGCCAGCGAACGCGACCTCGGCGACAACCAGGCGGCCCGGGACGCGATCACCGGCAAGACGCTCCTCAAGCGCTTCGCCCGCCCCGAGGAGGTCGCCGAACTGGTGGTCTTCCTGGCCTCCGACCGGGCGTCGTACATCACCGGAGCGAACTACCCGGTCGACGGCGGCGCGACCGCCTGGTGACCCGACAGGCGACCGGGACGCCACCGCTCGCGGCGGCGTCCCGGTCGGGCGGACGGCCTCGGTCCTAGCCGGCGTGATCGCCGTCCGGGGCGGGCACCCAGCTCGCCTGTCGCTTCTCCCGGAAGGCCATGATCCCCTCGCGCCCCTCGTCGGAGAGGAAGAAGCCGGTCGAGAGGGCGGAGAGGCGGGCCAGGTCGGCGCGCAGTTCGGCGGTGCCCGGCCGGCGCAGCAGCTCCTTCGCGCCGGCCAGCGCGGCGGGGGCGCCACGTACCAGCGAGTCACAGTAGCGCCGCACCGCGTCGTCCAGCCCGTCCGCCGGCACCGAGGCCGTGACCAGGCCGACCTCGGCGGCCCGCCGCCCGTCGAAGGTGTCGCCGGTCAGGTACAGCTCGGCGGCGGCACGCGGGTGCAGCCGGGGCAGCACGGTCGCCGAGATCACCGCCGGGATCACCCCGATCCGTACCTCGGTGAACGCGAACGTCGCCTCGTCGGCGCAGACCGCCAGGTCGGCGGCGGCGATCAGACCCAGCCCACCGGCCCGCGCCGGACCGCCCACCCGGGCCAGCACCGGCTTCGGGCAGTCCCACAGCGCGGCGAGCACGTCACCCAGCATCGCGGCGGGGACCGTTCCGCTGGCGTACGCGGCGGCGGTCTCCTTCAGGTCGGCCCCCGAGCAGAAGACCGGGCCGGCGTGGTCGAGCACGATCGCCCGGACCGCGTCGTCGGCGACTGCGTCGGCCAGCCCCGCCAGCAGTTGGGTCATCAGGGCCGTGGAGAGCGCGTTGCGGTTGTGCGGGCTGTCCAGGGTGAGCGTGGTCACCCCACGGGCCGTGGCGACCCGCACGAGGACGTCGGGAGAGGTCATGCCGGGCACACTAGTGGCCATGCCCGGCGTCCTTCCAGATGGTGAGACCGTCCCCGTCGACGGATCGCTGCCCGCCTCCGCCACCACGGCGGTCGGTGCGCGCGGTTTCGGCGTGTACGTCCACGTGCCGTTCTGCGCCAGCCGCTGCGGCTACTGCGACTTCAACACCTACACGGCCGCCGAGTTGGGTGGCGGCGCCAGCCGCGAGGGGTACGCCGACACGGTGCTGGCCGAGTTGGCCCTCGCCGCCCGGGTACTCGGCGACACCCCGCCGCCCCGGGTCGACACGGTCTTCGTCGGCGGTGGCACCCCCACCCTGCTCCCCGCCGACGACCTGGCCCGCATCCTCGACGGCATCGACCGCACCTGGGGGCTGGCAGCCGACGCCGAGGTGACCACCGAGGCCAACCCCGAGTCGGTCACCCCGGAGTCGTTGCGGCTGCTGCGGTCGGCCGGCTACACCCGGATCTCGCTGGGCATGCAGTCCGCCTCCCCGGGCGTGCTGGCGATCCTGGACCGCAAACACAGCGCCGGCCGGGCCACCGCCGCCGCCCTGGAGGCGCGCGACGCCGGGTTCGCGCACGTCAACCTGGACCTGATCTACGGCACGCCGGGGGAGCGGGCCGAGGACTTCGCGGCCTCGCTGGAGCAGGTCGTCGCCGCCGGGGTGGACCACGTCAGCGCGTACGCCCTGATCGTCGAGGACGGCACCCGGCTCGCCGCCCGGATGAAGCGCGGCGAGCTGGCGTACCCCAGTGACGACGTCGCCGCGGACCGCTACCTGGCCGCGGAGGCCGCGCTCGACGCGGCCGGCCTGTCCTGGTACGAGGTCTCCAACTGGGCAGGCGGCGAGGACGCCCGGTGCCGGCACAACCTGCTCTACTGGACCGGCGCGGACTGGTGGGGGCTGGGCCCGGGGGCGCACAGCCACGTCGGCGGGGTGCGCTGGTGGAACGTGAAGCACCCCTCGGCGTACGCCAAGCGGCTGGCCGACGGGACGTCTCCCGGCCTGGCCCGGGAGGTGCTCACCGCCGGCGAGGCGCACATGGAGGACGTCATGCTGCGGCTGCGGCTCGCCAGCGGGCTGCCGCTGGCGGTGCTCGACGCCACCGGTCGGGCCGGCGCGGAACGGGCGTTGGCCGACGGTCTGCTGGACGCCGGGAGGTACGCGGCCGGTTGGGCGGTGCTCACCCTGCGCGGCCGGCTGCTCGCCGACGCCGTCGTCCGCGACCTGCTGCCCTGAGCGGGCGCGCCGCCCCGACCGGTGGCGCCGGACCGGCCGGGGGAGCGGCCGGCCCGGGTCACTTGATGAAGCTGGCGGAGAGCGGGTAGCGGTAGAGCTGCCCCTCGTTGGCCTTGATGCCGGCGATGATGCCGAACACGGCGCCGAGGATCACGGCCGCCGCGACCGGGATGAACCCGATCACGATGCAGGACAGCACCCAGCCGACCAGGCCGATGATCGACCACAGGAGCTGGAAGTTGAGCGCCGCGGCGGCGTGCGCACGGACCGTGGGGGACTGGTTGCCCCGGGCCAGCAGCGCCACGAGCGGCCCGATCCAGCCGAGCACGCCACCGCTGAGGATCATGCCGGCGGCCCCGCCGAAGTGCGCGACGAGCGCCCAGGTCTTGTCCTCGTTGTTGGCGTAGCCGCCGCCGGGGCCGCCGTAGGCGCCGCCGGTCGGATATCCGCCTCCGGGATGACCTCCGGGCGGGGGATAGCCACCCGGCGGGTAGCCACCGGGCGGAGGGTAGCCGCCCGACGGCGGTTGGTCACCGGTGGGCGGCGGATAGCCACCGGGCGGGGGATAGCCGGCCGGGCCGGGTGCCCCGGACAGTGGTGCGGTGGGCGGCTCCGACGACGGGAACGGGCCCGGGGAGGTCGGCTCCGGCGGGTAGTTACCGGGGTCACCCGCGCCGGGAGGGCGAGGAGGTTCAGTCATGGGTGTCACGGTAGGTGCCGTTGGCAACGCGGCACCAGAGCGACACCGCCCGGCCGGCCGGACCGATCGGCCCGAGCGGGGTGGTACGGACCGCACCGACGAGCTGTCGTTGATCATCGCGCTCGCGGGGGCGCCGACGTAGACTGGCACTCGTTACAGTCGAGTGCCAGGACGGTCCGCCGGCTTGAGGTCGCGCCGGCGGCCGACGTGCGACAGGAGGTGCGGAGGATGGGTCTGGACGACCGCAAGCTCGCCGTGCTCCGCGCCATCGTCGAGGACTACGTCTCCACCCAGGAGCCGGTCGGCAGCAAGGCGCTGGTCGAGCGGCACCAGCTCGGCGTCTCCCCGGCCACGGTCCGCAACGACATGGCCGTGCTGGAGGAGGAGGGGTACATCCGGCAGCCGCACACCAGCGCCGGCCGGGTGCCCACCGACCGCGGCTACCGGCTCTTCGTCGACCGGCTGTCCCGGGTCAAGCCGCTCAGCCCGGCCGAGCGCCGGGCCATCGAGCGCTTCCTGGTCGGCGCGGTCGACCTCGACGACGTGGTGCACCGCACCGTACGGCTGCTCGCGCAGCTGACCCGGCAGGTGGCCGTCGTGCAGTACCCGAGCCTGGCCCGTTCCTCGGTGCGGCACCTGGAGCTGGTGCCGATCTCCACGACCCGGCTGATGCTCGTCATGATCGCCGACACCGGGCGGGTGGAGCAGCGACTCGTGGAGCTGCCCGGGCCGGTGCCCGCCGACGACGTCACCGACCTGCGCCGGCTGGTGAACGAGAAGCTCGCCGGCGCCCGACTGTCGGACACGCCGCCGCTGGTGCAGGCGCTGGTCGAGGACGCCCCGCCCACGCTGCGCCCCGCGATGACGACTCTCTCCACGGTCCTGCTGGAGACGCTCGTCGAGCGGCACGAGGAACGCATCGCGCTGGCCGGCACCGCCAACCTCACCCGGGGCGGCCTGCTCGACTTCCAGGGTTCGCTGCGGCCCATCCTGGAGGCGCTGGAGGAGGAGGTCGTGCTCCTGAAGCTGATCGGCGAGACCGAGCCGAGCACGACCCGGGTGCTGATCGGCGACGAGAACGAGTTCGACAACCTGCGCGCCGCCTCGGTGGTCAGCACCGGGTACGGCCCGGGCGCCACCATCGTGGGCGGCCTGGGGGTGCTGGGGCCGACCCGGATGGACTACCCCGGCAATATCGCCATGGTGCGCGCCGTGGCACGCTACGTGGGCGAGCTGCTGGCCCAGAACTGACCAGTCAGGGCCGACGGCCGGCTACGGCCGCCGGTCGGCGTAACGCGAGACGAACATGAGGACACGGAACGCAGTGGCCAGGGACTACTACGGCATCCTCGGTGTCAGCCGGGAAGCCTCCGATGACGAGATCAAGCGCGCCTACCGCAAGTTGGCGCGCCAGTTCCACCCGGACGTCAATCCGGACCCGGAGGCTCAGGAGAAGTTCAAGGACATCAACGCCGCGTACGAGGTCCTCTCGGACGACCGCAAGCGGCAGATCGTCGACCTGGGTGGCGACCCGCTCGCCCCCGGTGGCGGTGGCGCCGGCGGTCCGGGTGGTCCCGGTGGGGCCGGCCCGTTCGTCGGCTTCCAGGACATCATGGACGCGTTCTTCGGCGGTGCCGCCGGAGGCGCGCGTGGTCCGCGTCCGCGTACCCGGCCGGGCGCCGACGCGATCCTGCGACTCGAGCTGGACCTGCACGAGACGGCGTTCGGCGTCGAGGCGCCGATCACCGTCGACACCGCGGTGCTCTGCACCACCTGCTCGGGCGCCGGCACGGCCGCCGGCACCCACCTGGCCACCTGCGAGGCGTGCGGCGGTCGGGGCGAGGTGCAGTCGGTGCAGCGCACCTTCCTCGGCCAGGTCGTCTCCGCCCGGCCGTGCACCGTGTGCCAGGGCTACGGCACCACCATCCCGCACCCCTGCCCGACCTGCGCCGGCGACGGCCGGGTGCGTACCCGCCGGTCGCTGACCGTCAAGATCCCGGCCGGCGTCGAGGACGGCATGCGGATCCGGCTGGCCCAGCAGGGCGAGGTCGGCCCGGGTGGCGGCACCGCCGGCGACCTCTACGTGGAGATCCACGAGCGTCCGCACGACGTGTACTCCCGCAAGGGCGACGACCTGCACTGCCGGGTCACCGTGCCGATGACCGCGGCGGCGCTGGGCACCCGACTCACCATCAAGACGCTGGACAGCGAGGAGACCGTCGACGTCAAGGCCGGCACCCAGCCGGCCAGCACGCTGCGCCTGCGCGCCCGGGGCGTGCCGCACCTGCGCGGCACCGGCCGGGGCGACCTCTACGTGCACCTGGACGTCCGCACGCCCACCAAGCTCGACCCGGACCAGGAGAAGATGCTGCGCGACTTCGCCAAGACCCGTGGTGAGGAGGTCGCCGAGCTGTCCAAGCAGGGCGGCTTCTTCTCCCGGATGCGCGACGCGTTCAACGGGCACGCCTGAGGTGTCCGCGCCGCTGTTCCTGGTCGAGGCGCTGCCCACCGGCGACGCACTGACTTTGGACGGCCCGGAGGGGCACCACGCCGCCACCGTGCAACGACTGCGGGTCGGCGAGGAGCTGCTGCTCGCCGACGGCCGGGGTGGCACGGCCGCCGCCGTGGTTACCGCCGTCGGCCGGGGCAGCCTGGAGGTCGGCATCACCTCCCGGGGGTACGCGGACGCGCCCGTACCCCGGATCGTCGCCGTGCAGGGCATCGCCAAGGGCGACCGGGGCGAGCTGGCCGTGCAGGCGATGACCGAGGTCGGGGTCGACGAGATCGTGCCCTGGGCGGCGTCCCGCTCGGTGACCCAGTGGCGCGGTGACCGGGGCGTACGCGCCCGGGAGAAGTGGGTGGCCACCGCCCGGGAGGCCGCGAAGCAGGCCCGCCGGCCGTGGCTGCCGGTGGTGGCCGGCGCGCCCGACGAGTCCACCACGACAGTGGCCCGCCGGATCGCCGGTGCCGCCGCCGCGTTCGTGCTGCACGAGGAGGCCGAGGAGCGGCTGACCACCGCCGAGCTGCCCACCGCCGGCGAGATCGTCCTGGTGGTCGGCCCGGAGGGTGGCATCGCCCCGGCCGAGCTGACCGCCTTCCGCGAGGCCGGTGGCCGGCCGGTACGCCTCGGGCCGGCGGTGCTGCGGACCTCGACGGCCGGGGTGGCGGCGCTGAGCGTGCTCGCCACCCGCCTCGGCCGCTGGTGACCGTTCAGGGCCTCGGGAACACCGGTACGACCTCCTCCTCCGGCCCCAGGTCCAGTCCGGCCGGCCCGATGATCTGCGGGTCTGGTGTGCCGACCACCTCGGGGTCCTTGCCGGTGTAGTCGAAGCGGTGCAGCACGTGCCGCATCGCCTCCAGGCGGGCCCGCTTCTTGTCGTTGCTCTTCACCACCGTCCACGGCGCGTCGGCCGTGTCGGTCCAGAAGAACATCGCCTCCTTGGCCTCGGTGTACTCGTCCCACCGGTCGAGCGAGGCGATGTCCATCGGGGACAGCTTCCACTGCCGGACCGGGTCGACCTGGCGGATCGCGAACCGGGTGCGCTGCTCGTTCTGCGACACCGAGAACCAGAACTTCACAAGCCGGATGCCCGAGCGCACCAGCATCCGCTCCAACTCCGGGGCCTGGCGCAGGAACTCCAGGTACTCCTTGCGGGTGCAGAAGCCCATCACCCGCTCGACGCCGGCCCGGTTGTACCAGGACCTGTCGAACAGCACCATCTCACCGGCCGCCGGCAGGTGCGCCATCCACCGCTGGAAGTACCACTGGCCGGCCTCGCGCTCGTCCGGCTTGGCCAGCGCCACCACCGACGCGCCGCGCGGGTTCAGATGTTCCATGAACCGCTTGATGGTGCCGCCCTTGCCGGCCGCGTCCCGGCCCTCGAACAGGATCACCAGCCGCTCACCGGACTCCTTGATCCAGTCCTGGAGCTTGAGCAGCTCGATCTGGAGCAGCCGCTTGTGGTGGTCGTACTCGTCGCGGTCCATCCGCTCGTCGTACGGGTAGTCCTCACGCCACGTCTCGACGGGGGTGCCGTCGGGGCGGAGCAGGACCGGATCGTCGTCGTGCCCGTCGACCACCCGGTAGTCGGCGGCGAGGTCCAGCAGCGTGGAGTCGGCCATGCCACAGACACTTACCCGCCGGCGGGCGGCGACACCCTCGAAGCGCCGGTGATTCCGGTCAACTCCGCAGGTAGGAGGCGCCGTTGAGGTCGACGATGGTGCCCGAGGCCCACTCGGCCTGCGGCGAGGCCAGCCAGTGCACGGCGGCGGCGATCTCCTCCGGCCGGGCCACCCGGTCGAACGGGCTCTGCGCCCGGATCGCCGCGCCCTGCTCGCCGCGCAGGTGCTCGGTGACCATGTCGGTCGCCACGAAGCCCGGCGCGACGGTGGCCACCGCGATGCCGTACGGCGCGAGCGCCACCGCGAGGGACTGGCCCAGCGCGTTCAGTCCCGCCTTGCTGGCCCCGTACGCGGGCTGCTCCGGCTCGCCCCGGAAGGCGCCCCGGGACGAGACGTTGACGATCCGCCCGCCGCGCCCGCGCATGTGCTGCGCGGCGCACCAGGTGACGTTGCCGGCGCCGGTCAGGTTGGTCTCCAGCACCTGCCGCCAGCGCCGCTGCCACTCCTCGTAGGTGGCGCCGAAGATCGGGTGCGGGTCGTCCCGATCGCCGTACATCCCGGCGTTGTTGACGAGCACGTCGAGCCCGCCGAGCAGTTCGGCGGCCCGGTCGACCATCGTGCGGACCGCGTCCGGGTCGGTGAGGTCCGCGCGGACCACGACGTGCCCGGTGCCGGGCAGGTGGGCGCGGACCTGCTCGGCCGCGTCGGCGGAGTCGCGGTGGTGGATCGCCACCCGGTCCCCGCTGGCCGCGAACGCCTCCGCCACCGCCCGGCCGATGCCGCGCGAAGCTCCGGTCACGAGTACCGCTCGATCCGTCATGCCGGCCATCCTGCCGTAGCCCTCTTCTCCTTACACTGCCCGGATGGGATCCGACTGCCTGTTCTGCCGCATCGTCGCCGGGGAGATCCCGGCCACCGTGGTCCGGGAGACCGCCACCACCCTCGCCTTCCGCGACATCACCCCGAAGGCCCCGGTGCACGTCCTGGTCATTCCGAAGGAGCACTACGCGGACGTCGCCACCCTCGCCCAGGCCGACCCGGGGCTGGCCGGTGAGGTGCTGGCCACGGCCGCCGTCGTCGCGGACGACGAGGGGCTGCTCGGCGACGGGTTCCGGCTGATGTTCAACACCGGGGCGTACGGCGGTCAGGAGGTGTTCCACGTGCACGCGCACCTGCTCGGTGGCGCGCCGCTCGGTCCGATGCTCGCCCGGGACCTGGCGTGACGGCCGGCCCCGACCGGTTGGAACGGCTGGTCCGCCGGGTGCAGGCCGACGCCCGCGTGCCGGCGGTGTCGGCGGCTCTGCACCGGGCCGACCGGCCGTTGTGGAGCTGCACCGTCGGCGACACCGGCACCGACCACACGCTGGGGCCCGGCACCCGGTTCCGGATCGGCTCGGTCACCAAGACCTTCACCGCGGTGCTCACCCTCCAGTGCCGCGACGACGGTCTGCTGGACCTGGACGACCCGGTGGGTCGGCACCTGGACCTGCCGGCGCACGGCGAGCTGACCGTGCGCCGCCTGCTGTCGCACACCGCCGGCCTGCAACGCGAGCCGTTCGGCGACGTGTGGGACTCCCTGAGCGCGCCGGACGACGCCCGGTTGGTGGCGGAACTGGACCGGGCCGAGCGGGTGCTGCCGCCGGGCCGCCGGTTCCACTACTCCAACCTCGGCATGGCCGTGCTCGGGCAACTGGTGGCCCGGCTGCGCGGCGGCACCTGGGCGCAGGCACTCGACGAGCGGGTCCTGACGCCGCTGGGGCTGGCCGACACCACCGTGCACCCCGGGCCGGGCGCGGCCACCGGCTATCTGGTCGACGCGTACTCCGACGAGGCGCACGCCGAGCCGCCGACCGACTTCGGCGCGGTCGGCCCGGCCGCCCAGCTGTGGAGCACGGCGACGGACATGGCCCGCTGGGCCGCGTTCCTGGCCGACCCGCAGGCACTGGACCCGGCCGGCGCGGTGCTCGCCCCGGCCACCCTGGACGAGATGCGCTGGCCGGTGACCACCGCCGACGAGACGCTCTGGGGGGCCGGCTTCGGGCTCGGGCTGATCCTCGTTCCGCAGGGCGAGCGGGTGATGCACGTGGGGCACGACGGCGCGATGCCCGGTTTCCTCGCCGGCGTGTACGGCCGGCGGGGCGGCGACGGCACGGCCGGCGCGATGGGCGCGGCGGTGCTCGGCTCCTCCGGTACGGCGGCCGAGCTGTTCGAGCTGCCGCACCGGCTGCTGGCCGAGGCGGTCGAACACGACCCGGCCGAGATCGCACCGTGGCGTCCCGGCGCCCCGGCCCCGGCCGCCCTGCGGGGCATGCTCGGCCGCTGGTGGGGCGAGGGCACCGAGTACGTCTTCTCCTGGCACGACGGCACGCTCCAGGCGCGCGCGGAACGGGACCCGGTCGGGCGCCCGCCGGCGGTCTTCGCCGCACTGCCGGACCGCGCGGACGTGTACCGCACGGTCTCCGGCCGGGAGGTCGGCGAGCTGCTGCGGCTGACCCGGGACGACGCCGGCACGGTGATCAGGATGCACTGGGCGACGTACCGGTTCACCCGCCACCAGGAAACGTTCGACAGGTACGACTTCCGGGCCGGGAGTTGATCGCGGCCAGCGGAAATGGGCGCGATGCGGCCCGCGTTGAAACGATACGATGGGTGTAACGTCCGCACGCCGTGCCAGCAGGGCCGGCGCCGAGATCGAGAGCAGGTGGCGCAGGGCCCTTCGGCCCGACCTATGACCGGCACCCCACCTCCCGGCCCGCCCCGGGTGCAGACCAGGATCACCGTGCCCGACTCGAAGATCATGGTCAACCTCCTCGGCGCGGGTGACGAGATCCTGCGACTCGTCGAACGCTCGGTCACCAGTGACGTGCACGTCCGTGGCAACGAGATCACGATCACCGGCGCCCCGGCGGACAACGCCCTCGCCGAGCGGCTCTTCAGTGAGCTGCTCGAACTCATCGAGAAAGGCGAGACCCTGACCACTGACGCCGTCCGGCGTACCGTCGGCATGCTCGAGCAGGGCAGCGCCGAGCGTCCCGCCGAGGTCCTGACGCTCAACATCCTCTCCCGTCGCGGCCGCACCATCCGCCCCAAGACCCTCGGGCAGAAGCGGTACGTCGACGCGATCGACTCGAACACCATCGTCTTCGGCATCGGCCCGGCCGGTACCGGCAAGACGTACCTGGCGATGGCGAAGGCCGTCCAGGCGTTGCAGGCCAAGCAGGTCAACCGGATCATCCTGACCCGGCCGGCCGTGGAGGCCGGCGAGCGGCTGGGCTTCCTGCCCGGCACCCTGAACGAGAAGATCGACCCGTACCTGCGTCCGCTCTACGACGCGCTGCACGAGATGCTCGACCCGGAGACGATCCCGAAGCTGATGGCCCAGGGGACGATCGAGGTCGCCCCGCTGGCGTACATGCGGGGCCGGACGCTCTCCGACGCGTTCATCATCCTGGACGAGGCGCAGAACACGACGCCCGAGCAGATGAAGATGTTCCTCACCCGGCTCGGCTTCAACTCCAAGATCGTCGTCACCGGTGACGTCACCCAGGTGGACCTTCCCGGCGGGACGACGAGCGGTCTGCGGGTCGTCCGGGAGATCCTGGAGAACGTCGAGGACGTGCACTTCGCCCAGTTGTCCAGCTCCGACGTGGTCCGCCACCGGCTGGTCGGGGAGATCGTCGACGCGTACGCCCGCTGGGACGCCGAGCGGGAGACCCAGCAGGCGCAGGGCGTCCACGCCGTACCCGGGCGACCCGCCCAGGGCGGCCGGGCCGGCCGCCGCCGCTAAAGCAGAGGAAAGCAGTTGTCCATCGAGATCGCCAACGAGTCCGGTGTCGACGTCGACACCGACGCCGTGCTCGCCGTCGCCCGGCACGCACTCGACGAGATGGGGGTCAACCCCCTCGCCGAGCTGTCCGTGCTGCTTGTCGACATCGACTACATGACCGAGCTGAATCACCGTTGGATGGGCGGCGACGGCCCGACCGACGTCCTCGCGTTCCCCATGGACGAGGGCAGCGTCGACCACGGCCCCGGCGAGAGCGCCCCGGCCGGCGGTGAGCCGGCCCTGCTCGGCGACATCGTGCTGTGCCCCGAGGTGGCGGCCAAGCAGGCGGCCGCCGCCGGGCACACCCCGGCCGACGAGCTGCACCTGCTCACCGTGCACGGCGTGCTGCACCTGCTCGGCTACGACCACGCGGAGCCGGAGGAGGAGCGGGAGATGTTCGCGCTCCAGGCCCGGTTGCTGTCGAGCTGGCGGTCGACCCGCACCCAGTGATGTCCACTCCTCCGTTACTCGCGGCCGGCCCCACCGCCGGCCTCCCCGATGTGCAGCTGGTCGTCTTCGCCGCCGGTCTGGTGGTGCTGGCCGGTGTGATCGCGATGACCGAGGCGGCGCTCGCCGCGGTCTCCCCGGCCCGTGCCGCCGAGCTGGCCCGGGACGGCGTACGCGGCGCCCGGACCCTCCAGGTCGTGGCCGGCGACGTGGTCCGGCACCTCAACCTGCTCCTGCTGTTGCGGCTGCTCGCCGAACTGACCGCCACCACGCTCGTGGCGCTCGTCGCGGTGGACAGCTTCGGCGCCGGCTGGCGGGCCGCGCTGGTCACCGCCGGCGCGATGACCGTGGTCAGCTTCGTGGTGGTCGGTGTCGCCCCGCGCACCATCGGCCGGCAGCACGCGTACGCCGTGGGGCGGGCGGTGGCGCCGCTGGTCCGCTGGCTGGGCCGGGCGCTCAACCCCCTCGCCTCGCTGCTGATCCTCATCGGCAACGCGGTCACACCGGGCCGTGGCTTCCGGGAGGGCCCGTTCGCCACCCAGGTCGAGCTGCGGGAGCTGGTCGACCTGGCCGAGCAGCGCGGCGTGGTCGAGCACGGCGAACGCCAGATGATCCACTCGGTCTTCGCGCTCGGCGACACCATCGCCCGTGAGGTGATGGTGCCGCGTACGGAGATGGTGTGGATCGAGGAGGGCAAGACGCTCGCGCAGGCGCTGGCGCTCTTCCTGCGGTCCGGCTTCTCCCGCATCCCGGTGATCGGCGAGAGCGTCGACGACGTGCTGGGCGTCCTCTACCTCAAGGACCTGATCCGGCGCTCCCGCGGCGGTGACCCGTCGGCCGAGCAGTTGCCGGTGGCCGAGCTGATGCGCCCGGCGACCTTCGTACCGGAGTCCAAGCCGGTCGACGACCTCCTGTCCGAGATGCAGGCGGCCCGCAACCACCTGGTCATCGTGGTCGACGAGTACGGCGGCACCGGCGGCCTCGTCACCATCGAGGACATCCTGGAGGAGATCGTCGGCGAGATCACCGACGAGTACGATGTCGAACGCCCGCCGGTCGAACGCCTGCCCGACTCCTCGGTGCGGGTCACCGCCCGCCTGCCGGTGGAGAACCTGGGCGAGCTGTTCGACACCGACCTGCCCACCGACGAGGTGGAGACGGTCGGCGGTCTGCTCGCCCAGTCCCTCGGGCGGGTGCCGATCCCCGGCGCGGAAGCCGAGGTCGCCGGTCTCCGACTGGTCGCCGAGGGCACCACCGGCCGGCGCAACCGGATCGACACGGTCCTGGTCAGCCGGGCCGAGCCGGGCGACGAGCAGGACACCGCGGGGCACACCGGCCCCGGAGACGACCAGGGTCACAACCGAGACGACGAGAGGCAACCCGCCGATGCCTGACACGCCCACCGCGCCCGCCGCCCAGCCCACCCCCACCGCGCCGGCCCCGCTGAGCGCCGAGGACGCCAAGCTGGTCGTCCTCGCCCGGGGAGCTCGCGGGCGGGTCGCCGCGGTGGAGGGGGCCGCCGTCCGGGACCAGGACGGCCGGACGTACGCGGCGGCCAGCGTCGCCCTGCCCTCGCTGACCCTCACCGCGTTGCAGTTGGCGGTGGCCTCGGCGGTGGCGGCCGGGGCGAGCCGGTTGGAGGCGGCGGTCGTGGTGACCGAGGCGTCGACGCTCGACGGCGCCGGCCACGCGGCGGTTCGGGACCTCGCCGCGGACGCGCCGATCCACGTGGCCGCCCCGGACGGCTCGGTCCTCGGCACGGTGACCGAGTGAGTCCGGTGCAGGACCCGCAGGCGCGTCCGTACCGGGCCGGGTTCGGCTGCTTCGTCGGCCGTCCCAACGCCGGCAAGTCCACGCTCACCAACGCCATCGTCGGCACCAAGATCGCGATCACCTCGAACAAGCCGCAGACCACCCGGCACGTGATCCGGGCCGTGCTGCACCGTCCCGACTCGCAGCTGGTCCTGGTCGACACGCCGGGCCTGCACCGCCCCCGTACGCTGCTCGGCGAACGCCTCAACGACCTGGTCCGGTCGACCTGGACCGAGGTCGACGTGATCGGCCTCTGCATCCCGGCCGACGAGCCGGTCGGGCGCGGGGACCGCTTCATCTCCGGCGAGCTGGCCGAGTTGAAGGCGACGGTGCTGGCGGTGGTCACCAAGACCGACCTGGTGGACAAGCGCCGGCTCGCCGAGCAGTTGCTCGCGGTCAGCGAGATGGGGGAGTTCGCCGAGATCGTGCCGGTGAGCGCCGTCTCCGGGCACCAGGTGGACACGCTCGTCGACGTGATGACCAAGTACCTGCCGCCGTCCCCGCAGCTCTACCCGGACGACATGCTGACCGACGACCCGGAGCAGGTGCTGGTCGCGGAGCTGATCCGGGAGGCCGCGCTGGAGGGTGTCCGCGACGAGCTGCCGCACTCGATCGCGGTGGTCGTCGAGGAGATGGTTCCCGAGGGTCAGGTCATGAAGATCTACGCCGACCTGTACGTGGAACGGCCGAGCCAGAAGGCGATCGTGCTCGGTCACAAGGCGAGCCGGCTCAAGGAGGTGGGCACCACCGCCCGCCGCCAGATCGAGGAGCTGCTGGGCACCCGGGTCTACCTGGACCTGCACGTGCGGGTGGCGAAGGACTGGCAGCGCGACCCGAAGCAACTGCGCAAGCTGGGCTTCTGATCCACCTCGTGGGCCCGGCCGGACGGGTCCATGATCTTTTCCGGTCGTACCGATGGCCGGGCTCACGTTTGGTCGGGGTGCCGGCCGTTTGGCGTCGGTGCCGCGCAGGGTAGGGGAAGTACACCCCCGCGCCCCCGACCCAGATGCAGGCTGATGCGCAACAGGTACCTCGATCTGCTCCGCTTCCTGGCCATTGTCCGAGTGGTCGTCTACCACGTCACCGGGTGGGCGACCCTGACCCTCGTCTTCCCCGCCATGTCGGTGATGTTCGCGCTGGCCGGCTCGTTGATGGCCGCGTCGCTCACCCGGTCCGGACCGGCCGCGGTCGGTCGCCGGCTGCGCCGGCTGCTGCCGTCACTGTGGGTACTGGCGGCGGTCTTCGTCCCGGCCATGCTGTTCAGCGGGCTGGCCGTCAGCCCTCGCCTGCTGCTGTGGCTGTTCCCGATCGCCGACCCGCCGGCCAACAACTGGGGCGCCCTGGCACTGAGCATCATCTGGTACCTGCGCGACTACCTGTGGTTCGTGCTCGCCTCACCCGTCGCGTTCTGGCTGTTCCGCAGGGCGCCGCTGCCCACCCTGCTGGCCCCGTACCTCCTGCTGGTGGCCATCGAGGTGGGCATCTACCCGGCGCCGCCGGTGCTGCGGGAGTTCGGCCTGTACTTCGGTGCGTGGCTGCTCGGCTTCGCCCACCACGCCGGGATGCTGCGCCGACTCGCGGGCCGGGTGCTGTACCCGCTGGCGCTGGCGCTCGCGGTGGGCGGCGGCGCGTGGATCGTCGCGCATCCCGGCCCGCGCGGGTACGACCTCAACGACAACCAGCTCGGCAACGCCCTCTGGTCGACGGCGTTCATCCTGGTCGTGCTCGGCCGGGCGCCGGCCGGGATCCCCTGGCTGGAGCGCAGCCGGCTGGCCGACCGCGCGGTCACCGTGCTCAACCGACGCGCGTTGACGGTCTACCTCTGGCACATGCCGTTCGTGGTGGCGCTCACCCCGCTCGTCGACGTGGTCGGCTGGTCGCACCAGAACCTGGTGGGGTTGGCCATCCGGATTCTGCTCGTCTTCGCGCTGGTCGGGATCGTCACCCTGGCCGTCGGGTGGGTCGAGGACGTCGCCGCCCGGCGGCCACCGGAGCTGATCCCGGGTGCCCCGCCCGTGCCGACCGGGTCGGCTTCCCGGCCGGGTGCCGTGCCGGCCGGGTCGGCTGCCCGGTCCGCTGCCGCGCCGGCCGGACCGACTTCCCGGCCGGGTGCCGCGCCGGTCGGCTCGGCTGCCCGGTCCGGTGTGCCGCCGCCGGCCGGCGGAACGGGTGCCGCGCCGGCCGGCGGACCGGCCCTCGTGCCCGCGCAGCGGGTGCCCGGGAAAGCGACGACCGTCGACCTCAACGCTGGCTGATCGTGACGTTGCCGCTGCCGGCCGACCCGTCGAGCACCAGGGACGCGGCCGGATCGTCGGCGACTGTCACCTTGGCGTCGCCGGAACCGGTGCTGGAACGAACCTGGTAGCTGCCCTGCGGCACCAGCAGCGTCACGTCGCCGCTGGACGCGTGCGCGCGTGCCGCCGCCGGCGTGTCCAGTTCGACTGTGACGTTCCCGGAGCCGGCCTCGGCGTCCGTCGAACCACCCAGCCGTCGCGCCGTGATGTCACCGGACCCGGCGCGCAGACGGACCGCCCCGCTGGCCTCACTGACCTCGATGTTGCCGGAGCCGGTCTCCACACCGACCGCTCCCGTGGCGCCGGTGATCCGCACGTCCCCCGACCCCAGCCGGAGATCGACCGTACCGATCTTGCTCAGTTCGACGTCCCCGGAACCGGACTCGCCCTGCACGGTCACGCCCTCCGGCACGGTCACCTCGTAGGAGACGCTGCACCGGTTGCCGCAGTCGCTGTCCAGGATCAGCTCACTGCCCTTGATCTCGTACCGGGCCTTGGGCTCGCCCCCCTGGTACCGCACCACCCGCTTGATCCGCGCCTCACCGGCCGGGCCGGTGCCCCGCACCACCATGTCGCCGGAGCCCCCCAGCATCCGGATCGTGGTGATCTTCACCATCTCGGTGTCGTCGTAGTCGAGCCGGCGGAACGAGAGGTTGTCGCACCCGGCGAGGAAGATGAGGGCGGTGGTCATCCCCAGCGCGACGGGGGCCGCGGCGCGACGGCGGACGGCTGCGGTGGTTTCGAGCAGTGCCATGGCCAGCACGCTACGGCCGGGCAGGCGCGCGGCGCATCGGGGTTCCTCCGCGCGTCCACCCCGAACCGACCCTGATTTCACACCCCGAGGGAGAATGGCCCGATGGCCGGGTATCGCCGACAGCTCTACCGCGACGACGCGGTGGTGCTGCGTGTGCAGAAACTCGGCGAGTCCGACCGGATCATCACGCTGCTCACCCGCCGACACGGCCGGCTGCGCGCGGTGGCCCGCGGGATCCGCCGCACCACAAGCAAGTTCGGCGCCCGGTTGGAGCCGTTCGGCCACGTCGACCTCCAACTCGCCGGCGACCCGAAGGGCAACCACGGCAGCTCGCTGCACACGGTCAGCCAGGTCGAGGGCATCGACCTGTACGGCAAGCGGTTCCTCGGCGACTACCCGCGCTACACGGCGGCGAGCGCGATCGCCGAAACCGCCGAGCGGCTCACCCCGGTCGAGCGGGAGCCGTCGCTGCGGCTGTTCCAGCTCACCGTCGGCGCGCTCAAGGCGCTGTCCCGCGGCGAGCACGACACCACCCTGGTCCTCGACGCGTACCTGCTGCGCGGCATGGCCCTCGCCGGCTGGGCGCCCGCGCTCATCGCGTGCGCGGTCTGCGGCACCCCCGGGCGGCACCGGGCGTTCTCCGTACCGGCCGGCGGCGCCGTCTGCCCGGACTGCCGCCCACCCGGCGCGGCCCACCCCGCCCCGGCCACCATCGACCTGATGTCCGCGCTGACCACCGGCGACTGGGTGATCGCCGACGCCACCGACACCGGCGTACGACGGGAGTGCAGTGGGCTGGTCGCGGCGCACCTGCAGTGGCACCTCGAGCGCGCGCTACGCTCGCTGCCGCTGGTCGACCGGGGTCCCTCGGTCGCCGGCACGGCCCCGCCGCCCGGCGGTGGTGGGGCGGCGATGCTCCGGCCGCGCGGCGGCGACGTCGAGGCCGGAGCGGACGGTGCGAGCAGGGAGAGAGCCGAGTGATCCGACGATCCACCAGGGCCAGCCGGCGTGAGCCGACGCCACCGACACCCCACCCGTCCGGCGCCCGGCCACCGGCCCTGCCCAGCGAGGCGGTGCCGCGGCACGTGGCGGTGGTGATGGACGGCAACGGGCGGTGGGCCAAGGACCGCGGGCTGCCCCGCACCAAGGGTCACGAGGCGGGGGAGCACAGCCTCTTCGACACCATCGAAGGCGCCATCGAGATGGGCATCCCCTACCTGTCGGCGTACGCGTTCTCCACCGAGAACTGGCGGCGTTCGCCGGACGAGGTCCGGTTCCTGATGGGCTTCAACCGGGACGTCATCCGCCGCCGCCGCGACCAACTCGTCGACCTCGGCGTCCGGGTGGTCTGGTCGGGTCGGCCCGGACGACTGTGGAAGAGCGTCATCTCCGAGCTGCAGACCGCCGAGGAGATGTCCCAGGGCAACTCGACGCTCACCCTCCAGTTCTGCGTCAACTACGGCGGTCAGGCCGAGATCGGTGACGCTGCCGCCGCGATCGCCCGGGACGTGGCGGCTGGCCGACTGGACCCGGCGAAGGTCACCGAGAAGACCGTGGCGAAGTACCTCTACCACCCGGAGATCCCCGAGGTGGACCTGTTCCTGCGCCCGTCGGGGGAGGAACGGATCTCCAACTTCCTGCTCTGGCAGACCGCGTACGCCGAGCTGGTCTTCCTCGACACGCTCTGGCCCGACTTCGACCGCCGCCATCTCTGGTACGCGTGCGAGCTGTACGCCCAGCGCGACCGGCGGTTCGGCGGTGCGCTGCCCAACCCGGTGGCCCCCACGGTCTGAGGCTTACCAACCGGTCACCCTGGGTACCAGAGATGTCAGAAGCCACTGACGGAGGTGAACCCACATGATCCAGAAGCGCATTGCCCAGTGGGCGGTGATGGCGGTCGCAGTTCCCCTGGCCGCCGCCGGCGCCCGCAGGCTCAGCCACACCCTGGAGGCCCGGCGTGGTCCCTCCGGGGCGACCCGGCTGCTGACCAGGGGTGCGGACATGATCCGCCCCCAGAAGGCCAAGCGCCGCCGATTCTTCTGACCCAACCCCGCCCGAGACACCCAGCGCCGCCCCGCACGCAAAGTGCGGGGCGGCGCTGCCGTCGTGCCCGGTCGCGCTGCCGTCGTGCCCGGTCGCGCTGCCCGTCGTGCCCGGTCGCGCTGCCCGTCGTGCCCGGTCGCGCTGCCCGTCGTGCTCCGTCGGGCTCCCTTGGTACTCCGGTCGTGCTCCCGTCGCGCCGCCGTGGTGCTCCCGTCGTGCTCCGGTCGCGCCCCCGTCGTGCCCCGTCCCCGTTCTGCCCTTCGCCCCCGCCCTCCCCGGCCCCGCCCGGTTGATCATGGAGTGGTGGTCGTCGGCTTGGTCGCTTTCGCTACTTTCGTCACCACCACAATTCCTTGATCGACGGCGAGGGGGCGCGGGGTGGGACGCGGCGAGGCGGCGCGGGGTGGGACGCGGCGAGGCGGCACCGGGCGGGCGGGGAGGGCGGGGAGCGGAGCGGGGTACGGGTGCGGGCGGGATGGGGTGGCGGGGTGCGGGCGGGATGGGGTGGCGGGGTGTGGGCGGGGGTTGGTTGTTCGAGGGCTGGAGAGGTGGGGGCGGCGGTAGGGTCCGGAGGTGGTGGCACTCGGTGGTGGGGGTAGGTGTGCGGGATCTCCGGTACAAGATGATCATGGCGTTGAACGCGGCGGATCTGGGTGACCCCATCTGCGAGCAGGTGGCCGACATCTGCGCCGAGATCGCCGAGCAGCACTGTGCCGAGTTCGGCCACACGCCCCAGGTGCGTACCGGTGAGATCGCCGAGCTGGCCACCGGCGAGCCGGCGCTGACCTGGGCGCCATCCACCCCCGACTCCGGGCGGCGTGCCTGGTGACCGCCCCCGCTCCGGCGGTCGACGTACGTCGTGCCGACGACCGGTTCGCCACCCGGATCTCGTGGCTGGATTCCAAGCACTCCTTCTCGTTCTCCCGGCACTACGACCCGGCGAACACCCACCACGGGCTGCTGCTGGTCAACAACGACGACGTGGTCCGGCCGGGTGCCGGCTTCGAGACCCACCCGCATGAGGACATGGAGATCGTCACCTGGGTGCTGCGGGGCTCGCTGGTGCACCAGGACTCCACAGGCCACTCGGGGGTGATCTACCCGGGGCTGGCCCAGCGGATGAGCGCCGGCACCGGCATCCTGCACTCGGAGAAAAACGACGCCTGGCGGCTCAACAACCAGGAGCCGCACAGCGACCCGGTGCACTTCGTGCAGATGTGGGTGCTGCCCGACGAGCAGGGTGTCGACCCCGGCTACGAGCAGTTGGAGATCGAGGACGAACTGCTCCGCGGCGGGCTGGTGCCGATCGCCTCCGGGATGGAACGGTACGACGGCGCGTCCGCGATCCGGATCCGCAACCGGTACGCGACCCTGCACGCCGCGAGGCTCGCACCCGGCGACGAGGTCACCATTCCGGACGCGCCCTTCGTGCACCTGTACGTGCCCAACGGCACGGTGACCCTGGAGGGCAGCGGCCCGCTCGGCACCGGCGACGCGGCCCGGCTCACCATGACCGGCGGCCGGCGGGTCACCGCCGACGAGCCGGCCGAGATCCTGGTCTGGGAGATGCACGCCACCGTCGCCTGACGCCGGCGCGTCGTCGCCTCCCATGATCTCGCTCGAACAGGGATGTAGTGGCCTCCCGACAACGGGAGGCCACTACATCCAGGATCAAGCACGATCTTGCGGTGCGCGGTGCGCGGTGCGCGGTGCGCGGTGGGGCACCTCGTGTGTGCGGCGCGCCGGTCCGCGGGTGTGGCGTCAGGCGGGGGATTCGGTGCGGTCGCCGGCCCAGGTGGTGTGGAACGTGCCCTCGCGGTCGACCCGCTGGTAGGTGTGCGCGCCGAAGTTGTCCCGCAGACCCTGGATCAGCGCGGCGGGCAGCCGCTCCGCGCGGAGTGCGTCGAAGTACGCAAGCGACGACGAGAACGCCGGCGTCGGCACTCCGGCTCGCGCCGCGTCGGCCACGACCCGTCGCCAGCTCGGTACGCCGGCGCCGACCGCCTCGGCGAAGTAGGGCGCCACCAGCAGCGTCGGCAGGTCCGGCTGCTCGTCGTACGCCTCACGGATCCGGTCGAGGAAGCGGGCCCGGATGATGCAGCCGCCCCGCCAGATCGTCGCCGTGCCGCCGAGGTCGATGTCCCAGTCGTACTCCTGGCTGCCGGCGCGGATGTGGTCGAAGCCCTGGGCGTACGCGACGATCTTGGAGGCGAGCAGCGCCCGGCGGACGTCCTCGACGAACGCGTCCCGGTCGGCGACCTGCCATTTCTCACCGGCGTCCGGGAATGCCCGGCGGGCCGCCTCGCGCTGGTCGACGTGCCCGGAGAGCGAGCGGGCGAAGGTCGCCTCGGCGATCCCGGTGATCGGGATGCCCAGGTCCAGCGCGCTCTGCACGGTCCACCGGCCGGTGCCCTTCTGCTCGGCCCGGTCCTGCACGACGTCGACGAACGCCCGGCCGGTCGCCGCGTCGGTGTGTGCCAGCACGTCGGCGGTGATCTCGATGAGGAACGACTCCAGCTCGCCGTCGTTCCAGTCCCGGAAGATCTCCGCGATCTCGGCCGGCGTCGCGTCCAGGCCGGCCCGCAGCAGGTCGTACGCCTCGGCGATGAGCTGCATGTCGGCGTACTCGATGCCGTTGTGCACCATCTTCACGAAGTGCCCGGCGCCGTCCGGTCCGACGTGGGTGCAGCACGGCACGCCGTCCACGTGCGCGGCGATCTTCTCGAACATCGGCCCGAGCTTGGCGTACGACTCGGCGGAGCCACCCGGCATGATGCTCGGTCCCAGCAGCGCGCCCTCCTCGCCGCCGGAGACGCCGGTGCCGCTGAAGTGCAGCCCCTGCGCGCGCAGTGCCTCCTCGCGGCGGCGGGTGTCGGCGAAGTGGGCGTTGCCGCAGTCGACGATGATGTCGCCCTCGTCGAGCAGCGGCACCAACTCGTCGATCACCGCGTCGGTGGGCGCACCGGCCTTGACCATGACGATCACCGCGCGTGGTCGTTCCAGCGACGCCACGAAGTCGGCCATCGTCTCGCCGGGCACGAACGTGCCCTCGTCGCCGTGCTCGGCGATCAGGCTGCGGGTGCGCTCCGGTGACCGGTTGTGCACCGCCACCGTGAAGCCGTTGCGGGCCAGGTTGCGGGCCAGGTTGCGGCCCATCACCGCCAACCCGGTCACACCGATCTGCGCCGTCGCCTGCTCAGCCATCCGTGCCGCCACCTTTCACCGCCGCTATTGACCCGAACCTATCGCGGTACGCGCCAGTACGTACCGGTGATCCACATAGCGATACTCGGCGTGGCCGCCGTGCTGCCCACAGTGGCCGATCAGCCCTCGGCGAGGCGGGCCTCGATCCGGGCGACCTTCCCGGCGAGGGCATCGGTGACCCCGGGCCGGACGTCGGCCTTGAGCACCACACTCACCCGGGGCGCCTGCGCTGCCACCACGTCGACCGCCCGCTTCACCACCGCCATCACCTCGTCCCACTCGCCCTCGACGGTGGTGAACATGGCGTCGGTCCGGTTGGGCAGGCCGGACTCGCGGACCACCCGTACCGCCTCCGCGACGAGGTCACCCACGGAGTCACCGCCGCCGAGCGGGGTGATCGAGAACGCGACAAGCATGTGCCGATCGTGCCAGTAATTCGGGTGCGCGTCCGCCGGGCGGTGGTTACCGTACGGGCATGCGCAACTGACGCCCCATCTTCCGAGCCGGTCCGCCGCCCCGCGTCGCGGTCCGTGCGCTCCCGGGCGTCCCGCGTTCTCCACCCGCCGTGCGGCGGTGCTGGCGCTGTCGATCCCGGTGAGCAGTCCCTTCCCGATTCGACTGTCGCGGCCGCGACGGTCACCAGTCGAGCCGACCGGCCCCGGAGCGCGGGACCGGCAGTGACGGTCGGCACCGAAGGAGGCCCGGATGCCCGCGAAGCGCACACCGAAGAGGTCCCGTACCGCCACACCGACGCCCGCCGGCACGGACCCGGCGGCCGGCCATGACGCGCTCCTACCAACCCGCCCCGACGTGGATCACGCGGTCGAGCCGGCGCTCCTGGTCGAGCCGGCACTTCCGGCAGCGTTGGGTGAGCCGGTGCTGGTCGAGCCGCCGCTGTCGGCGGTGCTGAACCGGTCGGCTCTGCCGGCGGCGGTGCCGGGTGAGCTGGCGCCGCAGGTCGACGTGCCGGCAGTGGTCGACGCGCCGGTGGTGGCAGAGCTGCCGAAGGCGGCCGGTCGACCGAAGGCACCGACGGCCGGCCCGCCGCAGGGTGGCGGGACGCGCTCGACCGGCGGGCGTGGCCGACAGGCTGGCCAGAGCCGCCGCTACGCGTTCCGGCGCAGCTGACCGACCCCGCACCCACCCGGCCGCGCTGTTCCGGCGGTGAGGCTGCACCATGCTCGTGGTGCAGCCTCACCGCCCAGCGAAGCAGCACCATCCGCGATGCGGTGCGGATCATCCCGGCGTGGCGGTGAGGCGCGCCGGTCGGCGCGCCGCAGGAAAGCGGGCGACTCAGCCGATCAGCGGCCGGAAGGCGCCGGTGAGGATGCTCGTGGTGAGGGCCGCGCCGGCCAGGGCGACCGACCCGGCGATCAGGAGGGCGTCGGCGCGGGTGAACGGCTGGCGGCGGGCGACCGTTCGTGGTGTGCCGGCGTCGAAGCCGCGTGCGTCCATGGCCACCGCGAGCCGTGTGCCGCGACGGATCGCCCCGACCAGCAGGGCGAATGCGGTGGAGGTGAACAGCCGTAGCTTCGCCAGCGGGTTGCGTCCGGCGTCGACGCCGCGCGCCCGCCGCGCCATGCTGATCATCTGCCACTCCTGTCCGAGCAGTGGCACGAGCCGGAACGCGGCGAGCGCCCCGATGGCGAACCGCGCCGGTGCCTTGGCGTTCTGGATCAGTGCGTCGGCCAGGTCGGTGGGGTCGGTGGTGGCGAAGACGATCACGCCGGGTAGGGCCACCGCGAACACCCGTAGTACCAGCCCGAGCGCGGTGAGCAGCACGCCGGTGCTCACCAGGACCGGCCCGACGTCGAGGAGGACCCGGCCGGACCGGTCGGCGGCGAACAGCACCAGGGTGACCAGGATGCCGGCGGCGCTGAGCAGCAGCGGCAGTGCCCGGCGGGCCAGCATCCGGTAGCGGATGCCGAACAGGGGCAGCAGGGCGAGTTCGAACGCGATGGCGATGGCCGGGGCGACCGGGTCCAGGGTGGCCAGCAGGATGAACGAGAAGGCCAGCGCGGCGGCCACCTTCGCCACCGGGTTGCGGCGGGCCAGGGGCGCGTCGGGCGCGGCGATCGGTTCGATGCTGATCATCGGTTGCCGTCCGGGGGCGGGTGCAGGGTGACGGTGCGGTCGGCGAGCGCGGTGACGAAATCCGCGTCGTGGGTGACGGTGACCACGCCGTGCCCGGCGTCGCGCAGATCGGCGAGGAGATCCACCAGCTCCCGCCAGGTCCGCCGGTCCTGGCCGAAGGTGGGTTCGTCGCAGATCAGCAGGCGGGGCGCGGTGGCCAGGGCGGTCGCGACGCTCAGCCGCCGCGCCTCCCCACCGGAGAGGGTGTACGGGTTGGCTGCCGCGAGCCGGTCCAGTCGCAGCCGCTCCAGCAGCCCTGCCACGGTGTCCTTGACGGCTGTCTCGGGTTGACCGGTGCGGCGAGGGCCGAGGGCCAGCTCGTCGAAGACCGTGCCGGTCACGAACTGGTGCTCCGGGTCCTGGAAGACCGAGCCGATCCGCCGGGCCAGCGCGGGCGCTCGCCAGCGGTGCGGGGGAGTGCGGTGGTCCGACCCGGCCAGCTCGACGGACGCGGTGACCCGGCCGGCGCCCGGTCGCAGCAGACCGCCGAGCAGCAGGGCCAGGGTCGACTTGCCGGCGCCGTTGGGCCCCTGGACGGCGAGGGCTTCTCCGGCGCGTACCGCCAGGTCGGTGGCGCCCAGCCGGGGCGGCAGGCCGAGCCTGTCGGCGGTGAGCAACAGCTCTCCGGGGCCGGCGGTGGCCGGTCGGGGCGCGATGGGGTGACCGGGCACCCAGACGCCCTCGGCGGCGAGGGCGGCGCCGTGCGCCGCGAAGACCGCCTCGGGGGTACCGTCCGCGCGGACGCCCCCACCCGGCTCCAGGACGATCACCCGGTCGACCAGCGGCAACGCCTCGGCGACCCGGTGTTCGACCAGGATCAGGGTGGTGTCGGCGTTCAGCGCGCCGGCCACCGCCTGTCGGACGAGGGTGGCGCCGGCCGGGTCCAGGTTCGCGGTCGGTTCGTCGAGCAGCAGCAGGCCGGGTCGCAGGGCCAGCGCTCCCGCCAGGGCGAGGCGTTGCTGCTCACCGCCGGAGAGCGCGGCCGTGTTGCGGTTTCGGGGGTACGGGAAGCCGACGCGGCGCAGCGCCTCGTCGACCCGGGGCCAGATCTCGTCGGTGGGTACGCCCCGGTTCTCCAACCCGAACGCCACGTCGTCGCCGCTGCGGGCCATCACCAGTTGCGTCTCGGGGTCCTGGAAGACGATGCCGACCCGTTCCCGCGCCTTGCGGGGGTCGAGCCCGTCGATCTCGACGGTGCCCTCCTGTTCGCCGGAATCGTCGGGCAGCAGCCCGGCCAGGGCGCTGAGCAGTGTGCTCTTGCCGGCTCCGGAGGGGCCGAGCAGCAGAACCCGTTCGCCGTCCTCCACCCGCAGGTCGACGCCGCGCAGAGCCCAGGCCCGCCGCCCGGCGTGCCGCCACCCGAACCCCCGCAATACCACCCCGCCGCCCATCAACCCACCCCCCTACTCCTTCTCCTCCACCAGCAGCAGCCCGCATCTCCCCGTTGATCAAGAGGTTCGCGTCAGAAGAGCGCACCCTGGTGACGCGAATCTCTTGATCACCGCGAGCCACCGCAGCCGGCGGGTCAGATCAGGGCGCGTTCCTGGGCCACCGGGAAACGATCCAGGGCGCCGGTGTTGGCCAGGGCGCGAGTGAGCAGCCAGCCGCCGGCGCCCGCGATCACGGTGGCGCTGACGACGGTCAGCAGCGCGTACGGGATGCGGTAGTCGGCAAGCGCGTAGTCGACGTTCCAGACGAAGAAGTCGAACAGCGCGGCGCTCAGACCGGTCAGCGCACCGGCCAGGACGGCGGTCGGCAGGCGGAACGACCGGTACCGGAAGGCGGCGAACGCCAGCTCGGCGCCGATGCCCTGCACGATGCCCTGCGGGATCACCGTGCCGGCCCACTGGCTGCCCAACAGGGCGGAGAGGACCGCCGCCACCGTCTCGCAGTACAGCGCGGCGCCGGGCTTGCGGATGACCAGGCCGCCGATGACGGCCGGCATCAGCCAGACGCCGTAGAGCAGGGTCTGCGCCGGCGGGAAGAAGGCGAACGCCCCCTCGGTGGCGCTCCACACCAGGCCCCAGGCCCAGAAGATGACGCCGAAGGCCACCGCGATCACCGAGGCGACCACGATGTCGATGGTCCGCCAACGGTTTGTGGTGTTGTCCATGCTGTGCTCCCAGTTCACGAAAGAGAACCAGGCAAGACGCACGCCGCGTCCGGTGGCACCGGACTGCGGCGCGGCTGGAGGTCGACCGAACTCCCTGCGCTGGCATTACCCAGATCAGGTTCGAGGGTCTGCGGGCGTACCCGCACTCTCAGCGCTGTGCGCTCCCCTGTCGGATGTGAAGTTGTCTCGCTGACGCTAGCACCGACAAGGCGTACCAGCCCAGCAGGGCGTCGGCTGGGTAGGGTGACGATCATGCGGGTAGACGCACGAGGTCTCACGTTCGAGGTACGCGCCGGTGGACCGCCGGACGGTGAACCCGTCCTGCTGCTGCACGGCTTCCCCCAGCACAGCGGCGAGTGGGACGACGTCGTCCCGGCGCTGCACGCGGCGGGACTGCGCACGTACGCGCTGGACCAGCGGGGCTACTCGCCGGGCGCCCGGCCGGAGGCGGTTGCCGAGTACCGGATCCCCGAACTGGTCGCCGACGTGGTGGCGGTGCTCGACGCGCTCGGCCTGGACGCCGTGCACCTGGTCGGTCACGACTGGGGCGCGGTGGTGGCCTGGGCGGTGGCCGCCGGGCATCCGGAGCGGGTCCGTACGCTCACCGCGGTGTCGGTGCCGCATCCCGCCGCCATGGCGCACGCCCTGCGTACCGACCGGCAGCAGAAGGCCCGCTCGTCGTACATGGCGCTGTTCCGGATGCCGGGCAAGGCGGAGAAGGTGCTGCTGGCCCTCAACGCGACGGCCCTGCGCAAGATGCTCGGTGGCGTCGGCGACAGCTCCCGGGTGGACCGCTACGCCGACCCGATGCGGGAGCCGGGCGCGCTCACCGCCGCGCTGAACTGGTATCGGGCGATGTCCGGGTCCGACCTGGCCGGCGTCGGCCCGGTCGGCGTGCCCACCACGTACGTGTGGAGCGACCGGGACGTCGCGATCGGCCGTGCCGCCGCCGACGCGTGCGCCGCCAACGTGACCGGCGACTACCGCTTCGTACCCCTGACCGGGGTGACCCACTGGATCCCGGACGCCGCCCCCGGCCCGCTCGCCGAGGCGATCCTGGCCCGGGTCAACGGAACGGCCTGAGCCGGCCGCAACCAGACGACGGAGGACGCATGACGGTAAGTGCCGAGGACTACCTGGCCGTGGTGACCGAGACGATCGGCCGGGTGGCCGCGAGTCAGCGGGAGGCGGTGGGACGCGCCGCCGACCTGATCGCCGACGCGGTCCGTGCCGACGGGGTGGTGCACGCGTTCGGCACCGGCCACTCGGAGGCCCTCGCCATGGAGATCGCCGGACGGGCGGGCGGGCTGGTGCCGACCAACCGGATCGCCCTGCGCGACCTGGTGCTGCGCGGCGGCGAACCGGCCGACCGGCTCGGCCCGCTGCTGGAGCGGGACCCGGCGGTGGCGCACCGGCTGTACGAGTTGACCCCGGTGCGGCCCACCGACGTGTTCGTGCTTGCCTCGAACTCGGGGGTCAACGGCGCGATTGTGGAGTTCGCCGCGCTGGTGAAGGAGCGCGGCCACGCCCTGGTGGCGATCACCTCCGCGCAGCACTCCGGCCGGATGACCTCCCGGCACCCGTCCGGCCGCAAACTGGCCGACGTCGCCGACGTGGTGCTCGACAACGGCGCCCCGTACGGCGACGCGACGCTGCCGCTGCCCGGCGGCGGTGCGGTCGGCGCGGTCTCCTCGATCACGGCGGCGCTGCTGGCCCAGCAGGTCACCGTGGAGGTGGTGGCCCGGTTGCTGGCGGCGGGGGAGCGGCCCCCGGTCTACCTGTCGGCGAACATCCCGGACGGCGACGCGCACAACAACGCGCTGGAGGCCCGGTACGCGGGCCGGATCCGGCGCGGCTCCTGAGTATGTCCGGCAGGTGGCCGGGAGGTGTCGTGAACCTGTTTCACGCTCGGCCGGGTGGGGCATTGGCGTTGCTGCCGACGGCTGGAGCCGTCGGCAGTAGCGTCTCACCGGAGGTAGCGCGTGTCGAAGGAGACCGAGAAGCAGCGTTGGCAGCGCAACTTCGCCGACCTGTTGCAGGAGTTGCGGGTCGCCCAGACCGGCGTGCAGATCCTCTTCGCCTTTCTGCTCACCCTCCCGTTCAGCAACGGGTTCACCCGCACCAGCGAGTTCCAGCGTGACGTCTACATCGTGGCGTTGCTCGCGGCGGCCGCCGCCACCGCGATGATCATCTCACCGGTCGCGTTCCACCGGGCGCTGTTCCGGCAGGGACGCAAGCCGGAGCTGGTCCGCTTCGCCCACCGGATGGCCACCGGTGGCCTCGCCTTCATGTTGATCGCCATGGTCAGCGCGGTGCTGCTGATCACCGACTTCGTGTTGGACCGGCCGATCGCCTTCCTGCTCAGCGCCCTGACCGGGCTGTGGTTCCTCATGTTCTGGATGATCCTGCCGTTCGCCCGCCGCAACTGGGGTGAGGACGACATCGACGACGAGGACGACGACCCGGAAACCCTCACCGATCGCTGATCGCGCGACGATCCGCACGCGGCGCTACCCCTGGGTAACAACCGGGGGTAGCGTGGCGGGTAGTCGCGCACGTCGATGCAGCCGCACCGAGTTTCGAGGGGGCAGCCGTGACCACGACGCACAACGGCCGACCGGCACCGGACGGCCCCGACTCCGAAACCACCACGGGTGCCGCCTCGGCGCTGCCCGCCGAGGCCGGGCAGGTCACCGAGAAGGAGGCCCGGCAGGTCGCCGAGGCCGCCCGCGAGTCCACCTGGGACCGACCCAGCTTCGGCAAGGAGCTGTTCCTCGGCCGTTTCCGGCTCGACCTCATCGACCCGTGGCCCCGCTCCGACCCGGACGACGTGGCGCGCGCCGAGGAGTTCCTCGGCCGGTTCCGCGCCTTCCTCGCCTCCGAGGTGGACGGCGCGGCGATAGAGCGCGACGCGTCCATTCCGGATTCCGTGTACCACGGCCTGGCCGACCTCGGCGCGTTCGGCATGAAGATCGACAGGCAGTACGGCGGGCTGGGGTTGAGCAACCTGCACTACTGCCGGGCGTTGATGCTGGCCGGCTCGGTCAGCCCGGCGATCGGCGCGCTGCTCTCCGCGCACCAGTCGATCGGGGTGCCGCAGCCACTGAAGATGTTCGGCACCGCCGAGCAGAAGCAACGCTTCCTGCCCCGGCTCGCCGCCGGCGAGGTCTCCGCGTTCCTGCTCACCGAGCCCGACGTCGGCTCCGACCCGGCCCGCCTGGCCACCACCGCCGAACCGACCGAGGACGGCACCGGTTACCGGCTCAACGGCGTGAAGCTCTGGGCCACCAACGGCATCGTCGCCACCCTGCTGGTGGTGATGGCCCGGGTGCCGGCCCGTGAGGGACGACGCGGTGGGATCACCGCGTTCGTGGTGGACGGCGACAGCGCCGGCATCACGGTGGAACGGCGCAACGAGTTCGTCGGCCTGCGCGGCCTGGAGAACAGCCTCACCCGGTTCCACGACGTCTTCGTGCCCGCCGAGAACGTCATCGGCGGCGAGGGCAAGGGCCTCAAGATCGCCCTGACGACCCTGAACACCGGTCGGCTCTCGCTGCCGGCGATGTGCGTGGGCGCCGGCAAGTGGGCGTTGAACGTGGCCCGGGAGTGGGCCGCCGACCGGGTCCAGTGGGGTCGACCGGTGGGCGAGCACGAGGCGGTCGCCCAGAAACTCTCCTTCATCGCCGCCACCACGTACGGCATGGAGACCATGCTGGACCTGTGCTGCCTGCTCGCCGACGACGACCGCAACGACATCCGGATCGAGGCGGCGCTGGTCAAGCTGTACGCCAGCGAGATGGCCTGGAAGATCGCCGACGAGCTCATCCAGATCCGGGGCGGACGAGGGTACGAGACGGCCGACTCGCTGGCCGCCCGCGGCGAACGCCCGGCCGCCGTCGAACAGATGCTCCGCGACCTGCGGATCAACCGGATCTTCGAGGGCTCGACCGAGATCATGCACCTGCTGATCGCCCGGGAGGCCGTCGACGCCCACCTGTCGGTCGCCGGCGACATCATCGACCCGGACGCGGGGCTCGGCCGCAAGGCCCGCGCGGGTGCCCGCGCCGGTGCCTTCTACGCGAAGTGGCTGCCCACCCTCGCGGTCGGTCGAGGTCAGAGCCCGTCGGCGTACGGCGAGTTCGGGCCGCTGGCCGCGCACCTGCGCCAGGTGGAACGGTCGTCGCGCAAGCTGGCCCGGTCGACGTTCTACGCGATGTCGCGTTGGCAGGGGAAGATGGAACGCAAGCAGGCGTTCCTCGGCCGCGTGGTGGACATCGGCGCGGAGTTGTTCGCGATGTCGGCGGTCTGCGTGCGGGCCTACGCCGAACGGGACACCCGTCCGGAGAACGTCGAGCTGGCCGACCTGTTCTGCCGGCAGGCCCGGGTGCGGGTGGACGCCCTGTTCACCGCCCTGTGGGACAACACCGACTCGGTCGACGTCGCCGCCGCGAAGCGGATCCTCGCCGGCCGCTATTCGGCGCTGGAGGAGGGGGTCATCACCCCGTCGGACGAGCTGCCCTGGGTGGCCCGCTGGTCGCCCGGTCCGTCCACCGCCGAGGACGTCCGCCGCCGCATCCCGCCCAGGCCGTGACCGTGTGCCGCCCGGCGCTCGCCGGCCGGGCGGGCCGGTCCGCAGCCGACGGGGCCGCTCAGCGGGCGACCGCCCAGGCCAGCACCGCCGCCAGGATCAGGCCGTTGAGCACCGCCAGACCCAGGTACGCCGCGGGCGGGATCTTCCTGCCCCGTCGGACGAAGGAGACCAGGACGGCGGCGTAGCCGAGCAGCAGGACGGCGATGACGACCAGGAAGTAGAACACCCGAAGACCTTAGCGGCCACGACTGCGCAGACCGAGTTGGCGCAGCTCCAGCGCGGCCAGGGCGTCGACGGTCTCGTCGTCGCCGCGCCGCCACGCCTCGGCGACGTCGGGCGCGATCCGGGTCAGCCGGCCCAGCGGCTGGGTCGCCAGCGCGCGCAGGGCGAGCAGGTCCCGACCGGCCGGCCCGGCGGCCAACTTCGCGGCCGATCCGGCCCGGCGCATCCAGCGCACCCGCAGCGGCAGCCACCCGAACAGCACCAGGCCGAGCGGGAAGATCAGGACCGCGATGGCGAGCGCCAGGGCGAGCTGATCGACGAGGTGCTGCTGGTCGCGGCCGGCGTCGGCGAGCCCACGGGCGGCGTCGGCGGCCCGCCGGAAGGGCGCGGTCAACTCGTCACCGACCAGCGGCACCCGGCCGACCTTGCTGCCGGCGTCGCCCAGGTTGTCGGCGAGCCCGCTGCCGGCGCCCTCCAGCTTCTGCCCCGGTACGGCGAGCTTCTGGACCAGGTCGTGCAGCCACAGCGCACCACGGATCGCGACGTACACCCAGGCGACGACGAGCAGGTCGGTGAGCAACTGGCGGGCGGCGGTCGGAAACCGATCGGCGTAAATCTTCACGCCGGACAGCGTGTCACGAACGGGCCCGGTGGGGCACCCGCACAAAACCGTCAGCGGACGCAGGCCGGGCAGGTGCCGAAGATTTCCAGGGTGTGGCTGACGTCGGCGTAGCCGTGCTGCTCGGCGACCCGGTCGGCCCAGCTCTCCACGGCCGGGCCGGCCACCTCGACGGTACGGCCGCAGGCCCGGCAGACCAGGTGGTGGTGGTGTCCCTGGCTGCACCGGCGGTAGAGGTGCTCGCCGCCGGGCGGGCGCATCACGTCGATCTCGCCCGCGTCCGCCAACCCCTGCAGGGTGCGGTAGACGGTGGTGAGGCCGACCCGCTCACCGCGCTGGCGCAGCATCGCGTGCAGGTCCTGGGCGCTGTGGAAGCCCTCCATCTCGCCGAGCAACGCGCTCACCGCCGAGCGCTGCCGGGTGTTGCGCAGCGCGGCGCCGCTCTCGCTCATGATCCCTCCCCGGCGTGGCTGACCGCGTCCGCCACGATGTGCGCGACGTGCTCGTCGACGAGGCTGTACGCGATTTCCCGACCTCGGCGCGAGCCCCGGACGACGCCCGCGCCCCGCAGCACCCGCAGGTGCTGGGAGACCAGCGGCTGCGCGGCGCCCAGCTTCTCCACCAGCTCGTGGACGCACCGCTCGCCGTCGGCCAGCTCGCTGACGATCGCCAACCGGATGGGCGCCGACAGGGCGCGGAGCAGTTCGCTGGCCCCGTCGAAAGCCTCATAGCCCGCTGTGCCGGTCATCCCGCAACGGTAACCAACATCGGACGCGTCCCGCTGATCCGTCTCAGCGGAGCACGACCTCGTGCGGTTCCGGCGCCGGGACCGAGGACGGTGTGACCCGGCGACGCAGAGCCCGCCAGACGCCACCGGCCACGGCCACCACCAGGAACGACGCGATCGCCACCAGCACCACCGACGCGCCCGGCGCGGTGTCCGCCGTCGCCGCCACCCAGACGCCGGAGCCGGCCGCGAAGAACCCAAGCGCCATCGCGGCGGTCATCGTGCTGCGGAAACCGCGGGTGACCTGCTGGGCGGCGGCCACCGGGATCACCATGAGCGCGCTGATCAGCAGCACCCCGACCGCGCGCATCGCGATGGTCACGGTGACCGCGGTGGTGACCGCGATCAGCAGGTTGAGGGTGCGCACCGGTAGGCCGGAGACCCGGGCGTACTCCTCGTCGTGGCTGACCGCGAAGAGCGCCGGCCGCAGCGCGATCATGGCGACGAGGATCGCCGCGCCGAGCACGGCAATGGTGGTCAGGTCGGCAGGCGAGATGGTGGTGAGCGACCCGAACAGGTAGGCGTTGAGGTTGGCGCTGGTGGCGTCGGACAGGCCGACCAGCAGCACACCGCCGGCGATGCCGCCGTAGAAGAGCAGGGCCAGGGCCAGGTCGCCGGAGGTACGCCCACGGGAGCGGACCACCTCGATCGTGACCGCGCCGAGGGTGGCCACGATCACCGCCACCAGCACCGGCGAGCGGTTGAGCAGCAGGCCCGCGCCGACGCCCGTCAACGCGACGTGCCCGATGCCGTCGCCGATCAGCGTCAACCGGCGCTGCACCAGGTAGATGCCGAGCGCCGGCGCGGCCAGGCCGATCACCAGCGCGGCGATCAGGGCACGCTGCATGTACGGGTACTGGAAGAGTTCCATTGCTCAGCTGCTCCACAGCCCGGCGGGCTCGTCGGGACCGTGCGGGTGCACGTGGTCGTGGTCGGGCTCCGCGTGGTGGCCGGCCGGGTCCGGCACCGGGCCGTCGTGACAGATGCCACCCTCGTGTACGACGACAGCCCGGCTGATCACCGGTCGCAGCGGGCCCAGCTCGTGGGCCACCAGCAGCACCGTCCCGCCGTCGCCGACGAAGTCGCGAAGCGCTCCGGCGAACGCCTCCTGGCTGGCCGCGTCCACCCCCGCGGTGGGCTCGTCGAGGATCAGCAGCTCCGGCCGGCCGGCAAGCGCGCGGGCGATCAGGGTGCGCTGCTGTTGGCCGCCGGAGAGGGTGGCCACCGGGTCGGCGGCCCGGTCGGCGAGGCCCACCGCGCGCAGCGCGTCGTCGACGGCGGTGCGGTCGGCGGTGCCCGGAGGACGGAGCAGACCCCGGCGGGCCAGCCGGCCGGAGGCCACCACCTCGCGCACCGTGGCCGGTACGCCGCCGCCAGCCCCGAGGCGCTGGGGGACGTACCCGATGCGTTGCCACTGTCGGAACCGGCGCAACGGCTGGTCGAAGAGGGTGATCGAGCCGGTGCTCAGCGGCACCAGTCCGAGTACCGCGCGGATCAGCGTGGACTTGCCGGAGCCGTTGGCGCCGAGCACCGCGACGACCTCCCCGGCGGTGACGGTGAGCGAGACGTCCCGGAGCACCGGGCGGCCCTCGTAGCCGACCGCCGCGTGCTCGACGGTGATGACGGGTGTGCTCACGAGCAGCTCAACGCCGTCCGCAGGGCCTGGAGGTTGGTACGCATCACCGAAAGGTAGTCGGCGCCGTCGCCAGCGGCGAGCCCTTCGATCGGGTCGAGCACGGCGGTCTTCGCGCCCACCTGACCGGCGATGGTCTCGGCGACCTTCGGGCTGACGAGCGTCTCGAAGAAGATCGTGGTGGTCTGGTGCTCCCTGGCCTCCTCGATGACCTGCGCGAGCCGCTGCGGGGAGGGTTCGACGTCGGGGCTCAGCCCGGTGATGCCCACCTGGTCGAGCCGGTACCGGTCGGCGAGGTAGCCGAACGCGGTGTGACTGGTCACGATCTCGCGTCGCTGGCAGGTCGCCAGGCCCTGGGTGAACTCGCCGTCCAGGGCCGTCAGGTCGGCGCGCAGCGCGGACGCGCGTGCGGTGTAGTCGGCGGCGTGGCCCGGGTCGGTCTCGCCGAGCCGCTGGGCGAGCTGGTCGCCGATGGCGGCCAGCCGGGTCGGGTCGAGCCAGACGTGCGGGTCCTTGCCGCCGGTGTCCTCCTCGGCGTGCCCGCCCGCGCCCTCGTGGTCGTGCTCGCCCGCGGTCATGTCCAGCAGCGGTTGCACGCTCGTCACGTCGAAGGTCCGGTCGCCGCCGTTCTGCGCGACGGCGTCGTCCACCGCCGGCTGGAAGCCCTTGAGGTAGACGATCAGCTCGGCGTCGCTGACCTGGCCGACCTGCTTGGGGCTGAGTTCCAGGTCGTGCGGCTCGGCGCCGGGCTTGGCGAGGTTGGTCACCCGCACGGCGTCGCCGCCGATCCGCTCGGCGAGGAACTGGAGGGGGTAGAACGCGGCCACCACGTCGACTCGTTGCGGGTCGGCGCCGGCGGCGCCCCCGGTGGAGCAGCCGGCACCGGCGCCCAGGGCGAGGAGGGCGGTCGCGGCGGCCAGGGCACGGGACGTGGCGCGGTTGGTCATGTCGTCAACTGTCCGTGGTAACGATAATGATTGTCAAAAACGCATGATTGCATGTCAGAGCAGCTTCGCCAGGCCCACCGTCACCAGCAGGGTCAGCATCAGCAGCCGGATCATCCGGGTCTGCGGCGCCTGAACCGGCCACGTGGTCGCCAACAGGGCGATCAGCACCGCCGCGAGCGCCAACGTCAGCAACCCGCCGATCACCCCCGGCGTGAAGAACGCCACCAGCACCACCACCAGGGTGAGCAGGAACACCGACGTCGGGTTCGCCCCGGCCAGACGCGCCAGCAGAGGGCGCTGCGTACGCTGCATCCCACAGACTCTACGAGGAGGAACCCCCGGTGCTGGTGACCAACCGGTTCGTGGTCGACGTCGATGTCGCCGACGACTTCACCGAACGGGCGCACGCCGCCCTCACCGCGCTGGCCGCCCGCCCCGGCTACCTGCGGGGCCAACTGGTCCGGGCGCTCGACGACCCCCGGTACTGGACCCTGCTCACCGAGTGGGAGTCGGTCGGCACCTACCGGCGGGCGCTGGGTGCCTTCGAGGTCAAGGTCAGCGCCGTGCCACTGCTCGCCGAGTCGGTCGACGAACCGTCCGCGTACGAGGCCCTGGCCAGCGCCGCGCCCGGCGGGGCCGTGGTGGTCGCCGAGAGTGATCGGGCTGCGGGTCCTTACCGCTGAGCCGGCGGACACTACGCTGCTCCTATGACCGCACCCGCCCCGCCGCCCGGTCCCGGTGTGGCTCCGCCGTTCGCCGCGCCACCCACCGAGGGCCGCCGGACCCGGCTCTGGATCGGCCTCGGCGTCGGCGCGCTCGCCGTGCTCCTCTGCTGTGGCGGGGGCGGCGCGGCCGTCGTCGGCCTGGCCGTCACCGGCGTGCAGGCCGTCCGCGAGCAGGGCCGCACCGTCACCGGCGACTACTACCAGGCACTCGTCGAGAAGAACTACGGGCGGGCGTACGACCAGCTCTGCGACGACGCGCAGCGGCGCGAGTCCCGCGCCGAGTTCGAACGACGGGCGGCCGCCGAGCCCCAGGTCGCCGCCTTCCGGGTCGGTGACGTGGACACCATCAACCTGGTGGTGCCGGTCGACGTGACGCTCGCCGGTGGCGACCGGGAGCAGCAGCAGGTCAGCCTCGGTCAGGACGGTCAGACCGGCGGCATGGAGGTCTGCGGGGTGAGCTGATCGGCCCCCGGTATTCTGCTGGGCTCGGGATGATGGTGGTCGTACCGTTGTCCCGAACCGACCGTTCCATCCACATCTCGCCCCCGCCGACCGCCAGCCGGCGTAGGAGGAAACATGCCAGTCGACCGTATCGACGCCGTCGTCAGTCTCGCCAAGCGCCGAGGCTTTGTCTTCCCCTCCAGTGAGATCTACGGAGGCACCCGATCGGCGTGGGACTACGGTCCGCTCGGCGTGGAACTCAAGGAGAACGTCCGCCGGCAGTGGTGGAAGACCATGGTCCAGCAGCGTGACGACGTGGTCGGCCTCGACTCCGCCGTGATCCTGGCCCGCAAGGTGTGGGAGGCCTCCGGCCACATCGCCGAGTTCGTCGACCCGCTCACCGAGTGCCAGTTCTGCCACAAGCGCTTCCGGGCGGACCACCTGGAGGAGGCGTACGCGGAGAAGCACGGCAAGCCGCTGACCTCGCTCGCCGAGCTGAACTGCCCCAACTGCGGCAACAAGGGCACCTTCACCGAGCCGAAGATGTTCAACGGCCTCATGAAGACGTACCTGGGCCCGGTGGAGAGCGACGAAGGCCTGCACTACCTGCGTCCGGAGACCGCGCAGGGCATCTTCGTGAACTACAAGAACGTCGAGACCGTCGCCCGCAAGAAGCCGCCGTTCGGCATCGCGCAGACCGGCAAGTCGTTCCGCAACGAGATCACGCCGGGCAACTTCATCTTCCGGACCCGCGAGTTCGAGCAGATGGAGATGGAGTTCTTCGTCGAGCCGGGCACCGACGAGCAGTGGCACGAATACTGGCTCCAGGAGCGCTGGAACTGGTACATCGACCTGGGCCTGTCGGCCGACAACCTGCGCCTCTTCGAGCACCCCGCCGAGAAGCTCTCCCACTACTCGAAGCGCACCGTCGACATCGAGTACCGCTTCCAGTTCGGCGGCACCGAGTTCGCCGAGTTGGAGGGCGTCGCCAACCGCACCGACTTCGACCTCTCCACGCACAGCAAGCACTCGGGCGTCGACCTGTCGTACTTCGACCAGTCCAAGAGCGAGCGCTGGATGCCGTACGTCATCGAGCCGGCCGCCGGTCTGACCCGCGCGGTGCTGGCCTTCCTGCTGGAGGCGTACGACGAGGACGAGGCGCCGAACACCAAGGGCGGCGTGGACAAGCGCACCGTTATGCGGTTCGACCCGCGGCTCGCCCCGGTCAAGGTGGCGGTGCTGCCGCTGTCGCGTAACGAGGCGTTGTCGCCCAAGGCGAAGGACCTCGCGGCGCTGCTGCGCAAGCGTTGGGTGGTGGAGTTCGACGACTCGCAGGCGATCGGTCGCCGCTACCGCCGGCAGGACGAGATCGGCACCCCGTTCTGCGTGACCGTCGACTTCGACACCCTGGACGACAACGCCGTGACGGTGCGCAACCGGGACACCATGGCCCAGGAGCGGATTTCCCTGGACCAGGTCGAGCGCTACCTGATCGAGCGCCTCCCCGGCTGCTGAGGTGCAAGGAAGGGCCCCTTCTTAACGCCTCAGGTATAGGAGGGGCCCCTTCCTAACTCCGTTGCTCTGCGAGCTGAGCTGAGCGGAGCAGCGGGGCTGACTCGCGTGGAGCGCCCGTACTCGATCAGGCCCTTGTGTGCTCCGGGCCGGCCGGATCGACGCGGACCCGGAGCGTGGCGCCGACGCCCTGCCGGGACTCGTACGCGTCCTCGACGGTTCGTCGGATGCGGTTCGGGTGGCGCCGTAGCTGTGCCGGCGTGACGTGCAGAACCAGGACACCGTGCCGGCTCAGCTCGTTGTGCCGCTCCAACGTCCGAGCCCAGTCGCTCGCGCTGAAGTGGTACTCCTGCGAATCGACCTCCAGCGCCACCGCCGAGTCGGTGAGGTACCCGTCCGGCGTCGGCAGCGTCGCCCCGTCGAGCGTACGAAGGCGGGGATTCCAGCGAATTTCCGGCAGGATCGGGCTGTCCGCCAGGCACTCGCGCAGCTCCGCCTCCGGAGCCGACCGGGTGCCGGCCAGGACCTCCGCGTACGCCATCCTGATCAGCGCGGTGCGACTGCGCCGCGCCCGGCGGATCTCCTCGTCAAGCCTGCCGAGGTCGGTGAAACCGCGCTGGACGGACTCGGCGACGATGGCCCGCACCGGGCGAATCTGCCGAAGGTCGCGAGCCGCGTCCACGACCGCCCGCGCCGGCGAGCACACCGGATAGGGCGCGCTCGACCGCGGCCAGGCGTCCAGTGCCAGGGCTCGCCGAACGACGGCGTAGTCCGCCGACCGGCGCCGTGCGTGGTGCGGCACCACCAGGTGTACGTCGTTGTTACGCGGAATCTGCCGGAACCCGTACCAGGCGAGCGCGGCCAGGCTGGTGAGCTGCGCCAGCGGCCCGGCGTAGAGCGCTGCGGAGATCCGGCGTTGTTCATCGGTCAGTACGCCCGTGAACAGGGCGTACGTCGCCGGCAGGACTCGTTGCCACTGGCCGCGCCGAGCCTGGCGGTACAGGTACATGTCGTCGTAGCCGGCGGCGAGCAATTGAGCTCGGGTGACGATGTGCTGTTGCCGCTCGGCCGTCGCCGCCAGCTCGGGTGGATATTCACGCATGGCCGCAGCGTGGCCGCCGGAATCGGGCCCTGTCCTGCCCGGTCGTTCAGCCTGTGGAAACTCCTGCCGGCTGTGGACAACTCCGTCGATCATCGCGGGGTGTGATATGCGTCGTGTAAGGAAGGGCCCCTTCCTATGCACCAGGCGTTAAGCAGGGGCCCTTCCTTACACTTGTGCGGTGACTGCCTTGACCGCGCCGCCTGCCTTGGGCCCTCTGACTCTCGGGCCGTACCAGGTGTGGCCGCCGGTGGTGCTCGCGCCCATGGCCGGGATCACCAACGTCGGGTTCCGCCGGCTCTGCCGGGAGCAGGGCGGCGGCATCTACGTCTGCGAGATGATCACCACGCGGGCGCTCGTCGAGCGGAATCCGAAGACGCTGCGCATGATCGCGTTCGGCGACGACGAGAAGCCCCGCAGCCTCCAGCTCTACGGCACCGACCCGGAGATCACCGCAGCGGCCGTGCGCATCGTCGTGGAGCGCGACCTGGCCGACCACATCGATCTCAACTTCGGCTGCCCGGTCCCCAAGGTCACCCGGCGGGGCGGCGGCGCGGCGCTGCCCTGGCGCCGTCGGCTCTTCGCCCGGCTGGTGACGGCCGCGGTCGCTGCCGCGTCGCCGGCCGGGGTGCCCGTCACGGTGAAGATGCGCAAGGGCATCGACGACGACCATCTGACGTACGTCGAGGCGGGGCTCGCCGCGCAGGAGGCCGGCGTCGCCGCGGTGGCCCTGCACGGGCGTACGGCCGGGCAGCGGTACTCGGGCACCGCCGACTGGGACGCCATCGCCACGTTGAAGCAGGCCCTCGACGTGCCGGTGCTCGGCAACGGTGACATCTGGGAGGCCGACGACGCGCTGCGGATGGTCGCGCACACCGGCGTGGACGGCGTGGTCGTCGGGCGCGGCTGCCTGGGCCGGCCGTGGCTCTTCGCCGACCTGGAGGCCGCCTTCAACGGCCGGCCGGAGCGGCGACTGCCCAGCCTCGGCGAGGTGGCGGTGACCATGCGCCGGCACGCCGAGTTGCTGGTGGACCAGTTCGTGGCGGGTGCCCGCAACCCGGCGCGGGGCGAGCGGGACGGCTGCACCGACTTCCGCAAGCACGTCGCCTGGTACCTCAAGGGTTTCCCGGTCGGCGGTGAGCTGCGCCGTTCGCTCGCGATGATCGAAAGTCTGGCCCAGCTCGACGACCTGCTCGGCAAGCTCGACCCGGCCGAGCCGTTCCCGGTGGCCGCTCTCGGCCAGCCGCGCGGGCGGACGAACTCCCCGGGCAAGGTTTCCCTGCCGGACGGCTGGCTGGCCAGCCGGGACGACGACACCGTCCCCGAGGGCGCCGAGATGGACGACTCCGGCGGCTGATCGAGCCTCTGACCGATTGGGCGGAGACGCCCGGCGGCCACCCTCCTCGGTCTCGTGGCGCTCGGTCCTTCCCGGCGGCGCCTGACGAGGCATGGACAGGGCCTGGTCATGCCGAAAGGGCCGGGCCCCGTGGTGGGGTCCGGCCCTTTCGCGTTTGTGTGTGCTGGTGGTCAGTTGGTGGCGTAGCCGCGGGTGGCGATCCAGTCGGCGAGGTGCTCGACGGTGATCCAGTAGGAGGCGGTGTTCGGGTT